>CAXTSZ010000001.1:0-108795 GCA_964247125.1 uncultured bacterium
AGCGATAGAGATTGGTATCCCCAGCACTAAAGCCGATCGGATCTTCACTAATAAATCTTCCAACCGCCGAATCGAAATACCGTGCCCGGTAATAGTACAACCCAGTCTCAGTATCTAGTTCTCGACCAGTATAACCAGATGAAGACCTATTCGGGCAGATTGAGAATTAACCGCTGCACTTTATCCCCAAAAGCGCAAAATCGCGCTCTGTGAAAACCATCTCTGATACAGCAGAGATGGTTTTCACAGAGCGCGATTTTTAGCTAATAAATTTAGGCGGTAGCGGCTATAGCTTCTTTCACAGCTAGCATCTGAATGTTGGTGAATTCGATCTTCACGGCATCACCAGTTTCGGCATCAGCCATGGTGCGTTCATTCAATATAAAGTAGTCGCCAACCTGTTTATACAGGTCAGTAAACAAAGTTTTACCACCTTTTGCTTCACCAGTCGCCGGGTCAGAGTACACCGAGTCATATTGATGCGACAGATAGCCCGCACCAGTATCATGACTACTAGAGGTGTTGATGGTAACAATGGTGCCGTGAATCTTCCGGTGTACCATACAGACTTCATTGTTGCGAAGTTTGTACTTGTCACCGCTGGCTTTGCCACCAATGAGGACTTCAATTGCGCCCGTTGCATCGGTATCGCCATACTCAAAGGTGTTCTTGCTGTGAGTTTCTTCAAAGGTGCGGCGGACACGATGCACGGCGATCTCCCACAATTGGCCTTTCACCACATCGCTAGCTTCTTTGTTATCAATGCCGGTCACAGCCGTGCTGTAATCAGCATTGACCTGAGCCTGACCGTGAAATACTTCACCATTTTGAGTCAGCTGGACATCGGCACTGTAGCCAGGAAATGTTTTAGCCCAAGTGTAGCGATTCTCGTAAGCGGCCTGGAATAATTCCTGGGCAGTTCTTTGCTCTGTCATAAAAATCTGGCCTTAATATTATTTCCTCCTATCTTAAGGTTTTTTGCTGGACGTAGCTGAGGCATCAATATTGACTGCAAATATGTGTATTCTAGAGAGTTACAAGTTTGAGTGCCCTCTGGTAATACTGTCGATGCAACATAAAACTCGGATTGGGGCGATTGTTCATCTGGTTGAAAAAAGGCCAAAGCTCTCTTGGCAGATAGCTTTACCTTGGATGCTGATCCTGCCGTTTATCCTGCAAGTGGTAGCAGTGGTAACTCTGGTGGGCTATCTGTCTTACCGTAATGGTCAAAAAGCAGTGGAAGATTTAACAGATCAATTGACCGATGCTGTTATTAAGCGAGTTGAGCAAAAATTAACCAGCTACCTGGCGACTGCTCAGATAGCAAATCAGCTGAACAGTGATGCCTTACTACGGGGTGACTTAAATCTGAACTTAGCGCAATCTAACACCCAGCGCGAGAAATATCTGTGGCAGCAGATGCAGTTGTTTGATAATCTGACCTGGATTAATTTAGGTGCCGAGCAAAGCGGTGATAGTATCGGGATTTGGCGGCCCGGAGCCAATCAAGACTTGCAGATCTCACTCTCTAACCGATCGACCCAGCATTTTGGTAATTACTATGCCACGGATCAACAGGGTCGGCGAACTACCCGGCTGAAAATTGAAAAACCGGCTTTCGATCCCCGCACTCGTCCTTGGTACAAAGAAGCGATCGCCGCTAAAAAAGCAATCTGGACTAGTATTTATCCCGGCTTTACTCCCGGCACGGTCTTTATTGCAGCCAGTCAGCCACTCTATACGCTGACTGGCCAGTTGGTGGGGGTTAGTGCTACGGATATTTCACTATCCGGTATTCAATCGTTTTTGGCTCAGAACCCAGTTAGCCCATCTGGTCAGACTTTCCTAATGGAGCGATCGGGATTATTGGTTGCCAGTTCTAGCCAAGAAGCACCATTTCGGTTGATGGCCAATCAGCCACCGCAGCGAGTTAACGCCCTAGTTAGTCAAACACCTTTGATCCAGTCGACGGCAAAAGCCTTACGGCAACAAGTCGGCGATTTCACTAATCTGCGGAAACGTCAAAAATTTCACTTTGAGCTAGATCATCGATCGCAATTAGTCCAAGTTTCTTCCTTTGCCCAACAGCCAGGATTAGATTGGGTGGTGGTGGTGATTGTCCCGGAGTCGGATGTGATGGCACAAATTTATGCGGGCACCAAAATAACCATTGGCTTATGTTTACTGGCCTTACTGGGCGTAATTGTTTTAAATACCCTAATTAGTCGGTGGCTTTCCCAACCGATTCGGGGGCTAAGTCAAGCCAGTCAGAAAATTGCTCAGGGTGATTTTGACTATCAGGTACAGACTTCTGGGATTCGGGAATTATCTACTCTCGCTAAATCCTTTAACCAAATGGGGCAAGAGATCCAGCAATCGCGCCAACAACTAGAAGAATATTCTCGATCACTAGAGCAAAAAATTAGCGATCGAACTCAAGCCCTTCAGCTCGAAATTCAACAGCGGCAGGCTGTGGAAAAAGCCTTGCAAGTGGCTAACCAAGAGTTACAAGATCTAGCCTACTTGGATGGATTGACTCAAATTGCTAACCGACGGCAGTTTGACGATCGACTGAACCAAGAGTGGCTGCGCATGAAACGAGAACAATCTCCGCTCTCCCTCATCTTGGGCGATGTCGATTATTTTAAGCAATACAATGACACCTATGGTCACCAAGTTGGTGATGAATGTCTTCGTTATGTGGCACAGGCTATTGCCGCCGCCGCCCGGCGATCTTCCGATCTGGCTGCCCGTTACGGTGGTGAAGAATTTGTAGTGCTGTTACCAAATACCCCGTTGGTCGGAGCTAGGCAAGTTGCTACCATGATGCAGCGAAATATCCAAGATTTGCGTTTGCCCCATCAAAATTCGGCTGTGAGCGAGTATGTAACAGTGAGCTTTGGCGTTGCTAGCATCATTCCCAGTGAAGAAAATGATGCCAAGCAATTACTCTTGCGAGTTGATAAAGCCCTGTATTACGCTAAAAGAGCTGGACGCGATCGAATTGCTGATAGCTAAAATCGCAGACTTTTCTTACGTATCGCACTGCTCTGATTCACTACTTTCGACATCTGGTAAATCTCCAGGTGTTTCATAGTACATTTCTGGTTCAATACCAAAATTATTGACTAACCCTTCTTTATCAACTGTAAAGCCACCCGTTGTATCGATACTGTCCGATCCGGCCGGATGTTCAGTTAGATGTTTGAAATTATCACCCTCTCGCTCCTTGCGAGCAGCTGTTTCAGCTGGAATGATATGCGCATCGTAGCTATCTGGAGTCGGAGAATCGTATAGTTCGGTGCCCTCTTGGTCTTCTGGAATTAATATTTCTAATGGATCTGTTTGGGGGGAGTTTATTTGAGAGCTGGGAGTGGTCATGATACTTGCTGCTCACATTTTGAGAAATTTACAGACCAGCACTTATTGTTACTGGTATACCCTCAGCATATCTGCATTGATTAATTAACTCATCTGTCGATCGGAGTAAGTAGCTTCATTATTCTCAACTAGGTTATCTCCCGATTGATAGAGGGAAAGCGAGCCGCAAAATTCTGTTCATATTGAGGTGACTGGGTGCCGAGCTGCCGATCCCAAAAAGTAAAATACAGCCCATAGTGCAAAGTATATTGACGATGATGAATGGCATGGTGGGCTGGCCCGATAAACCAGCGGCTACACCAATGATGCGGAAAATTGGCTGGTAACCGCTCCAGTCCAAGATGATTCACAATTCCCCATGCCGTCATTGTACTTAAGACTGCAATGACCGTAATAAAGTGCAGCGGCACTACAAAAACAACTCCCACCAAGAACAGTGACTGGGCAATTGCCTCCGGTAAATCGAAGGCGAAAGAAGTCCAGGGGGTGGGTTGGTGTGAGCGGTGGTGCCCCTGATGCCACCAGCGGAATAGTAAAGGATGGTGAAACAGTCGATGTAAAAAGTAAAAATAGGTGTCTTGAAGGATAATCACGGCGATGTAGCTGATTCCCAAATACCACAGGGAATATTGGTGAATATCAGTGTACAACAGCGTCTGCCCAGCGTCATATGCTGACAAACTCGCTGCGGCACTCAGTGCGAAGACGATCGAGGAAAGTACCGAAAGTTGGATATCGCGCCAGGGTGGTAATGACTGCTGTTTGGCGATAACCGCTGGACTGGTGGCCGGCGATTGTCCCAAAAATCCAGTCAAAAGTAAATGCGTTCCCCCTGCCAAAATAAAATATCGTGCCAGGATAATTACAAAGAAGGCTAATCCATAAAACGCAAATGAGTGAGCGGTCAATTTTAGTTCCCCCTCGATAGTGACAAGTATGCAGATGTTTCAGCTTTGATTGATGCCCGCTGTCAGTGATGGGTATCAATTAAAGTCTTTGGTGAGCTATGGAGCTGATTGACCTGCTGCTGGCGCCCGCAGATTTTCGAGGGGCAGGTGGGGGGTCTCGGTATAAACCGAGTCTAGCAAGAGGTTGAGGACACCCGCCGATCGAGCACTATCGATCGCCTTGTGAGTAATTAGCTCGCCCACATTCAAGATTACCTCATCATTGCCATCGAAGATGACCCGGGTAGTGGGACGACCCAAAGCGCCCTGAATCCGTTGGTCATTGATCGCCTCAGCACTTCGTCCCTGCAAATCGCTGGCAGTTTCTTTCACCTTATCCCACAGATTGGCGGCACCTTCTTGAGCCACTGCCGTGGTTGTTTTAAGTTGCTGGCCAGTGGCTTGGGCTAGAGTATTGGCTTGAGATTGAGCCGCTCCAGTCGCGGATAGGCCGACGGCATCTAACAGGGCAGACTCTTGATGATTAGTTTTAGCCCGCTCGATCACCTGAGTTGTGACGATCTGCCCTTGCGCCGCCACAATATAGCCCTCTGGGGTGTAAACCGATCGCTGTACCCGTCGTCCTTGCGCTTGCTCCACTGTCAAATCAGCAACGTTTGTACTGATAGCCTGCCGAGCTGCTTGGAGTTTTTCCCCCGTGATCTGAGCAGTCTCTTGTAATTTTTCACCAGCTACTTGGGCGGTCTCCTGGATCTGGTCGCCAGCATTTTGCAACGCCGCTTTCAGGCCACCGACTTGTTCTTTCATTAAACTGGCTGTTTCCGCCGGCACGAAGGCTACATCTTCACCAATTTTGAGCGTTTGGGGGGCTGGCACAAACGATCGCCCAGAATAAGTATCGGCAAACAGTCCGCCCGAAGCTTCATATCCTTCGACCACCCCGGTGTACTCGTCGAAGTAAAAGTCAACTAAGATACCCAGATCTTGACCATCGGTGGTCATGATGCGCGTGCCGTTGAGAACGTTATCTTTTTCTAAAATCTGATGGATAGCAGCATATTCGCTAGAGAAAGCAATGACATCTTCTGCTGGAATGATGACTGCATCAACACCAATCGCTTTCACTAGTTCTAGCGGCAAAATCTTAGCATTGCTAAACCAACCACCCTCGTCAATCAAAAACCCCAGTAAGCGGTTGTCATATTGATCAAAGATCAAATCTACAATAGTTTCTACTCTTTCGCCGGAATCATAAGCGATAACGGACTTGCCTACAATGTCTTTTCCCTTCCGCATAATCGTGACCTGCCTGAGCTGTAGAGATTGTTTAGTTTAGGTAGTGAATATATCAATTGTTATCTAGGGTGCTAGATATTTTTCAGAGAATGATTCAGAATTTTTGGTAGTGTTGTGATCTTGGCCAAAACCGGGTACCAGATCTATCGTTCCGGAGTACTCTAAGGCCACGGCACCGGCGATCGCCACTAAGACAGCGATGCCAACATACACCGGGGTTTTCGAGGATTTTCCAAGTAGTCGCGGCATAAAAAATCCTGAGTATTTAAGAGTTTACGCTTTGTATATTAACAGCCCAAATCTTAAAATATAGTCGTCCGATCGGTACAAATTAAGTTGCTGATTTAGTGCCCCATTTAATAGACAGTGCTGGTATGGCTCTCTCTCTAAAGACATAGCTGCGGCCTGCTGTCCACCTTCTGAGTACTATCGGATAGGGTAGTGGCCTAAGGCAGTTTGGAGATCGCTCAGGTGAATACCCCGCAGGCTGGATAGCACGATGTGAGCTGCACCCACCTGTTGCTCTGATGGTGAGGCGACGCTGACAGCGGCACCAAGTCCGACTGTCCACATGCCAGCGGCCATCGCTGCCGCAATGCCAGCGGGGGCATCTTCCACCACTACACAGTGGGCGGGATCGAGTCCCAACAGAGTGGCGGCGTGCAGAAATATGTCCGGAGCTGGCTTGGGTTTTTCGACACTGGAGCCATCCGCGATCGCATCTACTCGATCGGCAATCCCTAGTTTTTCGATGACCGTGCGGGCATTCTTGCTGGCCGAGCCGATCGCAATTTTAATTCCCGATCGCTTCAGTTCTTCTAATAGTTCAATGACTCCCGGTAAGACATCTTGGGGCGTGATGGTTTGGATCGATTCCACATAGTAGCGATTTTTACGATCCATCATCTCTTGCAATGCGGCGGCGGAGTACTGCCTTTCGCCCACGATGAGCTGCAATGATGCGCGGCGATCCACCCCCCGGAGCGCCTCATTCGCCTGTCGATTGAAGGGTAGTCCGGCTTCGTCAGCTAATCGCTGCCAAGCGTGGTAGTGTAGTTCGGCGGTATCTGTCAACACCCCATCGAGGTCGAAGATAAAACCCTGGATATCTGATACTGGACACAGGGCTGGCAATAGATTGAAACTGTGCCAAGTGCCGCGCCAGTGTAGTTTGAAGCGGAGGTGAGTCCAAGTGGGCGGCAGATGGGGCGTGGCGACCGGACCACTATCCCCCAGTTGAATGCCGCCGAAACCAAAAACCACTGCTTGCCAGACACCGCCGGCGGCAGCGGCGTGAATGCCATCACCAGTGTTGCCCCGATTATCGGCGAGATCGACGAGGGCTGCCTGCATAAAATGTTCATAGGGATCGGTTACACCCAGGTTGGCAGCCAGGATGGCGTGAATGGCTGGCCCTAGTGATGAGCCATAGGTGATATCGGTGCGCGGCGCATAATAGTCCCAGTTTTTTTGCAACACTTCCCGGCCATCGGAAAATTCTGAGGTGCCGCGCATCAGATAGAGTAGCATCAGCACGTCGGGCTGCTTCAGGACTTGCCGCCGATTCGTTTCGTCAATGCCGAGAACTGCTTGCATCGATCGATCGCGGGGTTCATAGTCACTTAAATTAATATCCTGGAGCTGAAAAAACCCCTCAAACTGCTCAATCAGTCTGGTGTTTGCATCGTCAGGAATATAGATCTGGGCAATCATCGCTAGCCAGCTCCGTCGTCGGAGGGGGGTGATTTGTAGTTTTTTAGCCAAGGCCGCCGCCCGATCTGGAAATTTTTGCTGCAACCACTCATCAACGGCCACCGCCTTTTCTAAATGCCACTGCACCATGCGATTGGTAAAGGCATTGTTATTCACCTGTTCATGGTATTCATCGGCACCAATCACGCCACAAAGTTCATATCGCTCTTTTTGCCCATTCCACTCCAAGCGACTCATCCAAAAAAGAGCAGTATCTAAAATGATTTCGGCGCCGTAGTCGCGCAGCCAATCATCATCATCCGTGGCCTGCCAGTATTGCCACACCGCATAGGCAATATCGGCACTGATATGAATTTCCCGATCGCGGCACCAAATACGCACTTCTTCGGCATAAGAATCATGGGGCATCGACCACCGGGGTGTCACCTCATCACCAGTAGCCGCGCTTTCCCAAGAAAACATCGCTCCTTGATACCCACTATGGTTGGCCTTGCGTCTGGCACCAGGCAGAGTGTGATAGCGATAGGTTAATAAGTTACGGGCGATCGCCGGCTGGGTGAAAGTAAAAAAAGGCAGGATGAAAATTTCGGTATCCCAAAAAACATGACCCCGATAACCAAATCCCGATAGCGTTTTGGCCGGAACACTGACCCGATCATTGGACGACGAGGCTCCAATCAAGAGTTGAAATAAGTTGTAGCGCACGGCCAACTGCGCTGGACTATTGCCGCCAATTTCAATATCGCTATCTTGCCAAACTGCTTGCCATGCTTGCTGATGAGCATCCAGCAATACTGGGTAAGATGGCAGATCAGCCAATTTATGTTCAGCGGCTGGGACGGTTAGATCGGTTTCTTGGGAGGTGCATATCGTCACGATTTTTTCGATCGTAATTGTCTGTCCAGCTGTCGCGATAAAGGTGGTTGTGATCGTGGGGTAGCCAGGAGTATTGGTCACCTGCAATGCGGCATCAATACCAATCACCGTCATTTTGGCTGCCATGGCGAGTTCAATGCGTGAACTGCGCGTGCGCATCTGGAGCCAAATCCCCTGTGCTAACTGGCCCTGTTCTAAGCGCTCCCAGTGATCAAAGCCTTGATTTTGGGGATAGCCGTTGATCCCACATTGCACTTCTATCGTGCCCGTAAAATCTACTGGGGTGATTTGGCAATGCAGTCCTAAGACCTGCTGATCGGCCAGACTGGCAAAGCGCTCAAACCGTAAATCGACGGTATTTCCGGTGGGGCTGCGCCAGCGCACTGACCGACTCAATATGCCATGTTGCAAGTCTAATTGCCGCTCGTAGTGAATGACTTCGCCGCGATCCAGCCGAAACCGCTCGCTGTTGATAATCACTACCAATGACAGCCAGTCTGGACAATTGGCTAGCTCGGTATAAACTACCGGGACATCGTCATATACTCCGTGTATTAAGGTGGCGGGCAGGGCATTGGGATAGCCCTCCTCAAAACTACCCCGCGTTCCTAAATAACCATTGCCGATCGTGAACACAGTTTCTCTAGCCTGTAATTTCTCGGGGGCAAATTGAGACTCGATCAGTGTCCAGTCGGTATAAATCAAATCAGGAGTGGGATTGTTCATGTTACCCGCTGGAGGTGTGTTGCTAAAATTTGCTCTGCTCTGGGCTTGTAGAGGAGATAAAATAAGGCTTCCAAGTAACGTTGCTGCGCGTCCCGGCCATCGACATCAATGTAGTTCCAAAAGCTGTAAACTTTGGTGAGCAGCAGCACTTTTTGGGCGTGAGTTGACCAGTTATATTGTTCTTGAATGTGCTGAATAGCGCGATCGGATATTTCCTGCCAATAGGCGGGCCGGCTGGCGCATTGTTCCAGAAAGTGCCGGATCTTCGCAGTAGTACTATCTAAGTCTGTCGGGTTGATGTGAAAGCCATTGGTGCCATCCTGGATAATTTCAGAGGCACCGCCGAATTGCGTGGCAAAGGTGGGCAACCCCGAAATCATGGCCTCTAAGATCGTGCGGCCAAAGGCTTCAAATAAAGCGAAGTGGACAAAAATTCCTTGGCGATCGGCGATCGAACGATAGACAGCTCCCAGATCGCGCGCCGGTAGCCGCGCCCCTAACCACCGGATGTGTCCATGTAGACTATATTGGTCAATCAGGGCGCGTAGTTTGGCGATCTCATCGACGGCATCGGCGTTCATCGTATCGGCTACTTCCAAGGCATTCGTGACCAGAATTAAGTTGCAGTGCGCCTGTAATTCTGAGCTACGACCAAAGCACTCCACTAAACCAGTCAAATTCTTAATGGTATCGATCGGCGCAACAGCCAGGATCGGGCGTTTATGCGGCTGATCGAGATGACCGGAAATATGTTCATCTTCCTGCTCAAAAACCAATGATGCCATGCGCGCAAGTTCAGCCGCGTCTGGATGCTGAACCTGATGGTAAGAAAAGAATATTTGCTCATCTACGCCCGGTGGCACGCGGTTAAACTTGGGGCTAAACAAGTTGATCCCGTCAATAACATGGTACAGGTTAGGCATTGTAAAGTACTTATAAGACTCATACTGACCCATAATCTCTGGGGTACCCATAATTTCTTGATAGGACGATGTAATGATGAAATCAGCCGCATTCATGCTGATGAGATCGGCAGTAAACTGGGCAGAAAAGTGATATTGCTCTTCTAGATCTTGCCAATGGAGATTGCTGAATAGATATTTCGGCTTTTCTAAGGAATGGGCAATGTTGCATTGGATGGCTTGGAGACGATGAGCCAGTAGGGAAGCCACGAGATTGCCATCACTATAGTTGCCAATGATTAAGTTGGGTTTGCCACCAAGTTTGGCCATTAGCTCCCGTTCGGCATCGCTGGCAAAGCTTTCTAGATAAGGCCAAATCTCAAACTTAGAAATCCAGTTCTGGGTGACAGCTGGATTAAATTCCTGAAATGGTACGCGCAAAATCCAGACATAGTCGGTGCCATCTACTTTTTCCCAGGGCAGCTCACACTGCATTTCTGTACAGTTCGGAATCAAGCGCGTCAGAATAATTATCTGGGGCTGGATGCCCAGCAAGTCTAGACCGGACTGCTGAATATCTGCCCAGAGTTGTTTTTCTAGGCTGCGGGCTTGTTCCAGCACATAGACGACCTGACTGCGGGTTTCCGGTCTACCCAACACGCTTTCTTGACCCACCCAACCATGCACGGAAACTAGCACTACCCGAAAGACGGCTGGCACGCGGGCAACAAAGGCTTCTAAAATAGCCGGTTCGGGATCTTCGATCAGGCGATGCAGCAGTTCGAGGGTTTCGCGGGCGCGCGCTACTGTATTGCCCCAACCCGGCTCAAAACCCAGTGCTTGGAGGTCGAGTTGAACTTTTTGATAGGGATAGTCGGCGGCATACTCACCTAGCAACTGGAGCGCCTGTTTGACCTGTTGTGATAGCTCGACCCCAGATTGAATGCGATCGTTGATTAATATCTGTACCCCATCTTGGGCGAGGACATGCAAAGTATTAAACAAGGCTTCTAACCAATATTGGAATTCGGTCAATAGCTTGTTACACAGGTAGCGGTTGAGAAAAGCCAGACCCTGACCAATATTGCGGGGATCGTCGATGACTGGTAAACCTTGATCAAAAGGTTTAAAGTCGATGTTGAGAATATGGGGCTGATAGCGATTAACTTGGCGATCGCGCAGATCGAGGAGCGCCGGTAGCGTCATTTGTGAGCCACTGGACAGGTCAGTAGTCAGTTGCCAGACCTGCTGACTGGCAATCCAGGGACGTAGCACCAGCCAAATGCTGTCCTCCGCCACAATCATTTCATGGGTATAGTGCATCAATTGACTCAACGAAGAGCTGTGATACGCTTGACTGGGCTGTGGTAGGTGGTGATAGTAGTCAGTAAACGCCTGTAAGATTTCGTTGCGCAGAAAATAGCGATTACCGGAGGCACTCAAAGTATTCACTAGCTGCTGAAGAACCTGCTTGTCGTCGCTGTTTAAGACTGCTTGAATTAGTTTATACATAGAGATAGCGGTTTTAATGTTGCTTTAACAAATTTAAGATCCGCCAACAATCCTGGGCGATCGCCCAATCTTCTTGGGTATGTATCACGAAAATTCTGGCTACTGATTCTGTTGCGGCAATATCTAAATCAACTGGCTGGTGCTCATTTTTGTCGTGATCTATTTTCAGTCCCAAAAAATCTAAGGCGGCACAAGCCGCCGCTCGAATCAAAGCAGAATTCTCGCCAATGCCAGCTGTAAAGATCAGGGCATCTAATCGATCGAGACTAGTGAGCATGGCACCAATGGCTGAGCGCAGGCGATGGATAAATAAATCAATGGCCAGCTGCGCCTGCGGGTTGCCAGCCGTAGCTGCTGCGGTGATTTCTCGCATATCCGCCGATAAACCTGAAATTCCCTGAAGGCCAGATTTTTGATTGAGAATTTGCTCTAATTGGTCAGCGCTATAGCCTTTTTGCCGCAATAAATAAATCAAAATACCGGGATCGATCGAACCCGATCGGGTACCCATCATGAGGCCCTCTAGAGGAGTAAATCCCATCGTGGTATCAACACTATGACCGTGGCGAATTGCGGCGAGCGAACAGCCATTGCCCAGGTGACAGGTAATTAGCCGCAGATCTGCCAAACTGCGACCCATGAGCTGGGCAGTGCGTTCTGCGCAATACTGATGACTGATGCCATGAAATCCATAGCGGCGGATGCCTTGCTCGTACCAGTCGTAGGGGCCAGGGTAAATCGTTGCAGCGAGCGGCAACCGGGCATGAAATGCCGTATCAAAAACCGCCACCTGTGGAATGTGACCGCAGGCTTTCTCCATCGCTATGATGCCCTCTAGGTTGATCGGGTTGTGGAGCGGGGCAAAGCGAGCTAGACCAGCGATCGCGGTCTTCACTTCAGCCGTAATAACTACGCTCTCCCGATAATGCGATCCACCATGTACTATCCGGTGCCCAACAACATCAATATCGGTGAGCTGATCGATTGCCGGGATCTGACCTGCCCACAGAGGTGGCGGGGTTTGACTGGGTAGAGTTGGGCCTTCTATTTCGTACAGACAGCTTTTCTGGCTGCTAGAACCGGCATTGAGCACTAAGATTTTCATAGTGTTGCCGTGCTGCCGCCAGTTCTGGCGGCAGCTTCCACTGTTGTCAAGTATGGCCATCGCCAGTTGACGATTTCTGGCTGGTCAATGCCATACTCCTGAGCATAGTGACGACAGGCGATTTGTTGGTTTCTGAGTTGTTCCTTAGCATGGGCACCAGCTACTTGGAGCCGGGGCACCCGATCAATTACATCGATCGCCAAGCTGTAGCGATCTACTTGGTTAATGATGGCTAGCTCCAAGGGCGTGTTGATATTACCCTTTTCGCGGTAGCCGCGAACGTGCAAATTATCATGATTAGTCCGCCGATAGGTCAGGCGGTGAATCAGCCAGGGATAACCATGGAAATTGAAAATAATGGGTTTGTCGAGAGTAAATAACGAGTCGAAGTCGCGATCGGATAACCCATGCGGATGCTCAGTTTCTGGTTGGAGTCGCAGCAAGTCTACAACGTTGATAAACCGAATTTTTAGATCGCTAAAATGCTCGCGCAGTAAAACCGTTGCCGCTAGGGCTTCCTGGGTTAAAACATCACCAGCACAAGCGATCACTACATCGGGTTCTTGTCCAGCATCGGTACTCGCCCACTCCCAAATACCTAACCCTTTGGTACAGTGCTGAATAGCGCTCTCCATATCGAGGTACTGCAAGTGATTCTGCTTATCGGACACGATGACATTAACGTAGTTGGTACTGCGCAAACAGTGGTTACTGATCGATAAGAGCGTATTCGCATCGGGGGGCAGATAGATCCGAATTACGTTGGCGCTTTTGTTCAGGACTAGATCTAAAAAGCCTGGATCTTGATGACTAAAGCCATTGTGATCCTGTCGCCAGACGGTGGAGGTAATGAGTAAGTTCAGGGAAGAAATCGCCGATCGCCAAGGAATCTGGCTAGAAATTTCTAGCCACTTACAATGCTGATTAATCATCGAGTCGATGACATGGACAAAGGCTTCGTAGGTCGAGAAAAAACCGTGCCGACCAGTCAGCAAGTAGCCCTCTAACCAACCTTCTAGAGTATGTTCACTGAGGATTTCCATGACGCGCCCATCGGTCGCTAGCTCGCCACCATCTCGATCGACTGCTAAATATTCGGCCACCCACACTTTTTTGCTAGCTTCATAGATGGCCTGAAGCTTATTAGAAGCTGTTTCGTCTGGCCCGAAGACCCGAAAACAACTCATGTTGCTACGCATCACATCGCGCAGAAAAATGCCCAGGGGCTGAGTATTCCCCACTTCGATCGCACCTGGTTTGACCACTGCTAACCCATAGGCTCGAAAGTCGGGTATCTTCAGGGTTTTGCGCAATAGGCCGCCATTGGCATGGGGGTTGGCACTCATGCGGCGATTGCCGAGGGGAGCTAATGCCCGTAGTTCTGGTCGTAGTTGTCCGGTTTCGTCAAATAGTGCTGCTGGCTGATAACTATTCATCCAGTCTGTCAATAATTGTAGATGGGTAGGGTTTTCCTTGACATTGGTCAGGGGAACTTGGTGCGATCGCCAGCTGCCCTCAACTTGATGGCCATCTACTTCCTTTGGACCAGTCCAGCCCTTGGGACTGCGTAAAATAATCATTGGCCAGCAGGGTCGGGTAACGGTGTTGCTAGTGCGGGCAGCTGCCTGAATCAGCTGGATTTCAGTCAGGCAGTGTTCGAGGGTGGCAGCCATTGCCTGATGCATGCTCGCCGGGTCAGATCCTTCCACAAAGTAAGGAGTGTAGCCATAGCCTTTGAACAAATACTCTAATTCTGGCTGGCTGATCCGTGCTAACACGGTGGGATTATTGATTTTGTATCCATTCAGATGCAGAATAGGCAGGACTGCTCCATCCCGCATGGGATTGAGGAACTTATTGGAGTGCCAAGCTGTGGCCAGTGGCCCGGTTTCGGCCTCGCCATCACCCACCATCACTACTGCAATTAGGTCAGGGTTATCAAAGGCCGCTCCGTAAGCGTGGGCAACACTGTAGCCGAGTTCACCTCCTTCATGGATCGAACCAGGTGTTTCGGGAGTGCAGTGACTGCCAATACCGCCTGGAAATGAAAATTGCTTAAAAAATCGAGCCAGACCTTCTTCGTCTTCGCTTTTATCGGGATAAACTTCGGAGTAGGTGCCTTCTAAGTAAACTGGCCCCAAAATTCCTGGTGCGCCATGACCTGGCCCAGCGAGAAAGATCATGTTGAGGTCGTATTTTTTAATCAGGCGATTGAGATGTACATAAGTAAAAGACAGGCCGGGGCTAGAACCCCAGTGTCCCAGTAAGCGGTTTTTAATATGCTGGGGCTGGAGTGGCTCTTTCAGTAGCGGATTGTCCTGTAGGTAAATCATGCCTACCGCTAAGTAGTTACAGGCATTCCAGTAGGCATTTAAATGGTGCAGTTCGATCGTACTTAATGGATTCCCCTGAATGGTAGATCTGGTATCGCCAAAAGCGTCCAGGTCAGTTGCATAGACTGGCGAGTCAGGGGTTGCTTTTAGCTCTGATTTTAGCTCTGAGGTAAACATTATTGTATTGCTTCCAATGTAGATGGTTGGCACAGAAAGTCATTTCTCAATGGCAATTTGACATGTAGTTATTGCTTTGTATCCTAAGTCCAAAATGTGAGGATCTTGTGAGGTAAATATATCTCTGGAAATCTTGATTGCTGTAATAATACAAAAAGTGTCGTTTTGAGGACTCGAATTGGCATGATGCCAGGAACACTAACTTATACAATCGGTACTTTAGCTGCTCTATTTCCCATCGCAAACCCGATCGGAGCCGTACCGATCTTCTATAGTCTGACAGCCAAAGATAGCCGGAGCGAACGCCGGAATCAAGCTCGCAGAACGGCGATTAATGTGGTTTTGATTTTGGCAGTATTTTTGATTGGCGGTCGTACGATTCTGGAGTTTTTTGGTATTTCTCTAAATGTATTGCGCATCGCCGGTGGCTTACTAGTTGCTAATGCCGCTTGGGAAATGGTAACCAGCCGACAGCGATTGACTGACTCTGAGCAGCAAGCCGGGTCAGAAAAAGAAGATATTTCGTTTACCCCTATGGCCATTCCCCTGATTGCGGGTCCCGGATCGATCGGCGTGACTATCGGGTTAGCCACCAGATTGACTCAATGGAGCGATTATCTTGGTTGTCTGATGGGGATAATACTATTTGGCGGTTTGCTTTATGTCTGTCTGGTGCTCGGGGAGTCGCTGTTGTCAATTTTGGGTCGTAATGGTCTGGGGGCTTTAAATCGAGTGCTGGGGTTTTTCATCTTAGCGATCGCTGTGCAACTAATAGCAGATGGCACGATCTCTCTGTTTCAGACAGCAGCGCCACATCTGTTTAGATAGAAAAAATAAATCTCGATGCGCGTAAAATAGCCACTGATCGCTAATCATAAGCCCAGATCTACCGCAATGCGGTGGGCACAAGCAAAGCCGGAGAAAGCTACAGCATTTAGTCCTTGACCCGGAAAAGTACTGTCCCCCACACAGTACAGTCCTGGTATTGAGGTGCGATTAAACGGCATCGGCAGTAAGCCAGCTAGTTTGCGCTGGGGCATGGGACCATAACTGCCATCGACTCTACCCAGAAAACGGCGGTGAGAGCGCGGGGTGCCAACTTCTAGGAAATCGATACCCTGGTCTAAACCGGGAAAGAGTTGCTCTAGTCGATCGATCAACACCCCGGCCTGTTCTTCTTTTTGTTGTTCGTATTCAGCGATAGTCAAATCTTGCCAATCGTCTAGCCAACTTGGTGTAAAAGCATGGATGATGTGGTATCCCGGCGGTGCCAGATCGGGATCGAGCAGCGTGGGGATAGAAACGAACAGCACGCCGGCCGCGCCTCTCGCCTGTGTCATATTATCCCAATTGGCTAACTGAATGTGATGGCATTCGGTACCGGTGGGCAGCACGGCGGCGGCTACTCCAATGTGGAGACTCAGAAAACTTGGTGATTTTTGATAGGACTGCTGCCATTTTTGTTCACGACTCGGTAACGGCACATCGGCCAGTAGTTTACCAAAGGTGTCCCAACGAGTGGCGTTAGAAACAACTTTTTTGGCATAGATTTTTTTGCCATTAACTAGCTCCACACCAACGGCTTGACCGCCAGCCATGATGATTTGCTGGACGCGGGCGCGGTATTCGATAGCGCCGCCGTGTTTTTCTAGACCCTCTACGAGCTTTTGGGCAATCTGACCGACGCCGCCTTTGGGATAATTGATGCCGCCATAATGTCGATCGGCGAAAACCATCCCGGCATTAATCATCGGGGTTAGATCTGCGGGGACTACCGACCAGGAATAGCATTCGATATCAATGAATTTAAGGACTTGCGGATCTTTAATATACTTCCGCGCAATGTCTCCGGCATTCACTGGTAGGTATTTAGCTAAACCCAAGCAAGACAGAGGCTTCTGGAAAAAGACACGGGTCAAATAGCGAATTTCTTCGAGGGATAGCAAATCCATCGAATTCAGGCAATTAAACACCTGCCAGCATTCGTCATAGAATTTGCGAATGCCTGTGGCTTCCCCGGGAAACTTGCTAATGAGTTCTTGGATAAATTGCTCGTAGTCGCGATGGACTTTGAGTTCTAAATTTTCTGGCAAATGGTAATGGATTTGCACCGGATCAGCGATGGTTTCAATACTCATTCCCACATCAGCTAAAGCTTTGGTCAGCAGATTGGTTGTACCCTGAGTCCCGAACCCAAAAATCATCGAGGCCCCGACATCAAAACGGTAGCCTGCGCGATCGAAGTATCCCGCACTCCCCCCCGGAATTAAATAACTCTCCAAGACCAATACTTTTGCACCTTTGGCCGCGAGCTGCGTGGCTGTTACCAACCCGCCAATTCCAGAGCCAATTACAACGACATCATGTTGATCTTGAGCAAGCATAGCAATAATGAATATAAAAGCGCCGATACATAGTTTAACGGTTATTTCCTAGTGGTCAATCATCTTAAACTGATTAAAACATAGGCACTGCCTATGTTTTAATCAGTTTTTTAAGTTACCCCAAAGATTACCACCAGACCTAAGATGGCACCAAAAAAGATCAGCGCATAGAACTGAGCACGGCCATTTTCCAAGTACTTTAGTCCCTCACCGCCTAGCAATGTGGCCAGACCCGTCAGGTTCACCGCCCCATCTACCACTCGATAATCTACTTCCATTACCTGTCGTGCTAACCGCCGCAAGCCGACCACGAACACTTGGTTATAGATATTATCGAAATACCACTTATTCAGTGATAACTGATAGAGAACTGGAATTTTGGCCGCAATCTCACGGGGATTGATTTTCTTTTGTAGGTACATCAATGAGGCCAGCGTGATGCCAATCATGGCAATGCCCACTGAGTTGCCACCCATAATGAGGAATTCCATCATGTCGAATTCATGCGCTGCCTCGGCGACACCAGGTGCATGAATAAACTCCGCAAAATAATTATGAAAAGGTGTTCCCACTAATCCAATCAATGCTGAAGGCACTGCTAGTACCACCAGTGGTAAAGTCATGCTCCATGGTGATTCATGGGGAGTATCGGCATGGTGATCGTCGTGAACTTCTGGATGAGCTAGCTCTTGCACATTCATGGCACCTGGACCAAAGTTGGGCAAACCGAGTAACTCGGCTTTAATTCCCTCATCCTGACCCCGAAAACCGCCTTCAAAAGTACTGAAATACATTCTAAACATATAGAAAGCTGTCATCCCGGCGGTTAGCCAGCCTACTACCCATAAAGCCGGATTAGCCTTAAAAGCTTCGCCCAAAATTTCGTCCTTTGACCAAAAACCAGCAAAAGGTGGAATTCCAGAAATAGCCAAGGTACCCAGCAAGAAAGTTAAGGCCGTAATGGGCATATGCTTGCGCAAACCACCCATCAGTCGCATATCTTGCGCTAGCGCTGGATTGTGACCAACCACCTCTTCCATGCCGTGAATCACTGAGCCAGAACCCAAGAACAGCATGGCCTTAAAGTAAGCATGAGTCATCAGGTGGAAGAGACCAGCTGAGTAAGCTCCAACCCCCATGGCCATGACCATATAGCCGAGCTGCGACATGGTGGAATAGGCCAAGCCTTTTTTGATGTCGTTCTGAGTAATGGCCGTGGTTGCCCCAATAAAGGCGGTGGTGGCACCCGTCCAAGCAATCACATTCATGACGGCGGGAATATGCTCGAACACTGGATACATACGCGCAATCAGGAATACCCCAGCGGCGACCATTGTCGCGGCGTGGATCAAGGCCGAAATAGGTGTAGGACCTTCCATGGCATCCGGTAGCCACACATGGAGCGGTGCTTGCGCGGATTTGGCCACTGGCCCCATGAAAACGAGAATAGCAAACACAATGGCTAAACCACTGCTGATCGCCCCGGAACTGACTAGCTCTTGTAGCCGATCGCCCATGATGACAAAATCAAAGCTACCAGTTGCCCAGTATAAGCCGAGCATTCCTAGTAGTAAACCAAAGTCCCCCACCCGGTTGACCACAAAGGCTTTTTGACAGGCATCGGCAGCAGCTTTGCGATCGAACCAAAAACCAATCAGCAGGTAGGAACACATCCCCACCAATTCCCAGAAAATATAAACCTGCACCAAATTAGGACTAATTACTAAGCCCAACATCGAAGAGCTGAAGAGACTCAAATAGGCATAGAACCTTACATAGCTGGGGTCGTGAGCCATGTAGCCGTTGGTGTAGATCATCACTAACAAAGCCACTGTGGTGACAATTACTAGCATCAGTGCCGTTAGATGATCGACGGTGTAGCCCATCGTCAGATGAAAATTCCCGGCTGCTGCCCACTCAAAGGAATACAAATAGGTCGGATGGCCATGAATCTGACTCCAGAGCAGACCGCCAGACATCGCCAGGGCGGCACCGATTAAAGAAATAATTACTACGGCATTGGCCTGCCGCAAGTTGTTTGTAAACTTGTTGAAAGAGATTAAACCCAAACCAACTAGCACGGCTCCCAACAACGGCAGAACCGGAATCAGCCACGCATATGTATAAAGTGATTCCATTAGCTCGATTAATAATAGTCCAGTAGATGCTAGCACTCTTGCTGTAGAGAAAGAGTTCAAAACACCTTACATCATCATAATCGTGCCCAGTATCACTGACATCGAATCATGAATATTTTATGTAAATCCAAATATTTTAGACAGACACTGTTTCAGCCGGGATCACAATTTGCTCTAGGCTGCGGCGCAAATCATCGCGATTGCCAAACCGTTCCAGTCGCTGCACAATTTCACCATCGATTACCAGTAGAAGCGTCGGTAGAGTGGTTATTTTGTACGTGTTGGCTAATTTTAGGTTTTCGTCAGTATTGATATTGACTAACTTTACTTGACCCGCTTGGTGAGGTTCAAACTGATTGAGCAATGGCTGTAGAACCTTACATAATCCACACCAAGGAGCGCCAAAGTTTACCAGGATCGGCATCCGACGAGATGAACTCAAAACTTCTGTGATCCAGCTGCTTTCGTTAATAGCCTGCATGGCGATCCCCGTAAATTCTAATAAGGGTTTTTTATGTATGGGATCAATGCTACAACTAATTTCCAGAGATGGGAAGGGGGATGGGGATCGTTTTAGTTTTGAGGTGAATGCAGTCTAGTCTAATAATAAAGCTGTAAAAGTTTTTGATGAATCTGGGCTAAATACACCACATCCATTTGAGCGTAAAAAAGTTGGCTATCAGTCAGTGGTCGTTGTCCCCAATCGCTCACCTGCTCACTTTTGTCCACTGTGGCGTTGGGGATAAAGTGTTCGGCTAGGGTTTTGAGCTTGTGGTTCAGAACAGGTAATAGATGCGCTGGCGTTTTCCTGGCCATTTTGAGCGTGCAAGTCACATTCGTCGCTTGGGTGCCGCCCAGATAGCGTAAATCGAAAGAGGCATTGTGAAAAACTTTTTCAATTTCAGGGTTGCTCATAATAGCAGTCACGAATTCGGCCACCAAATCGGCTTGATCTAAAACATCTAATACCGCTGCGCGATCGCCCTCCAAATCGTCAGCCACATGTGAGATCTGAATCAGGGAGAGACGCGGTTGGCGCGTAAAGCAATCGGCCACCTCTGTATCGAGCCATAGACATTTCATTTGGGCATAGTCGGCAATCAACTTGCGGATGTCAGATGGGTCGGAAAAGTAGGCCATAATAAATTAGGAACTAGAAATTTGATGTAGAGATCATGAAAAAAGTCGTCGTCGGCCTTTCTGGTGGCGTGGACAGCTCCGTGGCTGCGGCCTTACTCTGTCGTCAGGGTTATGAAGTGGTGGGTTTGACCCTGTGGTTGATGAAGGGTAAGGGACAGTGTTGCTCGGAAGGCATGACCGATGCCGCGCGGATTTGTGAACAGTTGAACATCGAACATCATATCGTCGATAGCCGCGCAACGTTTGAAAAATATATTGTGAACTATTTAGTGAGTGGGTATGCAGCGGGAATTACGCCGTTACCCTGTTCACAATGCAACAGTGCGGTGAAATTTGGCCCGATGGTGAAATATGCGCAAGAGCAATGGGGCATCGACAAAATTTCCACTGGTCACTATGCCCGGATTGACTTTAATGCTAATACTGGCCGTTATCAATTGCGGCGGGCGGTAGATAAATCCAAGGACCAATCCTATTTTCTCTATGACCTGACCCAAGATGTGCTGGCTGCTACCGTGTTTCCCCTGGGTGAAATGCACAAAACCGAAACTCGTCAGATTGCTAATCAACTTGGCCTTTCTACTGCCGAAAAGCCGGAGAGTATGGATCTGTGCTTGGTCGAAAAACATGGTTCGATGCAGTCATTTTTAGATCAATATCTGCCGGAAAAACCAGGGAATATCGTGAGCTGCCAAGGTCAAGTTCTGGGTCAGCATACTGGTGTACATCACTACACTATTGGTCAGCGGCGTGGTATTGGGGTGGCAGCGGCAGAACCATTGTATGTGGTGGCTTTGGATGTCGGTAAAAATCAGGTGGTGGTCGGTTCCCGGGCAGAAACCCACAGCTTGGAATTTGTGGTCGATCGCCTTAATTGGGTATCGATCGCCCCCCCCAGCACCCCCATTCAGGCAGAATTCCAAATTAGGTATCGATCGGAGACAGCGCCCGCCACTCTCGTCCCATTATCACTAGGTCGTGCCAAGGTCATTTTCGATGAACCCCAATTTGGCATCACACCGGGTCAAGCTGCTGTTTGGTACGACGGTGAAGTTGTCTTGGGCGGAGGAATTATTTTGCCCATGGCTGCCCTTCAGGATGCTGCGCCCTGCTCATGAAAATACTATTGTAAAGGTAGGAAATCTGGCCGTGCCGCTTGATTTTGTTCCAACTTTGCGCGCAACCCATCCCAATCTTCTTGCTCGATCGCCATCATGGTCGCCATCAAATCCTGCTGATAGATTCTCAACGCCTGCAACACTTCCTCTCGATTGTATTTAGCCATCATCAACCCCAACTCTGGATTGCCGCCCCCCACCCGACTGGTATCTTGAAAACCAGAACTGGCCAAATTCTTGGCCAACTGCAACACCTGCGGATCACCATTAGTCACACAAGCACTAATCAAACTGCCACTGACCATGGCTGGTAAATGGGAAATCCAGGCCACTGCCCGATCATGTTCGGCGGGCGTGGCATAGTACAACCGTGCCCCCAAAGTTGTCACCAAACTGGCGAGCAGCTCGATCGATCTCGGCACTGTGCCGCCGATGGGTGTAATCACATAAGGGCGACCCTGAAACATCCCCAACTCGGCGGCTTCTATCCCACTTTCGGCTTTCCCGGCCATCGGATGACCCCCCACAAAATGCGGCCAGATCTGCGTCGCTGCCGCTACGATCGAACCCTTCACTGATCCAGCATCTGTTACCAGGGTTCCTGGTTTGATGAAACCTGCTAGCTGTGCGACTGTCGGTACGATATTGGCGATCGGGGTGCAAATAATAATTGCTTCCATCTCGGCCAGTATGTGCAACTCCGTCCCGGCTTGATCGACTAGCCCCCGGCCAGTCGCGAGTTCACAAGTAGCCACCTGCCGACTTGTCCCCACCACCAGATGCCCTAACTGCCGCAGATCTCCCGCCAGCGAAGCCCCAATTAAACCCAAGCCAACAATGCCAATCTTCATGGTTCGATCGCCACCTTAATTACTTTCCGATCGCGCATATCCGTAAAAGCTTGTCCTAGATCGGTCAACGGTCGATGATCGCTAATTAACAATTGCCAGGGAATAGTGCCACTCGCAATTAAATCCAGCGCTTGCCGTACATACTGCGGGGTGTTATGAAAGACCCCTTTCAGGGTTAGTTCACTGTAGTGCAACAAATCGGTGGATACCTGGATGCTAGTTGCTTTGGGACAGCCCCCGAACAAATTAATCGTCGCACCTGGTCGGCCACAGGCGATCGCTGTTTCCCACGTTGTGGGTACCCCTGTTGCTTCAATCACAATGTCAGCACCCCATCCAGCCGTCTCGGCGCTGACCGTGCTGGGGATATCGGCAATATGATGATAATTCCAAATCTGTTGGGCACCGAGCTGTTCGCCAACTTGTAACCGATCTTGATTGCCACCAAATAACCAGACTGATTTACACTGCTGTGCCAACACCGCCACAAACATCAGTCCGATCGCGCCATCGCCAATCACCACCACTCGGTCAATTGGTTTGGTATTACTGCGCGCAATCCCATGCAGGACACAAGCCAACGGCTCGGTCATGGCCGCTAACGCATTAGATACCTGTGCTGGAATCTGTAATAAATTCTGCTGAACGATCGGCGCTGGAATCTTAAGATATTCCGCAAAAGTGCCATTATTCCAAGTCAGGTTTGGACACAACGAATATTCCTGTCGATCGCAAAAAAAACAACTCCCGCAAGGTGCCGAATTATTGGCGACTACGCGATCGCCCACTGACCAATTAGTTACCCCGGCTCCAATGGCCACAATTTTGCCTGCTGCCTCATGGCCAAACAACGTGGGCGGCTGGAGCATTTTGGCATGACCGCCCCGCCGCCATACTTTGAGATCGGTACCACAGGTGGTAGCCGCCGCCACCTGTATAATTATTTCCCCAGTCCCAGCGGTGGGTTCAGCGACTTGCTCTAGTCGGAGATCTTCTTGGCCATAGAGAACTGCTGCAAGCACTAGTAATTTTCAGAAATGTATATGGGGTTTATCTTATCAGCTCGTTACCGCTCCTGAATTGGTGGTTTTAGGATCAAACTCTTGTATTGTAGAAAAGATCACCTATTGCTGACATGCTTCCATCCGAGGAGGATTAAAGCAGTGTATTACAATAAAAAAGAGTTTAAACGAGAATCTTTTCATGGGTGAGCAGCAAAATTCGGAAGAATCCAAGCTAGTGATTGTTTACTTTGCCAACGGCACCAAGCAATGGGTGAAAACTGGCAGTACTAATCAGTGGGCAAGGGATGGTGGCCAGGTTCATAAATTTTATGAAGGTAAAGTCTATACCACTAGTGATGGGCGCAAAATTAAAATGAAGCAGCATTTTAAGCTGTTGAATGCGGTGTTCATGGACATTGAAACTGGTGAATTCATCGAAACCGAGCGCCATAATTTACTAGAGTTGTTGCCCCACGAAAAATCCACGGCTCAAACTTGTAAATGGTGGGAAGTAGACTGGCAATGCGAAATCGTATTTGAGAAAAAAGTCGATAAACGCCCTATTAAACCCCGTGACGAAGCTCTGCCTGCTCCGGATGCCCCTCTAGGTAGCGTATAAATATGCATTTATTAATTCCTGCTGCCGGCATGGGCAAGCGGATGAGTGATGTTTGGCAACATCAGGGTACAGAACCACGGAATAAGCTACTACTTACTATTTTGTCCAAGCCAATTTTGGCTTGGACGCTGTTGGCGGCGGAGTCTGCCCAGTCGATCGATTGGATCGGTATTATTGCGCAACCAGAAGATTGGCCAGCTATTCAAGAGATTCTCCAGCAGCAGCCGCTGAGTAAGCCGCTGCACTTAATCAAAGGCGGTACCACCCGGCAAGAGTCGGTCTACTGCGGCCTACAAGCTTTACCCCTCAATGCTAGCCATGTTTTGATTCACGATGGTGCTAGGTGTTTGGGTAGTGCTGCTTTGATCGATCGGTGTGCCCAGGAGCTGGGTACCTGCGATGGCTTGGTGGCGGCGGTGCCCGTCAAGGATACTATCAAGATAGTTAATCATCATAAAATTGTTACCAGCACCCCCCATCGAGCTGACCTCTGGGCTGCTCAAACTCCCCAAGGATTTCGCGTGCAACTCCTGAAAGACTGTCATGAACATGGTCTGGAAATGGGATGGCAAGTAACTGATGATGCTGCCTTATTTGAACTTTGCAATGTGCCAGTCAAAGTAGTGATGGGAGAAGAAACCAATCTCAAGGTCACGACCCCTGAAGATTTAGCTATTGCTGAATTTATCTTAAATCAGCGCTTTCTGAAATAATTGCAGCGGAACGCTGGGAGTGAGATGAGGTGGACATCGGATATCGACAGTGTTCAAAGTGGTAAATTTAAAATAGATGTTATCTATACTGACGTTTCTGGGATTAATATAAGTAGCACAAACTACACTTTTTGACACCGTGTCTGTAGTGAAAGGTGTTGAGAAATATAGTATATTTCGGATCTTCTTATTCATGCTGCTTATCAACATCTAGTTCAAAAAAATATGACCGTTTTCCCGCCCCGGCACCGCACTCCACTGCTGTTGGTAGTAGATGATGATGAAGTAGTGCGATCGATGTTGGTAGAGAATCTGAGCCAAGAAGGTTACCAGATTGTGGAAGCCAATAATGGCGAAGCCGCCTTGGCGACATTCCAAGGGATGAACCCGGATATGGTGCTGCTGGATGGCATTATGCCGATGATGGATGGCTTTGAATGTTGTGCCAAACTCCAAGCGTTGCCGGGTGGGTCGCAAACTCCTGTTTTAATTATTACTGGTTTAGAAGAAGCTACTTATGTCGATCGCGCGTTTCAGGTGGGGGCAGCGGACTATATTACTAAACCGATCCACTGGGCGGTACTGCGCCAGCGGGTGCGGCGGTTACTAAAGCAGTCACAGCTCAATCAGGATCTAGCCGCTTCTAACCTGGCGTTGCGTCAGACCGCCGCCCAGCTGCAAGCTCAAAACAAACTGCTGGAGCAGTCCAAACAAGCGGCGGAAGCTGCCACCCGTGCCAAAAGCTCTTTTCTCGCGGCCATGAGCCACGAAATCCGCACGCCGATGAATGGGGTGATTGGGATGACCGGCTTGCTCTTGGACACCGAACTCAGCTATCAACAGTACGAATTTGTTAATACCATTCGCAATAGTGGGGACGCGCTGTTAACCCTGATTAATGATATTTTAGATTTCTCTAAGATCGAGTCGGGCAAGTTAGAACTAGAACAACAACCGTTGAACATTCGAGACTGCATTGAAGAAACCCTCGATTTACTAGCTCCCAAAGCCTCCGAACAAGGCTTAGAGTTAGCCTATTTGATCTATAAAAATACGCCCAGTTGCATTATTGGAGATGTCACGCGGATTAAGCAGATTTTAGTGAATTTGGTCGGTAATGGCTTAAAGTTTACCCCGAAGGGCGAAGTCGTGGTCGCGGTAACTAGCCGTCTTCTCAGCAATCCCCCGGATCATAAACCAGCTCTCGATCCCACCTACGAAATAAAATTTGCTGTCAAAGATACGGGGATCGGCATTCCTGGCGATAAACTCGATCGACTGTTTAAGGCTTTTAGTCAGGTAGATTCTTCCACAACTCGGAATTATGGTGGTACTGGCTTAGGTCTAGCCATTAGTCGGCGCTTAGTAGAAATTATGAATGGCAAGATGTGGGTAGAGAGTTCAGAACAGCAGGGTTCTATTTTTTACTTTACTATTACGGCACAGGTTGCTCCTATTAGCTATTATCAACCCAAGACCGAACCATGCCAATCTGCTCATCTCCAAGGTAAACGGTTGCTAATTGTGGAAGACAATAATAGCCATCGGCAAATCTTGAAGCTACAAGCTCAAGCCTGGGGTATGGTTCCCTACGCTGCCGCTTCTGGTGCTGAGGCTCTCCGCCTCCTGGAGCTGAATAACCATTTTGACTTGGCGGTATTGGATATGCAAATGCCGGAAATGGATGGTTTAGAATTAGCCCAAAGAATCAGTCAACTCCCTCAGTATCAAAGTCTGCCGTTGGTGGTATTGAGTTCTTTGAGTGTGAGTAAAGCCGATGCCGAGCAAGCGCAAGTGAGCTTTGCTGCCGTGCTGAGTAAGCCAGTTAAGCAGTTTCATTTGCATGATGCCCTCTTGCAGGTGCTGAGTAATCAGCCCCTGCCCGGTAAGGCTCGGATTGTGCCGCCAGGTGTGATTGCGCCCCGGCAGCCACTCCAAATTCTGCTAGCTGAAGATAATTTGGTCAACCAAAAGGTGGCCTTACATATGCTGAAGCGGATTGGTTACCAGGCTGAAACGGTCATGAATGGGGCAGAGGCATTGGAGAAGCTCCGGCGATCGCCCTATGATGTGATTTTAATGGATTTACAAATGCCGAGAATGGATGGCATTGAAGCTACGCGCCGGATTATTGCCGAGTTTCCCCCGGAGCGTCGCCCCTACATTATTGCTATGACGGCTAATGCGATGGAAGGCGATCGAGAGGCTTGTTTGGCAGCAGGCATGAACGACTATATTACTAAGCCCGTCAAACTGGAGCAGTTAGCTCAAGTCTTGGATCGCTGTCAGCCGCTAGCTCAGTTGATGGCTGGCAATCATGAATGCAGTCATGTCTTATAACTATTTGGTGCAACTGCGGGATACCGATGCTGCCGGAGTTGTTTATTTTGCTAATTTGTTGGCTATTTGCCACGGTGCTTATGAATCATCGCTAGCCAATGCGGGTATCGACTTGCGCACATTGGTGACTAACCCCCTGGTGGCATTGCCGATCGTTCATGCCAGTATCGATTTTCAGCGACCGATTTACTGTGGTGATCGCCTCCAAATTTCTCTTACCCCGACGATCCAAAGTAGCAATGAGTTTAGCGTCAGCTATCAGGTCTGCTGGGCCGATGGACAAGTGGCGGGTCAAGCGCTCACCAAGCATGTGGCGATCGATCCCACTCAGCGCCGCCGGATCGATCTGCCCCCCATGATCACCGCTTGGATTGCCACCAGTCAGGATAATTAGGATAAAGCTTGGACGGCGGCTTGATATTGGGGATCGTTACCCAGATCAGCGACCGTCTCTGGAGCCGCTAAGGCAATTACCTGCGGTTCAATCCCTTTTTTATGAATATCCTGGTGATCGGGCGTTTCATACTTAGCTACTGTGACAGCCATCCCACTGCCATCCGGTAGCTCGAATAAGGATTGGATCAAACCTTTCCCAAAAGTTTTTTCGCCGACAATCACCGCGCGATCGTTATCTTTTAGTGCCCCGGCCAAGATTTCGCTGGCACTGGCGGTGCCCGCATTGACTAATACCGCCAAGGGCGCGGTGGTGAGTGCTTGGTGATTGGCCTCAAAATTTTCCAAAACGCCTTGGCGATTGACCGTATAAACAATGGTGCCAGTATCTAGCCACATGCGGGCAATATCGATCCCGGCTGTGACCAACCCGCCGGGATTATTGCGCAGATCTAATACGTAGGCTTTGGCTCCTTTCTGGCCTAGATCCTGAATGGCAGCGGCCATCTCTAGCGGTGCTTTGGCACTAAACTGCGCCAGCCGGATATAGCCGATCGATCCTTGCTTTGCTGGTCGGAGTTCGGCCACCACTGGGTGCAAGTCTATTTTTTGGCGCGCCAAAATTATTTCTTTGGCGGGTTGTCCCGGCGACTGAATGATCAAACTAATATTGGTGTCTGCTGGCCCCCGCATCCGGGCGGCGGCGGTGTCTAAATCTAAGTCGGTGGTGGGTGTCGCATCTACTTGCAAGATGAGGTCATGAGTTTTAATACCTGCTCTGGCGGCTGGTGAACCAATAATTGGCGCAATTACCTCAATTTGCTTAGTTTCTGCTTTCAGGCCAATTTGCAAACCAACACCGTACAATTCGCCCGCCGTACTAACTTGGAGGCTCCGATATTGTTCTGGATTCAAAAAGTGGGTAAATGGCTCATCGAGGCTGGCCAGCATTTTCTCGATCGATTGATAAGCCGCCGCCGTATTAGTAATATTTTGCTTGATGGTGCGATCGCGCACCAGCCACCAGTTTTGATGATTAAAAGTCTCGTCGTAGTAAGCCTGATTCACTGTCCGCCAAGCTTGCAACACTAACTGTTGCTCAGAGCTGAAAGCTAGCGCCACCGGTTGTCCCAGTAGCCAAAACCAAGCTACTTGCATTACCAACAATAGGCTGCACATCAGGCTCCGATTAACCATCTTCACAAATTACCTGCCAGATTAAGATTTATAAATTAACTTGATTGCGATAGTCTAACATAGCTCTAGGCCAGCAAACACTAGACCTAGAGCTTATCTAGCGCTCTTTTTGCCCTACCCTCAACCATTAAAAAGTGTTAAATTTAACAGTGGTAGATTAAAAAATCTCCCTCATCAGCAGCGAGAATCTAATTTTTGACCATCTACTCCTGGTGGGTGATTGAACTCCCAAGTTCTCGCTATCATCAACCGCTCCAGCGGCTTTCGCTGTTAGCGATATAATTGACAAACTCATAAAAAAATAATCACTTCATGTTCACCAAGCAGGTTACTAACAGTAAAACCTACCAATGGTTTAACGAACGCCTAGAAGTGCAAGCCATCTCTGATGACATTTCTAGTAAGTATGTTCCACCGCACGTAAATATTTTCTACTGCTTAGGCGGTATTACACTGGTATGCTTTGTCATCCAGTTTGCTACTGGCTTTGCTATGACTTTTTACTACAGCCCAACTGTGGCAGAAGCTTTCAATTCTGTTCAGTTCATTATGACTCAGGTCAACTTTGGCTGGTTGCTGCGCTCGATCCACCGGTGGAGCGCCAGCATGATGGTACTAATGATGATTTTGCACACTTTCCGGGTGTACTTAACTGGTGGCTTTAAAAAGCCCCGCGAGTTGACCTGGATCACTGGCGTGATTTTGGCAGTCATCACTGTCAGCTTTGGGGTAACTGGTTACTCGCTACCTTGGGATCAAATTGGTTACTGGGCAGTCAAAATCGTATCTGGTGTCCCGGAAGCAATTCCCGTTGTGGGTGTGGCCATGGCCGACTTGCTACGTGGTGGTTCCAGTGTTGGTCAAGCCACGCTGACGCGCTACTACAGTTTGCATACCTTCGTCTTGCCTTGGTTCATTGCTGTTTTTATGTTGCTGCACTTCCTGATGATTCGGAAGCAAGGCATCAGCGGCCCCTTGTAAGCTACAACCATTTTTGAAGAAAAAAGAGTAGAAAACCTATGGCAACAATTAAAAAGCCGGATCTATCAGATCCTAGTTTGCGCGCCAAACTAGCCCAAGGCATGGGCCACAACTACTACGGTGAACCAGCTTGGCCTAATGACCTGCTGTACATCTTTCCTGTAGTAATTTTCGGCACGATCGGCTGCTGCGTTGCGCTGGCTGTTTTAGATCCTGCTGTGCAGGGTGAAGCCGCTAATCCCTTCGCCACCCCCTTGGAAATCTTGCCTGAGTGGTATTTATGGCCAGCATTCCAAATGTTGCGGGTCTTACCTAACAAATTGTTAGGAATAGCTGCCATGTCTGGTATTCCATTGGGCTTGCTGATCGTACCTTTTGTCGAAAACGTCAACAAGTTTCAAAACCCTTTCCGCCGGCCTTTGGCCATGGCAGTATTCCTGTTTGGTACTGTCTTTACTATTTACTTAGGAATTGGGGCTGCATTGCCGATCGATAAGTCTTTGACTTTAGGTCTGTTTTAGCTAGCACACTATCCACGCCCCCCAAATTGGGAAAAGTGATAGTGTGCCCTCGGATAGTTTTGGCGGTCAGCTAGTTTTTAACTGGCTGACTCTTTTTATGGCGGTGCTGATCGAGTTAAAATAGAGTTAAGGTAACAAGGAGAAGTTGTGACGTATAACATTCCAAAAACTTGGCAGCTGAATTTAGTGGGGCTAAAACCTCTACTCAACATCATCTTGATCGTCATCCTCTTTGGCAGTTTGGGTCTAGGTTGGTTGGTTAAATCCGCTTTGTTCCTGATGGGATTAGTCATACTTGTCCCGGTTATGGGAATTCTGGGTTTTGCCTGGTGGTCTAAACAAAATATTGTGCAATCAGCTTGTCCGGTATGCAGCTTTGAGTTAACTGGTTTAAATGGTACTGGGCTGGACTGTCCTAATTGTGGTGAAGCTTTAAAAGTCGAGAAAGGCCAGGTGCTGCGGCTCTCGTTGCCCAATACGATCGATATTGCCGCTGTAGAAGTAGAGGGCTAGGTTTCCAATTTTTTAACCATATTTGTTGATTTTTAACTATGAGTACTCCCCAGCAGCAAGAATGGCAGCAGAAGATCAAAAATCTCAAAATTGAGGTGGATGCTGCCACAGAAGATAGCCGGATTCCAGAAATTTTGCCCAAGATTGATGCTGACACCTTCAATCCGGCGGCTTGGCAGGATCGCTTGTTTCAAACTCGCAACTGGTTTGAACAAATTCCAGCCAGTGGTAAGTTAGCAGTGATGGCTGGGGGCGCGATCGGGGGGTTGATATTGCTAAAAACTGTCTTCCAACTAGTGACTTCGCTTATTACTCTGGCGGTAGTCGCCGTTGGTCTGTCGTTTGCCTATCGGTATTTGATTACAAACAAAGCTGATTAGGTCGATTTATCCGACATGACAGCCATTAAGCCCAGATGTTCGACACAAGGTATAAAGTCTTTGTCGGAAAATAGCAGTGTATGTTCATTCTCGATACAGAATGTAGCTATCATCATGTCAATTGTCTTTCTGACAGTAATTCCCTTCTTTCGTAGCTCTCGAAAATTATCAGCACTCTTGATCGCCGTTGCCGAGCCTAGCATCTCAAATACAGTCAGTGAAGTCAGTAATCGTTTTGCTATCTGGTAATCGCGATCTTGGCGGAATCCTTGCAATACCTCCACCAAAATCAGGTCACCAACACCCAATAAATCCGTGGTCAGCAGTGTGTCGAGTTTAGCCACCTCGGGAATATCTGCACCATTAAAATAGTCGATCCAAACACTAGAATCCACGATAATCATTAATCGGTTCTCATCGATTCTAAATCTCCATCCCACTGGAGCTTTCCTTTAAAATCTCGAATGCTTTGTTGTTTATGTAACCTCACTAGGGTTTGTAGCGCCAGTTCCACGGTCTCTTTTTTTGATTTTACGCCAGCGGCTTGCATGGCGGCCGCCATCAATTCGTCATTTATCAGTATATTTGTTCTCATTACAATGTGTATTGATAATTCTATACATACACATTGTAATCGCGTTGGTCGTTGGTAGCCACAATATTTAACTCACATTTAGAGTCGGATATTTAGAGTAATGGCCTCTCTTGGGTACTTTAAAAGTAAGAGTATTCACAGCTTAAACTTTTTATGGGAATCGCAATTTTTCTGGTAGCCTCGATCGCGATCGCTGCCTACATCGTAATTGATGCTTACAATCGCCTAGTTGCCCAACGAAACCGTTATAAAAATGCCTATGCTCAAATTGATGTGCAACTGCAACGGCGCTACGATCTGATTCCTAACTTGGTGGAAACAGCTAAAAGCTATCTTCAGCACGAACGCGAAACCCTGGAAGCAGTAGTTGCAGCGCGGAACACCGCTGCTAGTGCCAATAGTCGAGCAGCTAGCAACCCCGGTGCGGCAGGTGCGATGCAGTCTTTGGGTGAAGCCGAAGGTCAGCTGGTGGGCGCTTTGGGTAGATTGATGGCCGTGGTGGAATCCTATCCTGATCTCAAAGCCGACGGCACGATGATGCAATTGACGGAAGAATTAACTTCCACCGAAAACCGGGTCGGCTTTGCTCGACAGGCATTTAATGATGCCGTCACTCTCTACAACACAACTAGGGAATCTTTTCCTAGCAATTTGGTGGCCAATCAATCGGGCTTCTTGGCTGCCGAGTTATTACCTGAAGTTACTCCTGAAGTCAGAACAGCACCAAGAGTGGCATTCTAGGATAAGCAAAATATGAACTTTTTTGAACAACAGGATCGCTCGCAGAGAGCGACCAAAAAGCTGCTGGGACTATTTGCCGGATCTGTCATCCTTCCAGGTGTCAGCATTTACTTTGCTGTGATGTTGAATATTAACCTCTCGCCCTGGAAGCGAGCTGTATTTGACCAGCAAACCTGTGATATTGGAAGCATTCATAGTTCTCTTCAGTTACCGCCTGCTCGATCAAATTACGAGGTCAAAGGCGGGCGGAGTTTTTCTGGATTTTCCAGTGGTTCCCGCCAGAATTTTGGTGACTCGCACATTCCTAGCAATAATTACCGTTCTTATCTAGACGTGCGACCTGGACGGTCACCGAGCAATATGGTGTCCTGTCAAACCCCCAATGTTTGGTTCGACCTGCGGGTTTTTTTCTGGACAATGCTTGCCACTAGCTCGGTCATCGGGAGCGCCAGCTGGTTAAAAATTCGTCAACTACGGTCTGGGGGAGCGGTTATTGCTGTTGATCTGGGCGGGCGCAGAGTATTATCAGAAACTGCCACGATGGCGGAAATGCAACTCCTCAATATTGTAGAAGAAATGGCCATCGCCGCTGGTATGGCTGTACCCGCTGTCTATTTGCTCGACCAGGAATTAGGGATTAATGCCTTCGCGGCTGGTTATACGATCGATGATGCGGTGATTGGCGTCACCCAAGGTAGTCTCAACGCTTTTACGCGGGATGAGCTACAGGGCGTAATTGCCCACGAATTCAGCCATATTCTTAATGGCGATATGGCTCTCAATATTAGGTTGACGGGCTTGTTATATGGGGTTTTATGGGTTCATATTCTTGGCCGGATGATTAGTACCGTGGGTCGGGGAAATGATCATGTCAGTAGTGATTGGTTGTTTTTGATGGGTTTGTTCGTACAATTTATTGGATCTTCGGGCTTGCTATCCGGCAGACTGATTCAGAGTGCGATTTCGCGGCAACGGGAATTTTTAGCGGATGCCTCCGCTGTGCAATTTACCCGCAATCCTGATGGTATTGCTGGCGCTTTAAGACGGATTGACCAAGAGAGTTCTTTCATTCATACGCCTCAAGCCGAGACTAGCAGTCACATGTTTTTTAGCCCAGCGCTGGATTTCAGCTTGTTTAATGACTTGTTGGCGACCCATCCTTCGATCGCGGCTCGATTGAAAACAATTGGTGGGGTCGGGCGCAAACTAGGCACCAAAATAATTTTTAATGGCACCGCTCTCCCGACAATTAAGGCGATCGCCCCCATCGAAACCAGCACTGAACTTTCCTTAACCGAGCCAGCGGCTACCAGCCTTGATGAGACTCTTATTCATCTTGTTCACCTCTATACCCTATTGCTGGATGCTGATCGATCTCAAGCGCAATTAACTGCTCTGGCTCAGTGGGAAGAACCCGCCACGATCGAGCAAATCATGACACTGTGGCAGGCCGATTCGTCATCGCAACTAGCGACGATCGATCGCCATTTAAATAAAATTCGCGAGACTGAACCTGGTGCGCGGCTGCTGAAATCTAGCTATTCTATGATCTCGCTGTTACCGCCCGAAAATTGGCGAAATAGTCTGGCTTACTTAATTATTCAGCACCGCCTAAATCCTCCGTCTAGCCAAGAAATCTATCCCTCGATCGCCGAAATCGGCACCGAAATTCGGCATGTCCTGGGTACTCTAGCCCGCCAGAGTCATCCGCAAGATAGCAGTACCGTCTTTCAAGGGGCTTTATTGCAGCTGCCGGCCACCCTCGCTGGTGCCATGCCCCCGGTATTGCAGTGGCGCGAATTCCAAACTGACCTGGCCAAGATCGCCTGTGCTACTAGCAAAATCAAGCAATCTTTCATCGCCGCCGGCTTAGAAATGCTGACATCTCACCGTCAAAATAGTATGGATGGAGTAGATATGATGCGGGCGATCGCTATTTTGCTAGATTGTCCAATGCCACCACTGCTTGATCGGCTGGGAGCAACGATTTCTAAAGATGTGCGATCCCAAAATCCTCAAATGCAAGCTAAGTGGCTGGACAGATAGAGAATGAGACTTTAAAGTAGTTTCATGATATTCATTAGTTTTTGAGCCAATACTTGAACATTAGGTTCTTTTATCATACTGAGGTGGTCTCCAGGAATCTCATAAATTTCCAACTCACCATCCACTAATTTTCTCCAATCTAGTCCAGGTGGATCGAATTTATAAAGAACAGAAGAGTGAGATTCTTTTGCTGTAAATAAAAGTACCCGACCTGTATAAGATTCGGGGGTATAATTCTTCGCAATTAAGTAGGGTTCTTCTTGAGTGTAGATGTGCGGGCAATACGGTGATTTTTTAATACGTAATCTCTTTTTTATCTTATATTGATAGTTGTTCAGATTTCTTTTCAGGAATTCAGCAAGTCCCTGTCCCCGCAGATTAGAAAGTATCTGAGTGAAAGGTAAGAGCTTTTTTTTACTCTTGATAGAAGTATCCAGTAATGCGAGTAAAGCTACTTGCTGACCTTGAGCCACTAGCTTCTGCGCCATCTCGTAAGCAACCAGACCACCAAAGGAATGCCCCATCAGAAAGTATGGACCATCTGGTTGCAGCGATTTCATTTCATCAATATAATAATCGGCTAATTCCTGCATTTGCGGACAAGAAGTAACACTCCCCATAGGCATTCCGATCCCATAACGCAGTCCATAAATGGGTTGATCTAATTCTAGATGTCTAAGCAAATCCTTGAAATCAAGAATGTGTATGCCAAATAGAGGGGGTAGCGAGCCACCAAATTTGATGGGAATGAGGGAGTGCCCAGGTGAATTGATTACTAGCGAATGCCATGATTGGGAAAGCATGGTGCTAGCGAATTGTTCAACCGTTGGTGACTGAAAGAGAACAGCTAAGGGTAGGTTTATATTGAAAGTTTTTTCAATCTGGGTAGATAGCTGAATTGCCAGCAGGGAGTGTCCCCCTAGGTCAAAAAAATTATCGCGCACACCAATAGATGGGATGCCCAAAACTTTCTGCCAAATCTGGGTTAACTGGAGTTCTAATGCATTCCTAGGAGCTACAAATACTGCCGATTCCAGTCTGGTTTTGTCAGGTATGGGCAGGGCCTGGCGATCGATCTTGCCATTGGGAGTCAACGGCAACTTATCTAAAACAATAAATACGGAGGGTACCATATAGTTTGGTACTTTTTGGGTTAGAAATTGGCATAATTCTTTCTGAGTTAGGGTTGCTCCATTGTGAGGGACAAGGTAAGCAATGATTCGTTTATCGCCTGGAATATCTTCACGAGCGATTGCTACTGCATTCGAGATATCAGAATGTTGACTGAGGACAGATTCAATTTCGCCTAACTCGATCCGAAAGCCGCGAATTTTAACTTGACTGTCAATTCGTCCTAGAAATTCGATATTACCATCAGATAAATAAAGGGCTAAATCTCCAGTTCGATAGAGCGATGATTTAGGATTATCGCTAAAAGGATTACGAATAAATTTAGTTATTGTTAATTCCTGTCGATCGAGATAACCTCTTGCTAGACAATCTCCGCCAATATATAGTTCTCCAGTTAGCCCAATTGGGCAAGGTCGATTGTTGGCATCGAGAATATAGGTAGATCGATTTGCTAAAGGACGACCGATGGGTAGTCGATCTCCATCAAAATCTGCTGGGACGGTAAAAGTGAGTGCGGTAATTGTTGCTTCGGTAGGACCATAGGCATTAATCAGTCTTACCGATCTCGCAGATGCATTTGTGAGCGATCGCCAAGCTGGGAGCGCGGTATTCATCAGAGCTTCACCACCAACGATCATCAGTCGCAATTTGGCAGGGAAAACACCAGGATGCTGTTGCCAAGTTAGTATTGATTTCTGCCAGTACGTTGTAGGTAAATTAGCCACGGTAATACCGCGCTCGTGAATTTGATGCCACAATTCTGCTACCGACCAAACTAGATTGCCACGCAGCACCACGCTACAACCGATCATTAATGATGGAAATAATTGTTCTAAAGCTGGGTCAAAGTTAAAAGAAGCAAATTGGAGCACTCGATCGCTAGCTTGTAATTGATATCGATCGCAGATGCCAAAACAGTGGGCGACCAATGCTTGATGCTCTACCAATACCCCTTTTGGGCTACCAGTGGAGCCGGAGGTGTAGATTACATAAGCTAAGTTTTGCTGTCGAACATCACTGTCAAGATTTGATGAATTTTGTTGAGAGATAAATTTCCAATCTGTATCTAAGGAAATAACCTTAGCGGTATCGATCGATAGTTTAGTTAACAAACTGTCAGTAGTGATTAGCAGCTTTACTTTTGAATTGGAGATAATATAATCGATCCGATCTTGGGGGTAATTTGGATCGAGAGGAACATAAGCTCCTCCAGCTTTTAATATTCCTAGTATGCTGATAATGGTTTCTAAAGATCGTTCTGCATAAATTCCTACTAATACCTCTGGAATTACACCTCGTTGTTGTAAATAGTGTGCGAGTCGATTGGCACGATCGTTTAGCTCTCGATAAGTTAACGATCGATCTTCGAAAAATATCGCGATGTTTTCGGGAGTTCTTGCTACCTGCTTCTCAAATAATTGATGAATACATTGTTCGCGAGGATACTCAGCTGTTGTATCATTCCAGTCAATTAATAATTGTTGTCGCTCTAGTGCTGTTAGAAGTGGCAATTGAGCGATCGATTGTGTTGAATCGGTAATAATCCCTGCTAATAAAGTCTGGAAATGACCGCTCATTCGCTCGATCGCTATATCTGAAAATAAGTCGGTATTATATTCCCAATAACCTGCTAGTCCAGATGGGGTTTCGGAGAGAGATAGTGTGAGGTCAAACTTAGATATTTGGGGATCGATCGCGATCTGCGTAATAGTTAAATCGGTTAAGTCGATCGTCGCAGCAGGGGTATTCTGAAGGATAAAAACAGTTTGAAAAAGGGGGTGATAGCTTAAACTTCTTTCTGGGTGCAATTCCTCAACTAATTTTTCAAATGGTAAATCTTGATGGCCATAAGCATCTAGACACATCTCCTTGACCCTAGCTAGTAACTCTCGAAAACTAGGGTTGTGTTGTAAATTAATTCTTAATGCTAAGATATTGACGAAGAAACCAATTAAAGATTCGATTGCTTGATGATTACGATTGGCGATCGGCGAACCAACAACAATATCTGCTTGATGGCTGTAGCGCGATAGCAATACACTAAAAGCGGTCAGCAGAGTCATAAACAGTGTGGCCCCACACTGTTGACTCAAGTGTTTTAATTGTTGACTGATTTCAGTTGAGATTTGAATTTTTAGCTGTTTTCCCGTAAATGTCTGAATCGCTGGACGAGGTTTATCGGTGGGTAAGTTTAAAACAGGTGGGGTATTTGCTAATTGGGTTTTCCAGTAGTTAACTTGTTGTGCTAAGACTTCTCCTTGAAGCCAGTTTTTTTGCCAATCGGAAAAATCGATATATTGAACGGGCAAGGGAGCGAGAGATGGCGATCGACCAGTTGAAAAATCTTGATAAAAAATCGATAGTTCATTTTCTAAGATCCCCATCGACCAACCGTCAGTGATGATATGATGTAGGGTGAAGCATAGAACTTGAGATAGATCGGATAGTCGAAATAGCTTGGCTCTAAAGAGAGGGCTAATCGCTAAATCGAATGGTCGATCGATTTCCTGTTGGACAAGATCGACAACCCGATCTTCTCGTTCATTTTCAGGCAATGATGCTAAATCGACTACTGGTAATTCTAGCTCTAGATTGGGTGCGATGATTTGAGCAGGTAAACCGTTATTTGTAATAAAACTCGTTGAGAGAACTTCATGACGCTCTAAAATAGTTTGTAAAGCTTGGCTTAGAGCTTGTCGATTTAATTTTCCTGCTAATCTTAGCACCAAGAATACATTATAGATGGCATTTTTTCCTGCCAATTCATTAAGAAACCATAGCCTTTTTTGAGCAAAAGATAGAGGATGATTTTCTTCTCTAGCAATAGGTGAAATAGAAGTCTTTGCTCGAATGAAGTTATTTTGCAGTAGATGGAGAATCCCAGCCTTCCGATCTCGAAGTTGGGATAATAATTCAGGAGTTAGGATTCCTTTGGAAGCTTGGTATCGCAAGAGATCGCCTTCAGTCCAAAGTTTGACACCTAGTCGATCGAGATCGGCTAAAAATTGACTAGTTGTGTTCATAATTGACCCTCATCAAACTCCAGATTGGTTGCCATCGGCACCCGATTTATGATAAGTGTACCCAGGCTATCGCCTAATTGCGCGATAGTGGGATATTCAAAGATGTACCGTAGCGGGATACTCAATGAGTAAAATGTTTGGATGCGCGACATTACTTGCGTTGCTAAGAGGGAATGCCCTCCTAGTGCAAAGAAATTATCTTCGATGCCGATCGATTGAATCTTCAAAAGTTCTGACCAAATTTTTGCTAGTTGCTGTTCTAGTTCATTACGCGGGGCAACAAAAGTTTCTGCACTTGCAACTTGAGTTCGATCTGGTGCAGGGAGAGCATGACGATCGATTTTGCCATTGGGAGTCAAAGGAAAGCTATCTAAGACTACAAAAGCCGCAGGAAGCATGTAGTCGGGTAATTTTTGGTTCAGAAATTGACGTAATTCAGTCTGTGTTAAAGTTGCTGAGGGCTGAGGAATAACATAGGCAATGAGACGTTTATCGCCTGGAGCATCTTCATAGACGATCGCTATTGCATTCACCACATCGGGATGTTGACTGAGGACAGATTCAATTTCGCCCAGTTCGATCCGAAAGCCGCGAATCTTTACTTGATTGTCAATTCGACCCAGAAATTCAATATTGCCATCGGCTAAATAACGAGCGAGATCGCCAGTTTTATAAAGATGTGTGGATTTATTTGGCGAGAAGGGATTGGGGCTAAATTTTTCGGCAGTCAATTCAGGACGATTGAGGTAGCCTCTGCCTAAACCATCGCCACCGATATAGAGTTCTCCCACAACCCCGATCGGGACTGGCTGGAAATGTCGATCTAAGATATAAAGTTGGGTGTTAGCGATCGGTCTGCCGATCGGGACTAGTTGACGATTATCGTGGGGCTGGCATTGCCAAAAACTGACATCGATGGCAGCTTCTGTCGGTCCATAGAGGTTGTGCAGCTCGCATTGAAACCGCTCGAAGAACCGCTCGGTCAGATCGAATGGTAGTGCTTCTCCACTACAAAAGACTCGCTGCAAGCACTGACAATTTTCTAAACCACGCTCTTGGAGAAAAACTTGCAGCATGGGCGGGACAAAATGAATCGTGGTAATTTGCGATCTGGCAATTAGATCGACCAAATAATTACTATCCTTATGTCCTTCTGGTTTTGCAACAACAATTCTGGCTCCAGCTAATAAAGGCCAGAAAAATTCCCATACTGAAACATCGAAACCGAACGGGGTCTTTTGCAAAACGCGATCGCTACTCGTTAATGGGTAAGTATCCTGCATCCACAGCAGTCGATTGAGAATGCCCCGATGGGTATTCATTGCACCCTTGGGTTGTCCGGTAGAACCAGAAGTATAGATAACATAAGCCAAATTATCCAAACTCAAGCCAGGAGTGAGATTATCACGATCGTGTCGATCGATTATTTCCCAGTCGGTATCCAAACAAATTACTGGTGTGGCGACCGATCCTAACGATGAGAATAATGTTTGTTGCGTCAACAATACTGCCACCCCGGCATCCGCCAACATGTAACTGAGTCGTTCCATTGGATAACTCGAATCTAGCGGTACATAAGCCCCACCCGCCTTCAAGATCCCTAGCAATCCCACCACCATTTCTAGGGAGCGTTCTACACAAATACCCACCAATAACTCTGGTTTTACACCTAAACTGTGGAGGTGATGAGCTAATTGGTTAGCTCTGTGATTCAACTGTTGGTAAGTCAATTGCTGGTCTTCAAACACCACTGCCACAGCATCAGGAGTCCGCTCGACCTGCCGTTCAAATAACTGATGAATACATTTATCTCGCGGATATTCACTCGCAGTATCATTCCACTCCACCACCAACTGATGGCGTTCGGCTGCGTTCAACAAAGGTAATTCATCCACAAACTGTTGGGGATTTTCTACAATGGCTGACAACAAGTTTTGAAAATGAGTGTTCATCCGCTCGATCGTTACGTCATTAAACAGATCGGCATTGTACTCCCAAGTTCCGATTAAACCCCCTTTTATTTCAGACATTGATAAAGTCAGATCGAACTTAGCAATTGGACTATCTCGATCTAACTCCGTTAAGGTGATTCCAGGTAATGTCAATTCAGCGATCGGGGTATTTTGCAGTACAAACATCACTTGAAACAGTGGTGAATGACTTAATGAACGTTGTGGCTTTAATACCTCGACAACCCGTTCAAAAGGTATGTCTTGATGCTCGTAAGCTTGGAGTGTAGTTGCCCTAATCTGAGCAAGCAATCGAGTAAAGTTAAGATTATCATCAAACCAAGTTCTTAATACTAAGGTATTCACAAACAAGCCGATCGATGACTCAATTTCACTGCGATTACGATTGGCAATCGGCGAACCTATGACAATATCTGTTTGACCACTGTAGCGATGGAGTAAGGTGGCAAATGCCCCCTGCAAAGTCATAAATAATGTTGTACCAGACTGTCTAGACAAAAGTTGTAGCTGCTGAGTTAAATCTGTACCGAGCGTAAAACTTTGAGTAGCGCCTCGATATGTCTGGACGCTAGGACGAGTTCTGTCAGTGGGCAATTGTAATAATGCTGGTGCCCCTTGTAATTGTTTTTGCCAGTAATTGAGTTGAGTCTCCAGCACTACCTCACTCAGAAATTGTCTTTGCCAAACAGCAAAGTCAGCATACTGAATTCGTAATTCAGATAGGGGTGAAGGTGTTCCCTCACTAAAAGCTGTATATAAAACAGTTAGTTCGCGAATCAAGACTCCGATCGACCAACCATCAGCAACAATGTGGTGTATGGTCAGTAATAACACATATTCCGCAGCCGCTAGTTGGAATAAACTGCACCGGATTAGCGGTGCTGTTTCTAAGTCAAAGGGGGTTAGTATTTCTTGTTGTACCAATTCTTGTAAGACGGATTCGCGTTCCATCACTGCTCGTTGCTGCAAATCTACCACCTGGATCTCCAGTGTGACTGCTGGATCGACGATTTGAATAGAGCTGCCATCCACCATCTGAAAGCTAGTGCGGAGTACCTGGTGACGGCGAACTATTTCGGCTAAGGCTTGTTGGAGCGCACGAGCATCTAAGTTGCCAGCAATTCGGAAGGCTGTTGGGATGTTGTATGTGGCAGAAGATCCTTCAAGTCGATCGAGAAACCACAGTCTTTGTTGAGCAAAAGAGAGCGGTAGTGATAATGTCTTATCTGCAATCGGTTCAATAGTAGGAATATTGAATCCCGTTTGCTGTGTGCGTAATTGGGTTAATGTGGGTTCGAATCGAGCGACGGTGGGAGATTCAAAGACCACTTGCAAGGAAATTTCGATTGAAAAAGCCAGTCTGAGTTGGGAAATTAATTGTGTTGCTAGTAGGGAGTGACCACCCAATTCAAAAAAGTTATCGTGGATGCCGATCTTTTGCACATTTAAAACTGAAGCGAAGATGTTGGCAATAATTTCTTCGCTGGCGGTACGTGGGGCGACATATTCATGTGTTTGAGAGATTTCACTATCGGGTATTGGGAGTGCGTGTCGATCGATTTTGCCATTGGGTGTTAATGGAAAATTAGCTAAAACAACAAAAGCGGAGGGAATCAGATAATCGGGCAACTGCTGTTGTAGAAATTGCCGTAATTGACTCTGACTTAAAGTCGCTGCATCTTGAACGCTAATATAAACAACTAGGTGTTTATCACCAGAACTATCTTCCCTCACGATTGCTACTGCATTCACCACAGCAGGATGTTGACTTAGAACAGCTTCAATTTCACCTAACTCGATCCGAAAGCCGCGAATCTTGACTTGATTGTCAATCCGTCCTAAATATTCAATATTGCCGTCAGGTAAATAACGAACTAAATCGCCAGTCTGATATAATTTCCCGGCTCCAAATGGGTTGGGAATAAATTTTTCTGCGGTTAATTCAGGTCGATTTAAATAGCCTTTAGCTAATCCATCGCCGCCAATATATAACTCACCAAATATACCAATCGGCACTGGTTGCAATGAGCGATCGAGAATATACGTCTGAGTATTCGAGATGGGCTTACCAATTGATTCCACTCGTTGGCAGAGCCTCTCCCCTGGAGCATCGTTGGCAATGCGGCGCAGATCGTTAAGCTTGGAACTAGTAGACCACACCGTAGTTTCCGTAGGGCCATATAAATCCCACAGTTCGGCAACTTTATCGAGCAATAAATCTGCCAAATTGTGCGGTAAAGCCTCACCAGTCGAAATAACCCTCAGATGGGGGCTACCTTTCCAGCCAGCCGCCAGTAATAGCTGGAAACTAGCTGGAGTTGCTTGGAGAAATGTCGCTCCAGAATCAGTCAATTGTGCTGACAAATGGAATCCATCAGCGGCGATGGCACTGCTAACTAAGACAATTTTCGCGCCGAGGACTAATGGTAGATACATATCGACGGTAGATGTATCAAAACAGATTGTTGTTACCGCCAGCAACGTATCGGTGCTAGTCAAGCCGGGAGAGTGTTGGAGATGATTTAATAAGTTGGCCTGAGATTGATGACAAATTTCTACTCCTTTGGGATGGCCTGTCGAACCAGAGGTGTAGATGACATAGATTAAATTATCTGGTTGAGTATCCGTGACGGGATTTGACTGCGGCTGTTGCTCTATTTCTGCCCAGTTAGTATCCAATGCCACTACTGTTGATCGATTGTCGAGCAAAGATGCTAATAACCACGCATCGCCGATCGTGATTTTTACCTGAGCATCAGCGAGGATATAGGCCACTCGATCCTGGGGATAGGCGGGATCTAATGGCACATAGGCTCCACCAGCTTTGAGAATACCCCATATTCCCACGACCATGGCTAGAGATCTTTCGGCATAAAGTCCGACTAGCACGTCTTTGCTGACTCCCAGTTTTTGCAAGTAATGTGCTAATTTATTGGCTCGATTATTTAACTCTCGATAGGTAAGTTGTTCATTTTCAAAGACTACTGCCACTGCATCGGGAGTCCGTTCCACCTGCTCTTCAAATAACTGATGAATACATTTATTGCGGTAGTCTGTCTGGGTGTTATTCCATTCGACAAGAATTTTATGACGTTCCTCTTGTGATAATAGCGGTAAGTAAGCAAGGCGTTGACTAGCATCCGCCAAAATACCTTGGAGAAAAATGGTGAACTGCTCGATCATGTTGGCAATACACTCACCGTTCAATGTCTTGGTGTTATAAAACCAACCACATTCCGTCCCATCTGCTGAAATGATGAAGGTTAGATCTTTACCAGAGCTAGCTGGGCGGTCATCTAATTTTTCTACCCGTTCAATAACTACCGAAAATAGCTGTTCGCTAGCTAGCTCCGGTAACGAACGCAGCACTGGATAGCGAACGACAACATCCCGCGCATAAGTCTTTTGCTGCTTGGTTAACGCTACCTGCGCTCTGACAGTTGCCAAAATGGCCTCAAAACCTTGCTGGAAATCCACTTCTAAATGACAAGGCACGCAGTCAGCAAACAAGCCGGCTGTTCCGACTAGCTCTCGTTCTAATTCAACATCTCTAAAACCGAGATCGAAACAATCCGAGCCACTAATTCGTGCTAAATACCCGACAATAGCCGCCAATAAAAAGTCCGCCGCATTCCAAGTGGAATGACATTTTGCCAGGAATGTTCTCACCTCATCCGGTATGGGCATCTTGACAATCGCGTACTGCGCAACAGCAGCAGACAGCGATTGTTGTTCGGCATAGGGTATCACCAACGGCTGTAAATTTGCCAGTCGTTCTACCCAAAAAGCCTCATGCTTGACGATCGATCGATCAAAGCTCTCAATTCGCGCTACCAACTCCGGCTCAATTTCCGAAAACCGATAGCCCACCTGGAGTCCAAATGTTTTTACGACATCGGGAATCGATCGCGATCGACCATCCAGAGTCTGGAGTTGGCGCAGCTCAATCTCGTAACTGCTAGTAGCAATCCTCAGAAATTCTGGTTGAATGGCTGTGATTGTTCCAGGTAATAGCTGAGACTGTTCGCGGCGGACATCAAGTTGAGAAACGATGATCAGATCGTTCCCCACAGCGAACTTTGCCAGACCGAGCGGATTGGGATAAGAGCCAAAATCGACAGCCCGCACTACAGCATCTAGCTCATGAGCGCAACGCTTGAATGAGAGCAATCCTCCAGCATTTAGTCTTTTAGAAGGTGGGAAATAAGTGCGCTCATTGAGGTTTTGGAGAAATGCGACCGCTTTACCCGCTGCCAGCTCGTCAATTAGTTGCGCAAAAGAATGAATGGCAGCCTCATAACACTTACTATTGAGCGTCAAAGCTGTCTCGCCCTTGGTAATCCCAACGGCAACTTGCTTCAGAATATCGCCGCCATCAATGACATTGCTCATGCGATGCCAGGTCACCCCATGAGTCTTTTCTCGCTGCATTAAAGCCCAGGCAGTGGCATTGGTGCCTGCATATCTGGGTAGCGGAGCATCATGGTAGTTGATGGCACCTTGGCGTGGTAAATCGAGAATTTCCCTAGGCAAGACAACGTGATTGACAATACTGAAGAGATAATCAAAAGGATGCCGACTTAAAAAGGTGGGTAGGCAATCGTTGGGGTGGATGTGAGCGATGCCCTTTTCCTTTGCCCAGTCACCGATCAGTTTATTCGGAGAGATGATGCCCAATATTTGATGTTCCTTTTCTAAAAGGATTTCGGCACATTGGATGGGTAGGGTTCCCTCGCCAATCAGAAAAATGCTGAACTGGTTACTCATTTTTCACATCTTTTTGGGTAATCATCAATTTAAATATGCTTCTAATATAGAGAATAAATTCTACTAGAAAAATAGTAGATCTTATTGTCATTTAAGCTAATTTACGATGATCAACTATCGTATTACAAGTTATTTCACATTTATTATTAGACTTGTCGATGGCCTAAAGCAATCCCGATCGAACCAGTCACCACTGCTACTGCCCCCAGAAGACCTAATCCAGTAATTTTTTCAGGCTGAATCGGCAACCAAGGTGCTGTAATCGCCATCGCCACAATTGTAATAATCGGTGCTAAAGCCAAGATCGCACTGACCCGCGAAGCTGGCCAGTGCTGTAAAGACTCTGCAAAAGCACCGTAGGCCACAAAAGTATTCAAACCACAAAAAATCAACATGCCCCATTGCAGGGCCGAAAGGTGCCCCAGGTTGGCCGGATGAGCAAAACAGCCAAAAATCGCGCCACAGCAACCATAGATGACCCACATAATTTGGCCGGAAGTGAGTTGCTGAAGCAATTGCTTTTGAGCGAGGGCATAGATAGCCCAGGTCAAAGCCGCTAATACCATTAACCAACTACCCTCCAGATAGCGGGCTGTGGCCAGCACCGCTGTGAGTTGCTGATGAAAAAATCCCAGCAAACCAGCAATCAGTAAAAATAGCCCAAACAGCTGCTGTTTGCTGTATGTCTCTTTGAAAATAATCAGGCCGCCGAAACCAAAAAATAAATGAGCGAGCTGGATCAAGACTTCGGCATGGGAGGGCGACGTAGCGATTAATCCCTGCACAAAAAATAGATAGTTGCCAGATAGACCCAAGATGGCTAGTAGAAATAAACCGGGGGAAGCCGATCGCAGTTGCCGGACAGTGGGCAGTTGCCGTTGACTAGCTAAATACCCGCCCAACAATACAAAGGAGCTTAAAAAGCGAAAGCTGTTGACTGTGTAAACATCTACGGCTGGCAGCACTACTCCTAATGCCAATGGGATCAGACCCCATAAAATTACCGTAACGATCGACAGCCCCAAGCCGCGTCGCCAGTTTCCGGTCGTTTGATGCAGTTTCAATTCGATGCCGCTCTATTCCTTTTAGTAAGACCGTTTCAGCACATAATCAGCCATCGCGATCAAAGCATCTCGCGATGCCGATGGGGCTAAATCGGCCACCTGCTCCACCGCTTTTTGAGTATGGTCGTTGGCCAATTCCCAAGATTTAGCGATGCCTTGGCTATTTTCCACTAAACCTAAGGCTTTTTCTAAATCCCCGGCGTTAGTAAACTCGTTAGCAATTAAATCTGCCAGGGCTGGCTGCTCTTGCATCGCATAGAGCGTTGGCGCTGTCAGATTCCCATTGGCCAGGTCCGACCCAGCTGGCTTGCCCAGGGTTTCCGCAGAACTCGTGAAATCCAAAATATCATCGACGATCTGAAAGGCTAGCCCCAAGTGACGACCGTAGAGATAGATTTTTTCACAAGCCGTCTCGGGGAGATCGCTTAAAAGTGCGGAAGCCTTTGCACTATTGGCGAGGAGGGATGCCGTTTTGAAATAGCTTTTTTCGAGGTAGGCTTCGATCGATAGTTCCGGGTCAAAGCTATTCAGGCTCTGTTGAATTTCACCCTCAGCCAAGTCCATAATGACTTGCGAGAGCAGTTTCACCACCGTCAGGTTATCCAGGTTAGCCAGATACCAAGAAGACTGCGCAAACAAGAAATCACCCGCTAAGACTGCCACCCGATTCCCAAACTGATCGTGAACTGTGGGCAAGCCCCGTCTGGTTTCAGCGGTGTCTAGGACATCATCATGCACCAAGCTGGCGGTATGAATCATTTCCGTGATTTCTGCCAAGCGCCGATGACGCGGTGTAATATCTTCACCCGGCATGGTGGCGCGGGCAATTAGGAGCACAATGGCCGGTCTCACTCGCTTTCCCCCAGCCGAAAATAGGTGTTCGGCTGCTGCGCACAGAATAGGGTGGCGCGCGCCCACTAACGATTTAAGATTTTCTGTTAAAATCTTCAAGTCAGCTTCAACAGGAGCAAAAAGAGAAGTCACCGGAGTCATGAGTCACAAGCTGGCTTAGACAAGCATTTTACGAAAGTTTACAATTATTCTAAGCTATTTTCCTGATTGACGGTGAGACTCAGTAGTTTCAGGTACTGTCCAGCTGGCGTAGTCTAAACTGCTGAGGATAAAGATGCGACTGAAATATTCTCTACCTGGGGTGGCTGGTGTAACCAGTTGACCGAAAGCTGCGCAAAACTCTCGGCACATCCACTCACATAAAAATTAGTTGTGCCAGTTTGACAGCTGGTGTTTTGGATCTGGTTTTGTTTCAATACTTGCAAAGATTCTTGGACTGCTGATGCGGCTGGATTCACATAGTTGATACCCGGCGGCATGATCTGCTCAAAAATGGGTTGGAGGTGTGGATAATGAGTACAGCCAAATACTAAAGCATCAATGTTGGCTTCTATGAGGGGCTGCAAACTGTCCCGAACAATTTTCAGTGTTTCCGGATCATGGATGCGGTTTTGCTCGATTAATGGCACGAACAAGGGACAGGCTAATTCCCACACCTGTACATTGGGGTTGCAGCGCCGTATCTCGTTGCTATACGCCCGACTTTTGACTGTGGCCTGGGTGGCAATAACTCCGATCCGCTGACCCGCCTGTACCGCTGCCCTGGCTCCTGGTTTAACTACACCTACAATGGGGAAGTCAAACTCATCGCGCACCAAATCTAAGGCTAAGGCCGAGCCGGTACTACAGGCCATCAGCACCATCTTTACTTGGCGCTGTGCCATCATTGTCAAGATTTCGCGTACAAACTGGATTATTTCACTGGGTTCGCGATCGCCATAAGGTACACGCGCCGTATCGCCAAAATACAAAACCGATTCATCGGGCAATTGCTTGTGCAGCTCCTGTAAAACCGTCAAACCGCCCACACCGCTATCGAAAACACCGATTTGGGCACTAGCCGTCGGTCTGGACGGCGATGAGGTGACAGGGACAATCAACAAGGTAAACCTCAGTCAAATGAAAAATGGAGCACTAAAACACTCCAACCATTTGTATCATGTCTTTAACAAATTGAGTTCATGTATTTGTATTATTTTCGGATATCAATAAACGCGATCAATCGTCATTTAGCTTATCTTTCTATTGCTGACGCAGATATTCAATAATGCCTTTGGCAATTCCCTCAGCTTCTAGGGCTTGATAATCTTCGCGCCGTAGTCTGGCCACTTCAGCTTCGCTAGTTAGATAGCCCGTTTCTACTAAAATGGCTGGAATTTGTGATTTACGCAAGACTAGAAAACGAGCGCTGCGCGTATTCCGGTTGCCCAAATAAAATCCTTTCTGCGTGACGGTACTGAGGACATTGCGATGTACCACTTCGGCTAATTTTCCACCCGCTGGGCCATAGTAATAGGTCTCTAGACCATTGACATCGGGACGGTTATCGATGGAGTTGGCATGAATGCTCACAAAAATAGTCGCATTGGAGCTATTTGATAATGCTACCCGTTCATCTAAACCCACAAAATAGTCACTATCTCTGGTTAATTTAGTCCGAATACCTTGGCTTTCCAAGATTTTAGCCACTCTCTTGGCGATCGGTAAAATAATATCAACTTCCCTGGTGCCGCCTAGTCCAATAGCGCCAGAATCTTTACCACCATGACCGGGATCGATCATCACCAATACTTGGCGATTGACTGGCCGCCCTACCGGTATTGTCATTGTCCCGGTGGGTTTTCCAACCACTACCGGTGGGCGGCGCGTGTCGATTACCACTGGCTTGGGTGCAGATCCATAGGGTAGAGATAAAATTTGACCAGCATAGTACTGTACTAGCGGACCGATCTGATTTCGATCGAAACGCCGCACCTCGATTTGTACCGAGTTAGCACCCACCGCAAAAATTTGTAGGTTAATCTCATTTTGGGACGGGAACCGGAAGCCACTAGCTAATTTAGCATTGGGAATAACTACTCGGTAGACGGCTGCTTTGGCATCCCAGCCCCCGTTATAGGTCAGTTGACGACTGCCCCGAATGAGCACGCGGTTGTATTGAGTATCAACTTCGATGGCACTAATGGTTACTGGGAGATTGGCAGCGGCGATGGATGTGGCTGAACTAGTGGGTGGCGGAGAGCTACTTACTCCTGTCATCACGCTGGTTGTAACCTGCCGCTCCGGAACAACTAACGCACCTGTTTCACTAAAAACAGACACTCGGCCAGTGGGTATCGCACCTCGGTTTATTTGAGCATCGGGCAGTCGCACTGACCAATGATTAGAACTATCTGCTTTAATCAATATCTGCTGCGGATCGATCGAGTAACCCGGTTCTAGCTCAAACACCAAATTGGTGGTACGGTTCTCAGCGTTGTAGCCAATCCGTAGCTCCTTAAATCCCTTGCCAACGGCTTGACGATAGGTAGACTGGTTGAGTTGGGTCTCCGGTAAAGAGATTACGAGCTTGCCTGGATCTGCCAATAAATTTGCCTCTGGCTTCACCTGACTATCTGTGACAAAGTCCAAATGCTTGCTGTTTTGATCGAATTTCCAAGAGAGGATTTCCGAGGCATGGGCAGGCAGCGCTGCTAGTAACGAGCCAAAAATACTGGGTAACAACCAGTTTAGTTTCACGAGTTTTTGCTCCTACTTGCGAGGGTGAGATGATTGGACTAAAGGCTGGGGGTGTTGCCGACCGTCGGATTGGGAATATCTACTACCCAGTCGATCGGGTTTAACCCAGTAAAGTTAATTTGTTTAGGGTTGAGTGTATACCCCTGTCGGACTTCTAAAACTAAACGAGTCGTGTTGCCGTCAAATTGACCCACGCGCAAGGTATTGTAGTAGCCTGATAGCTTCTGCGTGACAGTTGGACGAGGGAAGCTAGTTGCTGGCAGATCAATTACCAATCTAGTCGGCGAAAACAGTAGCAAAGCTTTTGGCTGGACACCCCCATCGGTTCTAAACGATAATCTCTTGCCATCACTAGACAATTGCCAAGTTTTTAACTGACCAGCCTGGGCAGGTGATGCCAATAAAACTAAGGCACAGGTAGCAACTGCGATGAACGGCAATCTCACGATGTAAAATCCTCAGGAACGTTTGCCAATCACCCAAGATAGGTAAAAATGGACAGCTATCTATTGTATAGATGCTTTTCTACACTATTTTGTTTCAATTCGATAGAAAAAATATTCACACGACCAGCCTAGGCAAACATAACATGGATTGTGTCAGTTTGTGACAAGTCTGCGGTCTCAAAAAAAGCAGAGCGATATTGATTCCTCTCTGCTGCTTTCAAACCTATTTAGGCTACGTATTCTCGGATATCATCTTTGCGTTTGCGTAACTTGGCGATCGCCTCCCGTTCAATTTGCCGTACCCGTTCCCGACTAATGTTTAGCATTTCACCAATTTTCGCTAGGGTTAATGGCTGGCTATCATTTAAACCAAAGCGCATCGTTAAGACCTGTTGCTGCTGTTGGGATAGCTCGGCCATCATCTTCTCCAAATCCATTTGGAGAGAAGATTGAATGACAAACTCCTCTGGCGATACACCAGGATCTTCAAGCAGATCTCCCAGCTCGGTATCTTGGTTGTCACCCACCCGCAGGTCTAAAGATAGCGGTTGCCTAGCTCGTTCTAGGTATTCTCGGACTTGTTTGGGCGTTAACTCTAGTTCGGTAGCTAGTTCTGGTACAGTGGCCGCTCGACCGAGTTGTTGAGCCAGCGACCGCTGGGCTTTCTTGATCTTGTTCAGCTTTTCGGTAATGTGGATGGGTAGCCGGATCGCGCGGGCTTTTTCGGCGATGGCGCGCGTAATGGCCTGCCGGATCCACCAGTAAGCGTAGGTTGAAAAACGATAGCCTTTGCTGGGGTCGAATTTTTCCACGCCGCGCTGCATTCCAATCGTACCCTCTTGAATCAAATCTAATAAATCAATATTCCGCTTGATATATTTTTTCGCTACCGATACCACCAACCGCAAGTTGGCTTCCACCATCTTACGTTTGGCCAACTCGCCAGCGGCTACTACCCGCTGCAAATCCGCTGGTTCCATCTGCGCTGCCGCTGACCATTGTGCCAATGTGGGTTCTTGAGTAAGTTCTTCAACCAACTGATTTTTGATAGAGACCATCGCAACCAGCTGCTGCACTTGCTTGCCTAGCAATATTTCTTGTTCATGGGTGAGCAAGGGCACTCTGCCAATTTCACGAAGGTAAGTACGAACTGTATCTGTCGATGCTAGGGCTGTTCTCATGGCTTTAGATGGGATATAGGTTTAATACAGATTGTTCGTCTGGGCTTAAACGGTTTAATGCCACAAATTCAGTTGATTTGGAACTTTTCTGAGCAGAGGGATTGTTGGAAATGTGACCTTCCTAACCTATCCCTATCAGGCTTTCACTATTGGCCACTCAGGAAATGAGAGCGTTCACTCTAATAAGTGTAACATTTCTCAATGTTCGTTACTATACTTTACATATAATTACGGAGCTATGCAATAAAATTCTAGGTATTTTTACGGTATCCTAGCTAGCCAAAAATGTCTGCTATCTAAGTAATGATTCGGGTCGAGACATGTTGCTGGCCACCAATCTTGCCCTAATGCTAAATTATTTCTTACATTAATCATCTTCATGAACCTCACCATTTGGCTAGTTAGACATGCTCACCGACTAGATTTTATTCAACCGGAGTGGTTTGAGACCGCTGCTTTGCCCTACGATCCACCGCTATCAGCACTGGGCTGGCAACAGTCTCTAGAACTGGTTCCTCAACTAAAAAATTCTCATGTCCAACAAATCTTCACCTCTCCTTACCTCCGTACCCTGCAAACTGCTTATCCTATTGCTAAGTCACTGGGTCTATCTATCCAGATCGAAGATGGATTGAGAGAGTGGCTGCATGGGGAATGGTCTCCCTGGTTACCTAAAACCTTACCGATCGAATCACTGGTTGATGGGGGCTTCCCGATTGATTTAAACTACCAGTCTCAGGTTTCGCCTAAGTACCCAGAAACAGCCGCTGAACTGACAACGAGGACAATTCAAGTTACTGATCAACTTATCAATCAGTCTCAAAATTCTGTGCTTATTGTAGCACACAATCATACTTTGATGGGCATAGTTGCAGCACTTACCAGTGATTCAACTACGTTACAGCCTTTAGCTTTTGCTCCAGCTGGTGTCATGGTTTTAACGAATACTGGCGATCGAACTAATGGTGGTTGGCAAATTGCATCACCTGCTGGCCGCTGAAGTTCTAGCTGATGGTGTTTGGCTAGACTTTAGTTACAATGACATTTCAGACTTTGAATGTTTTTAGCAAAAAATTGTGAACCCTCCTAGACCCATCACTTATTCGCCTACGACCTGCCAGCGGGCAGAGATCGCCTTACGCTGCTTGCCCTTTAATATTCAGCTTTTTCAAGAAATGCGCGCTCGAGGTGTGTCTATTTTCAAGGTGGCTGGTCACAGTGGTGTGGCATTAGGCTATACTCAGCGGCGATTGACTGAATTGGTAGCCGAAAGCAATTTGGTCTGGTTAATTCAGGTCGGTATTCTGCGCCGTGAAGTAGATGGGCAGGGTTTGACCGATAGTTTTCGGCTGACCCCACTGGGTCTTCAGCTAGTAGAAAAATGGGATGAGCGATCTTTCCCGCCGCCGAGTAAACGCGATCGCTGGGCCAATTTTACCAACCGCTGGTTGCGGTCGATCGTTTAGTGCCCGCCATCATGGTGGTGGGGACGACCTCTCACGCGGGAAAGTCTTTGTTGACAGCGGCAATCTGTCGCCTGTTGGTGCGTGAAGGCCATTGTGTTTCGCCATTTAAAGGCCAAAACATGGCTCTGAATGCTTATGTTACAGCTGATGGGGGCGAAATTGGCCATGCCCAAGCCGTGCAAGCTTGGGCTGCCCGCGTAGAGCCGCAGGTCAGGATGAATCCTATTTTGCTGAAGCCCCAGGGCGATATGACATCCCAGATAATACTGATGGGGCAACCTGTTGGGCAGGTCGGCGCTGCTGACTATTATGAGCAGTATTTCGATCGCGGTTGGCAAGCTATTACTAGTTGTTTAGATCAACTTCAGCAAGATTACGACTATATTGTTTGTGAAGGCGCGGGCAGTCCCGCTGAGATCAACCTCAAGCACCGCGATTTGACCAATATGCGGGTGGCTAGTTATCTCAACGCCAATACTGTGTTGGTGGCTGATATTGAGCGCGGCGGCGTGTTTGCCCACATTGTTGGCACTTTAGAGTTATTGACTCTAGCCGAACGTCAGTTGATTAAAGGCTTTGTGATTAATAAATTTCGCGGCCAGCAGTCTTTGTTGCAATCGGGTTTAGACTGGCTCGAAGACCGCACTGGTATTCCCGTGCTCGGGGTGCTCCCCTACTTTCAGCCGCAACTGCCAGCGGAGGATTCATTGGATTTGTTCGATCGACAAATTATTAAACCCCAGGCCGAACTTCAGATTGGCGTGATGCGGTTGCCACGCATGGCCAATTTTACCGATTTTGACCCGCTGATGGCCGAACCGACGGTGCAACTAACCTATCTTGATCGGCCCCAGCCCCACAAAAAATTTGATGCTTTGATTATTCCTGGTTCTAAAACCACTATTGCCGACTGTCAATGGCTACACTCTTCGGGTCTGGCTAATATGATTCACGAACATGTCGCCAGTGGGGGAGTATTAATGGGCATCTGCGGTGGTTTGCAAATGCTCGGGATCACGATCAGTGATCCTGCTGGGTTAGAAGGTTGGGTCGGGAAGGTGGCTGGTTTGGGATTGTTGCCCGTGCAGACTACCATCGATCAGCAAAAAGTGATCCGCCAGCGTCAGGTAGATTCTAAGTATTTTCTAACTCGTAGTTCAGTCTGTGGCTACGAAATTCACCAGGGCATTACGACTTGGCTGAGTTCAAATTCATCTCAACCACTCTTCAGCGATGATGATCTGGGTTATGTCCTAGACGACCGGATCTGGGGCACCTATCTGCATGGCGTTTTTGATCATGGCGAGTGGCGTAGAGCTTGGCTCAACCAAATTAGGCAACAGCAGGGCTTAGAACCATTGGCTACTCAGGTGATGGATTATGCTAGTCAAAGAGATCTCGCTTTAGATGCTGTCGCCGATTTAGTGGGTAAACATCTTAACTGGCAAGTATTAATGGATGCCGGCTAAGTTAGTCGCGATAGCAGTGTTCGATCGCGGGCTGCTTCTGTCTAGAAGCTTGCCACATTTTTTGAATGGCTGTTTCAACTACATTTGGCAAATGAGTGACAAATACTCCTTCATCACTAGGCGTGCCAGACGATAACCAGTAGCCCTCCAGGCCAATTTCAATCACATCGGCATCACAAACCGATAAAGACACAACTTCACTGGCCTCACGGCATATTAAATACTCTAATTCAGTCCAACCATCCATATTAGTGGAGAGACCAAAGGCTGCATGGATCGGCTCAACCGATACTAGACTACCCACGCGCAAGGCTAGTAAGACCCGTTGGCTAATCCAGTCTTCAACAGAATTTGTCAGTTTTTCAATATTTAGATCGGTATCTGTATATGCTAGTTTTAACATGATTTTGGTGATCTCCTTAATTCAGCTGGGTTTGAGAGACAGAACAACATAAATTTATGCTCGTTTTGTCAATTGGTGACTGTCATCTTGCCCCACATTCGAAGCATGTTATTTAATCTTTGCTTAAAGAAAGTTAACATAGTGCCTTGAATGCCAGGTTCGGATCGTCTTTGGGAAGCCAAGGTTCAAACAGATACTGCGCTTGGAGCTGCTATATCCTTACTGATACAAGCGCGATTCACTCAATTCCGGAAACTTTCCAAAAAACTTTCAAAATCTTTTTTAAGTTAGAATCTGAGGCTGGCAGAGCCTTACATCTCACCAATGAGAATTTGGATACGATTTATCACTCGGTTTGCCGAACAATCTCCCCATTTCCTTCCCACTAGAGCTGCGCTACAATCGTACTACTAACACCTTGTACCCTTTGGGGAATTAATTTAATGATGATGGGCACGATAGTCAAACGGGTTCCTACCACGGAGATGGAAGTGACTAGCATCCGTTTAGAGCGGGAGCTGAAAGAGAAACTAAAAGAAATTTCTGGGCACCAAGGCTACCAAGCCCTAATTCGAGATGTCTTGTGGAGATTTGTGCAGCAAAAATCTGGCGAATATCAACAAAGATACACGGTCGAAGACATTCGGGCGACGATGCCAGCAATTGCTAAGACTGAAGAACGGTGTTGTATTTCGGGAAAGCTGATTCAAGTTGATGAATCGATGCTGCTGGGTTGGACAACAGCTGGTGATTTAGTTCCTCTACACCTAGAAGGCTGGGCTACAGCATAATTTTTTTACGGTTATTAAAAAACAGCTCTTTGTTGGAAAGAACCAAAGAGCTGTTTTTTTATTGACTTTATTTAATTGACTTAAAGAGTAAGTTCTTAGAGATCTTGCTCACTAAAATCACGGGTGATGTGATCGAAAGGTACATCCACAAAGCTGGTGTCATTCATGCCAGCTGCTGCTAATTCCTCCTTGACGATATCTTTCATTATTTGGATCCCTACTACCGTTGGCGCGATCGGCACACCCAAGGAATTGTAGGTTTCCCGTAAGCCTTGCAGCACCCGTTCATCTAGCACATGGTTATCAGCGGCGATAATCGCGTAGCTGGCATAACGTAGGTAGTAGTCCATATCCCGGAGGCAGGCGGCGTAACGGCGAGTAGTATAGGCATTACCCCCCGGACGAATGAGTTCTGGGTTTTCTTCAAAGAGGCGCAAACCGGCTCGACGGACAATCGAGGCGGCATTGCTATTAATGATGGCGGCGGCAGCGATGCGCGCCGCTCCAGTATCAAAATAGGTTTTTAAGCTATCCAAAGCATTCCGATCGAAGTATCGACCAGCGATGTCGTAGGACTTAATTAAATTTGTAACAGCATCCCGCATGAGACTGCTCTCCCAGGAGTAAAAATATATATTTCAGCCTCTAAGTATTGCAGAAAAACTACAGCACCTGGCATACCCACGTTACAATTCGCAACGGGAACTGCTGATTTCAATTGATTTCAATCTAGTGGGGGTAGCGAGACTCGAACTCGCACGGCCATGACAGCCAACAGATTTTAAGTCTGGCGCGTCTACCATTCCGCCACACCCCCAAATATATGCAGATAACCATTCAACCACTAAACACAATTCTGCGCAAGGTGAAAGTCGATCAGATGTTAGTTCTGCGGGGGCGCGACTAGCTCCTCTGGCCGGCTTAATGCCCAAGTCATCTGCCGACAAATTCCCCGCAGTAGTGCCAGTTCGTTACAAGATAGCTCGGCTCGACCATATAGCCGCCGCAATTTGGCCATGCGGCTCGGGGCTGTTGTGGTTTGCAGATAGCCAATATCGAGCAGTAGCGTTTCGAGCTGTTCATAATAGCGATCGAGCTGATCTACTGTGGCTAGCTCGGGCACCAGGGGTAAAACTTCTGGGGGGCGCTGGCTGAGACTGAGTTGCCATAGTTCGTAAGCACAAATCCCCACTGCCTGTGCTAGATTCAGGGATGTGTAAGCTGGGGATACGGGGATGCGTAGATAGCGCTGGGCGTAGTCTAGCTCCTGATTGTTCAAGCCATTGTCTTCGCGCCCAAAAACTAGGGCAGTCGGCTCCTGAATCTCTAGTAACCAAGCCAGCGCCGCCGGGGGCGATTGCGGCAGTCGGGGTAAGTCGTCTTGGCGAAATGTTGTCCCTACTACCCGTTGGCATCCCCGCAGAGCGGTAGGCAGATCTGGTACTATCGCACAGTTGCTCAGGAGCTGTTGACCATGTACGGCCATATGCAAAGCTTCGGTGCTGGCTAAATCACACTGCGGATTCACGATGACTAGCTGACTCAATCCCATGTTGGTCATGACCCGCGCGATCGAACCGACATTGCGTGCTCCGGCTGGTTCCACCAAAACAATGCGGACTTGATTTAACTCCATACTATTTATTACTCATGCCAAGACAAAGAGCCAAATCTGATCTACCGATTAAAATCTGCCTGGTCTGTAATTTACCATTCACCTGGCGTAAGAAATGGGAAAAATGCTGGGACGAGGTTAAATATTGCTCTGATCGCTGTCGCCGCCGCAAAAATCAAGCTAGTGAATTAGGATAGACACTATGATGATTTCGTTAAAATTGGATCTCTGTCCTTACATACTTGTGAACCTATGACTCCAGTTGCTACTCCCGATCGGGTCAAAGAAACCACCAAAAAAACCTATCCCAACTTCAAAGTGATTGTGTTAGATGATGACTTTAATACCTTTGAGCATGTTCATCACTGCCTGGTGACTTATATTCCGGGGATGAGTGATGAACATGCTTGGGATTTAACTAATCAAGTTCATGAGGAAGGTCAAGCGATCGCCTGGGTTGGTCCGCAAGAGCAGGCGGAACTCTATCATCAACAATTGCGCCGGGCTGGACTGACGATGGCTCCTTTGGAAGGAGCCTAGTCGAGAGAACCTGCTACTGGAGCTTGACTTGTAGTACGACATCGTTAAAGTCTCGATCGCCACCACCAGCTAAGTCTTCAAAGCCAAAGCGATTGTCACCCAGCAGTCGGATGTGATCGATTTTGTCGGAGTTGGCACCTAAATAAGCGAAATAAGCATTCACTCCCGCTGTTGCTGCTAAGAAATCGCTAGCTGTCCCATTGGCAATGAGGTATGGAGCCAATACCTGATTACCAGTGAGGGACAGCTGACCAGTGGTCTGACTTTTATCAATATTGACCACACTGTTGCGGACGGCAGCGGCCGCATAGCCTACATCACCGGGTTGGAGAGTGCCAATCCGGCCAGTAGTGGCATCGTCTACTACATAAAATCCTACTTGATCGCGATAGCTGGCATCGCTCTGGAGCGTAAAGCTCGCGGACACCGGTTGAAAAATATTCCGCAGATCGATCAAGTCTTGCTGGCTTTGAAGAGCCGTCCCGATCGGAGCAACACCACTGTTTAAGCCTGTTTGCAATACTACTTTGCTATTAAGCTTTAGCCAGCTCAGGCTGAGTTGATTGTTACTGGTGGCTATTTGTAATTCGCTAGCATCGCCAATAGTTAGTTTGGTGGGTGTTCTCCCGGCTGCAATGTCGGCCTTAACATCAGCGGTAGTGGCTCCATTGATGGCATAAAAGCGTAAGTTTTGGTCGGAGGCAAAACTCAGATTACGGACTGCCGCCGCATCAAAGAAATTGTCAGTGAGGGTGGAAAAAATTACTTGCGAGCGATCGATCGCTGCTAGGGAGTAACCAGCATCCTGGGCGGTGAGTCCGTTGATGCGACCGAGACTATCATCAACCACAAAAACACCGATTTCGTCCAAACTCACGCCCTGCCGGGACACTGGTGAGAACTTGACCAGATTGCTATCCACATCAGTGGTGAATTGAACAACATTGTTGCTGAGGGGCTTGAATGGTGACGTTGGAGTTCTTAATACATCATTAATCGAACTAGCTTGAATCCCCTTCAGCAGGGCGATATCTACATTGCCTAATTTCAGTAGGGTATCGCCGCCTTGGATGGTCGCCGTCAGCCGGGTGATGTCACTATTGATACTGGCAATGTTCACTAATTCCAGAGTATCGGAGCCGGCTTTAAAGTCGGTAATGGTGTTGACACTGGTCGGTAAAGTGGTATCCGCCAAAATAAAGCGATCGCGACCGGTACCCCCCGTGAGCGTATTTCCCCCCACCCCAGCATCTAAGATGTCATTACCAGCATCTCCAGACAGTAGGTCATTGATACCCGCAAATAGCTCATCATCACCAGTTCCGCCAAATAATTTATTGCCGCCTAACCCTTGACTGGCATCTAATGTATCGTTACCACCATCACCAATTAACAGATCATTTTTACCAGCTAATAGCCGATCATCACCAGCTCCGCCCGATAACTTATTACCACCTCGGCCACGACTGGCATCGAGCAAGTCATTTCCGGCACCACCATCCAGCTGATCGTTAAGACCCGCATAGACGGTATCGATGCCTGTCCCACCCAAAATCTGGTTGTTGCCGCCATCATCGCGCGCATCGATGATATTGTCTCGGCTATCACCTGTTACGATGATATTGATATCTTGCCGAGTCAGAATCAGATCTTGGGGGTCAGTGGATGTAATTGTAATGTTCATAATTTATGCTAGATATTGGCGATGTTCTTAAGAACATTGCGATTAAAAGAAGTAGACAGATCTCATGTACTTTTGAAAATTGCCAGAATGTTATTGATAAGACAATGATGCTATGTGATTAGTGAGAGAATCCGATTATACAGAGTATTCCCTCACTAGTATTGAGAAAGAACAACATGAGTATCACCAGAATATTCAAAAGCTCTAAATTTTTTCAGCCCGCCGACGGTGATCCCCTGCGCTCAGTCGTAACCGAGTCAAAGGATGCTGTTGTTGTAGCTTGGTACATCCAACCAGGGCAAGAAATCCCCGCTCATATTCATCCTGCTGGACAAGATACTTGGACTATTTTGAGCGGTAGCGGTGTCTATTACCTAGATGAAATAGGCACAAAGCAGTCGATCACAGCGGGCGATGTGGTTATTGCTCATGTTGGCTTGGTGCATGGTGTTTTTAATGACAGTGATGAACCTTTTGTGTTTATTTCGATCGTGTCACCCGCTAATGCTGGCTATCAGCTAGTCTCTGTACCGGGTCAAGATCCTGTGACACTAGCATCAGTGGCGTTCGTGTAGCGTCGGAGGGCTGTAAGGGCGGTATTTACGAATTGGGCAGTGTTGTTTCCATCCCCATAGCTTCCACTACTGTCTGGCATGATGATAAGTGTTGAACCAACCAGGTTAACTAACTCATGAATTTCTCCATCCAATCTCTCTACAACTGGTATCGCGGTCTACTCCAAAACCCCAAGTATCGTTGGTGGGTAGTGGCAGCTTCGATCGCTTATTTAGTTAGTCCGATAAATCTTGCTTCTGATGTTTTTCCGATTGTGGGTTGGATCGATGACACAATTGTCATTGGTTTGTTGGTAGCTGAATTGTCCCAGTTAGCTGCTGCTAAACTCAAAGAAAACAGTAAAAGGTCAAACACCCAGGCTGAAACTGTTGCCAGTAATCCGATAGACATTGACGCTGTGCCAGTAGATTCAGTTAGTCAGTAGAACAGCTAAATAGAAATATTTGCCCTCTCCCAAACTGGGATGAGGGCAATTTTGGTAGACTTTGGATTGCTCTACTTCATGAATTTGATGCTATCTAGTGCCGTGATTGCCGCTGCGCAACAATTGACCGAGCAGACCTCGATCGATTTTTTCCAAAAAATTCAATTCCAGCCAGTGTCCATCGCCGGTAGTTCTCGGCCAGTGTCGACTAGCTTTGTGCGACAAGGCCATGGCGGTACGCCCATGTTATTCATTCATGGCTTTGATAGTTCTTTATTAGAGTTTCGGCGGCTCTTCCCGCTGTTGACGGGGGAAGCTTGGGCGATCGATTTATTGGGATTTGGTTTTACCGACAGGCCGCTGGGATTAGACTATAGCCCCACTCTGATCCGGAGTCATCTTCACCAATTCTGGAAAACCGTAATTAAAAGGCCGATGGTGGTAATCGGCGCTTCGATGGGGGGCGCAACTGCGATCGACTTTACGTTGGCCTATCCCGAGGCCGTTGCCAAGTTAGTACTGATCGACAGTGCTGGTTTCACCCAACCACCAACCATCGGTAAATTGATGTTTCCACCGCTCGATCGGCTAGCCACGGCCTTCTTAAGTAATGGGCGTGTCCGCCAGCGCATTAGTCAGGCCGCTTATTATGACCCCAAATGGGCTAGCTCCGATGCCCAGATTTGTGCTGCCCTCCACTTATGCGACCAGAATTGGGGCAAAGCATTAATGGCCTTTACCAAGAGCGGGGGCTACGGTTACTATGGCGATCGTCTGGCTGCCATTCAACAACCCGCCCTGATTTTGTGGGGAGAGAACGATAAAATTTTGGGTACTAAAGATGCCCAACAATTCCAGCATTTTTTATCAAATAATCGGTTGATCTGGATGTCCCAGTGTGGTCATGTTCCCCATCTCGAACAGCCCCAACTAACTGCCACAGCGATTTTGGATTGGGTCTGAAAACATTGCACAATGTTGCTATTTGGGCTGAACTCTGTTAATGAGTGTCAAGAATCACCTAAAATGTCTTGGCATCAACATACTTGAAAAATTAAAGGCCCAATGCCTGAACAAACGGTTAAACACGACAATACTGCATCAGGATTTCTACTGGTTCTGATTCCAGTGGCATTTTTTGCTGTGTTTGTGTCTGTAGCTTGGCCATTTATTGTGGGTGCTGCACTGCTATTCACTGGGAATAACGTGTGGCAAAGCTACCAATTGGCTCAACTCTCCCAGCAAGTCAATCCTTTCTTCAATCAACTGATTATTGAAAAACAGGGGAGCATTACGTCCCTAGAGTTATCAGTCCGCGCTAACATTACTGGTAAAGTAGCTAATCGCTACTTATCTGGTAAAGCTGTTGAATTTGGTGGGACTAGCCAACAATCTGCTAGTCAGGGCATCGTTTATAACTTTTTGACTGTCAATTCCCTCGAAAATGTTTTTAGTGGCATTAATCCCAATCCTACCGCTACCCAAAAGTTGGCTGAGTTTGATGCACCGCCGGCTGCGGTAGCGACGCTGCTACCAACCCCGATTATTCAACCAGTCGTTCAACCAGCTGCCGATCAGTCACCGCCTATTACCGCAGTGCTAGAAGTAGCCACTGCTCCACTTCCCTTAGCCCCCACTGAGATAGAGCCAGTGCCGGTCGCGATCGACAATACAGTTATTGAGACTGTGCTAGAACCGATCGATGCTGCCGCCCCTGAGACCATGGTGGAAATGCTCACAGAGCCTGTTGATATCACGGAAACTCCTGTTCAGCCTGTGATTGATGTGCCGGCTAAACCAGAAGAAATTTTGCCAATTTCTGCTTTTGGTCAAGCTCTGCGTGGTATTTTCAATGCTGAACATGCTGAAGTTGCCGACTCAGAAGAAGTAGAGCAAGCTAGCGTGATTGCCCCGGAAATTAACAACGCATCTGGGCATGAGATCATCAGTCAGGCTGATTTAGCTAAACGCTTAGATGTCCATGCCAGCACTATTTATAAGCGGCGGGCAGATGTCAGCTTCAGCGAATGGACAAGAAATCGCGATCCCGAAGGTGTGGCTTGGGGCTACTCTCGGGATGCCAAAGAATTTTATCGGTTGGGCTAAGGCGCTAGCCGATCGATCTGCCAGTTACCCGCTGGTTGTAATTGATAGCGCAGCCGATCGTGTAGACGACTGGTGCGTCCCTGCCAAAACTCAATTTCGGATGGTACTACTCGTAACCCTCCCCAGTTCGCTGGGCGAGGGATTTCTTTATCCTGGTACTGAGCGGTAAACTGCGCCAGGCGATCGACTAAAAACTGTCGGTTCGGAATCACTTCACTTTGGGGCGAAGCCCAAGCGCCCAATTGACTACCGAGGGGACGGCTATGGTAATACTGATCGGCTTCAGCATCGGCGACTCGTTCGATTTTCCCGGTGACCCGCACTTGTCGTTCCAAATCCTTCCACAAAAAAACTAGAGCAGCGTGAGGATTGAGTGCTAGTTCTTGACCTTTCTGGCTCTGGAAGTTGGTATAGAAAGCAAATCCGCGCTCGTCAAAGCCTTTCAGTAATACAATCCGGGCATGGGGCTGGCCGGTGGCTGTCACGGTCGCCAGGGTCATGGCATTGGGTTCTAGTAATTTGGCATCCAGGGCTTGTTGAAACCATACTTGAAATTGCTGAAAAGGATTGGAGTCTCCTGTCTCCAGGCCAGCTTGAGTATAATCTAGACGGAGATCGGCGATCGACTGCATGAGAATTTGGATAATTGATGTAGTGCTTTAATATTGTGAACTATCTGAAGATGAAGATTGGTTGATTTGAATCTGGTCAGCAAACCAGAGAGCGGCGTTCCCGTTGTCGTTATCCATTTGAGCGAGAGTTTGTTCGAGGAGATCGATCGGCAATCCTTTTAAAGCCACCGATTCACTACATTGCTCATACAAACCATCAATGAGCCGAAAAGCCATTACTTGTCGACCACGCACATCAATTACCCAATATTCGGGAATGCCCAAAGACAAATACAATTGCTTCTTTTCATCTAAGTCGATCGCTAAAGTAGTATCGGAAATCTCTGCTACTAAATCTGGTACTCGCCACCTTTCTAAGTTAACTCGGCGTGGTTCACCCGGTTGCCAGCGCGGGGAGTTGCCACCAATGTAAACAACTTCATCGGGTGCAGCACCTTGCGTAGCAGGCTTTTCGATCGTACAGCCACCCAAGAGATCAAACTTGACATCAGCTTGTCTGGATAACCAGATAAACAAGACCATTGTTAACAATTTATTAAAGCGAGAGTGATTGATGCCTTCGTTGCCCATATCGACCCAAATTTTATTGAGGTTGAAAAAAACTTGCTCTCGATCGCTTACCGGATTTTCGAGGCGATGCAGATATTCTGTCCAAGTAGCACTGGGCCATGAACTAACTTTATGGACTGGATACAGGGTGGTGGGGGTACTCACAGGGCATGACCTCTTAAATGATCAGGTAACAATATTTTATCTCAATCATCAATTAGCTAGCTCAAAGAAGCCCGGTAGGCGGTCTCGGCGGTGTTAATGAACGTATCTTGGTCGCGAATAATCGCTTGTGGTAATAAATTCTCGGAAGCCGTCTGAATCCCTGGCATTTTTTTCACGGCAGTGCCGATCGCTAAAAACTCAATCACCCCACCGCCTAAGTTATACACATAAGTCTTCACCCCGACTACGCGATCGGCCCCACAGCGCTGCGCATCGGCTTCAATATGCTTCAAAGCCTCGGTGCGAGCCTCATAGATGAGACTCGTCAGTTCCTTGATTTCACCCCTCACAAAAGACTTAAAGAACGAAGAAATCCCGCCAATTAGCCCTAACGAATATACCGAAACCCCTAAAACCAATTGCACGGGCATATAGCCCAGATTGATGAGATTCCACATTTCCTCATTGGTTAGATCGCTAGTAATCGGCTGCTGGCGATAGTTATCTGGTAACAAGGGATGATGCGAGGCCGTGCCAATCATCACCATTTCCTGCATACCCGCAAACGGCAAAATCGATGTTTTAATGCCGACTACGGCATTTGCTTTGACCTCCCGGGCTTCAGCGGTAATCCGCTGAAGGGCGAGATGCCGAGTTTCGTTGAAAATACGCGAGAATTCTTTAATTTCGCCTCTGGCCAAACTCCGCAAGCTACCCACAATCCCCCCGCCTAGTCCGATCGAATAAGCCACATTGCCAAAAACAAATTGCTTAGGAATAAATCCACAGTCTAGCTGGCAATAGAGAGCTTGGCCGTCAGCAGCGGTGGAGAATTCTAAGCGCTCGGTGGTGGCGACCTCCCGATGTACACAGGAGCCGATCGATAGAAACTCAACATTGGTGCCATGCACAATCAGTTCGCTAGAAACGCCCGTAATCCCCACGCCGCGATGCCGTTGGGCTTCCGCCTGAATCCGCGCATAAGAGCGCCGACGACCTTCGGCGATAATCTTCGTCACTTGATGAACCTCACCGCCCACCAGTGTTCTCAGCCCTGAGCCAATACTATTTAGCAATCCCAAAGAAATCACACTGTTCCCTACCACCAGATCGCCGGGAGTCATGCCCTGCTTGTGTAAACAAAAAATCTCATTGCCAGATAGTCCGGTAATAATTGCCATAATATTATTTCGTCAGGGGTGGGGTAGTAGAGCGGAAATTCAGACGAAAGCTCTTAGGCTTCTATTAGCATCTTATCGAGCTTTGCCAAACACTTTAAAACAGTATCGCGATTTTTGGCCGTAATCATCCATTTTGGTAACCGCGACTTCATCGGCCACTCACCGCGATTTTTCGATGCAATGTAAGCTGTCAGACTGGCTAAATGCTTTTCGTTATAAGCCCAAAGAGTATTGTCACAACAATCTATTTGTAACCATAGGGGAAAGCCGAAAAATGGAGCCGTGGGGCTATTACTATAGCGATCGCTCATATCGTTCTGCCAGGTTAAGTTCAAAACAGTAGATTGCTTACAAGCCGGACAGCTCACAGTAATAGTTGGCTTTAGTCTACCTTTTGCTTTGGCGTAAACCTCGGCTGATAGCCAACAATACCCGCAAGTGGGGCAAGGTCGGCGCGCCACCCCAACGACTGGATCGTATAATTTAGCTGGTGATTGATCTTCTTGGTAGGTACAGCTTAAACAAGATACCCGCACTCGTTCTGGGGTATTGGAAATTATTGCTTTTCGATCGCATTTAGGACAACGACAAAAAATACGCGATCGATAAAATTCTACGGAGCGGATCATCGCAACGCCTTGTTCTCCAGCAGCTGACATCTTTTGGCTCCGGTTTTGTTAACTTGGTATACACTCTCTTAATATAACTCAACCACTAAGAGCTTGATAAAGCGATTGAAACTTGAGCTGAATTTCGGCTACTTCTCGATCGATCTCCGAACCCGCCACAATCCCTGCTCCGGCAAATAACCGCGCCTGATTGCCTGTCACCATCGCTGACCTAATACCCACTACCAATTCACAATTGCCATCCGTATCGATCCAACCAATCGGTGCCGCATAAAGCAACCTGGCCACAGCTTCTAATTCTTGAATCTTGGTACAGGCTAGTTCCTGGGGGAGTCCGGCCACGGCTGGGGTGGGATGCAGTGCTGCTACTACATCCAAAGGATGTATTCCCGCTTTTAGCACGGCTTGAATAGGAGTCCAGACATGCTGAATATTAGTAAGAGCTAATAGTTGTGGCTGTCTACTCCAGCGGGGATTTAGCCCGAGCTGCTGCAAACTATTCACGATGAAATTACGTACCAATTGATGCTCGTGTTGTTCCTTTGCACTAGTTAGGAGCTGCTGCGCTAGCTGGACATCGACTGTTGGTGACGGACTACGCGGCGCTGAACCAGCCACTGCATCACAAACTAGCTGTTGTTCTTGCACACTTACTAACCGCTCAGGACTGGCTCCCAGAAAGCAATTACCCCAGCCATCGTCGATCGCAAAGGTATAACAATCGGGGTGATGCTGACGCAGATTATCCAAGCAATGCGGTATCGAGAAATCTTGGGAGGACGTGACTAAACAAGAATGAGCCAAAACAATCTTTTGCAGTTCCTGCCGATCGATCAAATCCAAGGATTTCGAGATCGCTGCTTCTAAGCGATCGATTGCTCCTAACTCAGTTTGGAGCAGTATATCGGCTGAGCTAACAACTAAACTATGTCCGGCTAAATGTGTGAGCTGCTCAATCATCGTAATGATCTCAGCCGCCAACATGCGCAGATCGGAGGATCGATCGAGCTGGAGATTAACGACTAAATTGCTGAGGCCAAGCTGTCGCGATATCTGCCATTTTGGTAAACAAATCTGGCTGGTATTAAAAGCAGCTGGGGCAGACAGTGGCTGCTCGAAAAACGGAAAACGGCAATAAAAGCGGGGTTTAGTAAAATGTTCTGGTTCTACGAGATGGATCGCATCACTAATTTTCTGAATAAAATCTTGTGCTTGGGCAAACCTGCTGATGCCATTTACATTCTGGGCAATGGCGACTTCTAGCAAAGCAAATGACTGGTTGCCATGTTCCCAATAAAAATAGGGCTGCCCAGGTTGGCACAGAGCTTGCAGCGCGACTAATGGATCAACTGGGGGCAACGGGAAAACCAGGCTGACCAATGGATGATGGCGGTTAGCACCTAGCAACTCGCCGATCGCCTCGCAGCTATGATGAAGTTGGCGGTGGGGAGTAACGGTCATGCTAACCAGTGAAGTTTTTTTAAGGTTTCTCAATGCTAACTGAGAGCATATAAGAAATTGTGATATAGCTAGATAGGACTCTATTCAGATGGCAGAGAGCATTACAGACTAAGGCTTCGCGCTTGCATTTTACTCTGTTGGCTATCGATCGATTATGAACAATTGTGAATCACAAATAGCTTATTAATTCTTTTATTATGACAACGGCAGAAGTAGTAAAGCAAGTAACTCCGTCGCGGCGCAAGCTGTGGTTGGCGGCGATTAAGCCACCAATGTATACCGTGGCGGTGATTCCGATCTGGGTAGGCAGCGCGATCGCCATTGCCCAAACCAAGGAATTTCATGCTCAAACATTGACTACTTTTTTGCTGTCGGCGATCGCGATCGTGGCTTGGATCAATGTCAGCAATGATGTGTTTGACTCCGATACAGGAATTGATCTGCACAAAGCCGAGTCGGTGGTGAACCTGACCGGCAATCGGAACCTGATGTTTTGGTTAGGCAATCTGTTTTTGCTACTAGGCATCGGTGGGGTGCTATCGATCTGCTGGGGGCAGCAGGATTGGACAGTATTAGGCATTGTGTTGCTGTGCTGCTTTTTGGGCTATACCTATCAAGGGCCACCCTTCCGGTTGGGCTACTACGGCGTGGGTGAAATTATTTGCTTTGTCTGTTTCGGACCGTTGGCTGTGGCGGCGGCTTATTACAGTCAAGCCCAAAGTTGGTCGGCGGTGAATGCCACTGCTGGTATTGCCAGCATTATGATGGGCATCCTAACTAGTCTGATTTTGTTTTGCTCGCATTTCCATCAGGTGCAAGATGATGTGGCGGCGGGGAAGAAGTCGCCGATTGTCCGATTGGGTACCAAGTTAGGTGCTGATGTGGCAGTGTGGTCGGTGATTGGTGGGTATGTGCTGGCTTTGGGGGCGATCGCGGCAAAAGTATTTCCACCAGCCACGCTCGGAATTTTATTGGGACTGCCGATCGCGATTCAGCTCTGTAATTTTGTCCGTACTAATCACGATCGACCAGAAATTATTAGAACTTGCAAGTATTTGGCTGTGCGGCTGCATTTTGTGACGGGGCTATTGTTGGGGTTCGGGTTTATCTGGGGCTAATCCGGCGTTACTGCCTATAAGTTAGTAGAAATCGCTTGCACCGGACAAGTTGGAATACACTGCTCACAGACAATACATTTAGAGCGGGCAAAGCCCAACTTATAGGTAACTGGCTCCAAATACAGCGCTTCCGTCGGGCAAACACCCGTACAAAGTCCACAATCTACACAGACATTTTCATCGATCGAGATTTCCCGATTGGTCATCCCCACCTGAATACCCTGAGAGCGCATCCATTCGATCGCCGCCTCCAGCTCATCAATATCGCCCGATAGTTCCACTACCAGCTTACCGATTTGATTGGGAGCCACCTGTGCCCGAATAATATTAGCGGCGACGTTAAAATCCTTGGCCAATCGATAGGCCACCGGCATTTGGATTGCCCGCCGGGGAAAAGTCAGAGTCAGACGTTTTTTCATGGGGAAGATATCGCGGTCACCTCTTTATTTTACTCTGTTCCTTCATCCAAAAATGGCACTCACTCTTCGTGGAAGCGAGTGCCATTCTTGTTTTTCTGAGTTAGAGATTATGGAGTGCTCTCAATTTTTTGAGCAGAGAAGCTACACCAACAATTTAGTGGTGACGTTGGTTATGTTTTGCCCGATAAATAGCCTTGCTGGAGTGATTGAGACGATTTTGCAAAACACTGCGCTCGTGACGGGAAAGATTACCATCAGATTTGAAGCGGGCTTCCTGATTGCGGATGTTGGCCTGCTGACGCTCCAATCGATAGGTTTCGCGGGGGGTCAAGGCACCCGATCGCACCCCTTGATAAATTCGACCCTGTTGACGGGCTTCCCGCCGATCGATATTGGGACTATGCGTACCAGCAGATGCAGCAGATGCCAATCCGAGAGTACTACCAGCAGTGACAACTGTAATCAATGCAGCGGCGAGTAAACGTTTCATAATGGAAACTCCTAATTGGGTTGGGAATGAAATAACAAAAAGTAAAGTTAATGGGGTAAATCAGACTATTTAGTTGCAAGTGTTACTCACTTGTGAACTTTGTTTTGTGATCCACCTACTAACCATCATATGAAGGGTTCAACTGAGTTCTGAACTGAGAAAAACCTGAGTTACCCCTGACTTTTTGAGGTTATGCACGGATTAGCATTCAAGCGGCTCCTTTAATTACTCCCACAGACTTGATTCACTTCTGTGCCCAGATTGGTATGGGTAGCTGAATAATCCCGCAGTTCTTGGCAACCTTTTTCTACCAGTGTGGCCAGATCCTGGGATTGTAACTCCAGGTTATTTACACCATTGCCTGTCGATCGTCTAATTTGGCGGAGACTCGTTTGCAGATTTCTGAGCACCGGAGTCTGTAACTGCATCTGGGGTTTGAGTCTTTGAATTTGTTGCAGTTCTTGGACGGCCTTAATGGCATCCAGTAAAGACCCAGAGTAATCTAAGGTTTGGCGGCGTAATTTTGATGAATTTAAGAGGAGCCGGACTTGCTTTGGATGCGGTATGACACCCACTAAGCTCGGTGAACTGGGTTGAATCGGCTTTAGAAAAGATGGTTCTGGCGAAGGAGAAACAGCAGGAATACTAATTGAGGGCAACGATTCTTGGAAGGCTGGTGGTGATACGGGTATGGCCTGTGGTGTTGGCAGTTTACCAGTAGTCACAGGTGGTGGAACAGGCGATCGATCAAGAGAGGGCAAATCAGCCGGAATACTTTGGGATTTTGGTGTTGGGCTGATGGCCGGGGATATTGTGGGAGACTGCATTACCCTGGGCTGTGGCGAGACCGATGGGGGCTGAGAGGGGGATAAATCGCCAGAGTGGGTCGCCGTGGGTAGAGATTTAGAGACTAGCGATGCCTCTAAAGCTGATGCGGGGGGACGTTGCCTGGTTTGAGGGGATTGCTTCCACCCATTCACAGCTATTACCGCCGCCGAAAGAGCTGCCAACGTGCTGGCGCCTAGCGCAACATTGCGGCGTAATTTTTGGTGTTGTACCAGGGTGGCACCAGAGGGAAGACATTCTCCTAACACCCGATCAAGCCAGACTTGATCGAAAATGTTGGCGTAAATGGAATTGCTAATTTCTAGCCGATCATTTCTTTTAACTGCAATTCCCGACAGACGTAGTTCTGTCTGGGACAGGCTTTGATCAACTGGAATAGAGCCATGCTTCAACATATTTTGATACAGACTGAGGGTGTGGTAAGTCTGCGGTTGACCACCGCGCACAAGATAGTTGCGGATGGTTTTTAGATGTTCAGGTTCATCCTGGGTTTCCCAATGGGTGATGATTTTCGATCGCACTAAACTGGCGACAAATTCGGATTCATAATGACTGGACAGCGGAGTATCCAGCTCTTGAATTAATTTACACAGCTTCTGAGTGAGAAAAGGCTGCCCACCCGTCCAGTCTAGAATTGCCGCCAGGACGATCTCGGGTCGCATGGCTTGATCTTGGAGACCATCCAGCAACGGTTGAGTTTCTTCGGGTTGAAAACCACGTAGATCGATCGCTTGACCCACATTAAAGGGCGATCGGCGACCATCTTTGATCAAATCCGAGGGGGTCGCTACCCCCAACAGAGCAAAATTAATCTGCGGCAATTCGCTACATGCACGAATTGCCGCAAAAAAATCATCGGTGTCAAACTCCAGACTGAGGGTACTGTCGATTTCGTCAATAAAAATGGTGATGGGTTGCTCAATAAATTGGGGCAGCACCACCTCAATAAACTCGCTAAAGCGCTGCACGGGTGAAATCACCTCCCGTTCTTGCCACCAAGACCGGAGATCGATCTGGGTGGTTAATTGCAAACCCTGAATTAAGCGTTTGACCAGTCCGGCATACCATTGTTGGGGGGTAATGTTGTGACTGCCAATACCCTGGAGATCGATCGCCACACAGGCCATTCCCGCCTGTTGCAACAAATTCATGGTGCGAAATCTTAAACTACTCTTACCCATCTGGCGAGAATTCAGCACATAGCACAGCTCACCCGCTTTCAATCCAGCATAGAACTGTCGATCGGCAGCTCTAACCACATAACTGGGGGCATCGATCGGCAGATGCCCTCCCACCCGATATTGATAAGTTGAAGCCATAACTATGAATTTTCGCGATAACTAAAATACTGACGATAGAGATGACAGCGCGGTGCAATCAAGTTACCTTGGCGAATCGCTAACCCCATACTACACAATTGAAAAGATGCTGCGGAGGCAATTTCTACTGCCTCAGTAGCCTGCATTAAAGTTTGCAAGGCGGCCAGCAGAGAGGGTTGTCGTTTGACCCGATTGCGCAGTGATCGCAAATGATTGCCATAGGGTGCGGCCTCGGTGGGAGCTAGCATCAAAAATTCTGGCAAGTCGATCGGGTATTGCTTTACATAATCGAGGGCTAAATTAATCAAGTAGGGATGGCCTCCCACCATCTCCATCAGCAATCCAATCTGATCGATACTCCAAGGCAATGCTTGCTGCCTTACCAGAGATTGCACTTGCCCGAGGGTTAACTCTGGCAGTTCGATCGGCAAGCCCACATTAAAGGGTGATTCATCACTGCGTAAAGGCACATAAATTTCGGTGGAATGGGCAATCATCATGCGGAGTTTAGACCATTCCCCCCTGCCCGATTCTTCATGCCAAGCGCGCAACAATCCAAAAAAGTCAGCAGCAATCTGCGGATACTCAAATACCCGATCGACATCATCTAAGGCCAGGATCAAGGGCGCATTGGCCAAGGGTAAGATCTGCTCTTCCACAAAAGCGGTGCAGTTGTCTTTGCTACCAAATATTTCACTCCAATGATCGTTAGCCACCACCGCCAATTGCAACTTTCGACTGACTTTATTGCAGACCCACCGCAACAGAGCATCCAAATCTAAAAAGACGGCCTCGTCAGCACTTTGCAAACTGACTTTAACGGCTCGATATTCCTGTTGGCTGGCGCGATCGAGCACATAATCGATGAGCATCGTCTTGCCCATCTGGTGGGGAGACTTAATCCGAATGAGGCTATACGGCTGCACAATTGCCGTCAGGCAGCGCGCTTCGATCGGTGGTCTTTCTATATAAATGGGTAAAAGTGCCGCCCCAGATCTCACCATAGTGGCATCGGCGAGTGGCGGAATCTCGGACTCAGTTCCCCAGTCGGCGACGGCCTGCCAATCGACATTTAAATAGTCACAAATATCTTTGAAACTGGCATAGTCTACGGGTTTACCATTGAGAAAATTATTAACGGTCGAGATGGCCAAACCCACTTCCGCCGCCAGGGATTTTTGATTGGGAATGCCATTGCGCCGCAGAGACAGCTTGATTTTTTCAATCCAGCTACTGTGAATTTTGAGCGATCGAGTCATGGGCAAGTACCGTTATCAAGTTCACACATACTCGATCATCCATTTGAGAATACCCAGAATTCTGGCCACTGGCAGGACTGGATATTCACTGGGATCGATCGTCACCGCCAGATTCTCTAGTTTTAAAAATTGCCACAACTTACCGCTGGTCACACAACCAAAGATCGGAGTAATGGGACGGCCTTTGCTCTCATTGAATATTTTAGCCGCAATCATTTCAGCAATACACTGACCTAAGCCCAAGTCCAGTTCTCCCTTCTTGGCCTCTACTAACATCATGACTGGCGCATCGATAATATACGGAGTGGCTGATTTACTTAAGAGAAAATCACAAAAACCATTGAGACCTCGATCTCGATCAACGCTAAATTCCTCACCCGAAAACAACTCCACCTTATTTCCAGCTAGTTTACGAGATTCTAAGAGGATTGGACTCACCAATAGTTCAGATTTAGCTTTTTCGGACTTGGCTTGTTGCGCGAGTGGAAACCATTCAGAGAAGATCGCGGCGAATGTTGCACTAGGATCAATAGCCGGAAAGTTTTGGCAGAAGGCATCGACGGCAAGACTTAAATCAAACTGTTCTGTGACACTTTCGAGGGTAAAGTTGTTGTACGCCATTGCCCTTACACTGGGTAGTTATCAATCTCCATTATCGTTCATCGACTCCCAGAAAGGCGAGGTGGTTTCTTGTGCCAAGTCGCGACTCACCCATTGGCGAAAAGTCAGAGTCAGACGTTTTTTCATATTTGGAAATGCACTGCCACTCTTCATATCTTAGCCCCTCCGTTGGAGAGCAAGTTAGAATAAGAACGGCTCTCATATACCTTATCGTCTTCCATCACTCATGGCTCAGGAAATACCCTCCAGCAGCAAGCTGCCCAATATCATCGTCGCGATCGCCGCAGTTGTTTTAGCGATTACCCTTTTTCTTGGTCTGAAAACTCAGCAAGGAGAAGCATCACTGGGGGCACAAGCCCAAGCCGCGACACCCATTGAAGTGGCTCTAGCCAGTGGCAAGCCGACTCTCATGGAGTTTTATGCCGACTGGTGTACGAGTTGTCAGGCGATGGCGCCCAGCTTGGCCAAGGTCAAAAAAGATTATGGCGAAACGGTCAGTTTTGCCATGCTAAATGTGGATAACACCAAGTGGTTGCCCGAAATCGAGAAATATCGGGTGGATGGCATTCCCCACTTTATCTTTTTTGATCGGCAAGGAGCCATGCTCGGATCGGTGATTGGTGAACAACCGGACAGCGTATTGCGATCGAGCTTAGATGAAATTATTGCCGATCACCTTCAACCTCTTGCTAACGATGCCAGCACTACCATCCAACACGCCGCCGGCCAAACTTCTCGGATGTCGCCAGCATCTGCTAATGCCCCGAGGTCTAGCGATCCACGCGGTCACGGTGCCCAGGTTAAAGTTAGCTAACCTGGGCTAAATCTCCTGTAGACATCAATTGGCGCACTTGGTTAAGGTCGTAGATCAGAGGTGGGTGTAGTGGTTGATAATCTTTACTGTTGGGAGTGCCATGATATTGCACAGCATTGATGATCATGCACGGCTCGGCGCTTAAGTTAATGGCGGCGTGGGGTACCATGGGTGGAATGGTGACGACCTGTGGTTTGCGATCGGTGAGAAAAATATATTGGTATTGACGATCGAGTAATACTACCAGTACCATCTGCCCCCTTACGACCAGGAGCTGATCGGTTTGGTGACGATGGACAAACATATCGTCGATGCTATGCGGTGCTACTTGCACCAACATGGTTTCATCGCTAGTTTGCGGGGTGTAAAACTCCACCATGCCAGCCTTTACTGAAGACAAATTACGCACTTCAACAACTTTAGTAAGAGCCATAAATGGCACCTCTTTTTTAGTGATTAGGGCATGAGCTGGTTATACTTCTATGTTAACGAGGGAAAATATAAAGTGTTGTTACAATTACAACAAATAGCGTCAATGTAGTCATTTAGCCATCCTGGGGCTTGCTCGGCGTAGCTAACGATCGTGGCCGCAATTTCAGGGGGATTTAGAGGGGAGGCATTACTGATACCAAATCGGAAAAGTCAATAAACACAGGCCGATCGCCTCCGTCCACTCCACCACCGCCCCATAAGTATCACCAGTATGACCGCCAAAACAGCGATCGAAGTATTTACCTACCGGATAACTCAATCCTAGTCCCACCACCAGCACTGCTACCACTACCAACCACTGCTGCGGCTGTAAATAAATCTGCACCATTGCCACGATCCCCAAAGCCGCCAACCCACCCATCAAATCTGGCCACGGCTTCACCCCCTGACGATGCATTGCCCCCTTCCCCTCCGCCTTTAGATAGGGATATAAGGATACCGCTAACATCTGCGCCCACCTTGCCACCGCTGGTATCACCAACAAAATAATCCACCGACTATTACTATTAATTGCACTGAGACTCACCACCTTTAGTCCCAAGATGCCGATGGCACTCATGACCCCAAACGCCCCGGTCAAGCTATCGGCCATTGCCACCAGCCGCTGCTCAGGATTCGTCACGGCCAACCCATCAGCAGTATCCATCGCCCCATCTAAGTGCAATCCGCCAGTTAAGCCTAGCCACAGCAGCACTATCACAGCCGATCGCACCACTAATGGCATTCCCCACAATGCCAAACCGTAGTCACTCCCCGCCAAAATACCGCCGATCGCCAAGCCCATTAACGTTGCCCAGCGGGCAATACGGCTAAAATCTAACTCCATTTTTTGCGGCGCGGGCAAGCTCGTGTAAAACGCCCAAGCTGCTAATAACGATTTCAGCACCGTCTATAACTTGGGTAAATTATGCGAATTGGCATCAGCGATCGCTCGTGGGGCATCGCCCATCACCGATTTAATCCCTTCCATAGTTGCTGGAACTGTGCGGGGGTCCATAAACATGACCTTGCTACTCTCACTCCGGCCAATCGTTGCCCCCATGTCCAGATAGCCCAGCGCAAACATGACTTCCACCGCTTGTTGGGCATTGGGATTGTTCTTTAGTTGATCGGCAATGATGCCAGTGGATTCGGCAATACCGCGTGCTTTCAAAATCTGTTGCTGTCGATCGGCTTCGGCTGCCAATAACACTGACTTTTGACTGGCTTCTGCTTGTAAAACTTGTGCCTCCGCCCGCCCCCGGGCGGTATTTACCGACGACTCTCGTTCGCCTTCGGAGGTCAGGATGGCTGCTCTTTTTTTGCGCTCTGCTGACATCTGCATTTCCATCGCATCCAATACTGCGCGGGCTGGTACGATATCTCGCAACTCTACTCTGGTCACTTTTACGCCCCAGGGATCGGTGGATTCATCCAGTTCTCGGAGTAATAATTCATTGATCTGTGATCTAGCGGTGAAGGTTTCATCTAGTTCTAGCTTGCCAATCTCCGATCGAATCTGGGTCAGTACTAAGTTAATCATCGCGGACTGAAGATTTTCGACTTTGTAATAAGCCCGCTCCATATCCAAGATTTTCCAGTAGACTACCGCATCGGCGGTAATCGTGACGTTGTCCCGGGTGATACACTGCTGTGGTGGAATATCAATTACCCTTTCGCGGATGGTCTGCTTAAAGGAAATATTCTCTACCATCGGAATGACATAGTTCATCCCCGGCTTTAGTTTCCGGCCAGTGTACTTACCCAGCCTTTCCACCAGCGCTTCATCCCCCTGATTGATAATCTTGATCCCAGATAGACCACCTACACCCAAAACCGTGGCTACCATCAACGCGAAAAATTCCATAGCTATAAATCCTGCTTTATTGTTAATGTTCTTCTAATGCGTACATTGGTACTACGATCAGAGTTGTACCTTCCCGACCAATCACATGTAGCTGCTGTTCAGGGGTGATCAAAGACACTGCATCGCCACACTTGGCTCGCCAAGAAGACCCTTCGTATAATACCCGCCCCGTTTGACCGGGCGAGATGGCGGTCAGCGCTTGCGCCTCGGTGTGAGTGAAGTCGATCGCCGAGCGGCGGGGTAAGAAGCGCTGACCAAGCCCAGCAATTGCGGCGGTGCAAGCTAGCCACAGCGCTACCTGTAAACCCATCCAGGGCGGTAAGACTAAGGCTAGCACTGACATCACTAACGCGCCCAGCCCCAAAAACACCGCGACGAATGCCGTCGGTACTACCAATTCCCAGAGACAAAGGCTAGCACCTAGGACTAGCCATAATAAACTCGGCGGCATTGCCATCAATTCATTCATAAGATCGGTTGGTTGTGGCTTACTTCTAAGATAACGATTGAACCGCTCATCTGGCAAAAATATTAAGATTTCGACTTGTTGGGGATCTGGATGGCTAGGCTAGTGGCGGATTGGTAAGTATTTTCTAGTTGTCGATCGCCCAGCAGCGGATCGTAATTATTTTGGCGCGCTCGATCGATAAAGTTGCTCATCAGCTGCATGGCGGGTCGCTTGGCCACATATACCCAGTGCCACGGCTCGGTTTGTGGTCCTAGATCGCCCTGGATATTGGCATAGGACAACATAAAACCATACTTTGCCCCGTGGCGGTATAGCCACCGGTAGGCGGCTGTCTCCCGAAAACTGGGACTGAGATCATTGATATCGACCGCCAAGCCAGTGTGGTGTTGGCTATGACCGGGCGGTGCCGAATATTCGGCGGCTTGCCGACCACCGCCTTTGCCCTGAAAGATCTCTTTTTGAGTGCGGATACTGCGAAAACCAGATACTACCCGCAGGGTAATGCTCTCTTGCGCCGCCGCTCGCCGCATCCGCTCAAAAGCCTTGGCGGTGTCTTTTGCTAGCCGTTGACCTTGATAATCGATTATTTCTGTACCACTGATTTCTGGATATTGCTCTAAGTAGCCAGTGTGCTGGGCAATATCATCATATTTACGGGCGATCGCGCCATGTATGGGAATAGCTATTTTATAACTTTGGCTCCGATTGACGGCCAATGATAAACGGGGCGAGGGCGATGCCGGCAGGAAGGGAGTGGCGATAGCTAACACCGAGGATAGTGGCGTAGATGGCGGCAATGTTTTGGACATCGTCATTTGATTTTGATCAGCTGCTGCCGTTGTCGGTAAGAGATTGGTGACTTGTATATCGATCGAGGGCGAGTGGGCGATCGCGATCAGCGCTGGTGCGGTCGTAGCCATCAATTTAATTAGCACCAGCAAGCTGCTCACCACGGCGGCTAACAGGAAATATTTCTGCGATTTTTTGATGTTCAGCACTATTTTGGAGGCATAACCACCCGCTTATAGTGCCCATTTTTACAGTGCTGATTGCACTAGCTCCCCTAGTTGGTGCAGTGTCGTAGCCACTTTGACGGGGGCGGTGGGTGCTTCTTGGTCTAATTCTCCCTGGCCGACTCGGAGTAGCCGAGCCGCATCGGTAATGGGGGTGATGGCGGTTTGGAGGTGGGGATTGTAAGAAACCACTGGTTTATTCAGGTGTTGTAAGGCTTGCCGGAGGTTTTGATCGATCGCAATATGTCCCAAGAGTAAGATCTGCTCAGTATTTGCACCAAAGGCCGTGAGCCACTTACTACTATTAGAACCATTAATGGGATCGCTCCCTAAATGGACTACCAGCGATTGTCCGATCTGTGATGCGTTTAACAGCTCCACTACTTCATAAATCAGACTGTGGCTGCGACTAATAATTCCCACTGGACCCGCTGTGAAAAGCTGGGCATCCATGGTTCCTATCAAAACTTGGTGCGGTACGATCAAACCAGCACTACCCGCTCCCAAAATCCAGACTGGGGAATCCTGAGTGCGTCGCAACAATTCAATCATGTCTAGGGGTGGTACGCCACTAGTCGCAATAATTATCCGTGAAATGCCAGCGGCGATCGCTTCTAAGGCGGCATCTAACACCCGTAGGGCTGGACTAAAAATAATAGTGGTGTCAATCGTTTCATGAGCAGCGGTGGCTTGCTCGACCAAATCAAAAATTTCTACCCCATGAATAGTCTGATTACCTAAGCCCGCACTGACGCCTGCGACTACTTTAGTGCCAAAGCTATTCATCTTTAGCAGGGCGGTCAGCGCGCTGGACTGGGTCATGCCCTGAATCAAAATGTGCAGATCAGAACTAAGATTCATCATAAGTTGTGCGCTTCCGCCGCGATCAGAGTATCAGCAATTGCTGTGTTGAGACTGTGCGTAGTGATCACAGCCAATCGTTCCCAGGGATGAGCTACACTGCCCTGTGCCAAGCGTAATACGATGGGGATAGGCAAAGATTTTAAGGATTCTAGGGCCAGGATCACCTGGGTGGTCGTCGCTCCTAAACAGTTAATGAGTAAAGCCTCAGAGACTTTGGCCAACTGCTGAATTTCTTGGGCAATTACCGCTGGCTCCAAATTGTTAACTATTAAACAGCGATTGATCCGGCCACCGGCGTGTTGTAGCTCATTCACTGTGACCCCTGCTAATCCCCGCCCGCTGACTATCACCCCAATATTGCCAGTGCCGATCGCCGCTAAAGCTGGAACAGGCGGCGCGATTGGCTGAATAGCGGTGAGCTGGGGATGTCGAATCAGCGCTCGATCGTTGGCGGTGACTTTGCCATCCAGAGCCATTACCTCACCATCACTACTCACCCCAAGGGGATTAATTTCCACCATGTCTAAGTCATTGGCCATCAGTAGCCGATACATCGACTCAATAATCTGGCTAACTTTTAATAGCAAGCTGCCAGTTAAACCCATCTTGATTGCCAGTTGGCGGGCATAAAACGGTGAAAACTCGGCCTGCACGACCACTTGCTGAATTTGTTCCATCACCGCCTCCAAATCCATTCCTCCCTGGCCAGCGCCCAGCAGCACTGGCCGACAGAGAGTTTCATCAATTAAGACTGCCAGGTAGAATTCTTGAAAAACGTCATATTTGGTTTCGGCGAGGAGTACCTGCGGAATTTCCCCGAAAATTGGTAAATTAAACATGGTTTGGGCAGCCGCGATCGCATCGATCGTATTTTCCACAAAGCGAACCCCGCCAACTTTACCGCGATTTCCAACACTTACTTGTGATTTTAAAACCACTGGATATGGGATTTTGAGAAACTTGAGATCTGTGGGGCGATCGATCCGCTGGGCCGGCAATGTCGGGATGCCCACCTCCTGAAATAAAGCTTTAGCCTGGTATTCGAGTAAATCCATTATTTCTGCAGGGGTTTATCCACTTTGATTTGACCATGTTCATCTAAATACACTCTACCGCCCAACTCTTGTAGTTTACGCACCGCAATCTTTTTGGCATTGATATCGACGGCACCACCTAAAACCAAGCTCCAACCTGCAAATTGGGCTTCTTTACTATGGGGATTTTTAGCGATCGCATCAGCAGTATGTTGAGAAATTTCTGCTACTCGATCGCCTTCCTCGCCACCTGTTAATCTAGCCCAGTCTGCGGCTTTCTGCATAGATTTTTGGGCAGATTGGGGATTATTTAAGAACAATAGTTCATCTACCGCCTTCATCCGCCACAGGTAGTAAGAATTCTCGGGGGCTTGTGGGGTAATATTTTCAAATCCTTGATTCATGAGGGCAATCGATTTTTCGGGGTGAGCAATATAGATGGAACCCACCGCTGATAAAAAGAAATAAGAATAAAAAAACTTGGGATCTTTGCTGATGATCACATCAAAATAATCTAAGCCGATGCCGTAACCATTGACATCGCGGGCTTCTTGATCACCAAAATACTGTAAGTAATCAATAAATGTCAGATCGGCAATGATATTTTTAAAGCCGAAGGCCGGTAGCTTTTTCCATATTTCTAAACTGCTCAACTTGATTTTAGTCTCGCGTTTTAACGCTACGGTATCTAGTGAGCGAGCATCCGACTTGAGCATCACTAGCTTGTCTAGCTGAATGCTGATCACGGCCGTGATGAGGGTCAATAAACAGATGATCAGTCCGAGAGGTTGCTTAAATTGCGATATTTGGATAGCCATAGCCAATAATTGGGTAGTCTAGATATAGAAAAATTTAGGCATTAGTTCAAGATGGAAAGACAAAAAATGTTAAAGGTAATGACATTGGGTATGTCCGGCCTGTTGTTCGCTCCCACGTTGCTAACTGGCTTGAGCACGATGTTACAGAAATCACCGCCGCCAGCGAAGAGTGCGCCTGCTCCTATATCTCAAGATGCCCAATTTGCCGCCCAAGAGAACGGCTATGTGTCTGTTTTAAAAAAAGAACCCAATAACAGCACTGCGATTCGTGGTTTAGAAGAAGTTGCCACGGCTTATGTGGCCGATCGAAATCTTCCCAAAGCGATCGAGATTTACCAAAAATTAATTAAAGCCGCCCCCACATCCTCGCAAGTGCAGCAACATCAACAACGTCTGGCCGCATTGCAGCAACAGGTGAGTGCCCAGCCGCCGCTCAGTCCATCGGCCAAACCCTGATATGCTGATCAAAAGTCGATCGGCACTACCCTTATGACGCAGGATTCTTGTTCCCCTAATGATTTAGCAGTGATTGCCGACCAATTTGGCGGGGGTGGCCAAATTATGCAAGTGCAATCTTTTGGCAGTGGCAACATCAACGACACCTTTTTGGTGACAGTGGGTGTGGCAGAGCCGCGACGCTTTGTCTTGCAAAGAATCAATACCCAAGTTTTTCAGCAACCGCAGTTGGTGATGCGGAATATGCGGATCTTTAGTGAACATGTGCATGAATGTTTGGCTACGGACGCTTTTTGTTTTAATCGCCGCTGGGAGGTGCCCAGAGTTTTGTTGACCCAGGATGGTAGTGATCACTATGCCAAAGATGGTCAGTTCTGGCGATCGATTAGCTTTATTGAAGGCACCCAGACTTTTGACACGATTCAAAATTTACACCATGCCCAAGAAACCGGTTTTGGTCTCGGGATGTTTCATCGCTCGATTAGTGCTTTGCCCACGGCACAGCTGGCCGATACTTTACCGGGTTTTCATATTACGCCTAGTTATTTACGGCAGTTTGATGCGGTGGTGGCTACTAATATACCGCCCACATCACCAGAGGTAGCGCATTGTCTATTATTTATTGCAGAACGGCGAGCGTGGGCAACGGTGCTAGAGGATGCTAAAGACCAAGGCAAATTACCCTTGCGGACTATTCATGGCGATCCAAAAATCAATAATGTGTTGATTGACAACACTACTAATCAAGCGATTAGTCTCATTGATTTAGATACAATTAAGCCCGGTCTAATTCACTATGATATTGGTGACTGCTTGCGCTCGGGCTGTAATCCGGTGGGAGAAGAAACCGCTAATTGGCAGGCGGTACATTTTGAACCGGAACTAGCTCAGGCGATGCTCCAAGGCTATCTAGCATCGGCGCAGGATTTCCTCACAGACAATGACTATAAATATATCTATGACAGTTTGCGACTGTTGGCTTTTGAGCTAGGTCTGAGATTTTTTACAGATTATCTGAATGGCAGTGTTTATTTTAAAACTAAATATCCCGAACACAATCTGTTGCGAGCCTTGGTGCAGTTTAGGTTGGCGGCAAGTATTGAGTCGCAGGAGAAAACAATCGGCAAAATCATCAGTGATATGCAATGAGTCAATTATTTAATTTGCAACCTTTTCAGCCAGTGCCCCTGGATTTGAGTGTTACCGGCCTGATCGATCGTGGCACTTCTCCCGCCGGGACTGGCACTACTGACCATTTGACGATTAGCTATCGACTGGCCGGCGATCTCAGTCAGGTGTTGATTCCACCGCTGACAGCTACGCCGCAGCGGCTATTTGAACTGTGGGAAGCAACCTGCTTTGAATTTTTTATGGCTCCCGTGGGCAAGCCGCATTACTGGGAGTTTAATCTGTCACCTAGTGGTGATTGGAACGTTTTTCGGCTTGATTGTTATCGGGCGGGGTTGAGAAATGAGGAGATGGTGGTGACTTTACCGATCGTAGTACAGCAGACAAAAACGTTGCTGACTCTTGATCTGCAATTAAACTTAGACCAGTTAGTATCCAGCGATCAAGCTTTGGAGGTGGCCGTAACGACAGTTGTGCAAGATCGTCATCATGGCTTGAGCTACTGGGCACTCCAGCATACTGGCCCAGCCGCAGATTTTCATCAGCGCCCAGATTTTTTGCTTAAATGCTAGACAATTTTTAAAATCCCAGGTGAAAGCTTTGGTAGTCGATGTGGTGAGATTCGTTCATAATAAAGCTACTATTTCACCAGCTTCACCTATGGCGCCGCAGCCCACCAACCCTGGCCAATCCCCGCAACTGCCCCCCCGCAACAATATTCAACTCCCGCAGAACTTCACCGCGCCGTCGGGTTCCCAACCAACCCAGCCACCTAAAACTTGGCAGGCTCCTCGTTTACATCCTGGCGAACCAATATCTGAGGAGGAAAAAAGCCCGATCTTGGATGATTTTCGTCAGCCCCTGAAAAGAGTAGGAGTGGCGATTGCTGCGCTTTTCATCACCGGATTGTTGATTAGTTTAATTGTTAATGCCATCGCCGGATTATTTCGCGGCGCCGCGCCTCAACCACCCGCATCGAGTCTGGTCGCTGCTAGCCCTCAGGTAGCAATTAGCAAAGAAGTGGCTAAAGCTATTCCAACCTCTCATAACGAGAATCGCAATGCCTGTACTGACATCCCGACCAAGATGAAAGCCGCACAGATTAGTAGCCAGCAAGTCGATCGAGTCTTTTGGCAAAAACATCCTGACCGGGTGAACAAAACACTCGATTTATCAGCGGCCACCGATCGCACATTGCGTCAAGAATGGTGTCAGATTGCTGGAGATTTGGCTGCGCCTAAACCGTAACACTCTGCATTGCCGCCTTAATCAACTGATAGAAGTAGGGTGCCGTGACATCTACTGATGATTGCTCAGCTGGATCGTCATGGGCAGCACCTGAACCAGTCATTGTTAATAATCCTGTTTTTTGCCCTTTGGTCACGGTGAGGGTCTGTCCCTCCCCATTGACAATTTCTAGCACCTGCCCCGCTGCTGACAGACTACATTGATAATGGCGATCCTGGAAAATAAAAGTTAGTAATCCACCGGGGAGCCGCATACTCACTAATTCCATTTCGATCGTGGTTTGCCCCCGCCAGGTATTTTCGCGGAGCTTATAGGCAATATCTAACCTGTCCGGCAGAGGGAAATATTCGCCCCACCGCCAAGCGACTCCCTTAATACCCCCTGGCCAGTCCGAACTAGTCACTAACAACTTTAAATGATTACCATCTTGGCCAATCTTCTTTTGCTCTTGCACCCGCACATTCTCTGACCAAAAGACTGGTTCTGGGTTACCCATCCCACAAGGCTGAATCGCATCAATCTGTTGATAGGTGTGCGGATTGATATCAGTCAGCTGGGCCTCGACATCAATTCTTACCAACGGTCGCAGATGTTCTGGCTCCAAACACTGATGAGCAAAGGTGCGCAACCTTTGTTTAAATTCTGCTAGATTAGTCCCGGCCATCGAAAAACCACCCGCCGCCGGATGACCACCATGTTTCAGGAGCAGGTCTTTGCTAAATTCTAGAGCTTGAAAAATATTAAATTCCGGGATGCTCCGTGCCGAGCCACGGATATGACCATTTTCTTCATAGGTACCAATGAAGACTGGTACCCCGTAACGTTCTACCAACCGAGAAGCCACAATCCCGATCACGCCGTGATGCCAGTGATCTTGGACTACTACTAAGATTCGATCGCCTTGAAAATTGAGACGACTGGTTTGGATGAGTGCGATTGCTTCCAATTCGATCTGGGCACAGAGTTCTTGGCGCAATCGGTTGGTTTCTTCGCATTGTTTAGCTAATTCTTGGGCAGTATCAAAGTCTTGGGTAGTCAATAGATCAATCACAATCTGCGGATTGCCAATCCGTCCGATCGCATTAATTCGAGGTCCTAGTCGAAACCCAATATCCTCGGGCTTGATGGTGTCTGCTTTGCCTGCGCCCGATGCTTCAATTAGGGCTTGTACACCCAAAATCTGGGAATGGGGCAACAGCTTTAAACCTTGGCGCACCAAAGTGCGGTTAATACCCGTTAAAGCTGCTAAATCGGCGATTGTCCCCAGGGTAAATAGCTCCAGCAGCTGGTCGATCAAGCTAGAGTGTTCGCCGCCGATTCTCTCAGCCAATGCCAATGCCAAGAGATAGGCTACTCCCACTCCGGCAATGGTGTAATAGATCGAGTCTTGGGGAATCAGCTTCGGATTTAAAATAGCGTGAGCGGGGGGCAGCTGAGGTGGCAAATCATGGTGATCGGTGATGATTACCTTTAAACCCAGCTCCACGGCTCTAGCCACCGCATCGTAAGCCGCAATCCCGTTATCGACAGTTAGTACCAGCTCGATGCCCGCCGCGTGAAACTTTTCCACAATCCGGCAATTAATGCCATAACCATCGCTCATTCGGCTCGGAATTTCGTAATGCACTTGGGCACCCAATGTGCGCAAAGCCCGCAATAATAGTGCTGTACTGGTCATGCCGTCAGCATCATAGTCACCACAAATAGCAATCTTGGCCGACCGATCGATCGCATCTACCAGCAAATCCAGACTTTTCTCTAAGTCTAAAAAATCTAGAGTAGGAGCGGGTAGATTTTGACCGAGACCATGCACATAGCGATCGACTTGCGCTACTGTCGTGACACCGCGATTGATCAAAACTTGGGCAATCAAAGGTGAAGTAGGCGTATGGGGGGTTAGTTCGATCGACTCCGCCAATTCAGCGGCAGCCATCGTCGTAGCTGGGGTGATTTGCCAACGGTGGGAAGGAAGACGAGACATATTTTTATTTATTCATAGTTATACTACTCGCCATCTAAGATTCAGCCAAAAACTGCTGATAACTGGCCGTCAATTCTGTCACAGCCACATCAAAAAACTGGCGACCATGATCCGGTGTGGCTAAGTTCGGATTGGAACCCATCCGGCCATCCGGGTAAGAGCGCCGGAAATCAGCAGCTCCATAAATCCGATGGCCAGCACTCGTTAAGGTTGTTAACTCCGCTTGCTTAATGGATTGAGGGTAAAGATACTGCGTGACAGACACTTCCGACGGTGTAGCATGAGAACCTTCTTGATGGCCGTATAGTTCCTTGGCCAACCGATAGACCGATCCACACATAAACCAGTTTGCCAAATGACATTGAATCTCGGTGTCAATCTGGATATCACTCAAATGTGCGTAGGTTTCCGAGAAAGCAGCCTTGAGGGTGGCCATGTTACCGCCATGACCATTGACAAAGAAAAATTTAGTGAAACCAGCTTTGGTTAAAGACGTGAGATAGTCGCGTACCACCAACATCAAAGTACTGGGACGTAAACTGATGGTGCCCGGAAAAGCCAAATGGTGCAGTGCCATGCCCACATTAATCGTGGGAGTGACTAGTGCCCTGGTGGCCTCGCCAACTCCTTTGGCGATCGCTGCCGCCGTAATTGCATCTGTCCCAATTAAGCCTGTGGGCCCATGCTGTTCGGTTGATCCGATCGGAATAATGATGCCAGTAGAACTTTGCAGATAGGTTTCCACCTCTGGCCAAGTGCTGAGAGAAAGTTGCATGAGAGGGGTGGCAGTAACGTGGCCATGATCCTAGCACATTGACTATTGTGCCGATAAACTCAACGATCGAGCTAGCCACTCCGCTATAATTTTTGGGTCATTCACCTCTCTTTACTCTTTAGGTCTCAAATTCATGGCAGACATCAAAATCGGCATCATTGGCGGCAGTGGCTTATACAAAATGGAAGCTCTTAAAAATGTAGAAGAAGTTCTGCTTGATACGCCCTTTGGCAATCCATCTGATGCCCTAATTGTGGGGGAATTGGATGGTACCAAGGTCGCTTTTATGGCCAGACATGGTCGCCATCACCACCTGATGCCCAGTGAAGTTCCGTACCGAGCCAATATTCATGCCATGAAGCAGCTGGGCGTAGAATACCTGATTTCGGCTTCCGCCGTCGGCTCTTTGCGTTCGGCAGTGCGCCCCTTGGACTTAGTGTTGCCGGATCAATTTATCGATCGCACTAAAAACCGCGCCTCCACTTTTTTTGGCGAAGGCATTGTGGCGCATATTTCCTTTGGTGAGCCGATCTGTAAAAAGCTGCAACAAGTATTGGCAGATGCCATTCAATCTTTAAATCTCGATGGGATTACGTGTCACCAGGGAGGTACCTATGTCTGTATGGAAGGCCCTGCTTTTTCGACCAAAGCTGAATCCAATATGTATCGAGAGTTGGGCGGTACCATTATTGGGATGACCAATTTACCAGAAGCTAAACTGGCTCGGGAAGCGGAGATGGCCTATGCCACTCTGGCGCTTTCGACGGATTACGATTGTTGGCACCCCGATCACGATAGTGTGACTGTGGAGATGGTGATTGCGAACTTGGGTAAAAATGCCCATAATGCCCAGCGGGTCATTCAAGAAACTGTGAAAAGAATCACGGCTGATCCCTTTGAATCGATCGCGCACAGTGCTTTGCAATACGCCATCATTACCCAGATGGAACATGCTAACCCTGCCACTAAAGAAAAACTGAGTTTACTAATCGGAAAATATGTGAAGTGAACGGCTTTACACTCTAAGCAAGTAATTGCTGAATGTCGATCGACAGATCTGGAAACGCTAAAGGAGAGATGGTACCACTGGTAAAGTGGGTAGTCGATCGATACTCCCCAGCCATTAAATCGCGAAAAACAACAAGTGCCGACTCCAGTAAATTGATCACCCAATATTCTTCAATTCCAGCATCAGCATACAGATCTTTTTTGATACCGAGATCCTTGGCCAGCGTAGAATTTGCAATTTCAATCAGCCAAAATACATCTTCTGAGTACGGGTGTCGATCGCGATACAAGCTGGAGCGAATTTTAACGATCGCAATATCTGGTTCAGGTTCGGAATTATTGGGTAATGTAATCGGATGAGCTTCGCGGATTTTGGCTCGATCGCCTAATATCCTGCGTAAATACTCACCAATTTCACTACAAGAAGACGAGTGCGGGGCACCTTCTGGCGACATTTCAATAATTTCCCCACATACTAATTCTACTTTGCGCTCGTCCAGCAGCCCAGTCTCGATCATCTGATGATAATCTTGGAGACTCCATTTAGCCGTTACGATCGTCATCGCACTTGATCTCACTAAGATTAACCTTAAGCCGATTCTGGTTTGCGTACTGGCAAAGTCAACAACTCCGCAGTCGATCGCTTATCCACCATCTCCGCCGTAATCACACAGCGCGTTAAATCCTTGCGGGAAGGCAATTCATACATCATATCCAGCATCAATTCTTCCACAATCCCCCGCAATGCCCGCGCCCCCGTCTTTCGTCGATAAGCTTCCCTGGCGATCGCTGTAATCGCATCGGGCTTAAACTCCAACTTAACATTATCCATTTTCATCAGCTCTTCGTACTGCTTCACCAAGGCATTACGCGGCTCCGTCAAGATCGCCACCAAGGCTTCTTCATCCAACGGCTCCAGCACAGCGGTGACGGGCACCCGCCCAATGAACTCTGGAATCAAACCAAACTTTACCAGATCCTCTGGCTCCAGCTGCTTCAACAAATCAGCGTTCCTTTGTTCACGGGACTGACCACTTTCCGTCGGTTGGATAAAGCCCATCGATTTCTTGCCCAGCCGCTGCTCCACAATCTTTTCTAAGCCGACAAATGCCCCACCACAAATAAACATGATGTTGCTAGTATCAATCTGAATACAGTCCTGATAGGGATGCTTCCGACCACCCTGCGGCGGCACATTCGCGATCGTTCCCTCCAGCATTTTCAGCAGCGCTTGTTGCACTCCTTCACCCGATACATCTCTAGTGATCGAAGGATTTTCACTTTTGCGGGCAATTTTATCAATTTCATCAATGTAAATAATGCCGCGCTGGGCCTCTTCTACATCCATGTCGGCCACTTGCAATAGCCGTAGCAAGATGTTTTCGACGTCTTCGCCGACGTAACCAGCTTCGGTCAACGTCGTGGCATCAGCGACCGCAAAGGGCACTTGCAGTACTTTGGCTAAGGTCTGCGCCAGCATGGTCTTACCGCAGCCCGTTGGACCAACTAGCAAGATATTGGCTTTTTGTAACTCTACTTTTGCGGCGGGCGGATTCCCCTTACTGGTGGGCGCATCTTTAGCCAGGGCATAGCTCAGACGTTTGTAGTGGTTATAGACCGAGACCGATAGTACTTTTTTGGCTTCTTCTTGGCCAATGACATGATCATCCAAATATTGCTTTAAGTCACGGGGCTTCGGCATTTGGCTCACCGTCATCGGCATTGCTGATTCTTTCTTTTTGCGCGGCTCCGATCGCGGTGGTTGATGCGACATCCCACCATGACCTTCGAGCAACTCCTCATCCAAAATTTCGTTGCACAATTCGACGCATTCATCGCAAATGTAAACCCCTGGTCCAGCGATTAGCTTTCTAACTTTATCCTGAGACTTGCCACAGAAAGAACATTTGAGATGTGCATCGAATTTAGACATATATGCCTCTAACAACAAATGAGGGGAAATTAGCCATTAAACACCAACTAGGCCACTAACTCTAGAGCTACTGGCTTGGTGATTACTTTGTCAATTAGTCCGTAAGCCTGGGCTTCGTCGGACGACATAAAGAAATCTCGCTCAGTATCGGCAGCTAACTTGTCTAACGGCTGACCAGTGTGGTGAGCCAAGATCTCGTTTAACTTGCTCTTATGATAGAGAATTTCGCGGGCTTGGATTTCAATATCGATCGCCTGACCCTGAGCACCACCCAAAGGCTGATGAATCATGATCCTGGCGCTGGGTAAGCACATTCTCTTCCCGGCTGCCCCCGCAGCTAGCAAGAACGCGCCCATACTAGCAGCTAAACCGTAGCAAATCGTAACCACATCCGGCCTAATCTGCTGCATGGTGTCATAAATTCCCATGCCCGATGTGACTGAACCACCCGGCGAATTGATGTACAGCTGAATATCTTTTTCAGGGTCTTCCGCTTCCAAAAACAGCATTTGCGCAATGAGGGAATCAGCGATCGCATCATCGACCTGTGTCCCCAAGAAAATAATGCGCTCTCGCAACAGTCGCGAGTAGATATCGAAGGCTCTTTCGCCAGTGCCAGACTGCTCTACCACCATGGGAATGACAGCCCCAGAAAAGATTTCTGGCTGGGCAACAATGCTCGAAGGATAACCAGAGAGTTGAGATGTGAACATTGGGATGGTAGTCAGTTAAAAGAATTAAAAAGTTTTAGTCACAAGGCCAAAGTCAAGAATTTTTCGACCTTCATCCTAAGTTATATCGCAACACTCTGCTGTTTGTTGAAAGATAGACCTAAATCAGCATGGTAGTACTCTTCAGATCTATCCTTTCCCACCCCTGTGCGGCCAGGGGCTGTTTATTCCGCTACGACCTCGGCAGCTACTTCTACCGTTTCATCAGCGGCTTCTTTTGGCTGCAAAGAGCCGGCTGGCACCAGGGTCACTTCACTTTTGGATTGCAACCATTCCAAGACTTTTTCCTTGGTCATGTCTTCAATCACAAAGGTGCGTAATTTGTCTTCAATGACATCACCCTTCAATTGTTCGCGGATACTGGCACATTTAGCATCAATTTCGGCGGGTGCCACCGAAATCTTTTCCAGCTGGGCAATTTCGGCGATCGCCAGTGATTCCTTTAGGTTTTTGATTGCCTCGGGGCGGCAGTTCTCCTTCATTTTGGGAATACTTTCCCGCGTAAAGAGTTGATTGACATCCATGCCGTACTGACTAAATTGCTGGGCCATCATCTGCAAGATGTTGCCAGACTCTTGATCGATCATGGTTGCTGGCGGTTCAACCTCAGTGATTTCGACCAAGGCAGCGGCGAGTGCGGTCCCCACATTAGATTTGGTGTTGTCCGCCGCGCGATCGGCAAATTGCTTAGTCAAAGATGCCCTTAGCGCTTCCAGGGTTGCTTCTTCACTAATTTCTTGCGCAAAATCATCGCTTAAATCAGGTAGCTCTCTGGTTTTGAGATCTTTCAGGGTGACATCAAAGCTAGCCCCTTGGCCAGCTAAGTCTTCCCGCGCGTAGTCGGCGGGGAAGGTTACTGGAATTATCTTGGTTTCATCTATTTTCATGCCCACGATGCCCTCCACCAAGTCGGCAATAAACCTGTCGGCAGACAGCTCGACTTCGGCATCAGTGGCTTGGGCACCTTTTATTTCCTCACCATCGGCGAGCTTGCCACTGTAATCGACGACGGCTACATCTTCGAGCTGTGCCCCGCGATCGGTCACCGGCACTAAGGTCGATTTTTCCCGCTGCCGCTCGGCTAAGAATTTATCGACAGCATCAGCATCAGCGACATCTTCTTCGGCGGTAACTTTAAGGTTTTGGTAGTCACCCAGCTTTACTTCGGGTGGGACATCCACTGCCGCACTAAAAGTGAAAGGCTGATCTACCTGAAACTTAGCAATCAGGTCGTCAAATTCAGAAGTGATCTGATAATTGCCCAGAGCCGGAATAGCCGCTTCCTTGATCGCTTCGGGCAGAGTCTTTTCTAGCAAACTCTCGATCGCCATCGCCTTAATCTGTTGAGCACCAAACCGTTGTACCACCATCTGGCGGGGCACTTTACCTTTCCGAAAGCCAGGGATATTGGCATTGCGTATTAAGTTTTGGATGGCCTGCTCGTGATAGGTCTTCACTTGCGCGGCTGGCACTTCTATCTGCAAGCCAACTTGACTGTGTGCGAGCTTTTCCTGGGTAACTTTCATGGGGTATATACTTTACAAGAGCAAATCGAGTCTGGATATGGCAAACTGCCAAGCGGCTGATATGGTAGCACAAAACTTGTACTGCCATGATTTACTAGGGCGCGGAAATGTCCTCACCCGCCAGCAAATCGAAATCGTTACAGCCGAGATAGTACAATTATGACAAAGGACAGCTTGGTTTTAGCGACCTAAATATTTTTTCAAAGAGGAAATTTCATTGTCTGGTTCTTATCGCGTAGCCATTTTGGGTGCAACTGGAGCAGTTGGGGAAGAATTACTCACCATCTTGGCCAGTCGGAATTTTCCCGTTGCCGATTTAAAATTGTTGGCCTCCGCTCGATCGGCTGGTACCAAAGTTCAGTTTCGGGGCCAAGAGTTAACCGTCCAAGCAGTCACCCCCGCTAGTTTCAAGGATGTTGATTTGGTCTTGGCCTCGGCTGGGGGCAGTATTAGCAAGCAGTACGCCCCCATCGCCGTGGCCGCTGGTGCCGTAGTTGTCGATAATTCCAGCGCTTTTCGGATGCAGCCTGCCGTGCCCTTGATTGTGCCAGAAGTCAATCCAGCAGCGGCGGCTCACCACCAGGGTATTATTGCCAACCCCAACTGCACCACCATCTTGATGGCCGTTGCCATTTATCCCTTGCATCAAGTCCGCCCGATTCAACGAATTGTGGCGGCCACTTATCAGTCGGCTAGCGGTGCGGGAGCCAGAGCGATGGCCGAAGTCAAGCTGCAAGCGCAAGCCATCTTGAACAACCAGACTCCCCCCACCGATATTTTCCCCTATCCCTTAGCTTTTAATCTTTTCCCGCACAACACGCCGATTAACGCCGCTGGCTACTGCGAAGAGGAAATGAAAATGGTCAACGAGACCCGCAAGATTTTAGGCATTCCTGATCTCCGGGTCAGTGCGACTTGTATTCGGGTACCAGTCCTGCGGGCACATTCCGAGGCGCTCAATTTGGAGTTTAGCGAGCCATTTCCAGTCAGCGAGGCTCGCCAAATCTTGGCGCAAGCACCGGGGGTAAAACTCGTTGAAGACTGGGAGGCTAATTACTTCCCGATGCCGATCGATGCCTCTGGTCAAGATCCAGTGTTAGTGGGCCGCATTCGCACCGATATTTCTCACGCCAATGGCTTGGAGCTGTGGCTCTGTGGCGACCAAATTCGCAAAGGTGCCGCTCTCAATGCCATTCAGATTGCTGAGTTGCTAGCTGAACAGAACTTAATGCGATCCTCTGGCTGAAGAAGCTATCTCAATAGCCAGTGCGTCAAAATATCAGGAGTAATTTATGACAGATTTTGGTCGAGTAATTACGGCGATGGCCACCCCCTTAGATCGTGCGGGTCAGGTTAACTATGCGGTGGCTGAAGAATTAGCTGTCTATCTGGCCGACCATGGTTCTGACGGTATTGTGGTCTGTGGTACCACGGGCGAATCACCGACGATTAGTTGGGATGAAGAATATGAGTTGTTTAAGGTCGTAATTAATGCCGTCCGAGGTAAAGCTAAGGTCTTAGCGGGTACCGGCTCTAACTCCACCAAAGAGGCGATCGAAGCTACCCAAAAGGCTGCCAAGCTAGGACTCGATGGCAGTTTGCAGGTGGTGCCTTATTACAACAAGCCGCCCCAAGATGGTTTATATGCCCATTTCTGTGCGATCGCCCGGGCTTGCGATTTGCCCATGATGCTCTACAACATTCCGGGTCGGACTGGCCAGCTGATGACTGCCGAAACTACCATTCGACTGGCCGAAATTTCTAACATTGTGGCAATTAAAGAATCATCGGGTAACCTAGAAGTAGCCAGTCAAATTCGGCGCAGTACTTCAGCAGATTTTGCGATCTATGCCGGCGATGATGCCATGACCTTGCCCATGTTAGCGGTGGGGGGCGCTGGCATCGTTAGTGTTGCTAGCCATCTGATCGGCACAGACCTTCAGCAAATGATCCAAGCATTTCAGCAGGGCAATCATGCGGCGGCTCTGGCCATTCACCTAGAGCGACTGCCGCTATTCCAAGGCTTGTTTTGTGCGAGTAATCCCATTCCCCTGAAAGCTGCCCTCAACTTACAAGGGTGGCAGATGGGTGGTTGTCGGCTACCCCTGACTGAGTTATCAGCAGATTTGCTCAGTGCCTTACAAACATTGTTGCAAGATCAAAACCTGCTGTAGAAATTTTTATACCATATTAATTTAATTGCCCAGTGACTTTAAATATTTTGTTCTTGACCTCATTTCGTGAATATGGTAAAAATGTTGTTAACATAGGTAGAAGATGAGAAGTAAATTTCACGCACAAGCGAACAGTTTACTTGATAGCTCTGACTTAGCTAGAATCGAGCTATTTGATGACTGTTAGCAGCCTTGACGGCCCTAGTAAATCGCTATTCAACATAGATCAACCAAGATATTCTCAGTGTGGTTGACAAATACCGTACAGTTCGATTTCGTTCCGATGAGCTGGGCAGATGACCTTGTCAGCCTTACTCCGCTCGATCATTCGACCTTACCGACTACCAAAAGTTTTGTACCAGCTAATTTTCTAGTTAGCGTAAATTTCAGGAGCAATTAATGACTAATACACCCAGCAAATCGCCACTCAGAATTATTCCTTTGGGCGGTCTGCATGAGATCGGAAAGAACACCTGCGTTATTGAATACGAAGATGAAATCATTCTTTTAGACGCTGGTCTAGGCTTCCCATCTGATGGTATGCACGGGGTAAACATTGTTTTACCAGACATGACTTACTTGTTGGAAAACCGCCACAAAATCAAAGGCATGGTTGTCACCCACGGCCATGAAGACCACATTGGTGGCATCTCTCATCACCTCAAGCAAATTGACATTCCGGTGATTTATGGTCCTCGGTTAGCAATGGCTCTACTGCGCGGCAAGTTAGAAGAAGCTGGCGTAGCCGACCGCACTAAGATAAAAACCGTTCTACCCCGCGAAATGGTCAGAATTGGTCAGTACTTTTTTGTAGAATTCATTCGGAATACCCACTCGATCGCCGACAGTTTCTCGTTGGCAATCCACACCCCAGTTGGAGTCGTGATTCACACTGGCGACTTTAAGTTTGACCATACGCCAGTAGATGGTGAGGCTTACGATTTTGCCAAGCTGGCGGAACACGGTGAAAAAGGCGTACTTTGTTTACTTGGTGACTCCACGAATTCTGAGCTGCCTGGTTTTACCCCTTCGGAAAGAGCGGTATTCCCTAACCTCGATCGAATCATTGGCGCCGCCAAGAAACGCATCTTGATTACTACCTTCGCTTCCTCTGTCCACCGGATCAACATGATTCTGGAATTGGCACAGAAGTATAACCGGAAGGTTTGTGTGGTCGGTCGGTCGATGCTGAACGTCATCGCTCATGCCCGGACGCTGGGCTATATCAATTGCCCCGACAACGTATTTGAACCACTACAATCGGGTAACCACTTACCTGACGACAAAGTGATCATTCTCTGTACTGGTTCGCAAGGTGAGCCTTTAGCAGCAATGACCCGGATTGCTAATGGTGAGTATCGCCAAGTCAAAATCAAAGCTGGTGATACTGTGGTGTTCTCGGCTAACCCGATTCCCGGCAATACGATCGCAGTTGTAAATACGATCGACAAGCTGATGATGCAGGGTGCCAACGTGATTTATGGTCGCGACAAAGGCATCCACGTTTCCGGTCACGGCTGCCAAGAAGACCAGAAACTGATGTTGAGTTTAACTCGTCCCAAATTCTTCGTCCCCGTTCACGGCGAACACCGGATGCTGATCAAGCATTCTGAAACTGCTCAAAGCATGGGCATTCCCCGCGAGAACATGTTGATCATCGATAACGGCGACGTGATTGAGTTGACTGAAACCTCCATCCGGAAAGCTGGCAAGGTCAAGTCGGGCATTCAGTTGGTCGATAATGCTGGCATTGTTCAGGACAAAGTTCTGAAAGAACGTCAGCAGTTGGCAGAAGATGGCATTGTGACCGTCGCTGTCGCTGTCGGGATGGATGGCAAGTTGATTGCCCGTCCGCAAATGCATCTGAATGGCGTGGTGTCAGCGATCGAGATTTCCCTACTCGAAAATCTGGTAGTCAAGCGCGTAGAATCCTGCCTGGCTGACCGCTGGTCAAGATTTGCCCGCACCTTTGAATCTGGTCAAGTCGATGTGGATTGGACTGGTGTGCAAATTGAATTAGAAAGTGCTATTCAGCGGCTGATTCGACAAGAAATGCGTCAGAGTCGTCCCAGCATCGTAGTGCTGCTCCAAATGCCCACTGGTAATGCTCCTAAAGAGCTACCCGGACGGCGGCGGCAGCGTTCCACGGCTCGTGTTGGTGCCTAAGGTTCTAGGCTAATAAGCTAAACAGTAAAACCCCGGCTGCACAGCCGGGGTTTTGTAATGAATGCTGATCTTAGAAGAATTTACCGATTAATCCACCAATTTCGGCCATCACATTGCCATCACCATTGGTATCGAGCATTTTTGTGGCCAAACCCATCAGGTCGTTGCCATTAGTACTACCTGCTGCGGTTCCCACCATTTGTGCTAAACCATTAGCATCCAGGCCGCCACTGAGAGCAGATTTGCCCAAGGCACCCATCACGATCGGAGCTAGTAGACCGAGCAACTGCATTACGGCTCCAGATCCTAAGCCAGTGTGTTGACTGACGGCATTGGCAATGGCATTACCATTGCCACCCATTACTTGATTGAGCAAAGCTCCACTCACATTACCGCCCTGCGCATTGCCCACGAATCCCATCACATCATCAAGCACCGAGTGATTAGCTGCCGCTGCTTGGTGCAGGGCATCGACACCACCATCATTATCGGCATGATTGCCAATGGCGGATAGCATCATCGGCAGTGCTGCATTAATCGCAGACTGCGTTACATTTTGATCAGCGCCAATGTGTTGACCAATTTGCGATAGCACCGGACCACTAAGCTGACTGGTGATCATACCAATTAAAGGATTCATTATTTCTCTCCGCGTTGTGTAGGAAAATCCACATATACTCTAGCCAACTAGACAGTATCATGTTTTTTATGTCCATAAGTTCGATCGTTTTCCGATGAAACTAATCAGTAGATTATGGTTGCCGGTGCTGGGTTGTTACGGTCTGCTGTGGATAACTGCGGCTCCATTGGTGGCGATCGAGACTACTAAGCCGATTCCCCACAAAACATCAGCATTAGAACGTGGGATTTTATTAGAGATGAATCGGGTGCGGGCTAATCCGGCTAGTTATGCCAAATTCTTGCAGACTTGGCGCAACCGTTTTCAGGGTAAGCAAGCGCGGCTGTCGCCCCATTTGTTTCTGCAAACTAAAGAAGGAACAGGAGCTGTCGATGAAGCCATCCGCGCAGTGCGAAAAATACGGCCAGTAGCTAAACTGCGGTGGTCGGCAGGTATGTCAATATCGGCGCGTGAACATGTGGCCTACCAAGGTCAGCGCGGTTTAATTGGCCATCGAGGCCGAGGTGGCAGTAACCCATTTATGCGCATTAACCGCCACGGTCAGTGGCTACGAGTGGCGGGCGAAAATATCAGCTACGGACCAGATACCGCTGCTGCTGTAGTCCGCGATTTGATCGTGGACGATGGGGTGCCCGATCGCGGTCATCGTATTAATATGTTCCGAGCCGATTACCGCGTCACCGGCATTGCTTGTGGCTATCACCAAGTCTATCGCCTGATGTGCGTGATTGATTATGCTGGTGGCTTTCAAGAAAAACGCTAGAGCTTCCCAAATCGACGATGCCGCCCTTGATAGTCGGCTAAAGCCGCATGAAAAGCTGGCCGATCGAAATTGGGCCAAAGAGTTTCGGTGACATAAATCTCGGCGTAGGCCAGTTGCCAAAGTAAGAAATTACTAATCCGCAGTTCGCCGCTAGTCCGAATCAACAGATCGGGGTCGGGCAGGCCGTGGGTGTAGAGATGATTGTTAAACAGGTTTTCGTCGATATCATCTGGATCGATCGATCCTGCTTGGACTTGCGCGGCGATCGATCGACAAGCTTGAATAATTTCTTGCCGCCCCCCATAGTTAGTGGCCACGGTGAACTGAATACCCTGATTGTGCTGGGTCATCGTGACGGCCTTGGCAATTTCGGACTGTAAGGAAGTGGGTAAAGCGGTCAGATTGCCCACAAACCGGATGCGTACTTGCTCGGCATTCATTTCTTTTAGCTCGCGCCGCAGCACCCGCTCAAACAACATCATCAAAAAATCTACTTCCTCTAACGGTCTGCCCCAATTTTCGGTGGAGAAAGCATAGGCTGTCAGTGCCGGGATACCCCAATCTCGACAACAAAACAGCAGATCTTTCAAGACATCGACACCTTTGCGATGACCAACAATTCTCGATAAACCCTGCTTTTTGCCCCAGCGGCCATTACCATCCATAATGACGGCGACATGACTTGGCAGCTTAGACCTATCTAGATCAGCTGGTAGCTCAGTTAAGCTGTCAATTTTGGACATCATCGACATCGGTGCGCGAAATTACTTTTTATTTTTGAACTGGAGAATACTACCCAAGAACCGTCGCCGCCAGCTAGCCCGGAGAAAGCGTCGCCAGCCGGTTGCCCGCGTTTTTTGTTCGATCGCTGGTGCAAACTGTAACTCCAATAACTCTTTTAGTTTACTGCTAGTGAGGGGGCGATTGAGTAATCCCTTTTCGGATAGAGAGATAGAACCAGTCTCTTCCGAGACTACCACACATAGGCAGTTGGCAAACCGCTCCGTGATACCCATGGCGGCACGATGTCGGGTGCCGAGCTGCGGTGATACGGCCTGTGCCGACAGGGGCAAGATCACGCCAGCCGCGACCACCCGATCGCCCCGAATTAGCACCGCGCCATCATGCAGGAGGGTGGTAGGTTGAAAGATGGTTTGGAGGAGTTCTTTCGATACCTGGGCATCGATTTTTACGCCCGGTGCGGAGAAATCGCGATCGTCAAAGGGGGAGCTGGTTTCCATGATAATCAAAGCCCCAATCCGTTTTTGGGATAGGTCTTTAATGGCTTCGACGATGTTATCGATTGTGGTGTTGGCTTCGTAATTAGTGCGGCGGATCGATCGAAACAAGTAGCCCAAATCGCCGCGCCCGAGCTGCTCCAGAAACCTGCGGAATTCGGCTTGGAAGATAATTGACATGGCCAGGGCCGAACCGATGACCAATTTTTCCAGGGCGAAGGATAGCCAGATGAATTTTAACTTTTGGCTGAGAGCAGCAGCTACGACGAGAACAACCAATCCGCGCACAATCCAGAAAGTGCGGCGGTCGCCGATCGCTAGCAAGATCACGAAAGTGAGGGCAACTACTAGGGATAGGTCGATGCCGCGCATTAACCAGCTGCCAATTGTTGCCCAATCGATGTTAAGACCTAGTATTTTGGTTTGCCAGTTCACTCACTCGAATGCCAGATTTTGCCGACAGGATGCCTTTGCTTATGATGTTACGGCAATTTGTCCCGATTGCAAAATAATTAATCTACAGGTTTAACGGGAGCGGTGCCTACTCTTCTGCGGTTCGCTCTAAACGACTAACCCGACGACTCAATCGCCGAGTTTTGCGTTCGTTCACGGAAAGGTCATAGTTTAAATCATCGGCATAGTCGCTCTGGCTTTTAAAGCCATCACGCATCGCAGTTAGCAGTGTGCCTTCGACACTATCAATGCGCTGACGCAGGCCGTTGACATCCTCGCGGACAGCGTTCAAATTCTGATCCATAGAGGATATCTTCTGCTGCATCCCAGTATAGTTTTGCTGTAGACCAGCAATAGATTGCTCCATCCCAGCATAGTTTTGCTGTAGACCAGTAATAGATTGCTGCATTCCAGTAATAGCTTGGATTACTTGCTCCAGCTGGTTTTCAATTCTCTCTAATCTTTCTTCAGACATGATTTCACTGGATTTGACTTGGATCCACTATCCTCAGTTTAACGGAAACCAGCAACTTTTAGCTGCGATTGCTGTCGTAGTCGCGTTTAAAGACCTTTTGCTTGAGATAGACCACTTGTGGCGTTAGGGGCGGTAGACCAGATACGGAGTTAAAGCTGGTGTCATACCCAAAGTCACGGCTGGGAATGTTGTAGTAGCAAGTGGCAGAGGCAATACCATCAGCGCATCCCAGCTGGTAGGCACCATTGAGCTGCTGCGGTGTACCCAAACTCACAAAGGAGCCACGGTATCTAAAAATTGAGGTGCCAGCGGCGCCGCCCCAATTCTCGATCATGCGCATGTAGTTATTGAGACCAGAGCGATTGGTTGTGCCGGCCAGGAAAGCGGCGTTCACGGTAGTGCTAGTTGCTGCATTTAAGGGATTACCATTCGTTATATTGAAGCAATTCATTTCGCCATTCAGACCAACGCAGTCGTTGGATAGCACCCCGATCGCATCGGCCATTACGGCTGCGGGTTTCTTTTGACGACCATTTTCTTCACGACTTACACCTGCCCCAAAACTAGAGCCGCCGCTGCTGAGAAATACTTCTTCACCAAGGGTGGTGGGCTGTACGCCCCCCGGATTATTGAAATCGCCTTGGACATATACGACTTGGTCGCTGGCCAGGGTGATGGGGCCGGGGAGCCAGCGACCACCAGAGAAACCAAAGCCATAGGGGCTTTGGCCAGCGGTGTAGGTGAGGGCAGGGTTCATGGAGAAGTGCCACACTAAGCCGCCCTCGGTTATATCACTGGCCGCTAATCCCATCCATTCATAGCTACCTACCGGGATGCTGGACGCGGACACTCCCGATGCGACAGCAGCATCAATATCTTTTTTGCGGGCAAAGACTTTGTTGGCGGCATCGAGCACGATGGTACCGTCGTTGCTGTACTGACCATCCCGGTTCCAGATAGTTAAGCTATGAGTATTCGACTGGAGGATGGTCATGTCCCGATTTTCTTGGCGATCTTTTTGCCCGGTTAAGATCTGCATGGGTGGTGGTAAAAAGCAGTTGCCAGCTTTATTGGCAATTTCGCGCGGTGTAATACTACCGATTAAGGCTGCTTTTTCGGTGGCTGAGAGAGAGGTCGAGCTTAATTCTGTTTGGAATAGGGTGCTTAAGGAACTTAGCGCGGCAGAATTCATGGCACTATTGTTCAGTTGGGTGAAGGTGAAAATAGTGTTGGATTTCGCGATCGCCTTCCGCAGTGCATCACTAGCTATTTTGGCGTTGGTGGCATTGGCCGCACTCAAACTACTCCAAGTGTTGGTGTTGAGGGTGGGCGCGCTCGTGAAGTTAGCACTAGAGCCAGCGCACAAGTTGTCCCATTCGGTGGCGCGGTTATCACTGTTATGGGCGGTGGTGACGAGCATTACTGGCTGTTGCAGGTTTTTCACCATTTGAGGAGAGAAAGTAGTGCTAGTGCCGCTCTGAATGGATTGTATGCCAAAGGGTTGCGCTGTGTTATTGGGGTCAAATTCGACGCGTAAATCGGCTTTGGTATAGTAGTTGCCAGTTTGGCTTAAAAGGCTGACATCGGGGATCTTTAGTTCAGGGGCATCTGGTTGTAGCAGGCCGTTGCTAGAGTCTATTTCGGTGGTAGTTACCTGAGTATTAGCAGTAGTCCAAGCGGGAATCACATCAATTGCTGGGTTGCCGCCCAGAATTACGCTCCGGCCTGGATCTAAATAACTATGGATGGCGATTCTATCTAATGACTTGTAAATTTTGCCACCGATCCAGTTATTGCTAGCATCTTTTTTGCGAGCTGCTGTTGTTTGGCCAGCTTTGAGGGTGCCGCCGGGAGCGAAGTATATGTTGCTGTTGCTGTGGATTGGTCCGTTTAAGGACATATTAGAGGAGCTAGTGATTTCTAGATCTTGTTCATAAAAGGCTGCGAATTGAAATAGAGGGATAACGCGGTTGTTATAGTCTACTTGCAGTAGTGTCTGGGCACCTATACCTAAGGAATCATCACTAGAGTTATTTCTTTTGATGGCAGTGGAATAAACACGATAGCTATACTCAATAGCATTCAAACCAGCGAATGGTTCGCCAGTTGGTATTCTTTTGTTTTCGGGATAGGTGGCTGAGTTACTGGGGTTTTGCTGGATGAAGGTGTAGGCTGTGTATTTGGAGCCAACGTCGTCTTTAGATTTTTTGCGAGCGGCTTGAATGTTCCCGTCACCACTTTCGGTCTGTTGGTAGTAATCGAAATCTGTGGAGGTGCAGGCATAGTCTCCGGTTCCTTGCTTGTCGGCGGTGCCGGTTATGCAGTTTTGCATTCGTTCGGCTGGTGATGCGCCAGTAGGGGCGGTGCCGACTGGTTGGGAGAAGCCGGAGAATTTTTCGTAGGATTGGGCGGCGCGTTTGTTCATGCCGGTTTCGGCGGCATAGAAGGTGGAGCTGCCATCGACGATGGCGTTGGCGGAGGATTTGTAGAGGTTGGTGGAGAAGAGATAAACGCTGAGCAGGCTAAAGATTAAGATGGCCATGATGGAGACTAGCACCATGGCATAGCCGTCATCTTGTTTTAACTTCTGGGTTTTGTGCCAGTGCATTATTAGGCGGAGGATAGAAGTGAAGTTATCTTTATTGCTGCTCATTGGTGGTATCCCTGATCTTGGAATTGGATGTAGCTATATATGGTGAAAAGTGCTAGCCGATATTATTCTGGCAGCACACTTTTAATTTGAAGCTTAACTTCTATCACTCAAAAAGTCGCGTTTAAATACCTTCTGTTTGACGTAAACAACCCGGGGAGCAAGTGGTGGCAATAGAATGGAAGAGTTGAAATCTTCATCGTAGCTCCAATTTCTTACAGGTCTCTGATAATATCCACTACCACTAAATAATCCGCTAAATTCAGTGGGTTCACCCAAGCTGACAAATGAACCTTTATAATTAAAATTAATGGCGCTATTCCAATCTTCCAGAAAGCGTGGATAGTTATTCAAACCACCACTATATTCTGAGTCTGGGATTGTTTTTTTTGTTTTTGCTAAAAATGCTGCTCGGATAGTAGTCTCTGTAGCCTGATGTAACCCAATAGTAAGATCACTGTTGCGCTCTACAAATTGACCACACTCATTCACTGCTGGGCCTTTTACCCCACGAGTTTTATCCCAACAAGCATTGGAAAGAATGTTAATAGTGTCGCCCATAATTGCCGCAGGCTGATGATTAATAGTATTGTAATCACCCTGAAGATAGATCGATTGGTCGCTGGAAACTGTCAGAGGTGCGGGCAGAGTATCACCCTGAGTAATAGCAAAACCATAAGGGCTTTTCTTCGCAGTATAAACATAAGTTGGTTTATCGATCGTGGCATGCAATACAATCCCTCCTTCAGAGCGATCTGCAGCCCCAAAGCTTTTGTTTGCTGCAACTGTTCCGGCTCTTAAACCTGGTAAACTAGTCACTGGAGCAGTAGTATCTAACGCTGCTCTTTGGAAAAGCAATTCATCAGCATTATTCCCTATGCCATCATTATTACCAGTGGTATCAGTAGCTATATTCAGAACATTACCAGTCCAACCTACCGAAATATTGTAATAATTCCAGGCACTCAAAGCTTTAATATTAGTTTGGAGAATATTAATAGCTCGTGATTCATGTCGATCATAAAAAAAGCTTCTGGATGTCTCCGGCTTCGTACTATCAATAGCAGCTCTACTAGTAGGAGCTGTCTTCACAGGACTATCTCCCATCACATTTGCTGGGGCTAGAATTGCCTGGATGGGTGGGGGCGAAAAGCACCCCCCATTTACCCCGGCAATCTGCTCTGGCGTGACATTTGCACCTTTGAGAGCCGTTTTCTCAGTTGCAGTTAGGCCACTAGCGACTGAATCTACATAAGCATTGAATTTGGTTTTCACTCCTGCTAATGTGGCATCTGATTGCAACCTTAAACCAGTGCTAACAGAGGTATAAGGTAACGGAGTAGCTTGTGAAACAATCGCTGTTTGGAGCGCCCGCACCACCTTCGTCTTGCGAGCTATATCGACAGAAGGTACCCCAGAAACAGCAATCGGGATTCCACAAAATAGATTAGCCTGTGATGCACTAGAGTCTGTCGTATTTAGTTCAGCTATTAAAATAGGCTGCATAAGACTGCGTAGTTGTCCTTCATTAAGCACCGAACATTTCAAAATACCACCCTGACGTCTAGTCGAGATCGTCACTCCAGTACAATCTTCATTGGCTGTTGATGATGCTAGACCTGTTTTAATTGCGGTTAATTTGAATGGCACTGACTGATTGGGAAGAAATTCTAACTGCAAATCAGCCTTCCCATAATACTCGCCAATGCTCCCGGGTTGTGTTGCATCGATTTTGGTAATGAAATTAGGCTCAGGAACGCTGAGTTGACTAACTCGGGGCTGCAACATGTTGCCGAATTTTTCCAAAGTCATCCTGGTCATGGCTGGGCTGTAATTTACCTGAGTTGGAGTTGTTCCTGTACCAAGATCTTTGATTGTTCCGCCACCACCTGTATAAGAGGAAGAGGAATAGCCCTGGAGAGAGTCATAGATATCTAAACCAGCAGAAAAGATACCAGATAAAGTTAAAACACCAGGACTGCCAATAGGTGCCAACATCAATCTGCCATTGGTATGGACTGTTCCAGTCAGAGACATAGCTGAACCAGGTTCGATTTCCATGTCATTTTTGTAAAAAGCCATAAACTGAAATAGAGGAATCACCCGGCTATTAAAGTCCATTTGTAGCAGCGTTTGAGCTGAAACTGGTAAGTAACCTTGACTTTTTTTAATAGCAGTTGTGTATACCCGATACTTATATTCCTGCATGTTTAAACCTGAAAAAGGCTCGCCTGTGGGCACCTTAGAAAAAGCAGGTTCATCTTCAGTGAACATTTTCTTCACAAAAGAATAAGCTAAATATTTAGTAGAAGTACTAGCACTTTGATCATAATTCTCTGTAAAATTGTTGGAACCGTTACCTTTCCACAACGATTCTCGATAGTTAAAGGAATTAACCCCACACTTAAAGTCGTCAGTGCCAACGGTACTAGCATTATTAGTAGAAACCCCACTGGTGTTATAACTACCATTTATGCATTGCTGCATTTGATCTGCAACACTTGTTCCTGCTGGAGCCGCGCCATTCGGACGAGAAAGCCCCTCAAACTTGAGAGTCATCAAGCTAGCTCGCTGATTCATCCCAGTCTCAGCCGCATAAAAAGTTGAACCAGAGTCAACTACAGCGTTAGCTACTGACTTATAGAGATTAGCCGAGAATAAGTAAACACTCAGCAGACTAAACATCAAAATCGCCAAAACCGAAGTTATCAACATGGCATAGCCATCTTGATTGTCAGCTACTTTATTCTTTTGTAGATATAGTAACAGTTGCAAGAAATAACGAATTTGTTTATTATTAGTTTTCATGGTTATTCAGATTCAATTATTATAGCGATCTCGGCTTGTATGAAGTACGCATTTTATAGCTCAAAGTCTTTTTAGGAAAGAACTCCATTTACCTCACTCGGAGCAAAACCGCTATATCATAATATTTAACTTCTGCTATTATCGTAATCTCGCTTGAAGACCTTTTGTTTGAGCACGACTACCCTTGGAGTCAGTGGTGGTAAACTAATTACATTGTTAAATGCCAAATCATAGTTCCAGTCACGCCCAGGAGGAGTATAGACCTGGCTATTCCAATTTCCTAGCACTTTGAGAGAATTACCAAGACTGATAAATGAACCACGATAAGTTAAGGTATCACCATTCCAATTTTCATGAAAACGAGGATAATTTTCTAGTCCACCATTGTAATCACCAGTAGTGGTGACATTGACTCCAGCTAGAAAGGCAGCATTAATACGAGTACTAGTTGCATCTAGCTTGATATTGTTGATACCACAACTGAGACGGTTGTTTGCATCAATACAGGCGTTAGACAAGACATTTAAGGAATCTGCTAATACGGCAGCAGGCTCTTTTAATCCACCGTTAGAAGGAACATTATTAGACATGTTATAAGGATGCGTTACAACATTATTATTAGGATTGGTAGTATTAGTAGCATCGTAATAATTATAATCTCCCTGTAGATAAACGGCTTGATCACTAGCGACAGTTAATGCACCTGGCAGGTCACTACCGCCAGTAAAGGCGAATCCATAAGAACTACTTCTAGCAGGTGTAGTTCTAACTACACTGTCATCAGTAGCAAGTCCTGTATTGTCAACAGTGGCATGGAGTACCATTCCACCCTCACTAGTATCACTTGCCGCCAAGCCCAGACACTGTAGAGATCTATTTCTCGGATCGGTGGCTCCTCCATTGCAGACAGTAGCATATTTAGAACCAATAGCCGCAGGTGCTTGTACTCTATTAAACAACAGGTCTGGAGTGCCAATTCCAGTAGTAGGTAGAATAGTTGTTGTAGGAAGGACTGTCGCGTTACCAGTAGTTGCAACTACCACATTGTCGCGATTCCAAATTGTCAAGGATTTGATGTCTGTTTGTAAAATATTCAGATTTCCGCCATTGGTATTGGCAGCAGGGAGGAAATTTTCTTCTCGATTATTGTAAAATGAGTTGTATATTTGAATTGGTGCAGCTCGATAAAAGTATCCAGCACGGTTAGCAATTGCCTGTGGGGCACGAGTAAATTCAGCAGTGAAAGGGGCAAATCGGGGGTGAGCCTTGATTGCTGTCCACCTAGCTCCTACATTTCCAGCAGTAGCAGCAAGAGTATTAATAGTAGTGGTACCACGAAGTTCACTTAACGGTACTGGTAAAGCTTGAGAAACAATCGCTTGCTGCAAGGCGAGTGCTGCATTTTGACTTCCGACAGTAGGAGTATTGGCTGCTATACTAGCTGCATCACTAGTTGGTGATGGAGATAACGCTAATACTTCGTTTGTATTTCCTGCCCGAACCAACACTGGCTGTTGAAGACTCTGCAATTGCGCTGGAGAAAGAACTGTACAAGCTAAACTATCAACTTCATTGCGATCGCTTGAAATCGATAAGCCAGCACAAGAAGCAGGATCGGGAGTAGACCCAGTTTTAATTGCAGTAACTGCGATCGTGTTAGCCTGACCAGGTTGATATCGAATACGTAAATCTGCTTTACCGAAGTACTGACCAACACCACCAACTTGTTGAGTATCAGTCAAGCCTAAAAATCCAGCCGTAGGAACGGTGAGACGTGGTACACCGGCTTTAACAAAATCACCAAAGCTGTTTTGGAGACCACTGCTTGGTAATGGATCGGTTGTTGGAGTCCCACCATTCGCACTCAGCAAATTCACAAGCGTAGTAGCGGTGGTATTAATTACCACCCGACCATCAGGATAAGTAGCATCATTGTTTTTACGTTTATTGTATAAACTACCCCCTGCTGTCACGGATCCTCCAATAGTTAAACTATTATCTCCACCTAAGTACAAACTACCATTACTATGAACAGGTCCACTTAGAAGCATAGGTGGACCAGGAAGAATTTCTAAATCACCATCATAAAAAGCTGCAAATTGGAATAGAGGAACGACTCTACTATTAAAATCCATTTGTAGAAGTGTTTGCGAAGAGATTGGTAAATAGCCACTACTTTCTCTAATGGCAGTCGTGTAGATGCGATATCGATACTCCTGCATATTCAACCCGGCAAATAATTCTCCGGCAGGAATCCTACTAAATAGAGGAGTTGTACCTGTAAGATTTCTCGTAAAGGAGTAAGCTCGGTATTTAATGGCAGGATTATTATCATATCTTTCTGTCAAACTGTTAGTCTGCCCTTTCCACATCGACTCTTTATAGTCAAATTCAGCTTCACTACATCTTAAATCACCAGTTCCAACTGTAGCCGCATTATCAACAGCGCCACGATTATTTATACAATTCTGCATTTGTGTAGCCACATCCAAACCACCAGGAGGTAAACCCGTTGGTTGAGAATACCCTTCAAATTTAGCTCTCACTAATTTAGCTCGCTTATTCATGCCAGATTCAGCAGCGTAAAAAGTTGAACCAGAATCAACTACTGCGTTAGCCACTGACTTGTAAAGATTTGCCGAGAATAGATAAACACTCAGCAGACTAAACATCAAAATAGCTAAGATTGAAGTTATCAACATGGCATAGCCATCTTGATTTTCAGTCACTTTGTTCTTCTGCAAATGCAGCAACAGTTGCAAAGAATAACGAATTTGTTTACGATTATTTTTCATGGTTACTCAGATTCAATTATTATTTACTCAGCTTGTTTTTTGCAGGATTCAATCAATTCAGTAGCAGCAACCAGAGCAACTCTTAGCTATTGGGCATTCGTTGACAAAATATTACGCGGATAGAACCGACCAGAAGCAACAATTGGATTATGGACATTACCATCAGGATTGTCAGAAGTAATCGTGGCAGTTACCCCGCGTAGACCTCGCCAGTCTAGTGTCTCTGTTGCCACTGGACAGAGAAGCCGAGGAGCTGGGGCACAAGGAAAATTAATATTGGTTCTGTCTACTGGCACTGGTGCAGTTGTGGTAGTAGTTGATACAACAATATCCATCCGAGTGACATTAGTAGCAATGGTTTGGTCTCTTGGTTCAGAGCAGGTTCCAGAAGCACCAGGATCGTTGTCTTTTTCAATGGAATTATTAACTCTTGCTACTAATGTGTTGTTGCAAATTAGATATTCGGTTTTCTCAACTATATATGCAATACTTCTTGGATTAAAAGTAACAGTTGGTGTGAAAGATGATACCGTTAAGTCGATCGGTTGAAGAGTCGCCGAAGTATTCTTTGGTGTAATTGCTGTTAAATTAATTAGCTGGAGATTTCCCAGTCCATCATGTAAAATAAACGGTACTGGATTAGCTGTTGTTGGATTCTTGCTACTCCAAGCCGTCACATTACTAGAATAAATAGGATAAGACGTTGCTGTAGGAGTAGTGACAGTAGTGGCGTTACAAGATAAATTAGTAGAATTAGTAACAGCCAAAGATACTGTTAGAGAAGTTGCTGCCGCAGTAGAAGGCAAAGTATTACAGATCGACAAAGCTTCTTCTAGCCCACGATATATTACCAATCGAGAACCTCTCGAACCATCTGGAATAACTTTTATTACAGGAAACCTCGGCTCATTAATCTGTTCACCAGCTTGCACGATATCGCGCCCCACAATATCCAACA
>CAXTSZ010000002.1:0-82199 GCA_964247125.1 uncultured bacterium
TGCCCGCAATCTTCATCATCACTATCCAATTCCAAACCAATCTGCTGCGCTACCTTCCGCGCAAAATTTTGCAACCAGCCTGCATTCGATTCCTCTTCATCCTGCTCATGCAGCATCTGCGCCATCGCCAACATTGCTGCTACCAGCTCCTCATTCACCAGCTCCGGCCTAGTTGCCAGTAGCGCCTGCTCCTCACCCTGCGGGCAGCTCAATAACTCTTGCACTAGTTCTAAATAAACCTGTTGCTCTGTATCCTGCATGTCCGCCATTTTTTTTGCTCCTAAAAAATCAACAACTCCCAAAAACATCACAGATCCATATCTTTGGGCTTACTACTTCCCCATCGCTCCATTAATTAACCTTTTGGCAAAAAATAGACCCCTTCAATGGGTAACTCCTTTAATATGCCCACACCCATACACCAAAACTACTAAAGAGAGCCAGCATCCAGAAGTCCCCCTTTTCAAGGGGGATTTAGGGGGCTCTCCATCCTTGTCCCTAACCTTGCCGCCGAGGCTTACTATTTCTAGCTCTCCGGGCTTTAGCCTTCTTCGCCTTCTGTTCAGCCACAGTTTCCCGAATCGCCTCCCGCACCGCCGTCCCCATCAACACTCGCCAAATTAAAAACGCAAAAGCCTGCGCCGGAGGCGCTGTCGCCCCCATTACCACCGCCGCAGCCGTCGCCCCACCCGCCAACCCAAATAGCTGTCTGCGATTCATAGTCATGAGCTTACCTCCCAACAATTATTAAAAATACTGCCGAATAATCCCTTTCTTCCGACCTGCCGCCTTCGATCGCTGCGGACGACTCCGATTATCGTGAGAAGTCTCCAACCGCAAGTCTTTTGGATCAAAACTTCCCCGCTTCATCGGATGGTGGCCAATGTCATAGCCCTTCGGATTCTTAAACCGAGGTAAACCAGTTTTGCCAGCCCGCCGCCACCGATTCATTTGATTTTGCAAATACCCCCGCACAGCTCTCGGCTGCTTAGGATCCGTCAATACCCCTTTCAAAAAACCTTGTCTAGCTCCCCCCCAACTCCGAAAAACCCTTGCATCAGCAGGTGTAGCCACCCCCATCACTACCAGCAGTAAAACTACCAGAATTTTAATCCATAGTTTAAACATTAATTTTCTCCTGTTCTCGTCTTAACTACTCACCTATCGGTAATGATTTAAAGCTTTTGGCAAAAATTGCAGGTTGAACTGAATAACATCTTTGCTGCAACTAAAATCTGATTGGGGTTTGCTTACATTGGGTATTAGTTCTGGATATGAAAGATCTAAACAATATAAATGAGCCAACATTGATTTCGGCGATCGATGTACAATGAAGCCATTAGGCTATATCAATTGATTCCCTATGATATTTACTGCCACAGCTTATAAGCATATCCATTTAGACGATCTGCATATACCGATCGTTGCTGGCACTACGATGAAAGTAGTTGAAATTATCATCGCTCAAAAAGCATATAGCTGGAGTCCCGAAGAAATCCATTTTCAGTATCCACACCTAAGTATGAGTCAAATTTATTCTGCTCTTGCTTACTATTGGGACTATCGGAGCGAAATGGATCTGGATATCCAAAAACGTTTTGATTTTGCTGAAAATCTGCATCAGCAAGCCGAACCATTGAACTTAGCAAGCCGATATCAAAAGAATATTCATTATTGATTAAACCGTAGTATCAAATTTAATTTTTACCCATTCAGATCCAACCAGGTTGTCAGATCGTTAATTTGGGTGAAATCCAAAGCGGCATCATGTAAATCATCTAACTGCTCGACAGGCAAAACCATCACCTTTGCCAATACTGCTGCCGAGACATCGCCGACACGTTTCTTTAACACGCGAAGAACAAGATCTTGCCGACCCTTAATTTCACCCTTCTGCTCGCCTCTAATTTCGCCCAACTGTTCTCCAATTTGTTGGGCTTCTTGAAGCTTCTCTAAATACAAAGGTGATAACTGCATAATTAACTCCTGCTCTTCTGGTTCGATAATCTCTCTTGCTTCTAGGATAATTTTCAGATTACCTAGCAAATCTAAAGCATTACTTCGATAGGGATGCTCTTCTGGCAGCGCAGCCACTTCTTGAATGGCTTGTGCCTGAACTTTGCCCTTACCCAATAGTCTAACCATAGAGTAATTGGCGTCTTGGGTAGTTGATGAATCACAATGATGCCTGTCTTGAGGGTCGGACTCAGTAGATAGACACCTTCTCCCCACTTGTCTAGCTCTAATTTAGCACCAAGTCCCTCTAGAATTTGGGCGGATAGAGTGGGCGTTAAAATCCAGAGATTGGGCAAAACATCTTCGCCTAGTTCTGGCTGCGGAGTATAAGCTTCCCGTGCTTACGTCACGCCGATCGCAAGCAAGATTCACAGGCAAGTCAACAACTCCAATGTGATAATAGAGATTGACTCCATTTTTGCCACCTATGGTTACTCTCAGCCCTGCCCTCCGCGATCGATTAGCCACCCCCCTAAAAATTGGCTCCGTTGAACTACAGAGTCGGGTCTTTCAATCGCCTCTTTCCGGTGTCACTGATTTAGTATTCCGGCGGCTAGTGCGCCGCTACGCTCCCACTTCGATGCTCTACACCGAGATGGTCAACGCCACGGGCTTGCACTACATCAAAGAGCTACCTCGGATTATGGAAATTGAGGAGGGTGAACGACCGATCAGCATTCAGCTCTTCGACTGTCGCCCAGACTTTTTGGCAGAAGCAGCTCAAAGAGCCGTAGATGAAGGAGCCGACACTGTAGATATCAATATGGGCTGTCCGGTGAATAAAATCACCAAAAATGGCGGCGGTTCTTCCTTACTCCGCGATCCGGAAACGGCGGCGGCGATCGTCCGCGCCGTAGTCCAAGCCGTCAACATTCCGGTCACCGTCAAAACTCGGATCGGCTGGTCGGATAGCGAAATCAATATTTTGAGCTTCGCCAAACTAATGGAAGACTCTGGTGCCCAGATGCTTACTGTCCACGGTCGCACCCGTGCTCAAGGCTACAATGGCCCCGCTAAGTGGGACTGGATTCGGCAGGTCAAGGAAATTTTGACCATTCCGGTGATTGGCAATGGCGATATGTTCTCGGTGCAAGCAGCAGTGGACTGCCTCGAACAAACTGGGGCTGATGGGGTGATGTGTTCGCGCGGTACTTTGGGCTATCCCTTTTTGGTAGGCGAGGTCGATCACTTTTTAAAAACTGGCGAAGAACTAGTGCCACCGACGCCGATCGAACGCCTAGAATGTGCCCGCGATCATTTGCAAGCGCTGTTTGACTACAAGGGAATTTATGGTGTGCGCCAAGCCCGGAAGCACCTCACTTGGTATGCCAAGGGTTTTGCGGGGGCGGCGGAGTTGCGTGGTAAGTTGGCGCTGATTGAAACGGTAGAGGGGGGGACGGAGTTGCTCGATCGACATATTCAATACTTAGCCGATTTGGGCAGCGCGGCATCTACCCCAGAGGAATTGGCTTTTCCGGTTTTAGCGCAGGTGTAATTTTTGCTGCATTAGTTTGGAATAGTTCTCGAAACCTTCGATCGGATCGTCAAACCCATCCAGAATTTTGACTAAACCTTGGGCACTACCGAATTTAGGTTTTGGTAAAGCTGGATTGAGTAACATTAGCGTGACGATCATCCCATCATTCCGCGCAATCATTACTTCTTCTCCACTTACCACTACATCAATTAATTCAGGCAGACGATCCTGTGCTTCTTGTAGCGTAAGGGTTTGCATCAGATAGATAATAAATAATTTCTTCTATTGTATCTAAAATTTCTCATGGTTATTGAAAGTTTCGATAAATGCCGATAGGGAAGAAGACATCACCACCACGATTACCACAAGCATCAATTGCTCTCTGGATGGATATGCGATCGTCTACTACACCATCTCCAATAGCTCCAAAATCTTTGACATTAAACATAAATACCGTCAATTCAAATCTGGAGCTTCATCTCTAGGGGATTTGGTGGTAGTTTAGTTGAATAATTCTTTTCCTTTGAAGTAATATATTGCAGATTCCTTATCGAAAAAGTAACATGAAACTTTTCAAGAATGTTCTACTTGTTTTATCAGCAACATTTCTGTTTACAGGAAATCCTTCTACTGGATTCTTCTTTGCAATCTGAGTGGTAACAATATCACTGTTGATCTAGCGATTGAAAATAACACTGCTGGCGATTAATTACAGGAAATTAAACGATGTGGAAAGTTAAAATGTACTCGCAGGGTGTCGATATTACCCTAGTCGAATTGAGAAAGATCGGTGAAAACTTAGGGATCTTGTTTCCACCAGACTATGAGATGTTTGTTCTCATGGGACTAGCTGGTGGTCAGCCACATTCCAATTCATTTCTTATTTGTCCAGATATGGGCGATGCAACCATTAGCCAGTTCATAAATCCGCAGAAAATTGCGGACAAAATAGAAAATGCGCCGCACTTATACGGTGACAATCTCATCCCCATTGCTCAGGAAGGGACAGGCGATAGTATTTGCTTGAAGCGTAATGATAATGGTATTCACTATGTTGCCCATGAGTATCTTGACGACCCCAAACGCGCACTGACATTATTGGCACCAACTTGGAGTGACTTTCTTGAGAGAGTTGAGCCTTATTCACTTGATTACCCTGTAATCTTCTCCAAGTCGATCGAATTAGTTAAGAATATACCAGATTAAAAAGCGATCAAGTTTGATACTTGATCGCTTTTTCATTGATCGATTCAGTTAAAACTATGTTGGATTGGATTGGCGTTGGCGTTGGCTACCGGAGGTAATCGCTCTTGATGCTCGATGATTCTCGGTCGATCGAATCAGTTAAAACTACAAATACAAAATAGTTCTGATACCGTCATCTATTTCCGATTGCAAGATATCTGGAATCGAACCAATTCTCTCTATTAAAAATTTTTTATCTAACGTGAGGATCTGAGATACATTTGCAACAGAATCTTTTGGTAATCCCGATGCAGCTCTCGGCAACAACACATTGCCTGGAGCTGCTGCCAAATTAAGATTAGACGTAATAATCACAACGATGATGGTATTAATATTGCTTTGAGTAAACGTGTCATCTTGAATTACCAACACAGGGCGATTGTATCCAGGCTCAGATCCGACTGGTTCTGGCAAATTTGCCCACCAAATTTCGCCTCGGTACATTACCATTCCTCACGCGGTAAAGACATAAATTGCATAGTAGCGATCGTTGGATCTAGATCGGAAGATTCTTCACTATAGACTTTATTTAACTGGCTCAAAATTTGCTGACGATTATATTTGCACAGATAGGACTGTAACGCCTTGGAATAAAGCTCACTACGGGAAATTCCCAATTGCTGGGCTAGGGCTTCAGCTTCCGTAAAAACTGAATCTGGGAGAGAAATAGCAGTTTTCATACTAACCTTAGCTAGAATCATCAATTCTTAGTTATACTATTGTTATACCAAGATTGCAAGGGTCTACACCAACGCTAACGAATTAGTTAAAACTACGCCAGATTGAAATTGCGTTGGCGTAGCCTACCGGAGGTAATCGCTCTTGAAGCTCGATCGAGCTTCATTCGATCATTAGCCAACTGCATATTCGGTAAATTGACGCTTAAAAGGAAAATGAAAGCCAACCACAATAGCAGTCTTAGCAACTCCCATCTCTACAAGCTCCGCCGTAATATCATTTTCAGTACCATTGTGCTGAAGCCAAATTCTTCCATCTTTAATATCGAGAATGGGTAAACAATTTTCTGAATCCAGGTCAGACCGTATGGTAGGTTTAAGGTGTGATCAGAATTTTGAGGGCTGGGGAAAAATTCATTGGGAATAGAATTACGTAGCTTCGTCTTTTTAGACAGTCTACAACCACAACACGCAGCATATATGGGGACTGTGGCACAAGGCTTTTTGCCCTTGCCTGGCGATAGCTCGCTCTGGATTGAGATTTCGCCCGGAATTGAGATTAATAAAATCACCGATATTGCGCTCAAATCAGCTTCGGTCAAACCCGGAGTCCAAATCGTGGAACGCTTGTATGGGCTGCTCGAAATTCACTCTAGCTCGCAGGGGGAAACCCAAGCCGCTGGGCGGGCAATTTTAGATTATTTAGGTGTTAAAAATACCGAAGGATTGAAGCCCCGCGTGGTTTCTAGCCAGATTATTCGGAACATTGATGCCTATCAAACCCAATTAATTAATCGGATGCGGCGCGGTCATATGCTGCTAGCAGGACAAACATTGTATGTGCTAGAAGTAGAACCAGCTGCCTATGCCGCCTTAGCGGCGAATGAAGCCGAAAAAGCCGCGTCCATCAATATTTTAGAAGTACAAGCCGTGGGTAGCTTTGGCCGCTTGTATTTGGGTGGCTACGAGCGAGATATTTTGGCAGGAGCCGCTGGTGCTTTAGCAGCGATCGAAGGGGTCGCTGGCCGGGAAAAATCTCCCCATCAACGCTTGGAGTGACCTCAATGATCCATACTGAGATTTTTGCGGGGCAAGATTTACGAGGCAAAGACTTCGCTCTCGCCGATTTACAAGGAATAGTATTTGACCATGCCGATTTGAGTGGCGCTAATTTGCTAGGAGCCAATCTGCGCGGTGCCAGTTTGCAGGGCACTATCTTAAATGGCGCGAATTTGGTGGGAGCTGATTTAAACGGCGCCAATTTACAACAGGCCGACCTCGGTGAAGCCCACCTCCACCGCGCTAATTTTTGTTTTGCTAATTTGCGGGCAGCTAATTTGATCAGCGCCGACTTAAACGCTGCCAAGCTATTTGAGGCCGAAATTCAGGGCGCCTATCTCTATCGCAGTAACTTAAGCTATGCCGATCTAACCCGGGCGCATTTGGCAGGAGCTTATTTAGTGCGATCGAATCTCAGTTATGCCAACCTCACCCAGGCCGATTTACGGTGGTCTAATCTGCACCAAGCCAATCTGATGAGAGCGAATGTGCGCCGCACACAATTTGACCAGGCTCAATATTTAGGGCAATCGCAACTAGAACTGGCCCAATATTGGCAAGAAGCCACCTTTGACCTGATGAAAGACAGCAAAAAATAACCAGTGTGATCAACCGCGCTTTTTCAAAAAGCCTGTAATATCAGTAGTAAGCATATTAAAACCAGTCGCAGCTGTTTTACGCGTAGACTTCAGAACAGTGGGCGGGACAACAGCAGACAAACCATGAGCATCTGGCTCCATCTCTTTGACCAGATCAGTCATAATAAGTCGCAGCCCAATTTGTTGAACAGTGGAGATGGGTAAACCAGTCTCCTGCGCAATTTGGGAAATACTAGTGTAGCCATTGGCTAATTCCCATACCTGAACTTCTTGAGTATCCAGTTTGAAGGTCGGTAGATCGGAGCGCAGCTTTTTCAGGCTCTTGTCTACCATGGGGAGCTGATGCTCAAAAAGACGCCAATCTCTTAAGACTCTTAAGCCCAACAAAATGGCTTCGGCAGCAGTAATACTCATGCCAGTCATTTCGGACTGTACCAAAGGCGATTTTTCATCAAAATAGAACTCGCCATCGTCAGTTTTGAAAAGCGCACAAACTGGCTGAATCACCTGAGCATGAAACAACAACCGCAGTTGCTCGGTATCGAGCACCCCAGCGGCATGGAGTTGTGCTCCCAACGGTTGTCCTAGCGATTCTAGCTGGCAGTGCCAAGTAAATATATCAGCTGGTGTAACTAATTTGCGTTTTTTGATCATTTCGAGCAAGCCAGTATGTTCTAGATCGCTCGCCATCGCCATAATGCGCCCACTTTGAAACCAAATACAAGCAGGATCTTCTGGAACACTGGCAGAGTTATTAGCCATAGTTATCGAAAGCAAGCCTGTTCGATAGCCTCGCTGAATAAATTGAAAGATCTTGGCTAGTGAATGTTCTGATAAAGATCCTTGGAAAGCCATTGATGAATCCGGTAGAGAGCGCATTTCAAATATACCAATTACAACTTGCTGCCAACTTAAAAAGTTAAGCAGTTAAATTGGCCATATCTAATTTATACAATAGCTATACAAATAAACCATTCAGTGTGATCACTCATTATTTAGAATAGAGACTTTTTAGCAGCGCGCAGGCTCAGTATTTACACGAGGAATAATCTGTCAATTATTCAATGGGGCAAGTGAAGCGATCATCTTTAGCGGACAGCTTTAAATTCAAATACATCATAAGCACTGCCCCGCAAAACAGAGTCCGTATGAATACCTTGCAAACGCTGATCGCCAGTTAATACTTCTAAAGCTCCCCCAATTACACCCAGCGTAAAGGTGCATTTGCGGCTCGAACCGAGGGCTTCACCAGCTGAACAAACAGTTTCAGTACAATAAACTTTGATCACATCGCCTTCTTGCTCAACTTTGTTCACAGCAGTTAAACGGGTACCGTTTTGGCCAACGGCGGCATCCAATTGGGCGGCAACTTCAGCAATGGCCAATTTGGCATCAGCGAGACCGAGACTAATCGCGATCTTTTTGCCATGAGTTCGACCAGCCGCAATCAAAGCAATGGCTGTGGCTTTTTCACCCAGAGCATCTTCGATACCAGTAACGATAGATTTGAAAGAGATGATACTACTATAATCACCAAGGTTTTCTCGAATAGCAGTAGACATGATTTTTCCTAAAGTTGTAATCGGGATGAGTAGTCAGATTGCAACTATCATCCACTGTCATTTATATGTCATGTCTACAACTTAAGCTTCCGTGAGACCACGAGGATTTAATGACGAGGCAGGCACAGTAACCAAAAATTCAGTATTTATGCGGATAGCCATAGAGTAGTTCGATCGGCAAGCCATCGGGATCGGCGACAAAAGCCACCTCATATATCTGTGACCCAATTTGTTGCTGATGTGGGGCAAGTAAAACCTGGGGTTCTAGCTCGAATTCTGGGTTAGCTAGTAATTGAGTAGCAAAACTGGCCAGCCAAGCGGTGAGATTAGGAGCTTGAGTGGTCACATCCAGAGCCAGATGGTAGTAACCCACATAATGTTCATTGTGAAAAGAATCAGCCACCGGGTGGGGATCAGGAATCTGAATTAGTTCCAAACGAGACTGTTGACCAACCAACCAGCAGGCCAAAGTGTAGCCAGTGGTAAATTGCTCGCTCATCTCAAAGCCCAAACAGGCATAAAAGGCGATCGATCGATGAATATTGGCGGTCCGAATCGAAATGTGATGCAACATTAATCTAAAACTAGGGCGACATCCGAAAGTAAGGGTAGTGAATGGGAATCCCTGGCTCCTTGTCCAGATCGAAATTGATCACGGCCCAACAGGGTTCAGTATTAGCCTCTGGACTAAAAAACACAGGCAGGCCAAACAATAATGGCAAATTAGATTCACTGATAATCCAGGGCATTCCTTTTTCGAGGTAGCTACCAATTAGATCCTGATAGCGGTGCGCAATAATCACGCGGGTCGATCGGTAGCCCTGCACATAGAGTTTATCCAAAGCATCATGAATCTCGAAACGAATACCATCGGGATGAGTGTGCTGTCGATACCACTCGCTCTCCCACAGTTGCCAATGGCGGCCAGATTGCAGATGCACCAGCTCACGGGTGTGGGGGTCAGATTCAAAAGCTCCGTGCCGAGGACACAGATATGTATCAGTCAAAGTTAGGCCAGGGATAGCTTGGTGACAGTGAGGGCAGGTGATCTCCGCCCCGAAGATTGGATACTGGAAGGCTAAATTCATGTGAGATAATCAGTCAGACGGCTAATATAAGAACCCAATTTATTCATAAAATGTCTGCTTTACGCCCCTATCCTACACCGATTTGTCAGTCTGGGTCGGGAGTTATTCATTAATCCTTACCTTTTAATAATGAAATACAAAGTGCTAGTTTTCCAAACTTTTTGGGCATCTTTAACATAGTCGGGAAATACCAACTTCATCGACTTGTCCCAATTTTATGATCGGGTCTTACTCTACCAACTCCATCAATTACTGATAGATCAGGTAGCTTCTGCCGTCGGCATCAAGTGTCGGCATACCAATATCCACCAGCCCACAGAATTAAGGATTTTTAATAATTTTACAAAAACAGCTATCAAATTAGCCCTACTAAATTAGGCGGGGTCGGAGAAATTTCAGTTGATATTGCTGCCTTGGTAGTAGATATCTGATCGTCACATTGCAATCAGTATTTTAGGAGTAGAACGATGGATGACAACAAACAGCAGATAGTTCACTATTTTATCGAAGAAGCCCAAGAGCATTTAGATGTGGTAGAACAGGGCTTGTTAGATTTGGGCGAAGTCATTAAAGATGCCGATCGAGTCAATGAAATGTTTCGGGCAGCGCACTCCGTGAAGGGCGGAGCCGCTATGCTGGGTTTTGATAGCATTCAAAAAACTGCCCACGAGCTAGAAGATTGCTTTAAGATCATGCGCGATCACGCCATCACTGTCGATCGGCAACTAGAAACCATGTTCCTCAAAGGCTATGACACCCTGAAAGAATTAGTAGGGGAACTCGCCAACTCGCCGACTCTCACCCTCCGACCAGAAATCGTCGATCCGATCGTGCAGGGTTCCCGCACTAATTTTGTTGAATTAAAAGAATATTTGAATGACTTGTTGAGCATGGCTACAGTCAGTCCCGATACGGCACCAAATTTTCAGGCTACGCCAGTACCAGCGATGGCTGTGGCCAACAGCGGGAGTACTCCTACGGCCGTCATTGCACCACCGCTCAATATCACCGCCAAGGTCATGGAAAACCTCCGAGCAATGTTGGGAGCCTTCAAGCAGGGCGAAACCGCTGCTCCCCGCCAGCAAATTCATCGTTACTGCCAAAATTTGTCGGCTTTTGGCCCAGAGACAGCAAGCTGGCAGAATATCGTAAAACTTGCGTCTCAGGCCATTAATAATTCGGCCAACACTTATGAAGCATTAGCGCCAGTAGTGATCAAGGATCTAAAAATAGCTGGCGACTTATTGGCAGCTGGACGCGGCAACGAAGCATTGCCCAGTTCAGTACTGCAATCCCTGGCTGTTACCGCAGCCCCAGTGTTAACTCCGCTCACAGTAGCTCCCAGCGCACCGGCTCAAATCACCATTCCGCTAGATTCGCGGGCAGCAGCTCAGGCCATTCTGCGCAGCTTCAATCGCCAGCAAGTCACAGAATTAGTTGTCTTGTTGCACCGGGCCATTAATGCTCCTAAGCAAAACTAGAGGAACTCGGCGGTACATCTTGCCACCGACCTGGTCCAACGGATTGCAGGGCATCGGTTAGAGTGATCGCGCCATTGTATAGGGCTTTACCGACAATGACTCCCGTCACTCCGATCGGCTCTAATGCTAATAAATTTAGTAAATCGCGCACACAACCCACGCCCCCCGAGGCAATCACTGGCACAGTAGTACTGTTAGCCACTGCTGTTAATGCCTCCAAATTAGGACCAACTAAAGTACCATCCCGCTGAATATCGGTATAAATAATTGCCGCTGCTCCCCAATCAGCCATTTGCTGTGCCAGGTCGGTGGCTTGCATACTGGAAGTCTCTAGCCAGCCTCTGGTGGCTATTTGGCCATCCCGAGCATCCATTCCGATCACAATTTGGCCAGGATACTGCCGACAAAGTTCTTGTACTAGTGGGGGCTGTTCGATCGCAATGGTGCCCAGAATAACTCTCTCTACGCCTAAATCTAATAACGCCTTAATTGCATGGCCATTGCGCAAGCCACCACCCACCTGAATACTCATCTGGCTCACCGCCTGAACAATCTGACTAATTATCGCTAAATTCTCGGGCTGACCAGATTTTGCTCCATCCAAGTCTACTAAATGGAGCTTAGTGGCTCCTTGGTCTTGCCATTTTTGGGCAACCGCTACAGGATTCTCATCAAAAACTTGGGATTGGGCGTAGTCTCCTTGGTAAAGTCGCACACAGTTACCACCCAAAAGATCGATCGCCGGGAAAATATCCATAGAGCCTAGAGATAGAAATTACCTTGATATTTTAGGTCTAATTGGCTGTGCGCTATTAGCTGGGGGAGTTTTTGTTATTGGCGGTACAACCAGCTTCTTTCAGTAAGCGATTGATGTGGCGGGCGCTCACCGAAATACCCAACTCGGCCTCTAAATGTCGCCGCAATCCCTCACCAGTCCAGTGGGGAAATTCATAGCCAAATTGCTGAGGGGCCAGACTAGCCAGCTCGATCAGCCGCTGAAGATACTGATCGTTGACAGTTTTCGGTCTACCGATCGGCTGTTCCTGCCAGAGATGAGATTGATTGGTTTTAACCATCATCATCCAATGTCTGGCCGTGAGTGGCGAGCAACCAATGAGCCGACAAATTTGGATTTGACTGTGGCCCACATCGGCCAACAGCATAATATCAATGCGTTGACGGTACTCAGACGACAGTTTTTGCTTTAATTCTTGCTCTAGTAACTGACGTTGGAGAATAGTCAGATACCGACTTAGTTGTGGAACCATAAGTTGCTGCTCAATTATCATAGAACCTCTTGAATTATCAAAAATATTGCTTAAATTAAAATCTCATCTTGATAAGAACTGAGCTATCAGCAGAGTCTCATTTTTCAGACTTCATTCACCAACGTAGCCAACTACTAAAAATTCTGACTCAATGTCCCATCATTGGAGATCCGCTAAATGTATGATTTAGATCAATCTTTTCTTGTGATTTGGATCACAAGAAAAAATTAAAACCACCAATAGTGATTCTACTGAGGTATCTAGACAAATTAAGTTGTTAAGATGGCAAAGGAAAATCACCCAAAAAAGTCTCCAGTATTTTCAATTAACTAACTTAGAAAAATATTCCGGTTATGGAACCTGGGGACAGAATATATTAACTATCCGTACTCCGTAGCAAGCTTCCACAATTCGGGTATAGAGATAGCAACGAATGTGTAGAGCATTTTTTATTAAAAACAACTATCTTCTGGACATCACCACTAGCCCCAATGATCATAGAGCCTGTAACTAATAACTCTTTATCACAAAAATTAAGTGATTTAAAATCGACCCTATTCACTGGCAAACTTTCCTTGCGCGGGCATGCTGGCCAACAATGGCATATACACTTTTATTTAGGGCGAATTCTGTATGCTAGCGGTGGTAATCATGGTGTGCGGCGGTGGTTGAGAAGCCTCTCCATATATTGCTTTGCTGCCGATATCTACAAACCAGATTCCTTTGACCGTTTGACAGATATCTCCCCCCTTAATGAATATGAAATCTTAACATCTTGGGAATACTTCTTACTGATCAACTGGGTTAGAAACAAAAAAATATCCAGACAAAATGCTATTACTTTAATCCAAGCAGTCATTGTTGAAGTTATTTTTGATATCAATCAATCTATAAATTCTACTTGTGAAGTAATTGCCGAGGAACAGCTAAGTCCTCAACTAGCGTTGTTTGACACTGGACATATTTATGCTGATGGCCTGCGGGCTTGGCAAAGCTGGCAGGCAGCCCAGCTCTCGGCTATTTCTCCCGATCAATCACCGGTAATTAGTCAACCAGAAATAGTCCGGCTGGATTTCACGAGCACCAACTATGCAGCCTTGACAGTACTATTGGATGGCAAGCGCAGTTTACGAGAAATTGCGGCTCAAACTCGGCGCAGTGTATTAGAAATATCTGTGTCGCTGGCACCCTACATCCAGAAAGGTGGTGTCAGCCTAGTCAACATTCCAGATTTTGTCAGCCCAGCTGAACAATATTTTAGAGTTGGACATGCCCGGTATTAATGGCGAAGCAAGATATAACTAGTAAACCGGTTCTTACATCAGCTGCCGGACAATAGCAACAATTCGAGCAGCTGCCCCCGTAGTTCCCCGGGTATCAGCTAAATCTGCTTGCATTTGCACTAATTTTTCTGGGTGGTCAAGGAAATCAATCACCAAAGTAGCTACTGCCGATACCGTGATTTTGCCCACCAGTTCGGGAACAATTTCTCGACCAGCCCAGATATTTGGCCAAGCAAACTTACGATTATTCAGCTGTTTAAAAGCCACCCAATTAATCAGTTTACTGATGGGGGTGCCAACGGCAGGCAACCTGGCCACCATCCCCAATAGGCCATCCCAACTGCGCATCGCATCTAGTTGATAGATGGGTAACAATACAATCATCGGGATACCCAGCGCCGCCAGTTCTGCTGTATTTGCCCCGATCGTAGTTAAGCACAAGGTACATTGACTGAGGATGTCGTAAGCCGGAAATTCTGGATGCAAAGTAACCTTCAGACCCTGAGCCGTCTGGAGATAAGATTCATCGCCAGTAACTAGCGTCGCGGTAGTTCCCTGCACCATTTCTACTACCGGATTTTGAGTAGTATCGGCAAACTGTGCCAGATACTCGATCGAGATCGCTGGCGCTACTGGCAGAATAAATGTGGTAGCTGGTCGGGCTGCTTGGACGGCTTCGGCGATCGCCAGAGTAAACGGTAAGCCCATTTGGAGCTTCTGTGCTTTTGACCCAGGCAATAAACCGATCAGAGCGGTGGGGCGCGGCGACAGTTCTCGCTGGGTTTGGCCAGCCTCTAGCATCAAGTCGCCAACGACAGTGGCTTTATGCTGATACTGAGCGGGCATGGTCGCTAACACCCGCTCGTTCATCACGGCAAAGCGATCGATATACTTTGGCCACCGCGCTGCCAACTCAGCATAAATCAAAGTTTTATAACGAAGTCTTTTGCCAATCAAAACTGGAAATATCTGATCGCCACCCAGAAAAATTACTAGTCCCCGCTCGTGCCAATCCCAACGATCGACAGTCTTTCCCCACAACAAAAAATCCCAGAAATATTCAGCAGATTGTGACCGGTCAACACCAGGATAAGCTAGGGCAATTTCGGCTTCCCGCCCACCAGCATTCGGGCATGGTGACAAAACCACCGAAATCCGGGCGGCATCAGCAGCCCATTCTGCCCGCAGCGCTTGCACCACCGGTCTCACCCAAGTGGCAATCTCGCCAGGACCATTGGAAAGAATGAGGATATCTAGCATGGCTACTGTTTAAGCTAAAAAACCACCGGATACACCCAGTCTTGGTAGTCATGATGCTGGCCTTGGGTAATGGCGGTCAGCTCCTGCTGGAGCTTTTGGGTGATGGAGCCAGGAGCCTGCGGCACGGTGTAGTTTTCAATGCGACTCACTGCCGAAATTTTGGCAGCTGTCCCGCACAAGAAAATCTCATCGGCAATAAATAGCTCTGATTTATCGATCGGTCTTTCGACCACTTCAATACCCAGCTTCTTGGCCACCACCATGATGCTATCGCGGGTGATTCCTTCCAAAATATCTTGGTCAGCACCGGGCGTAAAAAGTCGACCATCCCGCACCATAAAAATGTTCATCCCGGTAGCTTCCGCTACTTTCCCTTGGGAGTTTAGCAAAATTGCTTCATCAAACCCGGAAGCATGGGCCTCAGTCTTAGCCAGGGAGGACGTAATGTAAGCACCACTAATTTTGCCGCGCAGTGGCAAGCTAATGTCTTCTTGACGATGCCAAGAACTCATCCGGCAACTGACCCCTCCCGGTTTGGCTAAATATTCACCTAGCGATAGGCCATAGATAAAGAAATTTTGAGCAATATCGTGCAGCCGAGGCGCAATGCCCAATCCTGATGAGTAGATAAAAGGCCGAATGTAAAAAGGCTTGGTGGGTTTGTTCTGCCGTACAAACTCCACAATATTGGCTTGAATCTTATCAGCCGGCAAGTCGTAATGCATGTATCTAGCGCTATTGCTGAGTCGCTGACAATGGCGATCGAGCCGAAACAAAATTGCTTGGTGAGGATGGGCTTCATCTACATAGCCACGCAGGCCACCAAATGCACCGGTGCCATAATGCAGGGCATGAGTTGCAATCGAAATGTTAGCTTCCTTAAAGGGGACAAATTGGCCTTCAAAATAGGCGATCGGTAAAAAATCTTCCATAGGTCTGTAGTGAAATTAAAACAGGTGGCCATCCCGAAGGATATATCTTAGCAGAAAACTAGGAGCAGTCCTATGTCTCAGCACCTAACACTCGCGATAAATATGATGATTCAAGTGTATTGTTTTAGTCTGTTGTGATACAAAGCCACAATCTGAATGACGACCTGCTCGATCGACATGCCATCTGTCACAATTTCTACTGCATCACTGGCCTTTTGGAGAGGTGCGATCGATCTGGTACTATCCAAATAATCACGATCGGCAATCATTTTTTCTAATTCTTTCAGATCCACATGGGCTTGACCCTGATTTTTCAGATCCTCCAGCCGTCGTCTGGCTCTCTCGGCTACTGTCGCCGTCAAAAATATCTTGACCTGAGCATCCGGGAAAACGTAGGTACACATATCTCGCCCCTCGGCCACTAGCCCGCCCGATCGTCCGATCGCTTGCTGTTGTTGAACTAAAGCAGTGCGGACTGCTCCCAAAGCAGCAATTACCGAAACCTGGCTGGTCACCGCTAACGTCCGAATCACCGCACTGACATCTTGGCCATTGATCAATACCTGGGTGCCCTGTAGCTCAATCTGTGATTGGGCAATCAGGTCAGCGATTTCGGCTTCGTTGTCCAGCGCTAACTGAGACTCTAGTACCAACCACGTCACGGCCCGATACATTGCGCCCGTATCGAGAAACTGTAAACCTAATTCTTTTGCTACCAATTTAGTGACGGTTGATTTGCCCGCCCCGGCTGGACCATCGATCGCAATAATCGGCAATCTTTGCGATAGCTGAATATTATCAATCAATCTGGTATTGCCAACTCGGATGGCGATCGCCAGTAAGCCATCTTGTTCAATTTTTTTAATGGCCTGCATGGTCTGTGGATCAACTAGTTCTAAATACTCTAGCTGCATGACTGGTAACAATTGAGCTTGAGCCGCAGCGATTAATGGTGCTGTTTGGGACTCACCCTGCCGAAACAAAGTTTGGGCGGCCTGTAAACTCCGATAAATACCAGCAGCCTGCTCTTGGTCAGTAGCACTGAGATATTGATTCCGCGAACTCATGGCCAGTCCAGAATCTGCCCGCACGATCGGACAACCCACAATTTGCACTGGTATATTCAGATCAGCCACCAGTCGCCGGATGATCGCCAGTTGCTGCGCGTCCTTTTGGCCAAAATAAGCGCGGGTGGGCTGCACGATATGCAACAGCTTGGTGACGATGGTCGCCACGCCCGTAAAGTGATCAGGTCGTGACTGGCCGCACAGATTATTGGTCAGGCTGGCGGGCGGAACGACCTGACTCATGTCGCCCAGGATACCGATCGATTGGCTAGTGGGGATAAATAAGGCATCGACACCCGCTTGGGCACATAATTCCTGGTCTTGTGCTAGCTGCCGGGGATATTTAGCTAAATCTTCGGTCGGCGCAAATTGCAGCGGATTCACAAAAATACTGACCACCACCCGCTCATTTTCCCGGCGTGCTCGATCGATCAAACTCCGGTGGCCTTCATGCAAAGCACCCATTGTCGGTACCAATCCCACCGTTTGTTGCTTCTGAGCATCTAGATAGCAGCGCAAGCCAAGAATCGTCTGGAAAGAAAGCATGGGAAGTTATAAATCAATTCAAGTATTTAACATACACGCGATCGCACCGCGCTGTTTCAACGCCAGTGGCTGGTAGGTAACCACTGCTTTCGTAAAGCTGCACCGCTTCAGCTAATACAGTCGCGGTCTCCACCCAGATTTCGTGAAAGTTTTTGTGAGCAATCGATTTCTCTAGTTCAGCTAGTAAAAACCGACCGCAACCCTTGCCCCGGCTGGCTGGTAGTAAATACATTTTACGAATTTCTACGGCCTGTTCACCACGCTCAATCGGATAGTAGCCACCACTGCCTACAATTTTGCCTTGTTGTTCCACCGTCCAAAATTCACCACCACGATCGAGATAATACTTTTCAATTTCCAAGACATCCCGGTCGGCCAACTCTGGTTCCCAACCCAAGCCATATTCAGCCAACACGCTGCCAATTACTTGGGCAATGGCCTGTCGATCGGCTGGTTGCCAAGGTCGCACCAAAAAATCCTGGTAGATGATCATAACAGGGTGATTCAACTGTGAATGCGGGGTTCGGGATGCAAAGTACTGAGCAAATCGCTTTCAATCTCAGCTAACTCCGCTAACCGGGTTTGGACTAGCGATCTGTCGAAGTAAGTATCCGCCAACGACCAAAAAGCCCCAAAATGCCGTGCTTCCGAGGCCATCAAGCTGCGATAGAAAGCCGCTAATTTTTGGTCGGGCAGATGGGCAGCCAAGAGTCCTAACCTTTCATGCGAGCGGGCTTCAATGAGGCAACCCACCAACAAAGAATCCAACAATCGCTCTTGGCCGTTCGATCGAATCTGCTTCTTCAGACCCGCAGCATAAGGTGGAGAGTTTAGTGCGGCCTGGGCAATGTGGCGATCGGCCAAAATTTTGTTAACCTGGCTAAAATGTTCTAGCTCTTCTTTAGCGATCGCTGTTAAATATTCAATGAGTTTGGGATAACTAGGATAGCGAAAGATTAAATTCAGAGCATTATTGGCAGCTTTCAGCTCACAGTGTGAGTGATCTAGTAAGATAATGTCAATATGCTCTAACGCCTGCTCCAACCAAGCAAAGCTAGTCGCTTGGCGAATTAAATTAATTGTCGGATGAGTTGCAATTGTCATGGAATAAATATAACAAGCTTATAGATCACCGTGGGTATCTATAATACTTAAGTATTAACACTAACCACTCCCACTTGATGGTGTCCGTTTGCCTACCATAGCTACCTATGTTCAACTTTTTCTCTAAACCTGCTAACAAAAACCGTCGAGTAATCATTGGTGACGTACATGGTCATTATGATGGCTTGGTTTCGCTACTAGAAAAAGTGGAGCTGGACAGTAACGATCAAGTTTACTTTCTGGGAGACCTCATTGACCGCGGACCCAAGAGTGCCGAAGTTGTGAAATTTTTGCGCGACAACCAGTATCCCTGTCTACTGGGTAATCACGAGGTCATGTTGCTGCGTGCCGTGAGCGAAGCAGAACAAGACGATCGCGTTTTGAAATTTTGGCTACAAGCTGGTGGTGATGCCACGCTGGATAGTTATGGGCCAGAGGGGATTTTAAAATCTGATCTAGATTGGATGGCTAGTTTGCCCACTTATTTAGATCTGGGCGATGTTTGGCTCGTCCATGCGGGCGTTGACCCATACCTTCGTCTAGATCAACAGGGCGAGCAACAGTTTTGCTGGATGCGCGAAAAATTCTTTAGTTCCGCCTTTCCCTATTTTGAAAACAAACTAATTGTGACTGGTCACACTATCACCTTTACACTGCCCGGTGTTGCACCGGGCGAATTAGCCGCAGGAGTGGGTTGGCTAAATATTGAAACTGGTGCTTACCACCGCAAGAGTGGCTGGATGACGGCTTTAGATATTGACAACAAACTAGTGCACCAATTCAACGTTTTCAGTAAAAAATCCCGGTGCAAAAAGCTCGATCAAATTACCAAGCAAATTGACCCGAACCGAGTGACGGCCTATAACTAGCGGAGCTGCTTAAAAGAAGTGGAGTTGCTAGAAGTAGCGGCTTTATTGGAAACACTACCAAAGTAAGACTGGATACGTTGTCGATAGGAAGATCCATCTAGTCCGTAGGTTTGACTGCGGTATTGTACTGGAGTAAGACGTTGCAGATTGGCCACGCGATCGGGTGATGACGGATGAGTACTCAAAAAAGTTGGCGGATTACTGGCACTATTCAGTTTCTTCATGAACTCTGGCATCGCCGAAGGAGCATAGTTTGCCCGAATCAAGTTATCCAAGCCCCGTCGATCGGCATCATATTCATCCGTCCGACTTTGGGGGCGGCGCAACGCTAGCTCGACCCCCACCTGCGCTAAAGTATTTTGGTCGACACCAGCGAGGGAACTAATGCCGCTAGCAATCATGCGCTGCTTGAGCTGTTCAATACTGTGACGGCCAGTAATATGACCAATTTCATGACCAATCACCCCCGCCAATTGGGCTTCATTGTCAGCTATTTTCATTAAGCCACTATTGATGTACACATAACCTCCCATCGTAGCGAAAGCATTGATATTTTCGTCTTGGACTACTTGAAAGGTGTATTTGATACTAGGCCGAGCGCTCACCCGCGCCAGCTTTTGACCAATCCCATCAACATAAGCATTGGCTTCCCGGCTGGGGTGCAACTTGACTTGACCAAGGATCTGTTGGTTGGTCGTTGCACCCAACTGCATCTCCTGCTGATCCGAAATATTAGATACCTGGATGAGTTGGGCACCGCGAAGAATTAGCTCAAACAACGGAACAGCTCGGCCTGGTTGAGGCGTAAACAGTGCGATCAAGGCGGACATCACCACCGCGATGAAAATGTATAGACGGCGCTTGGGAATATTCTTAAAATAGTTGTTGAACATAAATGTAAGTTACTACTTAGGCAAGACGTTTGACAAAGGGGATAGAAAAATTGATACTGCTTACTGATACGTTTTAAGAGCAGCATCCAGGAAATTAATTATGTCTATTCTAGATCGACAGGGCAGATTATTTGGGAAAATCAGCATCCTTGATGTTGGTGCAGCCTTGGTGATCATGACAGCGATCATCGGCATTTTCTTTATTCCAGCGGGTAATAGCTCTGGTCCGGTGGTCGGCGGTAAAACTGAAACGGCGGAAGTAGATGTAGTAGTGCGTGGTTTGAATGTTTTAAACCCTGATAAACTGCGGGAAGATTTTAAGCCAGGGCGTAAATTAAACTTTTTGATTCGGAACCAACCAGCTGGCTCCGTAGAAATTAAGAACGTGCGACAGCTAGAAAGACTATTGGCACTACCTTTACCCGATGGCACAGCCAAAGCTGTCAAAGATCCGCGTCCCGATTCTTTGAGTACAGATTTGATTATTACGGTTGCTGGTCAGGGTCAATCGACCGAAGGTGGTTTCACTTTGGGTGGAACAAAAGTTAAAATCGGGACATCCGTAGAAATAGACCAGCAAAACTACAATTTTAATGCCAGTGTGATTGATGTGCGTTTTGGTGATGCTCTCAAAAAAGCTAGCCTTGTCCCAGCGCCCCGGCCATAGAGCAAAATAATGGCCACCTGGAGCAGACTATCAACTGACCTGAAATTCCCAAATTAATAACTTGTGAAACTTTACTTTGGATTACTAATTAGTTGCTCAATGGCCATGCTGTTGGGTGGCTGCGGTGATAAATCGGGATCGCAAAGTAGCTTGGCCGCCAGTTCGCCAGCGCAGCCCAATGCGGTGATTGCCTTGGGGCGAGTGCAACCCCAAGGAGAGGTGATTAAGCTGTCGGTGGCTAATGCTCAAGATAGTCGGGTCGATCGCATTCTCATCAAGGAAGGTGATTTTGTCCAGAGTAATCAGGTGATTGCGATTCTGCAAGGGATCGATCGCAAACAAGCTGATCTCCGCGATGCCCAAGCTGATGTCAAGTTGCGCCAAGTAGAACTCGCCAAAGTCTCGCACGGGGATGTCAAAAAAGCGCAGATCGTGGCTCAGAATGCGGTAATTAGTAGGTTGCAAGCGCAGCTGACCAGTACCCAGAAACAACGTGCCGCTGCTTTGGTCAGTGCCCAAGCCCGACTCCGCAATGCGGAGATTGATTACCAACAACGGAGCCAGCTTTACCAAAACGGTACGGGGCTATTGACGGCCAAGGCCAAGTTAGCTAATACCAGTGCCGAATTTGCCCGTCGTCGCCAGTTTTATAAAAGTGGTGGGACGTTACTTAGTGGCAGAGCGAAGTTAATAGCAGCTCAACAGCAGTTCGATCGCCAACAATCTTTGTACGGCTCGGGGGCAATTAGCAAATCTCAGTTAGAAAAAGCGGCAGAAGAGCTGACATCAGCGCAGGCATTGGTACAGGAAAAAAATATTGATGGCAGATCCCAAGTGGATAAAGCTGCGGAAGATTTAACCGTGTCCCAAGCTGCGCTCCAGGAAAAAGCTGCTGAAAATAAATTACAACTGGCCAAAACGGCGGCAGACTTGTTAACTGCGCGGGAAGCAGTGAAGGAAAGAAGAGCCGAATTGGAACAGACCATCCAAACGCTGGCTGCTGAAATTCGGCAAGAGCAAGCTAAGTTGGCAGAATTACGAGAAATCCGGCCAGCGGATGTCAGTATTGCCCAGGCTCAACTAGAAAAAGCCCAGATTGCCGTGGCCCAAAGGCAAGCGGCCGTGCGGGATTCGCAAGTACGGGTACCAGTGGCTGGCCAAATTCTCAAAATTAATACGCGGGTGGGTGAACAGGTCAATACCAGCCAAGGAATTGTAGAGCTAGCTCAAACGGCACAGATGTATGTAGTGGCCGAGGTCGCGGAAATAGATGTTGGTAAAATCCAAGAAGGTCAGGCCGCAACGATTACTAGCGAATATAAAAGTTTTGCCGGAGAACTACAAGGCACGGTCGAACACATTGGTTTGCAGGTGGGACGTAAGCAATCGCAAGAAATTGGTGGCAACAGTCGCGCCACCGATAAGGAAGCGCGCGTAGTGGCAATTCAAATCCGGGTGGCACCGGGGGATAGCGCTAAAGTCGCTAAATCTACCAATATGCAGGTGCGGGTGCGCTTGCCTTTGCAGCCATGAAAAAAATAATTAAAAAATGGCCAGAGTTTCAGCGACCATTAGCTTGGGCACAGCTATCGCACCAAAAAATGCGCATGGGGGTAGCCATGGGGGGCATTGCTTTTGCTAATGTTTTGATTTTTATGCAGCTCGGGTTTTTACAGTTATTTTCTGGTGGGGCAACGCTCCTCCCGGGGCATTTGCGCGGCGATTTGTTTCTAATGAACGCGGATTCCAAATATATTAGTGCTAGTCCTTTCGATCGCACCTTGCTTTATCAAGCAGCCGCTTTTGAGGGCGTGATCAAAGCCGCACCACTATATGCTCGGTATGCAGTATGGGCTTATGACAAAGAGCGAATTTCCTACGATACGCGGGTGTTTGCTTATAATCCAACGATGCCTGCTTTCGATTTACTGGCGATCAATCAGCAGCAATCCAAGCTATCAGAGCCATTTACTGTTTTGTTCGATCAAATGTCTCAAGCAAAGTTGGGGCCAGTAGTTACCGATCTGGCTACCAAGGGTACGTCCGGAGCGTTTCTAAACAGTCGGCGGATGGTGGTGAATGGTTTATTTCCGTTGGGCTCTTCTTTCTTTTTGAGTTCCGGGAATGTAGTGACCAGCGAAATGACCTATGCCGAGCTTTTTGGCACAGAATCTTTGCAGCAAGTCGCGGTGGGCGCTATCTATGTCCAGCCCGGTACTAATTTGCTAGCGCTGAAGCAGGGGATTGAAAAAAATGTACCGGGGATTAAGGTTTTTACTCCCGCAGAATTGCAGCAGAAGGAAATCGATTTTCAAAACGAAAATCCCAGCGGCATTATTTTTGAGTTTGGAGCTATCATGGGCTTTATTGTGGGGGTAGCGATCGTCTATCAAGTCTTGTACAGCGATATTAGTGACCATCTATCGGAATATGCCACGCTGAAGGCGATCGGTTATTCTGGCCGGACATTGCTGATTGTGATTTTTCAAGAAGCGGCCTTGTTAGCCGTCTTGGGATACATTCCCGGTTTTGTGGCCACGTTGGGCATGTACCAGTTGCTAACGGTATTAACCAAACTAGAACTAGTGATGGAGCTGGGACTCGCCCTGAATGTGTTTGGCATAACGTTGGTCATGTGTTTGATTTCGGCGGCGATCGCTTCCAATAAACTCCGATCTGCTGATCCGGCTGATGTATTTTGAAGTGATTTATGGTTCCCACTATTCAAATTGAAAATCTTCACTATGGTTTTGGCAAAGGCCATTTGCAAAAGCCCGTGCTAATTGATATTAATCTGGCGATCGCCCCCGGCGAGATCGTGATCTTAACGGGACCCTCGGGTAGTGGCAAAACCACTTTGCTGACGCTGATTGGGGCATTGCGATCGATGCAAACGGGCAGTCTCAAAATTCTCGATCAAGAACTGCGGGGTGCCAGCCAAACGCAATTGGTACAAGCTCGCAGTCAGATCGGGTTTATTTTTCAGGCGCACAACCTCCTGAAAAGCTTGATGGCCTGGGAGAATGTCAGTATGCCGCTGAAATTGCAGCCCCAGATCAAAGACCGACAGGCTCGGGCGATCGATATTTTACAAACAGTGGGTTTAGGGGATCGCACCCACTATTACCCCGATAATCTGTCAGGGGGACAAAAGCAGCGGGTAGCGATCGCCCGGGCGTTAGTCAGTGAGCCACGGCTGATTTTAGCAGATGAACCGACGGCGGCGTTAGATAGTAAATCTGGCCGAGAGATCGTGAACTTAATGCAAGCTTTAGCTAAAGAACAAGGCTGTGCAATTTTAATAGTTACCCACGATAACCGAATTCTGGATGCAGCCGATCGGCTAATTCATATGGAAGATGGTTGTATATCCTCTGGATAATTCCAGTTGGTAAACATCTGGGGGGTGGTGAGGGGCATTGGTGCTACCATCTCAGTACATAGCCACTTCTGAAAAGATTGACCACCAGCCCGAATGAAACTATCTAAGCTGGGGCGGCAGCTAATGTGATAGTAACCACATAATGCTTCCCACCCTTTAGCTTGCGGGGCAAGATAGGCGATCGCTTCCTTGGGGACATGCTCTAAATCTTCCAACCATCCTTGGAGCGTGACCGCATCGATGCCGGGTAGATCACAGGCTAGTAATAAAATCCAATCGGCAGTAATTTGCTGAAGACTTTGCTGAAAAGCCAGCAGTGGTCCCTGTGGTGGGACGCTTTCTAACAACCATCGACAATCTGCTGGCAATATGTCTTGATAGCGCTCTGGCCAAGGGGTGATGATATAAACTTGATCTGTAGATACTCGTGCCACATCATATACTCGCCGCAGGAGAGGTACCTTATTGATTGTCAGTAACGCTTTATCCTGCCGCATTCTTCGACTCTGACCACCGGCCAACAGGACAGTCACTATCTTTTCCTTAGATATTTTCATGGATTTCAACTCTTGTTCATAGCAAACTTGCGGTTGGCTCTTTGTTTTTTGTGGTTAAAATTAATTAATAGCACTATTACTAGATTTCAATGAAAATACCACCTCTAAATCAGGCAGATATCGATCGAGTGGTAGAAATGGCCTGGGAAGATCGGACAACCTTTGAAGCAATCGAACTCCAATTTGGCCTGCAAGAAAAGCATGTCATTGCCCTCATGCGCCGTGAAATGCAAATTTCTAGTTTTAAAATGTGGCGAGAGCGGGTCACTAGTCGCAAAACCAAGCATCTGCAACAGCGCGAATTTATTGCGGGTCGCTTTCAATCTCACAACACCAAGAAATAGGGTTTTGATTGCTCATGTTCGCCGCCAGCATTGTCTTTCCGCATCAGCTCTACCATCATCATCCCGCACTGTCCCTCGATCGACCAGTATATCTAGTGGAAGAATGGCTGTATTTCCATCAATATCGTTTTCATAAACAGAAGCTACTACTCCATCGATCGACCATGCAAATGTATGCCGATCACCTACAGCAACAGGGATATAAAGTTAGATATATCGCCGCGACTACGTCGGATTGCGATATCCAAAAACTTATTCCTCAGCTTCCGAACATCAAAGAACTACACTATACCGCCTTAGTCGATGACTGGCTGCAACAGCGATTAACAAATGCCGCTGGAGCAAGAATTAAGCTGATTGCCTATCCTTCACCCAATTTTTTGAATGAACCAGAGGAAGTAGCTGAATTTTTCGCCCGTCGCAAAAGCTATAAGCAAACCGACTTCTATATTGACCAGCGGAAAAAGCGGCAAATACTGATAGATAGCCATGGCAAGCCAGTCGGTGGACAGTGGACTTACGACACCGACAATCGTCGTAAATATCCAAAAAACCAAACCCCACCTCCTGTACAGTTACCGGGCTTAAATAGTTATGTAAAAGAGGCGCAGATCTATGTCGATCAATATTTCCCGGATAACTACGGATCTACCCAGCAGCCTTTTGCCGCCGGCTATTACCCGACGACTTTTGCCGAAGCCGCCGACTACTTACAAGACTTTTTGGCAGTGCGTTTGCGGGATTTTGGTGCTTATGAAGATGCGATCGTCTCCGCGCAATCTATTCTGCACCACTCCCTGCTCACGCCCATGCTAAATATTGGCTTGCTTACACCTCAGCAGATTTTGACAGCCGTTTTAGCGATCGCTGACCAAATTCCTCTCAATAGCTTAGAAGGATTCATTCGCCAAATCATGGGCTGGCGAGAATTTATCCGACTGACTTATGAACGGGCTGGGCGGCAGCAGCGCACTTGTAACTATTGGAAATTCTCTAAACCAATACCACCTAGCTTCTGGACAGGCGAAACGGGGATTGCTCCCTTGGATATCGTCATTAAAAGAACACTAAAAAGTGGCTACTGCCATCATATTGAGCGGCTGATGGTGCTGGGTAATTTCATGCTGTTGTGTGAGTTCGACCCTGATGAAGTGTATCGCTGGTTTATGGAAATGTTCGTCGATGCCTACGACTGGGTAATGGTGCCGAATGTCTATGCGATGAGCCAGTTTGCTGATGGCGGCGGCATGTGTACAAAGCCTTACATTAGTGGTAGTAATTATTTGATGAAAATGAGCAATTTTAGTAAAGGAGATTGGCAGCCAATTTGGGACGGTCTTTTTTGGCGATTTATGCATATTCATCGCGATTTTTTTCTCTCTAATCCGCGCTTAGGAATGCTAGTCGGTACTTTTGACAAAATGACGACAGAAAAGAGAGAACAACATCTCCAGAACGCTGAGAATTTCTTAGTGAAAATCAACTATTCTAAGGATATTTAAAACCGGGTGAGCCATCTCAGAATGGCCGAATTCACCAATTCGGGGTATTCATCATGAGGACAATGGCCGCCGTCTGGAATAGTAATAATTTCGATATCTTGACCTTGCTCTTGCAGCCGTCGGAAAGCAGCTGCTCCGGCTACTGGTGTCCAGGGATCAGCCTCACCCCAAATTACTAAGATGGGGCAGTTAATCGATTTCAACAGCTCCCTCGTCTCGGTGCCCGGTGCCGCCCCAATGACAGCGGCAAAAACTTGTTGGGCACCTTCATCACAGGAAGGTTGGTAGAGTAGCTCCACTAGATCTTCCGTGATGGCTTCTTTGCGGAAATAGACTTGTCCTAAGCTTTTGCGAATATTTTTTTTGCTTCGAATGCGATCGAAGATCAACGGACCAAAAGCTGGTGACTTTACTACGTTCATAAACAAGTTCATGGTTTGTCGCCAGAACCAGTTCAAATCGGTAGGTCGATGGGTTAACCCCCCTGCACAATTAATTAAAATAGCGCCCGCGCACATGGCTGGCTGATTGGCCATCGCGGTCAGAGTCACTAACCCACCAATGGAGTTACCCACCAACACTGTTGGTTCTTGAATATGTGCTTGCCAAAAGTCGGCGATTAACTCGGCCCATAGCTCCATACTGTAGGCAATCGGTGCTTTGGTTGAAGCGCCAAAACCCAATAGATCGATCGCATAGACTCGATAACCCCCAGCGGCTAATTCACTGATGTTGTTACGCCAATGACCGATCGAGGCCCCGAAGCCATGAATCAGGAGGAGGGGTTGACCTCCGCCTTTGACGGTGTAAACAATTTGATAACCACGCCAGCTCCAGATTTGCCGGTCAATGCGATCGATCTTAGTGAGAACTTCAATCAGGGCGGGCATTTATAAAGTTTTGATAAGGAACATCACTTTATTTTAAGGGAAATAACCTTGGCCGCCCAGTAAAGTTAAGGCATCTGCAAGGGAATCATGCCATTCTCTGGCAAATAACTGCGATAACGACCATGATCAGCAAAGAACATCATCATTTGCAGGGCATAATCTGGCTCGATATTTAGATCTTCCCAGGGTATGGCAATCTCTAGGCATTTATCCCAGGCCACCCGCGCACTAGAAGGGCGATGTTCCCATTGGTCATAATCGATCGCCTCTTGAAACCAGCAGGTTAAATTTTGCAAATTGATTTGGAGCCGGTGGTGAAAGCGATAATTCAATGGTGCTTCAGGGGGCATTTCGGCTAAGGGCAGCAGACTATTGTGCATCGTCTGGTTACTATAAAACCAGGTGAGGTTTAGCTCAGTTGGAATATCGACACCGGGCTTAGTGCCCTGTTTAAAATCTAGCCGCACATAAAAATTTTGGTGATCCACACCATAATAAACCCGCTGGATCGTGCTGCTTTGGTGCATCGTGCCCCTTGCTCCGCCAATTTCCATTTTGCCTGCCATATTCCAGTCTTGCTCATCACCCCGCCCATCAATCACTGGATGAATAAAGCCTTCGGGGCGATGTTCGGTACGGCGATGGTGACTTTCAATATATTGATAGAGTTCGGAGGGCACCTGCTCATTCAAAGATTGATACAGTGCGACTAAATGCTCCCGAAACAGTTGATCAAACATGGCATCGTTGTTCGATGAATGACCTTCGCCGAACCACCAAAACCAGTCCGAGCCTTCAGCGGCATAGAGTGCTGACCAGGCTTCTGGGTTATTTTCGGGGGTTGCTTCGGGATGATTGGCTAAGGTCTGACGTGCAGCAGTCAACAGATCCCAAGCCCGATTCTTCACGGGATCGCCGATCCAGGTGGTTAAGCTGCCATCGACCCAAGAGCCGGTATGCAGCTGTTGGCTGGGAATTTCGGCAGTAGGTGGAAATTGAGTAATAAATTCATTGACGGTGACGAGTTTAAAACGCTCATCGTCACTAAATTGTTGATACAAGTGTTCTAGAAAGGGTTTGCCATCCAGATGATAATGTTCCCAGCAGTTTTCACCATCGAGAGCGATCGTTACCAACCAGGGTTTATCTAAAGATTCAGAATTAGTGTCTTTAGAATTAGTATCTTCAGGATCAGCCGATGGTGGTGCTTGTTTGGCCGCCAAAGAATCTCGAATGGCGGCTAAATGACCAATTAAGTCGGCGGTAGCCTGCTGAGGTTCCATACCGCTGTAAGTAAAGCCAATCAAATCGGAGAGGCGGTGATCGCGGAAGACCATTGCCAAATCACCATGTTCAGTAGCTAGCTTGTAGGGACGGTATAACAGCTCAGGTTCTTGAACATTGCCATAATGATCGCGATGGAAGAAGTGCTTGATGGAATGACCCAAAATAGATTCATCAGAACAGAGCCATTTAAAGCCTTGCTCGGCAACATAAGGCAAGATGGCCGGACTCACCGCCTGCTCTGATGGCCATAGACCTTGGGGAGCGCGACCAAACCGATCCTTGTACATATCCCAAGCTTTACCTAAGTGGCGGGGAATATCTTCTGCCCAAGAGAATCTTTGCTGGGGCAAGTCCATATTGGGCACGGCAACTCGACCCACATTGGTATCGGCGAGCAGCGGCAAGATGGGATGTGAGTAAGGAGTGGTGGTAATCTCTAGCTGGCCAGTTTCCTGCATTTCGCGGTGCTTAGGGATAATCCGGGCAATGATCTCGCGCTGCTTAGAATAGATTCGTTGTCGATCGCTCAACGTAAAGTCATGATCTTTTGCCAGCCAGTCAGCAATTTCTGGATCTTCCCAAAATAGCGGGTCGAACCAGGATAAATTATGCCAAGCCAGTAGATCGCTGTAGTCGCGTTCTTGCCAGTTATCTAAGCACCAGGGTTCCCCATGCTCTTGACGCTGATCGAATAGTTCTCGGTAGCGAGGATGGGGATCGATCAGGGTATGGTGGTTACCATCAAAAAAGTGGCGAATAATAAACTGCCGCTGCTGGGTTTTGAGTTGCTCGAAGGGCATCAAGGCCAACTCTAAGTAAGGATCGAAGGCCGTGCCTGCGACATAGTCTTCTAGTTGCTCAATGAGAGAAGGAACTAAATTAACAGTTTGGTGCAGCTTGGGATATTTTTCCAGCAGCAAAATTAAATCCAGATAATCCTTAGTACCATGTAGTCTGACCCAAGGCATGCGATATTTGCCATCGCGGCACTTGTAGAGTGGCTGATGCTGATGCCAGATAAATGCAATGTAGAGAGGATGAGACATGATAACAGCAGTAAAGGAATTATTAATCGATTGACTTTACCCGATTTTAGTCTGAAATTTGTGGGAGAGAGCAAAGTTTACCGAAATAACTTAACGCTTTTGCGGGGATCGAACATTTCACCTTGAGCACTTCGCCAAAATTACGGCCATGAATGCCGTAATCCATCAACCATTTTTACCTAACGAGTAGTGGCTGGTCAAGGGTGGCAGCTCGTTATTGATCCCCGCCAACGGCGGATCGTCGGCAATACTTGATATTGTCGATCGAGGCTGCAAATTTCCAGTCCCGCTGTCGGTCAGCCGGGACGTTATACCTATCTATCTGTGCAGAAGATTAAGTGGCTGCGCTGCACCAATATGTCGTCTCCTAAAAACCCGCCGTGATCCCGATGGGTTTTTATGGTGCTTGGCAATCAGCATCAATCCTGCGCGGTATTATTCATCTTGCATTTTTGTAGCTGTAGTTACAGTATTGTTCAATGAATTATTGTGCGGTAGGAACATAACTAAATTTTTGCAGTCACCACTACCAAAAAATCACTGGTATAGTGATCCCCGTAAAGAAATGTTGCCAAATGTAAATTAGTTTGCTAGGGTGTTTGTAATAGAGAAATCTACTGCTCACGCTGAATCTCTCAACAAGAGGCGTAACGATATGCTAAACAGTTCAGTCTATTCACTTCAAAACTTCGGTTGCTGATTGAACCTTTGCATTTTTAATCTTCAAACAACTACATAGCTTTCTTCTCTGAGCCTAAAACTTGCTCCGGGCAGACACCTATGCATTTACAACCTCATCCCCACAGCTATCACAGTAAGAGGTAACGTCAATGAATTTACATCAAAAAACCGCCTTAGTGACCGGTGCTTCGCGGGGTATTGGCCGTGCGATCGCGATCGAGCTGGCTCAGAGTGGTGTGCGCTGCCTAATTATAGTGGCTCGCAATCACGATAACTTGGTGCAACTTGCTACAGAAATCAAACAAATAGATCTCGCTATTGAAGTTGTTATCCTACCGCTGGATTTAACCCAACCCATCACGGTGAATACCGAAATCGCTAAAGCTTGGCGCGATCATGGACCTATTCATCTCTTGGTGAATTGTGCCGGCGTAGCTCACCAAGGTCTTTTTCTGCAAACGCGTTTTCCGGATGTATATCAAGAAATTTCCTTGAATTTGTTGGGGCTTTATGCCGTCACTCGGTGTGTTGCCAGACGCATGGTTTCCCAGCAAGAAGGGACGATCGTTAATGTTTCTAGTTTGATGGGGAAAGTGGCAGCTCCCACGATGGCCACCTATTCGGCAACTAAGTTTGCCATTCTGGGTTTTAGTCAAGCACTGCGCAGTGAACTAGCCGCCGATAACATCAAAGTCGTCACCTTTTTGCCGACCCTCACCGATACCGACATGGTGAAAGACCTACAGCGTTTTCGGTGGGTGCGAGCGATGACTCCCCGGCGGGTGGCGAAGGTTCTAATTCAGGGATTGCAGCGCGATCGAGCAGAGATTTTGGTGGGTTGGCAAAGTCATTTAGCTGTCTACTGTCAGAATCTGGCTCCTCGGCTAATGGAGCGTATTCTTTCTTTATCTACGCCAGTTAGTCTGAGGGCTTAGTCTACTGGATAATATCGGCTAATCAAGGGGTGGCATTGCCTAGTGACGGGGCGAGTTATCACTACTAATGCGGGGTGATTGTTTGCTCAGACACCGCTCCAATAATCGGAGCTGGTAGGCGTGTTGAAAGCGCGCTGGATTCAGCATGATCCGAAAAGTAGGATGAAATAACGGCTGATTCAGGAAAGGCCACAAAGGAAACTTGACTTTAACTTTAACTGATTGATCGGAGCCCATAAGACAGCCAGGAGTGAGGGTGGTATTGATCTAGATCACAATACACACAATTTGCCACACATCTGTGTTGCTGACATCCGCCATTTCTTGCATTGATTTAGAATCCCAAATCTGCAAGGGCGAGAGGAGCCGCGATGGCCACGTCGGCATCGCTCTTCTCCGTCCAGTCGTGACAGCCAATATCTTCATAAAACTTTTGATCATAAGACCGTGTTTTCACCACCACTGGCATGGGCACGGCATGACCCAGAATCAGGGCTTGTTGCTTGGAGTCCATTTTGGCTAACACCGCCCGTAAACCCTGCGCACCGGACACGCCGGTAAAAATGGCATCAATGTCTTTTTCGTCATTGATCAAAGCTGTGATGCGCGTGCCAATCTGCGACATTACTTCTTTATCAATGCCAGAGGGACGTTGATCAATCACCAACAAGGTTACAAAATATTTGCGCATTTCGCGGGCGATCGTACCAAAGATGGTGCTTTTCACAATGGCCGGGTCGAGGAAGCGGTGGGCTTCTTCGATCGTAATCATCAACTGCTGTGGTTTGTCGGTGGGACTTTTGGTTTGCAAATATTTTTCAGCTTTTTCGACATAACGTTCATGAATGCGGCGGGTGATCATATTCGTCACTAGCATATAAGACAACATATCGTTTTGGTTGCCAAATTCAATTACTACATTTTTGCCAGCATCAATGCTTTGCAACATTTGATCAATATAATTTTGACGACTAGCTGGCCGCAAATATTTGAGCCGCTCCATCCGCAATAGTTTGCGCTGGAGAGCCATGATTGAACCCATGTGCCCTCTTTTTTCATCACAGAAGTTCTTGATATCCTCATTGGTCATCGCAATGAGTTCTTCGATCCAGCCTCCACGAAACTCGCCGTATAAAATATTGGCACTATCCAAACTAGCCTCTGAAATATCCAATTCCCGCCCGACTAAACGGATGTCTTCTACTTCAATTTGGCTGTAGCTCAGGTAAAGCTCCTGAGCATCACGAATGCCCCGGCGGCGGCTCGATTCAGGATCGAGGGTATAGACAATTACATCGTTGGGGAAAAGCTGGCGTAAACCTTTGACTGTGCGAATGTTTTTTCCTTCGGCGACTGCTTCCCAGCCGTACTCGGAGTGCATATCAAAGATCAAGTTAACAGCGGCTTTTTTCCGAATTACGCCAGCGAGGAGCAGCCGGGTGAGGAAGGATTTACCAGTACCGGACTTCCCGAATACGCCATTACTCCGTTCGACAAAGCGATGAAGGTCTAAGCAGACTGGTACATCCATGTCGAGGGGTTGTCCGATCGCAAAGTTGCAGCGAGTGGGGTCGTCTTCCCAGCCAAAGACCGATCGAAAGTCCTGTTCGCTGGCATCAAAAACTTCGCTAAAGTGGCTGGGGATTGTTTTGACTGGTAGCAATTCGAGTTCAACACCAGTTTGAGCTTGATAGGATGCTAAGACCGCGCGCGCTGCGGTATTATCAGGTATTTCTGCCTCCTTTTTTTTACCATTGCCATTAAACCCGTTGGAATCACCTGCTGATGGTCGTCCCAGCATTAACATGGGAGCGAGATTGACTGTTCCAAAGGTCGTGCTGCCCGATAAGACATCCATCAAAAAGTCGTCATGGGGATCGGGGGGATGGACGAGAATGCGATCGCTCGTGGTGCCCAAAGTCACGTCGGTCAGCAAACAGAAAAAATCGTATTTGTGGCCATGTACCACTAGGAATTTGCCTACCCGCATATCTTCTACAGATATGCCAGGATAAAGCTTTACATCCAAGCCCCCGGTGAGCGAGCCTTGAATAACAGTGCCGAGTGGTTTGTACATAAACAGAGATTTTGTTAGCAGCTTTCCCCATCATCTCTGGCTAGAAGTTAGTAGCGTTATTCACCAGATGTGGGGTTGGGGAGATCTTAGCACTCTACTGATAGGAATCACTTCATCCGGCCAATGTTGTGGGATCTACGCGTAAAGGTTGGAGATTACTTTCCACAGGTGCTGCCGGTAGCGTGAAATCAGCGGGCAATTTTCCCCAAGTAATGGGGGGTGACTGGTTGAACTGACAAATTTGGATGGCTGTCATCCGCCGTCCTCCCTCTACAAATTGGGTACTGCGGTCACAAAGTACTGGTACCGTTCTTCAACGGTAGCTTAACTATTTTGGCACCAAACACTATTAAAATTAAATTTAGTGATTTTTATTGTAATGGATAATCAGCTATGATAAATCATCCTTAATGACATCGTCACAACACTATACTTATGGAGTGGTAATATTGGAGTCAAAAGATATAGCGATCGTTTTAACCGGAACAATCACACCCAACACCACTCTAGCTAATAAACATTTAGATCCTCAAGCCAGGAGAAAAGAGTATTTGAATGCTATTGATTTTTATCGGCAATTTGGAACTGTTTACTTTTTAGAGAACTCGATTTATCTACTGGGTGATGATCCTGAATTTCAGGATATTCCAAATGTGCTGATCAGAAAATTTCCCGTATCTAATTTCCCTGAAAAAGGTAAAGGCTTTCAGGAATTTGAAATGATTGATGCTTGGATCAACAGCGAAGTAGATCTGCCATTAAGATGGATAAAAGTTACTGGACGTTACATTTATCAAGATTTTGCAAAAATTAGACAGGAGTGTGATAAGAATATATCTATTGATATGATGATTAATCAATATCTATTTTCTCAATGGGCAGATGTAGCTATTTTTTGTATTAAAACTGATTATTATCAGCAGTATATATTGGGTATCTATAACCAGTGTGATGATAGATCTAGGATTTTGATTGAAAGGGTTATGTATAATCAATTGACCAAATCATCAAAAAATAATATTCGGCGATTTCACACTTACCTGAAATGCTTGGGAATTGCGGGGAGTACCGGTAAGGAAATTAACAACAGCTGGACGAATCTGATCAATTCTAATATTATTCGCTGGAACTATCTAATAGATCAGCGATACATTTGGCTTAGTTTTTAAAATTTTCAATGGTAATAAAAAGGCATTTAAAATGTTAGAAAATGATTATGATAAAAAGAAGTCATCATACTACGATGTCTATCGTCAAGATATTTTATCGCTACTTCCTCGCCATGTAGAGAAGGTCTTGGAAGTTGGTTGCGGCAATGGTAATACGTTGGCATACTTGAAAGCTAATAACTATTGTGATTGGATTTGTGGCATTGAGCTATTTCCAGAATCTGCGGCAATAGCTCAAGGGAAAGTAGATTTACTTTTTCAAGGAAATATTGAAGATTTTGACATTCCACTGGAGCCAAACAGTATTGATCTGATCTTATGCTTAGACGTTCTAGAGCATTTAGTCAATCCGGCAGCTGTGGTGAAGAAACTCCATCAATATTTAACCAAAGACGGCATCATTATTGCTAGTATTCCGAATGTTCGACATTCTTCTGTTCTTTTGCCGCTGCTGTTTCAAAATAAGTGGGAGTATCAAGATGCCGGGGTTTTGGACAGAACTCATCTCCGATTCTTTGTAGAGAAGACAGCGATCGATTTAATGACATGTTCTGGATTAAAACTAATAAAAGTTGCCCATAACCCAGGATATGTTGGTTCCATAATATTTAATATTTTGACGCTGGGTCTTTTGCGCTCTCTTTTGGCACTTCAGTACTTAGTTAAGGTAGGCAGATAATAGAATTTGTTAAATATTCAAAGCTAGCCAATCCAATCCCACCAAGCTACCCGCACGGAGTAAAACAATAGTAGTATTCCAAATGCGCCGATCGCCGTGTAACCAGAACGGGGGTGACGAGACAGTAATAAGCCTAGTGCCAGAGATAAGGGTGCGATCGCATAAATATGGCGGTGAATTGACATTTTGGTGCCCGATAAAAATAGAAAGCCTAAAGCACACCATCCATATATCAGCAACACCCGGTTTAGTTGCCGTCGGGAATGCCACATTAACCATGTGGCAGTCAAGGGCATGAGTATTTGTAGTAAAGCTGTAAAATAAGCCATGACTGGCAGCCCTAATAATCCCATCACGGCATATCCCCAGCCAGAATAGTAGCGGATCAAAATGCCGATTGTGGCGATCAGTGCAATGGCTAGAGCATAGAGATATATGGGTGGATTTAGCGTGAATAACGGGGTTATGATATCTCGGCACAAATCAATCCAACTGGGTTGATGCCAATCAGACTGAGCAAGGAAAAAGGCCAATGGCTCATCGAAGCGCATCCAGCAGAATAAGCTAAATGCCATAATGCCTCCGGCCATCATTAGCGCACTAAGATAAGCTCTCCAAGGACGATGTTCTAACCAGGCCACCAATAACAATGCCGGAATTAGAGCCAAACCGGGTGGTCTGGTAGCCGTCGCCAGTATTCCCCACAGTGTGGCCCAACTATATTGCCGATTTTCAAAAGTATATAGAGCGGAAATCGTGAAAAGTAAAAAGAATGATTCAGTGTAGGTGAGGCTACAAAATAAAGATAGTGGAAACCAGGCCATCACCGCTGTTGACCATCTAGCCACCGATCGATTATAAAGCTGATCGATCCATTGATAAAATACTAGTAGTGCCGCCAGAAAAGTGATGTTACTTAAGATTGTGCCAGCAATATCAAAGGGAATACCTGCTGCTACAAAAAGCCTGACAACTAATGGATATATTGGGAAAAAAGCAATATTATTTTGTTTATGGTTGGCTATATAGGTATATCCTTTATTCACAATATTCCGATAATGCTCTCCATCCCAATGGGTGAAAAGTTCCCAACTCAGATGAGGAGTGAAATTCTTGATCTGAAGAGTATCTAATTCTGGTTCGTCAAAACCAACTGGCTCAAAATGGTTTAAAGGTGCAATTAATTGCATTCCAATCGTTAAAATTAGGCGACTGAAGAACCACATAGAAAAAACAAATAAAACCTCATTTGTTCTCCATTTGAGACTTGTAACTGTAAAGTTGAATTTAGGATTTTTAACAGTCATGATATCAATAATATTTTATTTGTCTATGAGTATTCATAATAGAGTGCTACAGTTTGGAGATTATTGCTTTTCCCAAGCGAATACCCGGTATCTCAATATATTTATTACTAAATACAGCAACAAAAAAAGTTGCGACTGTAGCTAATAAAAATGAACAGGCAAATGATAGATTTGCATCCATACTATCTGCCAACTTATGTATAGCTTTGGGAACTAAACACCAAACAAAAATGAAATGGAATATATACATTGAATAAGAGACCTGACCAATCCTTTGTAGAAGAATGTTTGAATATTGAAGTTCCTTTACAATGTTTATTAAAAGCACAAATGATATACCTGAGCCAATAGGCATTAAAATTAGCATCCAGTCTTGCTTAATCTGAAACAACATTATAAGAATTATTGTTATAGTGGTGAAAATTGCAATTTGGATTCTAGTCGAAAATCGAAATCGTGTATTATTTTGATGATAAAAAAATATCATCATCCCCAACAGAAATGCTGGCAGACGGTTGATGAGATTCCAATCAATAAATGGATGACTAATTATGGTGATCGAAAACCAGTTCCGAATTATTAACTGAATTATGATATTCAGAAGTACTGAAAATATAATCAACCAATGTAAGTATATAATTCCCCAGCCTTTATACACCCAGGAAAATAGAGTGAATAGCATCGGGAATAAAGCATAAAAAGCCATTTCAGTACCAATTGACCATCCGCCAGGTACAATATTATTATTCGCGGACATCACAAATCCATGAATAAATAAAAGATTTGCAATAATGCTTTGAAGATTATATTGAGAATATTGGAGCTGGATATTTGATAAAATATGTGTATATGGCTCTAGTAAGAAATACACAATAATTGCCACATAGTATAGTGGTGCAATTCTGAAATATCTGCGTGCAAAAAATGATATTAGTGGCTTTCTTTCTTTTTCTCTTCTGACATGTGATAGACACATAGTGTAAGCAGATGCTACAAAGAAAAGTTGTACTCCCATCTGTCCATATTGACTAATAGAAATTACCATTCCTGACAATCCATGGATTGTTTGGCTTGTATGAATAAACATTACCATTAGAATCGCAATGGCTCGGATAATGTCTATATAGTCTAGCTTTTCCGTAGAACCAATTACCTTGGTATTATTCATATTATTTAACACTCCTTACGCATTTCTTTGTCGAAAATAATGCCAGCTAATAACATATGAAATACACTATTTTAATGGAAAGGTAGACAGTAATAGTGTTTATAATCGTATCCATTTATATGAGTGCTACTACTTTGAAATGAACAGTTATCCATCTCAATGTTGCCATCATAGTTAATTAGCCATAGAGAAGTACTAACTGTTGCCGCTTTTAGAGCATTCTGAAGTGTAGTACCACTGGCGGTGTGGTCAGATGATCGATCGAGAAAAAATCTGGGGGCTATTTTCTTATCGCTAGCACCCATAAATTGCCATCCTAGTGCTATTAAGTTGCTAGTGTCATTAAGTGTTTTGTGGGTGACAACAATCAGAGTATCATTATTAGAGCTAGTCTTAATGACTTCAGCCATTATATCGGCACGGGATGCTTTAAGAAAACTCAAATTATTTATGACACAAATGGAACTTGTGAAAATAATAGAAATGAAAATGTATAGTACTACACTCTTTTTTATGAGGATGGTTTTTATTTTTACATAAGGGTATTCATCCTCAAAACTCTCGCAAATAAAATAGCTTAGCAGTATAATTAGAGCTGGAAAGAAAACAAAATGGTATCTGTGTGCTATCAAAAAATTCTTTTTGAAAAAGCAACATATGGAAATCAAAGTAATGATGCTTGACGACAAATATATAGTCAAGAACTTAATAGGTAAAAAATGAAATTCATCTCTTTTGAAGTTCAAATTATTGCCACTTTGATTTATTAATAAAAACAAAAGAAATATCACAGACAACATAATTGTATCAAACATGGCAATGGTAATGACACCATATGATTCTACCGGCAAAAGAAAAAACATGGTAATGCTAGAAACAATTGGCTGCAACAAAAGACTAGCAAGTGAATCTATTTTGTTGATGTCCGGTAGCCATGCCGTAAGGTCATTCCTTGTATCATTCAGAAAATATACTGGCAACCACGCTAATCCAGTAAGCAGATTTACAAGAGTAACAATAAATACCCTAGTAAAAATTAATTTAAATTTGTGTTGAAGTGCTAGTAGCACTAAGGTAAATACTTCAGATATTAATACTACAATAAAAAAGTAATGACATGCTATCCCTAGAAAGTTCAATCCTACTAGTAACAAAATTGTGGCGATCGGCAAAGAATTAGAATAGATAACTTGTTCGGTAATATAGTAAAATATTGCCAATGACAATATGACAAGTACAATAGCAAGTGAGTAATGTCTGACATCTTGGGCAAGAGCTATCGAGTATGGCGATAATGTAATTAATAAGGAAGAGAAAAGCCATACTAATCTATTCTTCTTGAAAAGGCTTTTGGCAAGCCAATACATACTGGGAATCGAAATAATGCTCAAATAGACAGATAAAGATCTGGCCGTAAATACTGAAACTAATTTATCAGACGTCTTGAATAAGAAGATCCAAGTATGAAGTAACATAAAATGAAGAGGTGGAACGAAATCCTCAAAAAAGCCATACTTAAGAACATCTATTAATCCATGGTGATCGTTTATTTCTAACGGCCTTAGTAGAGTTGTTAAGTCGATAATTTTATTGAGGGGGACATCTTTAAAGCTATTCCCTAGGCCATAAACGATACTAGCAATTTCATCTGTCCATATCACTTTGAGGGTCAGATTATCAAATCTGATTGCAGCACCGACGACAATCATCAGAAAAATTGTAACGGAGTTCAAAAGCTGCTGATTAGCAACGAATTTCGTTCTCATGATTGTGTTTTGATATTAGATGAATTGCGAGAATACATGATAATTATACCGAAAAAGCTTAGAAAGCGTTGAAAAAGTTAAGATGGCGGTCTTGAAAATCCTTAAGGTATAATACACCTGTAACTCCACGGAAATGAAGAGAGTGGCGATCTGAGAGTGAATCAATCTCAATCTAGATAATCAACTCTTGAAATACAAACTATCCTACCCACCAATGTGATATAACTCCTGAACGGGCTAATGATTCGGAAATCTCATTTCCCAAAGTCCTTGTTGACAGTGTGCAAAATTCTTACGAGGAGAATTAATGCTTTGGAATCTCAATTACATAATTAGGTCTTAAATTCGATGCAGTTACCAGATGGGCCAAAAAATAATCTTTTTCTTCGTTTACTTACAACGCTGGAATGGGTTTATCGCCCAGTTGAATTCTTAGATGAATGTGCTGAACGTTATGGTGATCCCATTTGCTTTGGGGGTGAAAAATCTTCACCTGTTATCTATTTTAGCAATCCGGAAGATATTAAGCAGATCTTTACTGCTCCTCCAGACCTTTTTAGCCGGGGATCTAAAAATCATTTCTTAAAAACACTATTGGGACAAAACTCTTTATTTTTGCTCGATGGTAAAGCTCACAGCCGTCAGCGTCGCTTATTAATGCCGCCCTTTCATGGGGAGCGGATGCGTGTCTACGGTCAATATATTTGTGAGGCAACTGAACTGACAACCCAGCAATGGAGCTTAAACAAACCGTTTATTATTCGGGAATCGATCCAAGAGATTTCATTGAAAGTTATTCTACATTGCGTTTTTGGGTTAACTGAAGACTGTTGGCTGGAGGAGATTTTTCAGCTTCTCAAATCATTCATGGCCAAGATTGATACTCCTGCTTTTGCTAGTTTCATCTTTATTCGGATCCTGCAAAAGGATTTAGGTTCATGGAGTCCTTGGGGAGATTTTTTGGGTAAAGTGCAACAATTAGATGAACTAATCTATCGAATTATTACTGAACGACGGACTCAACTGCTTGAATCTCGATCGGACATCTTAAGTTTAATGATGATGGCTCAAGATGAGCAAGGTGAAGCCATGACGGATGTTGAACTCCGTGATGAATTGATTACGTTGTTATTTACTGGTAATGATACAACTGTTTCGGCGGTAGTCTGGGCTTTATATTGGATCGATCGTCTCCCAGCAGTCCAAGAGCGATTATTACAAGAATTAGATTCGCTCTCTAACTTTGACCCTAGTGATGTTGTACGGCTTCCGTATCTGACAGCAGTTTGTCAAGAAACTCTCCGGATTTATCCGGTGGCACTTTTTGCTACTGCCAGGATTTTGAAGGCTCCTTTCCAGGTAGGTAATTATTTGTTCAATCCCGGTACCATACTCGTTCCGTCAATTTATTTGACTCATCGGCGGGCAGATATATACCCAGAACCCACCCAGTTCCAGCCAGAACGTTTTCTAGAGAAACAGTATTCTCCTTATGAGTATCTTCCCTTCGGCGGTGGTAACCGCTCTTGTATCGGCATGGCTTTTGCAATGTTTCAAATGAAAGTTATACTGGCTAAAATTCTGTGTGATTTTAAGGTGTCCCGAACGAATCAAGATCCGCTTAAACCGTCCCGTCGTAGTATCACCGTTGCCCCGCCCAGTAATATGCAAATGATTGTACAGAAGCGTTCTAACAAGTGAATTTCAGCCTATGCTTTCTACTGTTTCTGCTCCCTATCTTTGGTCTTGGCAAGGGCAACAGCTAAAAGTAGCCTATTCTACCGGAGGCTGCGGTAAATCGATCTTACTGCTACCCGCTTTTAGTACAGTCTCCAGTCGTGGCGAAGTGGCCGAGATTGCGACCATCTTGGCCAAGGAATTCCGGGTGACTACCGTAGATTTTCCAGGTTTTGGGGATTCCGATCGATCGCCACTCCCCTACAACCCCGATCTATATCAACAATTCCTCACCGACTTTATCCGGGACGTGGTGCCCCAGCCGTTGACAGTCGTAGCCACTGGCCATACCGCCGGCTATGTCATGAAATTAGCCCAGCAACAGCCGCATCTTTTTGAACAGATTATTTTGGTAGCTCCAACCTGGCGCGGCCCACTACCAACCATGATGAAAGGCCAAAAGCCTTGGTTTAAATTTCTCAAAGAATTAGTTCGATCGCCAATTCTCGGTCAAGCCCTTTACCAAATCAATACCACTCCGGGCTTTTTGCGGATGATGTACCAACGGCATGTCTACGCCACCGCTGCTAGGATCACCCCAGAATTGATTGCCCACAAACGCCAAATAACCCAACAAGCCGGAGCAAGGTTTGCCCCCGCCGCTTTTGTGACCGGTGGTTTAGATCCCGTAGACGATCGCGAAACCTTTCAATCTTTCTTTAAAGATCTTCAGATCCCGCTGCTGCTGATCATTGGCGCTGACTGTCCCCCCAAATCGAAAGCCGAGATGGAGTCGATCGCTCAACTACCAGGAATGAAGACCGTGACGCTACCAGGAACTTTGGGCATGCACGAAGAATATGCGCCTGAGGTGGCGATCGAGATTCGCCAAGTTCTCCAGCCATGACCGAGCCAATTGTCACTATGGCCCAAATGCAAGCGATCGAAGGCCAGCTGTTTGCCGCCGGGATGCCGGTGGCCGCTCTGATGGAAAAAGTTGGTGGCTTAATTAGTCGGCGCTTTCAGCAACTATTTCCGCTGAAGAGTTATGAACGAGTCGGCGTGGTGTTTGGGGCTGGCCACAATGGTGGTGATGCTTTGGTGGTAGCCAGAGAACTGTATTTTTGCGGCTACCAAGTCATCATCTACAGCCCCAGTGATAAATTCAAAGATCTGACAGCTCAACATTATCAATACGCCACCAGTCTGGGGTTAGTGAGAGTTGCTAGCATCACGGAGCTGCAAGATTGCGCGGTGATTCTCGATGGAATTTTTGGGTGTGGTCTGGATCGATCGCTAAGTGCCGAATTAGTCGCAGTGATGACAAAGATTAACCAGCTGTCCTTGCCGATCGTCAGTATTGATTTACCTTCGGGCATTCATGCTGATACCGGCGCGGTCTTAGGAGCGGCGATTCGAGCTAGCCATACTTTTTGCTTAGGACTCTGGAAACTGGCCTTTGCCACAGACCAAGCTCTGGCCTACTTGGGAGCCACCGAGCTGTTGGATTTTGATATGCCCCCAGCCGCTATCCAGGCGGTGTTAGAGACATCAAGTCCGATCCAAATGATGACGAGGGCCACAGCCGATCGATATCTGCCACGGCAGCGCCCCTTGGTTACACACAAATATCAGCAGGGTCATTTATTACTGGTAGTTGGTTCCTGGCAATATGCGGGAGCCGCAATCCTGGCTGGACTGGGTGCGAGAGCCAGTGGCGTGGGATTACTATCGATCGCGGTTCCTAATTCTATCAAACTGGCGCTGCTTCAGCAGTTGCCCGATGCGATCATCATTGGCTGTCCCGAAACAGCGCAAGGTGCGATCGCCCAACTACCAGATTTAAACTGGTCTAAATATACGGCCATTACCTGCGGCTGTGGTCTCACCACGGAGCCAGTGGCAGTCGTGAAACTATTACTTACCCAAGAACTACCATTGTTGTTGGATGCTGATGCCTTGAATATTTTGGCGGAGCTACCCCTAAGTCTGTGGAGCCATCGCGTAGCACCGACGCTCCTTACTCCCCACGAAGGCGAATGGCGCAGACTGTTCCCAGCAGATAATAACCAGCGACTAGCTGCCGTGATCCAAAAAGCAGCGCAGACCAGATCGATCGTCCTCCGCAAAGGTGCCCGAACAATCATCTCTGATGGTCAGCAAACTTGGGTGATTAATAATGGCACGCCAGCACTGGCGAGAGGGGGCAGTGGTGACGTGTTAACTGGCTTGATCGGCGGCTCGATGTCTGCAACAAAACCAACTGATTTACTGCAAACTGTGGCTAGTGCTAACTGGCTTCATGCTCAGGCGGGCAGCCAGGCTGCCCAAGAACGAGGCCTAGCTGGGGTAGATGCTTTTACCCTCAGCAAATATTTAATACCAGCGATTAGCAATTAGTTTTCAGCGCGGTTGGCGACTAGACCCCATAAGAAAATCGCAATAATGGCACCGACAACAGCCACCCCAATACTACCCAAGCTTAGAATCTGGCCATTTTTGACTGGAGCCATCAACGTTTTGTATTTCACCAAGTTGTGGAGTGCGCCACCGATGAACGATCCGGCAATCCCTAAAGCCGCAGTAGCCAAGAAGCCACCACCTTGACGACCAGGGACAATTAGTTTGGCAATCCCACCAGCAATGATACCCAAGATAATCCAAGCAATGATTCCAAACATGTGTTGTTCTCCATAATTATTAGATTCTCTTTAGAATAGCGATTACTTCGATCATTTTGCAGAACTGCGCAAACAATCATCACAAAAACAGCGCGCAATTGCTGGAAATAGTTTTTCATTGGAGAATGTGCATAATGACCACATTTTTATAACCAATGGCAATTTCGATCGACTTTGGCACTAGCAATACCGTAATTGCCCGCTGGAACCCTGCTACGCAGCAAGCCGAGACTATTAATTTGCCAGGATTATCGTTAGTTGCTGCACTTAATCCGCCCTTAATCCCCAGTTTGGTCTATGTCAATAATGCCGCTACCAATGATTTCATGATTGGTCAGGCAGTGCGCGATCGAGGTTTAGACATCGCCAGCGATCAACGCTCTTTTGCTGGATTCAAACGGGGGATTGGGGTAAAAATTCAAGGATTTTTGCCAGAATTAGATGGCCTTCAAATTACCTTTGAGCAAGTTGGAGAATGGTTTTTGCAACAGGTATTGCGATCGATCGATCTAAACAATGAATCTTTGGTTGTAACGGTGCCTGTCGATAGTTTTGATACTTACCGCAGTTGGTTAGGCCGTGTTTGTACCCAGCTATCGATCGAACAAGTCTCACTGCTAGATGAATCTACCGCTGCGGCGCTGGGCTATGGTCTCGATAGTGGCTTGATTTTGGTGATCGATGGCGGTGGCGGTACGATCGATTTATCCCTCGTTCAACTAGTAGCCACGCCCAGCCAGCAATTGGGTTTTCTGCTTAAATTCGGCAACAAAGTGCTGGATAAATCCGCCCAAAAACCGCAGTTAGCCAAAGTAATTGCGAAAGCTGGTCAAAATCTGGGGGGCACCGATATCGATCGCTGGATTGCCGAATATCTAGCTGCCCAGCAAGGCTTACGAGTCACCTCTTTGATCTTACGGCTGGCTGAAAAGCTCAAGATTCAGCTCTCTGCGCAAACCACGGCCACCGAAGTATTTTTTGATGACCAAGCCTTTGAAACCTATGAATTTCAGCTTACCCGTACTGAACTAGACCAAATTTTGACCGACCGCGAGCTATTTACCCAGCTAGATGAACTGCTTAAGTCAATTAATCAGCAGGTTGAACAACAGGACATGAGTCTTAGTAGTGTTGATGCTGTTCTGCTCGTCGGTGGCACCACGCAAATGCCTGCTCTCCAATCTTGGATTGCCCAGCACTTTGAGCCAAGCAAAATCAAAAATTTTAAGCCCTTTGAAGCGATCGCCCACGGTGCCCTGCAAATTACCCAGGGTTTAGAAGTCACTGACTTTTTGTATCATAGCTATGGTATTCGCTACTGGGATCGTCGCCAAAATCGTCATAACTGGCATCGGGTGATTAATGCGGGTCAACCCTACCCCATGAATCAGCCCGTCGAAATCATGCTGGGCGCTTCTCAGGCCAATCAACCCAGTATTGAACTAATTATTGGCGAGCTGGGTACCGCAACTGGCAGCACCGAAATTTACTTTGATGGCGATCGGCTAATCACCAAAAACTTAGCTACCGGCGTGGCTGTCGTTCGACCGCTGAATGACAGCACTGCGGCCAAGAATATTGCCCAACTTGATCCGCTTGGGTTCCCAGGTAGCGATCGGATTCGAGTGAGGTTTACGGTCGATCGACAGCGCTGTTTGCGCCTCACGGTCTATGACTTACTCACTAGTCAAAATCTTATAGAGGATATGGTGGTTGCGGAACTCAGCTAAATCCATATCTACAGTTCATCAAGATCAGTTTCTAGATCCCGGAGTTTGGCGTTGATTGATAAATGGTTTACGATCGTCATGCTGTCCAAAACTTTCATCGGGTACTCTAGGCCGCCATGTTCAGAAAAATAAGCTTTCAAAATTTTAAGTCCTGGAAAGACACGGGTGAAATAGAGCTAGCTCCGATCACAGGTTTTTTCGGTGCTAACAGTTCTGGGAAGTCATCGATTCTGCAATTTCTTTTGATGTTGAAGCAGACGATGGAATCAACCGATCGACAGCGAGTTTTGCATACTGGGGACGATCGTAGCTATGTAAATCTGGGCACCCTTCATGATATTGCCCATCAACATATTTTGCCGACTACAATTAGTTTTTCTCTGGAGTGGCTTAGTACAAAAAGAGCCATCGAAATACAGGTGAATAATCCTCCAGCTCCTTCTTCTTCGTTTGATAGAATGAGGTTTTCATCGGAAATTTGGATAGATGAAAATGATATATTCATTGACAACTTCTACTATAGATTCTTTTCGGGATCACATCCATATAACAATACGGATATGGAACTTAGAAAAAAGAGTCACACGAGAGAAATAGAATATGAATTAAAGTCTGACAGGTGGTCAGGGGCAACTAGAGCTAAACCTCGTGAGGCATATTGGAAAACTTTGCCATCTCCTATTCGGAACTATGGATTTCCAGAAGAAGCTAACAATCACTATACATTCTTATCTGATTTTGCGCTTGCTTATGAAAAAGCTTGGCAGTCAACTTATTACCTGGGGCCATTGAGAGAATATCCCAAGCGTACTTATTACTGGTCTGGCGAGAATCCTCAAGATGTCGGTCGCCGAGGTGAATTTGCTATTCCAGCCCTACTTTCTTCTCGCAAACTACCCCAAATCAAACATGGTGAACAGACAATTACAATCGAAGAGCGTATAGCCATTTGGTTAAAAGATTTAGGACTTATTGATAGCTTTTGTGTGCAGCCAATTGCTGAAGGTCGTCAGGAATACGAGGTTAAAGTTCGACGCTTTCCTCGGGCTTCTGATGTTCTGATTACTGATGTGGGCTTTGGCGTTTCTCAAGTTTTACCTGTCTTAGTCCTTTGTTACTATGTACCAGAAGGATCGACCATTATTTTTGAGCAGCCAGAGATTCATCTGCATCCATCTGTGCAATCAGGACTAGCTGATGTGCTTATTGATGTAATGAAGACTCGGAATGTTCAAATCATTCTAGAAAGCCATAGTGAACATTTACTTCATCGCCTCCAGCGTCGCATTGCCGAAGAAAAAGATGGTCTAACCAATCAAGATGTTAAACTTTATTTCTGCAATTCTGCCCAAGATGGCAGCTCTAACCTGACAGCACTGCAAATTGACTCTTTTGGAAACATCGCCAATTGGCCAGAGAATTTCTTTGGCGATGAGATGGGCGATTTATTTGCCATGACAGAAGCTGCGATGAAACGTCAACTGGTTAATGATTAGGGCTATGAAAGCAGTTATCGATACTAATGTTTTAATCGCGGCTAATGGGCGAGATTGCACACAAGTGACTATTAACTGTCAACAGCGATCGATGCAATATTTGCGAGATATTCAACAGACTGGAATAATTGCGATCGATGATCGATGGCTAATCTTGAAGGAGTATCAAAACAAAGTTAATCCATCGGGACAACCTGGTATCGGCGATGCTTTCTTAAAATGGGTCTTGACTAACCAAGCAAATTCTGAACGTTGCAATCGCATAAAGATACATCCCATAGAGGGTAAAGGCTTTAAAGAATTCCCCGATGATCCTAGCTTGGAGAAGTTCGATCGATCAGATCGGAAATTCGTCGCAGTCGCTCTTGCGGCTGCCGATCGCCCGCCGATCATCAATGCTGTCGATTCTGACTGGATGGAGTTTTATGAGTCTTTAACAGAGTGTGGAGTCAAAATCGAGTTTCTCTGTCCTGATGTTGTAGCTCCATAGCCTAGAGGGAAAAGTGTCAAGATCTAAAAAGCGAACTGTATTAACAAGCAATGGGCAAGTGTCAGCAGCCTACCTCCATATCCCCTTCTGTCGCCGACGCTGCTACTACTGCGACTTCCCTGTTTACGTAGTAGGCGACAAACGCAGTGGTGAAAACTCTCAAATGGTGCAAACCTATGTCGAAGTGATCTGTCAGGAAATCACCGCCAGCCATCACTACGGACAACCCCTCAACACAGTATTTTTCGGCGGTGGCACCCCCTCCCTTCTCACCCCCTCCCAACTAGCCAAAATTCTCCAGACCTTAGAGAAGTCGATCGGCATTTCCCCCAGTGCCGAAATCTCGATGGAAATTGATCCCGGCACTTTTACGCTCGATCAACTCCAAGCTTACCTAGCCGCCGGCATCAACCGGATCAGTATGGGCGTTCAAGCTTGGCAAGATCCTTTGCTACAAGTCTGTGGCCGTTCCCATCACCTTGCCGATATCGAAAAATCGATCGAACTCATCCACCGATCTGCCATCAAAAACTGGAGCCTGGATCTCATCTCCGGCTTACCCGACCAAACTATGACCATGTGGTTAGAATCATTGGGGAGATCGATCGCCGCCCACCCCACCCACATCTCCGTTTATGATCTCATCGTCGAAGCCCAAACCCCTTTTGCCAAACAATATCAGCCCAGCGAGTATCCCCTGCCTAGCGATACCATCACCGCCGATATGTATCGCACCGCCCAACAAATTTTAACAACCGCCGGCTACGAACATTACGAAATCTCTAACTACGCGCAACCAGGGTGCGCTTGCCAGCACAATCAGGTCTACTGGCAAAACCAACCTTACTACGCTTTTGGGATGGGAGCCGCTAGCTATCTCGATGGCACCCGCTTTACACGTCCCCGTTATACCCAAGATTATTTTCAATGGGTCGCCGCTGGCTGTTGCTACGAACCCGAGATCCTAGGCCAGACCGAACAATTTTTAGATACCATGATGCTCGGTCTGCGGTTAGCCAGCGGCTTGGAAATTCAGCCATTAATCGCTGCCTTTGGTGGGGATCTGTGGCAAGCGGCCTGGTCAAAACTCCAACGCTACACTCCCAAATGGGTAATTGTAGACAATCCAGCGCCTGCTTCGGAATTTGTTACCCCCCAGCGGGGCTACATCCGACTCCGTGACCCCGAAGGTTTTTTGTATTCTAATACCATCCTCGCCAGCGTATTTGAGCTGGAATAGCTTACGGATTGATATGATTATCGGTCACCCGCCAACTGAGCTTGACATTGATCCAGAAGTTCCAAAGCGTGACGCAGCCGATCGCCATCAAATTGCTGATGTACTGATTGTGAAAGATAAAATTAAACAGCACATTGAGAATCAGAGCCTTTAGGACTAACCCCATCAAGCAAATGAGGTTGAACTTGATAAATCGCCGCATCATTTGGCGGCGACCAGGTTGTTTCGTCACCAAATCATGAAAAGTCCAGCGATCATTCCAAATAAAGTTGTTGATAATAGCCACTTCGCCCGCCAATATTGCACTGCGCGTCAAGGGCAAATGTAACATGTGTGTATCTGTCAGCAGATAAAGAATTAGCATATCGATCGCCAACCCACTCAAACCCACTGCCACAAACCGCAAAAACCGACCACTCTTGGCTAGCCGCAGGCGTAGTAAGTGCCGAATATATTCTACATACTGCTGGGCAGTCACCTTACTTTCGCCACTTTGGCGCTCCTGAAACTCATAACCCACCTCCACTATTTTACTCACCTGTCCCCGCCCAACTGCTTCGATCAAAATCTTGTAGCCCAACGGATGGAGGGTGAGATTAGCGATCGCCCTGCGCCGCAGCAAAAAATAACCACTCATGGGGTCACTGATGCGACCAATAACTTCTGGCAAAACCACCAAGCCCAAGATCTGTGCCCCTCGTGACAAACAGCGCCGCAACAAACTCCATTCGCTTACCCCACCACCGTCGGCATTACGACTAGCCACCGCCAAATCAGCACCTTGCTCTTGCAATGCCTGCCACAGTTGACCCAATACCTCCGGCGGATGTTGCAAGTCGGCATCAATCACCCCCAAGACCTGTCCTTGGGCAGCTTGCCAACCCCGAATTACGGCGGTCGCCAAACCCCGCTCATTAGTCCGCCGAATTACATGGAGTTGAGGATATTGCTGAATCAACTCAGCGGCTACATCCCAAGTTCGATCCGGGCTATCATCATCCACCACAATTAGTTCATATGCACCGGGTAAAATGCTATCTAACTTGCTAGCCAATAGCTCAATTATCTGCACAATATTTTGCCGCTCTTGATAAGTGGGTAAAATTAGTGATAACTGAATCTCACTATTGCTCAGAGCCGGGATTTGTAGCACTCCCTGCGGATTGGAGAGCAAGTTAACACAAGATGACATAAGCAGCAGCCCCAGACAAGACAATTTCTTCGACCGCAATTATACGTTGTCCTGTTCCGTCTAATTTGGTGGGTGAGGATTAATAATGGCCAAGAATGGTAGATTTAAGGCAGTATTTAACCCCTTAATTTTGCATGTGGCGATCGATCAACGCCAATAAGCTTCTGGTCTGGCTATTGCTTAGTGCTACTGCCGCCGCCAATATTTGGTTGTTTTCTCAAGTCTTTCGGTATTTCGAACATTTGATTACCATTTTGGTGATCTCGGCAATCGTGGCTTTTTTACTCAACTATCCGGTACGGTTTCTCGATCGAGCGGGGATTAGTCGATCGCAGGCAGTGTTTGTAGTACTAATTATCTCCTTAGTATTGGTGGTAATACTGGGCGTAACCGTTGTGCCCAGCGTGATCGAACAGGTTGCTGGTCTCTCCGAGCAAGTACCGAAATGGATTCAAGGCAGCAACGAAAATATTAATAACCTAGAGCAACTGGCCCAGAAACGCGGCCTCCGCCTGGATTTTAATGTGCTGCGCACCCAGGTCAACTCCAATCTCCAGAAGCAAATTGAAGGATTTGCCAGTCAGGTAGTAACGCTCGCAGTTGGCACCGCCTCGGGCTTACTCGATTTCTTTTTAATCATCGTTTTGAGTGTTTACATGCTGATCGATGGCGACAAGATGTGGGATGGCATTATCAAAATGCTGCCACCAGCTTGGGGGAGTTCGCTGGGTGAAGCTCTGCGCATGAACTTCCAGCGCTTTTTTATCAGTCAGTTTTTGCTAGGGGGCTTTATGGCTCTCGCCTTGACCATTATTTTCTTTTTCTTAGATGTGCCTTTTGGTCTGTCTTTTGCCATTTTTATTGGTCTTTCGCAGTTGATTCCGTTTGTGGGCGCCACTTTTGGGATTGGGCTAGTCACTCTGCTGGTGCTTCTCAAAAGCTTGTCTTTGGCACTGTGGGTGGGCGGCGTATCGTTTGTTTTACAACAGATCAAAGACAATTTTTTAGCTCCCAAACTAATGGGCGATTTTATTGGTCTCAATCCGGTCATGATCTTGCTGGCTGTGTTGATTGGCTTGCAAATCGCGGGCTTCTTGGGTGTGTTAGTGGGAGTGCCGATCGCTGGTACGATCAAAAGCACGATCGACATGATTCGCCAGTCCCAAAAGTCAGAAGCACTAGCTACTGAATCTGGCGAAAATCGCTAGTAAAATATTTCCTCGGCATCTACCTGAGCATCATTGCTCATTTTTACCTGAATGGTTCTACTACCAGAAAAAGAGCAGCTCACCGCTCCGGCGGTCGATCCCCATACCCTCACGCAGCTGGGGATCGATCTACTAATTGACCTGGCGCAGCGCGGTGAAATCAACCCCTGGGATGTGCAGGTCATTGATGTTATTGACAATCATCTCAGTCGCATTCCCCAGCAAATAGCGGCGATGGTGGGGGGTGATAAGCAGGCTAATTTATCCCTCTCGGGTCAAGCCTTTTTGTGGGCAGCGATGCTGGTACTACTCAAAGCCAACAGCTTAGAAGAACAGCAGCCGATCGAGAGCGAAGCCGAATTTCTTGAAGAAGATCCCGAACAGCTAGCTCTATTAGAACTAGGAGCCTTGCCCTCTCATCTGGAACGACGCATTCGGCGGCGGTTGACAGCTAGCCCGATGCAGCGGCGGCCAGTTACTCTGCATGATTTAATTCATCAGTTGCGCTCGATCGCCGCCAAAATGAGCGATCAGCCAACTCGCCCCCGCAAAGCCAGACGGGTCAATCTGTCCGCCACCAAAGCAGCCCAGGCGATCGCGGACTTAGCCCATGCCGAAAACCTCACCGAAACAGCCGCCCAGCTCTCCGAATTCTTGCAGGCCACTGAACTAGACTGGATTGATCTAGAAGAACTGATTCGCCTGTGGGTCAAAGCCATGGAGAACGATCGCGGTGAAATTACCACCCACGATCGCGTCGGCGTGTTTTGGGCATTGCTGCTGCTCTCGGCGCAATCCAAAGTCGAACTCACGCAAGAAGAATTCTATCGAGAAATTAAGGTGCGTTCCATCTTGGGCGAATCCCTCCCCATCATCGATCTCAACGCCACCATTGGTCTCTCTTCGCCCCCGGCGCTCGATGACAATTAATTCAACTACAGGAGCCGTCATATGTTAGTCATCGGACTCATGAGTGGTACCTCCGTCGATGGCATCGACACTGCTCTAGTAGACATTCAGGGCACCACCACCGATTTAAAAGTTGCCTTGATCGCTGGTGATACCTATCCCTATCCCCCGGCCTTACGTCAGCAGATCCTCGACGTTTGTGCTGGAGCTAAACTGAGCATGGCCGAGCTGGCCGAGCTAGATGATGCGATCGCCCATTGCTTTGCCACGGCGGCTCAGTATATTCAAACCGACCAGCCCGCTGAACTCATTGGCTCCCATGGCCAAACTGTTTTCCACCGCCCCGCTCAACCCCGCCAGCTGGGCTACAGCCAACAATTGGGTCGGGGAGCAGTGATTGCCCAAAAAACTGGATTGAGGGCGATCGACAATTTTCGCGCTGCGGATATTGCGGCTGGTGGCCAAGGCGCACCATTGGTACCTAAAATAGATGCTTATTTGTTGAGCGATCAGCATTCCCACCTGTGTATCCAAAATATTGGTGGCATCGGTAACTGTACTTATTTACCCCCCCGCAGCCAAGCCAACTGGGAAGAGCAGGTCACTGGCTGGGACACGGGGCCAGGGAATAGCCTGATCGACCTGGCGGTGCAGGAACTAAGTCAGGGTCAAAAAACCTACGATCAAGACGGTGATTGGGCTGCTCAAGGCACCATTAACCGTGATTTAGTAAACCACTGGCTCCAGCAGGAATATTTTCGCACAGCTCCGCCCAAATCGACTGGGCGAGAGCTATTTGGCCGTGAGTATCTCCAGGCTTGTCAACAGGATGCCAGTCAGCTGAAGGCCGCCGACTTCCTGGCCACCATTACTGACCTCACAGCGGCCAGCATTGCCAACAGCTACCAGCACTTTTTACCCCGGCTGCCCGACCGCGTACTACTCTGTGGTGGTGGGGCACACAATCGTTTTTTGATGCAATGTTTACAAGATCGGTTGCCAACGGCTCAAGTGACAACGACGGCGGCGGCAGGATTAAATAGTGATTTTAAAGAAGCGATCGCCTTTGCCGTGTTAGCTTATTGGCGTTGGCACAAGATTCCAGGCAATCTACCGCGCGTCACTGGCGCGAGCGCTGCCGTACTATTGGGCGATATCCACGGATTCCAACCACAGCGGTTGTGAACCCTGCTCGATCGCTGGGTATATTGATCTAGTATCTCTCTATCTATCTTTTATTAAGTAATTAGCCAGTGACACATACTTTTTTACTTCAGCCAGGTCGTTGGAAATCCACCGGAGTTTGGCAGGAAGGTAGTAATCCAGCTTTAGCCGTAACTGGTAAAACAGTGGTAGCTTGGAGCGCGGATAATTGGTTTACGATGATTACTAAAATAAATGTTAAAGATCAAGATACTACTTGGCAGTATCGAGGCTACTTAGAACCCGAAACCCATCGGTACACCTTCATTTTGACCCATAGTCAAATGGGAAAAATTGAGGGAGAAGGCTGGGTCGGTGCAAAATCGATAGTTCAAAAATACTGGGTTTTAGATGACCCGCAAAAAAGGAGCGGCTTTGAAGCCTTTTATCAAATCGATGATCACAACTATCGTCTCGTCCACAGTTCTGCTGGTACCAATCGTCTAGCTAGCTTGATGGAATTGCAGTTTAGTCGTCAGTTGTAGGCGATAGACCAAGGAGTATTTTGCTTGTATATTGTAAAGAGAGTTGACCGCCAGAATGGTTTTCATTGCCCCCTTGATTACCAACGATCATCATCGAGAGCCACCACGCTTGCGGAGGCATTGTGGCGATGAGTAGCAATAAAGACGAAAACTACGGTCGGCTGATCTTGCAACGCTACCAGCTGCTTGAAATAGCTGGCAAAGGATCGATGGGTCAGGTGTATCTGGCTAAAGATATGTTGCTGGGGGGCGTGAAAGTTGCCGTTAAATTTTTATCCAAGGCCACCATCACTCAGAAAGTTCGCGATCGGTTCATGCAAGAGGCCACCATTAGTGCCTTACTGGGTGAAAACAGCATTCACATTGTCAAGGTGCGCGACTACGGTCTCGATGAGACCGAGATGCCTTTCTATGTGATGGAATTTTTACATGGCGATAGCCTCAAGGACATTATCCACAAACGGCCGATGCCCCTGCCCCGTTTTTTCAATGTGCTGCGCCAAATTTGTCTGGGTTTAGATTGCGCCCATGAAGGCATTGAAATAGATGGGAATCTCTGTCAGGTGATTCACCGTGATATTAAGCCCAGCAATATTATTGTCACCCAAAACCCCACCCTGGGCGACTTTGTAAAGGTTCTAGACTTTGGCATTGCGCTGCTCCAGTCCGATGACTCTCCCACGGGTTTTATGGGCACCCCGGCCTACTGCTCACCGGAGCAAATGGAAGGTAAAGTCCTCGATAATCGATCGGACATTTACAGTCTGGGCATCATGATGTTCCAAATGCTGACAGGTGAATTGCCCCTACGACCAGCTACCAGTTCTTTTGAGGGCTGGTTCAATGTCCATCACAAGGTCGCTCCCAAAACTTTTAAAGAAGCCTGTCCCAAAATCGACATCCCCAAAGAAATAGAGACTTTGGTCATGAACTGCATGGCCAAATCCGTTCAGGATCGGCCTCAGAATGTCGAAGAAATCTTAGGGGTCATTGAACATTTAGAGTCTACATACATCTCTGGCACTACCACTTCCGGCAGCAAGCGTCCCACCAAATCCACCAGCAAAATCAGTAGTCTGGATGAGCTATGTCTAAAATCTACTTGGCCAGCCGATAAACCCCGCGCTGAAATTGTTTTTCCCCGCCTAATGGAGCATGACTCCGAAGTGGGAGCGACTCTTTGGATTATGTTGTCCCGGGCAGAAATCAGCTACTACAAAAAGCAACCGCCCCACTGTCAGTTTCTCTTTTTAGCAGCCCCACATCCAATGCTGCTTTGGATTGCAGCGCTTTATCATGACGAACAGCAACATCGGTTGCTGCCTTCCTACTTAGACTTAAAAAAACAGACCAGCGAACGAACGCTGAGTATTCTAGCCAAGACTCAAAGCTATCGCCTCTTATTCTTTGGTCTAGAAGGAGATAATACTTGTATTAGTATTATTAAAGGCAAAATCCCTGGTACTAAAGTCTTGAAATTAGAAGAATGGCTATGGGAGAGTCAGGCAACACCTGGTTCTAATGAACAAAAAATTAGTAGAGGATACCTCAAAGAAGAATTTGAAGCTGTGAAGCCCAAACTAATTAGCAGCCTGAGCCGTAAGCAGCGTAAGGATCAGGTCTTCCTGACTCGTTAGCCCACGCTCGGCTCCAAAAAATACAATATATTTATTAGTTTAGTAAACCGAGAGGAAAAAATTCTCTCGCTACCCCGAGTGCATTATGAGTTCTGAAAATTTGTCTACCGAGCAATCGCTGGTTTCCAAGCCGAGCAAACCCGTAAAGCGCCAAAAGAGCGACGTGCCCAAGCCCTCGCGTACTCCTCGGGACTACCCACCGCCGTTACCGATGCTGGAACTGAATGGGAATATGCCGATTCCTTTAGCTAGTGAACCGTTGCAGTACCGGGCGATCGGTTTGGTGCGGGGTACCTATTCGCCAGCTCCCGATGAATTGACCAGAGGCTCGATGCTAGCTGATGATGGCACTCTGATTGATGCGGTGTTGTTGGGTCGGATCATGAGCCTGACCAAAAAACACTTAGATCTAGAGCAGTCTCATCTATGGGTTGTCTATCCCCGGATTCGGAAAGATGATGGCAAATTGCATATCCAGGTGATGGGGATTTGGGATCCCAAGCTGGTTTATGGCGGTGCAGTTGAGACAGCGGCTGAATTGGATGAAACTTTACCTGCCCTTGAGCAAATGGGCATCCCGGACAATTACTTCTCGGTAAGAGGCGAGGTGATTTTCCAGGCACGGGATACTAAGGAGATTTTTGTCAAGGTACGCCAAACCCCTCGTAAAAAAGATGAAGAACCACGTCATTTTAAATTACGCCTAATTGGTGATTTCCCTCAAAAAATGGTCGGAGATTTCTGGGAATTTGATGTGTTGCGCCAGGGCGACGATTTAGTGATTAGAACCGGCAATCAGGTCGCTGCTTTGCGGCCAAAACCTAGCAAAAGCGGCGGCAAGCCCGGTGGCAGCCATAAGACATTCCGTCCAGGTAATGGTGAAGATCGGCCGCTGCGAGAAACTGATGGCAAGGCGGGACGACCCATCATTAAAAAATCAGCAGAGGCCGAGGGGGCGATCGCTAGACCAACTACTCGACCACTGCCCAAAAAGACCGAAAATGCTGCTGTTGATTGAGCTATTACGTACCATTTACTACGTCTCAGCAGGTAAACTAGGGTCACGATGTTTAAGAAGAGAAAACTGTGGCTACCATCAACGATAACTACCGAAAGCTCAAAGCTGGATACTTGTTTCCAGAAATTGCGCGGCGCGTAAATATTTTTGCGACAGAGCATCCCCACGCACCGATTATCCGGCTGGGGATTGGCGATGTGACTGAACCATTACCGGCGGCCTGTCGATCGGCAATGATGGCGGCGATCGAAGATATGGGTACTCCCTCTGGCTTTAAGGGCTATGGTCCGGAGCAGGGCTATGCTTGGTTGCGCGAAAAAATTGCCGCTCACGACTTTCAGGCGCGGGGCTGTGATATTAGTGCTGATGAAATCTTTATCTCGGATGGCTCGAAGTGCGACAACGGCAACATTCTAGATATTTTTGGGAGCAATAACTCGATCGCCGTTACCGATCCAGTCTATCCAGTTTATGTCGATACCAATGTGATGGCTGGTCATACTGGAGAGGCCAACGAAAAAGGCGAATACGGTGGCCTAGTCTATCTGCCAGTCACCGCTGAAAATAACTTTGTGGCTCAAATTCCCAGCAAAAAAGTAGACCTAATCTATCTCTGTTTCCCGAATAACCCCACTGGTGCTGTGGCTACCAGAGAACAGCTGCAAGCCTGGGTAGACTATGCTAGGGCACACGGCTCGATCATCTTTTTTGATGCGGCTTATGAAGCTTTTATCACCGATCCAGACATTCCCCATTCTATCTACGAAATTCCTGGCGCTAGAGACTGCGCGATCGAGTTTCGATCTTTCTCTAAAAATGCTGGGTTTACTGGTACCCGGTGCGCTCTGACAGTGGTGCCGAAGACCCTCACTGGCAAAGCCGCTGACGGCTCCGATGTAGAGCTGTGGCCGCTCTGGAATCGTCGTCAATCCACTAAATTCAATGGTGTTTCTTACATTGTGCAACGCGGTGCCGAAGCTGTTTATGCCGCAGAGGGTCAAGCGCAGATCAAGGCTTTAGTAAGCTTTTACTTAGAAAACGCCCAAATTATTCGCACCCAGCTCATCGCCGCTGGTTTCCAAGTCTACGGTGGCGTGAATGCCCCCTATGTCTGGGTGAAAACTCCGGCTGATCTTTCGAGCTGGGATTTCTTTGACAAGCTGTTGCACACCTGCAATGTGGTGGGTACGCCGGGTTCTGGTTTCGGAGCCGCCGGTGAAGGCTATTTTCGGATTTCGGCTTTCAACAGCCGAGAGAATGTCAACGAAGCGATGCAGCGGATTACGGCGAAGTTTCAGGGCTAGCTAAAGGGTGGGCGGTGCCCACCCAAAAATTCAAAAATTGAGTGAAACAACGAGGGCAAGAATGGCGCTGATCGTCCAGAAGTATGGGGGCACATCGGTTGGCTCGGCAGAGCGGATCAAAGAAGTTGCCAAGCGCGTAATCCGCACGGTTCATGAAGGCCACTCGGTCGTGGTCGTGGTCTCGGCCATGGCCAAGGCTACTGATAGCCTCGTGGCGCTGGCTCAGGGTGTCGCCACCCATCCCTCCCGGCGGGAAATGGATATGTTGTTGGCTACTGGCGAACAGGTGACGATCGCTCTGCTGAGTATGGCACTACAAGCTGCTGGTCAAGCCGCTATTTCCCTGACCGGCGCGCAAGTGGGCATTCTCACCGAAAAAGAACATACTCGTGCCCGCATTGTTGAAATTGAGACTGATCGCATTACCCGTCATCTCGATCGCCAGGAAGTAGTTGTAGTAGCTGGCTTCCAGGGAATTAGCTGTCTGGGTGACCTCGAAATTACGACCCTGGGTCGGGGTGGCTCGGATACTTCTGCCGTGGCTTTGGCAGCGGCACTAAAAGCCGACTGTTGCGAGATCTACACCGATGTACCAGGTATCTATACTACCGATCCGCGCTTGGTGCCCAACGCCCAGTTACTCACCCAAATTACTGCCGATGAAATGCTCGAGTTGGCCAGCTTAGGGGCGAAAGTTCTCCATCCTCGCGCAGTGGAAATCGCCCGTAACTATGGGGTGCCGCTGGTCGTGAGATCGAGCTGGACAGACGATCCGGGCACCAAGGTTATTTCACCCGTTCTTGCTCCTCGACCCCTCAAGAACCTGGAAATTGCCCAAGCGGTAGATGCGGTAGAGTTTACTACCAGCCAAGCTAAGATTGCCCTGCTCCATGTCCCCGATCGACCAGGGATTGCCGGGAAGCTATTTAAGGAAATGGCGCAAAAAGACGTGGATGTGGATCTGATCATCCAGTCGATCCATGAAGGGAACACCAACGACATTGCTTTTACGGTGCATCGATCGATCGTGCAGCGTGCCCAGTCGGTGGCCGAAGCGATCGCCCCGGCGCTGGCAGCGGAGACTGCGACGGTAATTTGTGATGACCAAATTGCCAAAATCAGCGTGGCTGGCGCTGGGATGATTGGACGACCAGCGATCGCCGCCCAAATTTTCAGGTTGCTAGCTGACGCGCAGATTAATATCCAAATGATCTCGACTTCCGAGATTAAAGTCAGCTGTGTAATTGCCACTGCACACTGTGACCAGGCAGTGCAGCTGCTGTGTCAACACTTTAGTATTAGTGTTGCTCCCCCACCGACACAGAGCCACCGCGCCAACTCCGTGCCAGTGCGGGGCGTAGCCCTAGACCTCAAGCAAGCCCGGTTAGCGGTCTTAAATGTCCCCGATAAACCCGGCATGGCCGCTCATCTCTTTGGTCTGCTGGCCGATCGCAATATTAGTGTAGATATGATCATCCAGTCGCAACGTACCCGTTTGATCAACGGAGTGACAACGCGCGATATTGCCTGTACCATCGCTCAAGCAGATGCCGAAGATGCCAAAAAAATCCTAGAGGCTGCTCACTTAGATTGTGGTGAAATTAGCGTGGATGAAGCGATCGCGAAAGTCAGCATTGTGGGTTCGGGTATGATTGGCCAACCAGGCATTGCCAGCAAAATGTTTCAAGCTTTAGCCAGCGCTGGCATCAATATCCAGATGATTACTACTTCCGAAATCCGGGTGAGCTGTGTGGTGCCGCAAACGCAAGGCGTGGCCGCGCTCCAAAAGATTCACCAGGCTTTTGAGCTAGCTGGTCAGCAGACTATTTCGGTACCGGGCTAGGTGTGAAGGCCGGAGTCGGATTAAAAGGCACCGGTAATGCCAGCGCGGGGCTGGGGTTGGGAATAGTGGTGGTCGGAGCAGCGGTCTCACCAGCGGTAGCTAGAGCCACATTCTCGCCACCAGCCTGCCGGAGTAAATCCAAAACCTCAATCACGCGCTCGTATTTGACTTGCTTAGATGCATAGAGAACGATCGAGCTATTGGGCTTGGTAATCCGATAGCTTTTAATTTGTTGAAATAAAACTTCTAACTGCGGCACGGCCTGTTGCTCGATGAAAGTTTGACCATCGGCATCCAGGCTGACAATCAACAGTTCCCGCGTCTGGGTTTCCGAGGTCTGAGCCTTGGGAATATCGACACTGATGGCTTGCTGTCTGGCCATTTGCAGACCAGAGAGTAAGAAAAAAGTCAAAATACAAAAAATGATGTCAATGAGCGGAATTACTTCCACCCGGGGAGCTTGCTCACCTTCATTGCCCAGCTTGATTTTCATACTAAGTCGGCTTCTTCGATGAGGGACTGTTCAGACTTCAGACATTTTTCCCGATACAATAATTCCAGCTCATTGCCCGATCGCCGGAATAACTTGACTTGGTTAAAAAGCAAACCTTGAAAAATCCAATAAAAAGCCAAACTAGCGATCGCCACAATCATTCCTGTCGCGGTCGCAATCAACGATTGACTAATCCCCAAGGTGACATTATTGCCGGCCGCCGAGCCAAGTTCATTTAATTTCATGCCATCTAGCGATCGAATCAAACCCAAGACCGTCCCCAATAGTCCTAGTAATGGCGCGAGCGCAATGATCGCTTGTAGGGTTTTCTCACCCCGTCGCATGGCATACAGCTCCTCTTCCGCAGCGGCTTCGAGCGCTAATTTAAAAGATTCGGGATCGAGTTGTTCCCGCTTGAGGGGAGCATACAAAAAACGACCAATCGGCTTATGCCGCTCATTGCGGGCAAACTGCGTGGCTTGATCCCACTGGTCGGCAGTGCCGGCATCTAGTACCCGATCGATCGTTTCTTGCTCTCTGCTCAAAATTTTGGACCAAAACCAGAAACGCTCTAAAACCGTAGCAAGAGCCAACACTGACAAAAATGCCAGTGGCCACATGGCGACACCGCCCAGTTCAAATAAGCCACCCGGTCCAAAGAATTTGGTTATGGTCACAAGACTCTTCTCAACTAGTTCTGATATCTGGCATTGCCCCGTTCATCATAACAAAATAGGGGCGATCACGATGGCCAAATTGTGAGAGGATCGAAGGCGAAGGTCTGCAAGCAAAATACTGTGTCTACCAAACGCCGTCGGTCAATTCTTAATTTTGTCATTGTCACCGCTGTCATTACGACGCTGGGGGCCGTGCTGTCACCCCTCGCGATCGCCTGGTGGCAAAACAGTAATTTTTGTAATGCCCGACTCCCGATCGATAAAGTGACGGAGCTGCAAAACCAGGCATTGACTGCTGAAAAAACTTTATTAACTCAGCCAGAAGACCGCATCGCCTTAGAGACAGTAGTAAAAGCTAAATTGCAATTGAATGACCTGAAGGGGAGTGTGAGTGCGATCGAACGGCTGGCTACTCTCAACCCCCAAGTGCCCCAATATACGGTGCTATTGGCTCAGACCCAGCAGTATTTAGGCGATCGAGAAACTGCCATAGCCAGCTATCGTAAGGTTTTGAATGACCAGCCCCAAAATATTCAGGCGCTGCAAGGATTAGTCAGCTTGTTAGTAGATGGCAAAAAACCAGAAGCGGCGATCGGCGATGTCCAAAAAGCCATCAATGCTCAGGTTGCTAGTGGCACTGCCACCGATGTGGCACCTTTGAAACTGCTACTGGCTCAAATTTATGTCAGTCAGCAGCGCCAAGCTGATGCTTTGCCTATTTACGATGAGCTAATGCAAGCTAACAGCCAAGATTTTCGGCCAGTGTTAGCCCGGGGAATTGTTTTCAAGCAGCTCGGCAATATGAACGAGGCTCAATCTTTGTTTAGTCGAGCGGTTGAACTTGCCCCCGCTCAGTACAAAGACCAAATTCAAACGATGGCTAAATTAGCAGTGGTACCGACGATTAGCCCCAAGCTACCAACTCCTTTGCCTAGCGCCATTTCTGCCCCCACTGTAGCTCCTAGTCCACCGGGTGAAAGTGCTATGCCAATTTTGTCGCCGAGTCCAGCCGCGACTGCTACTCACTAAAATATCTAGATATTTAGGTTGCTGGTTGCCAGCTTTGCAAAAATCTTAATCCCTGCGCTTGGCCGTGAGCATAGGTCGTTCTTAGCCCCGCCGCACTAGCTCTCGTAAAGTCTACGCCCAGTTCCTTGAGATGCACAGCTGGCTTAATTACATGAATGGGTGTTTGTTGATAATGCGCTGGCACTGGGTCAATATGGAACATATCTTGGTACAGAATGCCCGGTTCATTACTAATGGCAATCACTTCTTGGTAGCCCGCTTGTGCCATCGCCAAAGCTGGGCACAGACAAGTATAGGCCGCATCCACAAAGGGCTGACCTTCAATCCAGGCCGGTAAATCCCAGGCATGCATAATCCGGGAGGAAGCATAGGCCACTGCCGGGTAATTGTGAGCGGTAATGCGGCGGTGAACGCGATCGCTATGGGTGCTAAATAGCGCTAACTGTAAATGCTCATTGACCCACTGTCGATCCTTTTTGACCGAAGCCAGCATCAATTTTTTCCCCAGCGCCTGTGCCTGATCAGACTGAGTTTGCTGAATAGCGGCGGCAGTAATCACCGCATTAGTGGCAATGTATAAATGGGGCGTATCTGCTTGAAACAGCTGGGGGCGCAAAGCTTGACTAAAGGTTCTAATGCCGCGTTGCATGACCTTACTCATATTTTGCTGCGGTAATTGCAACGCTTCCCAACCCGCTAGCCAATAGTTAATACCCAAATCTGTCGCCCGACCCAACACTGCCCAGCTCGCCGGAATCACCGAAGAGGAGGCCGCTGCATAGGCATCAGCCTTGATCCCAGCTTGCTCCAAGGCCGTCAGCACCCCATGGGTAAAGGCTCCCTTAAAACTCCCGACGGGCGTAGCGATCGCCAAGGATTTGCGACGATTGGGCATTAGATCTGGGGTCGCTGTTGGTGCCAGGTAGTAGATTGCTCATAGACATAAGATGCCTGGAGCAATAAATCTTCCCGTAAGACATTGCCAATAATTTGCATCCCGATCGGCATCCCTTGCGCATCAAAACCACACGGAATACTAATACCGGGTAAGCCGGCCAAGTTGACTGGAATTGTCATCAGGTCAGAGAGATACATGCTGAGGGGGTCAGCAGTCTTTTCACCAGCTTTAAAAGCGGTGGTCGGCGTAGTGGGGGTGATTAAGATATCGACCTGACCAAAGGCCGCTTCAAAATCTTGCTTGATCAGCGTGCGGACTTTCTGTGCCTTTAAGTAATAGGCATCGTAGTAGCCAGCTGATAAGGCATAGGTACCAAGCATAATGCGGCGTTTGACCTCCGCGCCAAAGCCGTCCGCTCTAGTTTGAGTGTACATCGACATCAAATTGTCGGTCTGCGTCCGCATGCCGTATTTGACCCCGTCATAACGAGCCAAATTGGCGGAAGCTTCCGAAGGAGCTAACACGTAGTAGGTGGGTAGACCATAGCGAAAACGCGGACAGGAAATTTCTTGCACCGTGGCACCTAAAGCCTGGAACTGCGCCACTGCTTTTTGGACAGCTGCTGCCACTACTGGGTCTAAGCCCTCGCCAAAGGTTTCGGTAATCACGCCGACCCGTAAGCCTTTGGGTAGTTCTGGCTGGAGTAACTCGGCATATTTTGGAATCTGGACATTTAAACTAGTGGAATCTTGGGGGTCGTAACCGGCGATCGCTTCTAATAAAATTGCCGCATCTTCTACCGTCCGGCCAAAGGGGCCAATTTGGTCGAGGGAAGAAGCATAGGCCACCAACCCAAATCTAGACACCAAGCCATAGGTGGGCTTTAATCCTACTACTCCACAAAAAGCCGCTGGCTGGCGAATGGAACCACCCGTATCCGAACCCAGCGAGACTACTGCTTGGTCAGCGGCCACCGCTGCTGCGGAGCCACCGGAAGAACCACCGGGAACCCGGGTAATGTCCCAGGGATTGGCGGTAACTTGGTAGCCAGAATTTTCGGTGGAACTGCCCATGGCAAATTCATCCATGTTAGTCTTGCCCAAGGCCACGGCTCCAGCTGCTTGGAGCTTGCCCGTGACCGTCGATTCGTAGGGCGGGATGAAGCCTTCTAGAATGCGCGAGCCACAGGTTGTTGGAATACCCTGCGTACACATATTGTCTTTGAGGGCGATCGGAATCCCCGCCAGTAAACCAATCTCCGTGCCAGCGGCAATTTGCGCATCGACGACCTGCGCCTGTTGCAGCGCCGTCTCGGGAGTAACACACAAAAAACTGCGCAGCTGTGGCTCTAACGATTGCAACCGTTCTAATGCCGCCTGGGTGATCTCGACAGCAGAGCGCTCTTTGCTCACCAGCTGTTGGTGTAACTCACGAATAGATGCCATAGAAAAATTCCGCAACGAAGTGAATGCTGGCTTGGGCAAGCCGTTCTGCATTATAAATGATTTGCTTACTTCCAGTACAGCGCCATTGATCTGTTGGACTAGGCAGTTTTTTGTAATAAGCGTTCTTTAATAACCAGCAGTACGAACTGGGGCAATACCAATATCCGTCGCCAGCGACTCGGTTCTTGAGCCAAACGAAATAGCCATTCCAGGTTGAGTTTTTGGATGAGTGCTGGCGCCCGCCGCTTGGTGCCCGACCACACATCAAAACTACCGCCGACACCGACCCAGATCGATCGAGGACAAATATGCTGGTGCTGGTTAATCCAGATTTCCTGGCGCGGAATCCCCAGCGCCACCAAAATAATGCGGGGTTGTTGAGCTTGTAATTCCTGGAGGAGCTGGTTTTGCTCGGCTTCGTTGATATAACCGTGGTGTTGGATGACGATCGAGAGTTGTGGTAATTGTTGCTGCCAAAAATCTATGGCTTTTGGCAATATTTCTGGTTTACCGCCATAAAAAGCGACGGGGCATTCTCCCCCTCGTTCGCCAGCAACCTCTAGCAGTTTGGCACCTAAATCAATGCCAGCGCAGCGCTGCTGACTAATACCATTGAGTTTCAAGGCCATGATCACCCCGACCCCATCCGCAATGACTAGACCAGCTTGTTGGATGACAGCAGCTAACTGTGAGTCTTGCCTAGCCTGCATTACCATTTCAGAATTCATGGTGATCACATGAATCCCCATCCCTCGATCCAATCGACTGATTAACCATCCCAAGTAATCTGAGGCCAGACTTACTGATTGCCCTAGAATTGAATATTTTTGCAGAGTTTCATTCACAGATTTTAGGTCTACCAATGGTACCAATTTTATATACTTTAGATAGTCTTAAATAGACCTTTTGTGTCAATTTCGTTTGACAAATATTATAATGGTACTCGTCACTTCATCCGAATTGTCGGCAGATTCAGATCTGTTATTTTCCAGGCGCATCGATACCTTAACATTTGATACCAACATGAGTTTATCATCTAGTTCTTTTATCTCAGTGGCGACCAGCACTGCTCTCAGTGGATTATCGGCGATGGCAGCTTACTCTAACACTGTTCAAAGTTCGGTGGTAACTAGCTCCAGTTCCACATCAAGTTCTAGCTCCAGTAATTCTGAAGTACAACAATCCACCATCACCATTAATCGCAGTAGCTTGACCGGAGCTGCTATATTCCTAAAGATTGATACTGCGGCCAATGCTCAGGTTAAAGGAGTAGTGAAAATTAATGGTCAAGTAGTGGCGAGTTTACCAAGTGCTAGCTTGATCAATTTAACCAGCTGCCTTCATCAATCAACCTGCGAAATTGATATTGCGGGTACATATCTACCCACGGCTGCGGTCAAGACCGAAATTTATAGCACAAACAATACACTGCGCTCTACGCTGCAAAGTAGTGGCAGTGGCATGTTGCACCAAAAAATGGTGCTAAACATCATCTAGACTTAGCCGCTGAGTTGATCTAGCAGCCAACTCGCCACGGGCTGACCATCTTTACGCTTCAGATCAATGTCTACAATTTGGACTTCGCGGGAGCCAGGAGCGGCAGGGCGTTTGGTAAAAGAGATTTCGTAATCGGCGGCATTTTCATTGCGCTCTTTGAGCCAATCTTGAACTTTGATACTGGCAAACAAGCTCTGACCATCTTGAAACATGCGCGAAATTTGTAGCTGGAGGCTGTAAGGAGTGTATTTAGCCACGTTGGGGCTCCGGTAAAATTAACATGTGTACTTTAGCTCAGTTATCGTCATTTTCGTCATAGAAAAGAGATTGTTGATGGTCCAGTTCTACCGGCCAATCTTCGTTCTCACCACCAATTACCAGCCGATCGAGTTCTACATACTCTACGCTTAAGCGCTGTAAGGCGTTGATCAAGACATCGAGGGCGATCGCATCACTAGTCCCCAAATCAAACCAACATCTACCCCAGGTTCCTAAATATTCAATTTCACCCATGTTGTGCATGACAGCCATCAAGCTATCATCGGCAAGACGCGGATTGTAGTCCATATAGCTCAGATCCAAGCCAGTTTCTTGCACCTGCATGTTCTCCGCATTAAAACTACCCAGTTTCCCCAGAAAAAACCATGAAGAAAAAGTCTCCTCAATGAGGTTTTGCTCTTGGGTGGAAGGCACAGTTTTGAATTCTAGCCAAAACCAAACATTGAAGGGGTTGAATTCCCGAAAGACGATTTCCATGGCACTCCTCGAAACAAGCTATATTGTAACCGGATCGCCTATCTTCCCCCCGCATGAATTCGACTTTGACAATAGCCGCTCAACTGCAAGCGCTCATCGAAAAACCTACCACTGATAGTCTCAAAGAAGCTTTAAGGTTATTGTCACTCCAGCGATCGAGTGTTTTGCAGGAGCAATTTACTACCGCCTATGGGTTAAATATCCAAGCTGGACTGTTTGAGGGCATGAAATATTTGCCAGATTGCGCCGAGGGTTGTTATTTGCCCAAGCTATTGGGGTGCTACGAAGCGGAACTAGCACCCTACTTCTTGGCGGCCAGTCAGCGTCCCTATCAGGCTGTGCTGAATATTGGCTGTTCGGAAGGCTTCTACGCAGTGGGTTTAGCCCGCCTGATGCCCCAAGTCCAAGTTTTTGCTTATGATACCAATCTGCCAGCTCATGCCCAATGTCGCCAACTAGCTGACCAAAATGGGGTCGGCGATCGCGTTTTCATTGATGGTTTGTTTCAGCCCGCTGATTTTCAGAAGTTTGCTGATCGGAAAACACTGGTTTTGTGTGATATAGAAGGCGGCGAGGAGCAATTGTTAGACCCGCAGCAAGCCAGCGCTCTTACTCAAATGGATATTATTGTGGAGTTGCATGATGGTTTTGCCCCTAATATCCAGGAATTGATTACCCAGCGGTTTGAAGCTACCCACCAAATCTCGATCGTGCCGCACCAACTGCGCCACATCAATTTGCCACCTTTGGTCGCGGCCTGGGGGAGTTTAGATCAACTATTGACAATTTCGGAATGGCGAGCTTTCCCCACACCTTGGGCTGTAATGTGGTCTAAGGCTTGAAGTTTGAAATCAAGCCAAAAATTATTGTTTTACTATTAGTCAACTGGGCAATTGACTCATTTTGGCTAGATCCAACACCTCTGCCAATAGCGCTGGTGCCATCAGCTTTTTCTCTAGGACGATCGATCGCAAAGACTTGCCAGTCTCCAACGATTCCTTCGCCACCGCCGCCGCGTTCAAATAACCAATGTGCGTATTCAGGGCGGTGACCAATGCTAAACTGCCCTCGGCATAAGACCGACAGCGTTCTTCATCAGCGGTAATTCCTTGGATACACTGCTCGGTCAAAGCTTGGAGGGCATTACCTAAAATTTCAATGCTCTGGATGAGGTTATAGGCAATTAGAGGCATCATCACATTTAGCTCTAGTTGGCCAGCCTGGGCGGCTAGGGCAATCGACTGATCGTAGCCCATCACCTGAAAACAAACCATCGAAATCATCTCGGCCATCACCGGATTGTATTTTCCCGGCATAATCGAAGATCCGGGCTGCACTGGCGGCAACTGAATTTCCTTAAATCCGGTCTTCGGTCCCGAATCCATCAGCCGCAGATCGTGAGAAATTTTCACCAAGTCTTGGGCGAGATTGCGGATAGCACTAGATACCGCTACAAAAGGAGCCATGCTCTGCATCGCCGCCATCAGATGGGGGGCTGGCGTTAAAGGCTGGCCGAGGAGTTCGCCCAGCACCGTTGCCACCCGCTGCCGATACTGGGGATGAGTATTTAGTCCTGTCCCCGCTGCACTACCGCCCAGCCCGATCGCGGTCAGCTCTTGCGCCGCCGTATTAAGCCGGCGCTGATGGTCGGTTAAAATTTGGGCGAAAGCACCAAAACTATCGCCCAGCCTCACTGGCACCGCATCTTGCAGATGGGTACGGCCAGATTTAACAATATGGCTAAATTCTTGGGCTTTGGTGGTGGTGACAGCGATCGATAGTGCCAAAGCCGGATAGAGAGTATGTTCTAGGGCTAGCAATCCTCCCACTCGAATCGCGGTCGGAATCACATCATTGGTGGACTGCCCATAGTTCACATGGTCGTTGGGACTAACTCTTTGGTAGTTACCTTTTTGATCGCCCAAAATTTCCAAAGCACGGTTGGCCAACACCTCATTGACGTTCATATGATGTGAAGTTCCGGCTCCAGCCTGGTAAACATCCACTACAAACTGGTCACGATACTGCCCTTGCAAGATTTCATCCGCCGCTGTGACGATCGACTCACTTAACTCAGTACTAATACATCCCAGTTCACCATTGACGATCGCAGTGGCCTTTTTAATTAATAAACAAGCATCAATGTAAGTGGGCAAGGGTCTGAGACCACTGATCGGAAAATTCTCGATCGCCCGTAGTGTCTGGATACCGTAGTAAGCATCAGCAGGCAGATCGCGCTCTCCCATAGAGTCTTGTTCGCGGCGGTAGTTAGTCATTGCTAATAATTAATAAATCGAAGAGCTGAAGGGACACACTTGCTACTGACGAATTTTGGTGGTGAAGCCGGCGGCTTTAAATTTCTTGAGCTGTAAAGGCTGAGAAGTATTGCTGGGCACCGAAACTCGCATCTCAAAATCACTTTCTCCTGGTGGTAATTTCTCAATTAACCCAACACGCGAGCGATTTTGCAACACCAAATTATTGTCAGCATCATAAATCCGACCAAAGACATCAGCATCATAAACTGTCTTGCTCGAAGGATTTAGGGCTTTACCAATAATCAAAAAACAGCTCGCTGTTTGGGTAACGCCCCCACTGGTTACCGCGCCCTCGGCCATCGCCGCTGGGCAATCCTTGTAAGAAACGGCTGATAGCTTAATCGAAGTCACCGCCCAGGCCGCTGGCGTCAGCAGCAAATTAATCGTGGCAATGACCATGATGGTCAAGAACCATCGATGCAGGATCTGCGGCCATTTTCTGACAGTGGCGAGAATGTGCAGCATAAGTTGTGAAGTTAGTACTATTGGCATGATATCGCACTGCTGCACACAAACAAATGCCGCTGGATATGTGCATCCAACGGCGTTTGTTTTTATTTGGTGGCGGGAAGTGGATTTGAACCACTGACCTTCGGGTTATGAGCCCGACGAGCTACCAGGCTGCTCTATCCCGCGTCGTTTTTTAGTCAACTTACTAAGAGTACAACGGTTCTCCAGAAATAGCAATCCCTCATGTCAATTATTGGGAAGCTTAAATCTGACTCTCACCTTCGATCGCAATTTCGCCCTCGGCTTGCACGGCGGTTTTGTCTTCGATCGTAATCATCACTTTATGGGCTTTCTCCCAGCGTTGGAGCGAAATCTGCATCAAGACATGGCCTGCCGCATCGGGCAGAAAATCACCACAGGCCATCTCTTGGTCGCCCATAATTGCCCAAAGCCGATAGACTTGACCCGGCGGAATCGGTGGCACGCGCTGGAGGGTTAGCACTGCCAAAGATTTCTGGGGTACCATCACCAAACTACCCATGCCCATTAGTTTATTACCGATACTGTTGAGGGCGATAAACCGATTCTGGGGTTGTTGCAGCAAACTGACAATCGATGGCTCAATTTGAGCACGAGCAAGATGCTGTTTAACCGTGGCCAGCTCCTGACTTAGTTGATGGTTCTGCCAACCGAAACCAGCGCCGATCAATAATCCTAATCCGGCTAGCACGGTGCGCACTACATCGACTGTGTTCAATTGCCCCGATTTAGATGGTGACAATTTAATGGTTGGTTCGGGAACAGGGGTTACTGCTTTCTGGATAGTTTCGCCCTCCGCCAACTCCATAATGCGCTGGCGAAGATCGACAGTGGGCAGCTCTATCGGCAAGCTGAGTGGTAACAAATCTAGCGAAAACTTTAAATTTGTGATCTCGGCCTGTTGCTCAGGATGTTGAGCCAAATATTTTTCAACAGTGGCAATTTCGGCGGGGTTCAAATCGCCGAGAACATATCCAGCCAGCAGTTCTGGCCACGATTCTGATGGGGATTGAGGTATGAGGTCGGTCATTTAGGATTTCATCCTTCTACTAAATCCTGTAACAGTTGTCTAAGTTTGAGCAATCCCTGACGCGATCGAGTTTTGATGGTGCCCAAGGGTAAAGCTAGTTCTTGGGCAATGGAAGATTGACTTTTACCTTCGTAGTAAGCCATCTCTAACACCTGTTTTTGGGCGATCGGTAGCTGGTGTAGTGCCGCACCCATCCGTTCGCTTAGTTCAGTAAGCACGACTGATTCCAGGGCTGGTTGGTGGAGTGTTGTTGGTAGATACGCCCCAAACCGTTGTTGCAATGTATGTTGCGAGTTTTGTTGTTGGATGCGATTGAGAGCGCGCGATCGCGTGATCGTCAGCAGAAAAACCAACAAAGTACCGCGCTGTGGGTCGTACTTATCGACTCCCCGCCAAAAGGCCAAAAACACTTCTTGGGTAAGATCTTCAGCTTCGGTCGGATTGGTGAGCATCCGGAGAGCTAATCGATAAACTGCGGCTCCATAGCGATCGTATACAATACCAAGGGCAGTATTATTGCCCTGCTGTAATTCGACAACAACTTGCAGATCAGATTGGTCGGTGAGCATGGGCTTTAGAAGAACCAAAGAATACCGGACACCACATAATACCCACCCATCAGCACCATGGCTAGCCCACCCCAGCGCAGCACCGTATCGGAATTCATTAAGAGCTGACGACTGACTTTGATTAACCCGGCAAACAAGCTGGCCGCAAAAATCACCGCAGTGTAACCGATTGCATAAGCCACCATCGTTAAGGTACTCCATAGCGGAGAACCGGTGGCGGCGGCGGCAGCCAAGACGGCAAAAAGTACCGGGCTGGCACAGGGAGAACTAACCAGAGCAAAAGTTAGTCCGACCCCATAGGTGCCAGCGAAAGGTAAATTAATTTGACTTTGGGGTAGTGGGAGATGGAATAAGCCCCCAAAACTCAACCCCATCACCATAATTAAAATGCCGATCGCGATATTGATATAACCCCGCCAATCCACCATGAAAGCTGCTGCTACCGAGGAAAATAGCCCAAAGATGCTGAGTACCGTGATGACACCCAGTACGAACCCAGTGGCATTGAATAACGCCTCTCGCCGCGATTTGACGTTGAGAGTACCAATATAGCTGAGATTGACTGGGAGCAGAGCCAAAATACAAGGCGAAATACTGGCTAGCAAACCACCACCAGCGGCGAAAGGAATCAAAATCCACGGATTACTCAGTGGCTGACTCTCACCCCATTGCTGGTAGTTGTTTTCAGCGTGGGATACGAGTTCTTCGATCGGATGGAATAGATTGGTATTCTTCGTCAAGACAACTGCCAGCATGGCAAGCAGTCCTAAACCCACCCAGAGTGACCATTTCGGTGGAGATCGACGGACTTTTTTGGCCTCATCAGGGGTAGCTTTTTTGTCGTTCATGACAAATCCAGGTATGAGCAGGGTGGTTAATAGCTAGAGTTTCTATGGTTTTTTCATGGCATCGCCCGGTTTTTTCATAGCATCACCGTGGCCCATCTGGGCGATCGAGCTATCAATTACTGATGTATAGGCTATTAGATTAGCATTGTTGCGGAATTGTTTTTTGATTTTGCCACTCGCGGGATCGATAATGGCGACAGTGCCAGTCTGTGATTTATTAGCGTTCAAGAAACTAGTTAAGCCCAATTGAGCTGCTGTTTTTTCAGCGGCGACGGTGGTCTGACGATCGCTCACATCTAACACTACAAAGTTGGCTTTGTCACCATATTTTTGCTTGAGTTGAGAGAGGGTGGGGGCAATGTTTTTGCAAGCTGGACACCAGCTAGCATAGATATCGACAACTACTGGTTTACCTTGCAGTTGTTTGGCGAGGGCGGCGGTCTTACCGATGGCGACTAAGGATGGGGTGGTTGTAGATAGAGAAGCAGCTTGCAGGGCAGTTACTCCCATCAAAGTAGTAGCTAAACCTGTCGTGATGGTGAGGAAGTGAGCGGTGGTAAGTTGCATAGGAAAAAATCCGGTTTCTGTAAGGTTCTATTAGATATACAGAGGCAATGTTCGATCGGATTCATTTAGTTTCAGGGGAAATCCCACAAGTTCTGCTAACTCCATTGCCACAAGCGATCATCGAGATTCCCGAATAGAGAGGAAAATTCAGATATTCTTAACCGCTTGGACGGTTGGTGCGGGATCATAAAGTATGTACTATTTATAACAAGATAAGAACTTAATCAAGTGAATAAGGCTCAACTCTCTCAATAAAATCGCTCCAAGTTGGTGCCAGCAAAGTTCGTGCGCGTTCAGGGTCATCAAGGTACTCATGGGCAACATAGTAAACACCACTACTATTACGTTTGAAGCAGACATTATCGCCTGTCCCTTCCTGACCAACGGGGATGAGATCATCACCGTATAAATGCGGCGCATTTTCAATCATGTCCGCAATTTCTTGCGGATCGATGAACTGGCTAATGGTTGCATCGCCCATATCAGGACGAATGAGAAACGCATTGGAATGTGGCTGACCACCTGCCAGTCCCATGAGCACAAACATCTCATAGTCCGGCGGAAACAAGATCCCCAAGTTTTCACCAATCTTTCTCAATTCGACCAGGGTAATATCGACACCCTGCGAGTACATTTTAACTTTCCACATCGTTTTCTAATGATTTAACCTTCGGCACCAGGCGAGAACTGGAACATCGAATAAACCACATTGCGCCGAATGTCGGTCATCATTTCCAAGAACATCTCGTAGCCTTCTTGCTTATACTCAATCAGCGGATCTTTCTGGGCATAACCCCGCAGTCCGACTGACTCCCGCAACGAATCCATGGCTTGCAAGTGTTCGCGCCACAGATTATCGATCTGCTGCAAGATAAAGAATCGCTCGGCTTGGCGCATCAATCCGGGCTGCACCTTATCCACGATCGCCTCCTTGACATCGTAAGCCTTGCGCACTTCTTCGTACATAAAGGCTTTGATCTCGGGATAAGTCATGTCCTCTAGCTGGGTATGACTAAGATCAGCAAACAAACTAACAAATTCGCGGGCTTTAGCGACCAACGCTTCTAGCTTCCACTCTTCCGGTGGCAGATCCGGATCGATATTGACATCAATAATGTCCTGCATGGTCTTCTCGGCATATACCACCACCTGTTCCTTCAGGTCTTGTCCTTCTAGTACCCGGCGGCGTTCGGCGTAGATCGCCCGCCGCTGATTGTTCATGACATCGTCGTACTCAAAGACCTGCTTGCGCATGTCATAGTAGTAGGTTTCGACCTTTTTTTGCGCTCCTTCGAGGCTATTGGTGAGCATTTTCGATTCGATCGGCATGTCCTCTTCTACTTGGAACATATCCATCATCTTGCCAACGCGATCGCCACCAAAGATCCGCATCAAATTATCTTCTAAACTGAGGAAAAAGCGCGTGGAGCCTTTGTCGCCCTGCCGTCCTGCCCGACCGCGCAGCTGGTTATCGACGCGCCGTGATTCATGGCGTTCGGTACCTACTACATGCAAGCCACCCTTGCTCAGGACTTCTTCGTGTTCGCGATCGGTCAGTGGGTCGTATTCTTTGCGGATGGCGCGATAGGCATCCCGTAGTTTTTGGATGGCGGGGTTATCAGTCGGCGCTTTTTCACAGGCCACCGCGATCACTTCCTCAGCGTCCAGCTCTGATAAACTGGCTTCGCCATAGTGCTTGACCGCAAAAGCCGCCGCCTCTTTCAACTGCTTTTCGGTGGCTGCGGATAAAGTGGTGGGGAAAATCTCGGGCGAAGCTCGCCAGCTTTTAATCTTTTTGGCATTGGGGTCAAAACCCTCGCCGGAAGCGTTACTAACTTTTTCCACACCTGGTACCGGGCGGGGCGCAAACTGGTCATCATCTTCGGGCATGACAATTCTGGGCATAAAATATTCCCGAATCTTGAGCCGCGCCATGTAGTCGGAATTACCACCCAAGATAATGTCAGTGCCCCGACCAGCCATGTTAGTGGCGATCGTTACTGCTCCTTTGCGACCAGCCTGAGCCACGATTTCCGATTCCCGTTCGACGTTCTCTGGCTTGGCATTAAGTAGGTTAAACGGCACTCCCATTTCGGTAAGATATTGAGCAATCACTTCGGATTTTTCGATGCTAGTTGTGCCGACTAACACTGGCCGTCCGTCTTCGTGATAGTCTTTACATTCCCCGGCCACGGCGCGCCATTTGCCCATTTCGGTTTTGAAAACCACATCCGCATAATCAGTCCGTTGGCGGATCCGATTGGTAGGCATTACAGTTACTTGGATTTTGTAGGTTTTTTCTAGTTCTACTTCTTCGGTTTTGGCGGTGCCCGTCATACCACTGAGCTTGGGATAGAGCAAAAAGAAGTTTTGGTAAGTAATGGTGGCCAGGGTTTGGGTCTCGTTCTGGATTTCTACCCCTTCTTTGGCTTCGATCGCCTGATGCAAACCATCACTCCACCGTCTGCCCTGCAAAATTCGACCAGTAAACTCATCCACAATCACAATTTCATCGTTGCGCACAATGTAACTGACATCGTTGGTGTACAGCTCCTTGGCTTTGATCGCATTAAAAATGTAGTGCGCCCACGGATCATCTTCGTTGTAAAGATCATTAACTCCCAGCAGTCGCTCAGCCTCGGCAAAGCCTTCCTCGGTCATGAGGGCATTCTTGGCCTTCTCTTCGACTTCGTAATGCGTATCTTTATCTAACATCTTGGCGATTTCCGTCGCCTGGACATATTTCTCTGTCGGTCTTTCTACTGAACCAGAAATAATCAATGGTGTTCTGGCTTCGTCAATCAAAATCGAATCGACTTCATCAATTACGCAGTAATTAAAGACCCGCTGCACCACCTCAGTGATCGAAGTAGACATGTTGTCCCGCAGGTAGTCGAAGCCCAGTTCGCTGTTAGTAGCATAAGTAATATCACAGCGATAGTTCTTCTGTCTTTCGGCAGAGTTCATCCCCGATTGAATCAGGCCGACCGATAAACCTAAAAAGCGATGGATTTGCCCCATCCACTCCGCATCCCGCCGCGCTAGATAATCGTTTACGGTAATGACATGTACACCCTTGCCACTGAGGGCATTGAGATAAGCGGGCAAAGTGGCTACTAGGGTTTTACCTTCACCAGTTTTCATCTCCGCGATTTGCCCGGTGTGGAGTACCATGCCGCCCAGCATTTGGACATCAAAATGGCGCATTCCCAATACGCGCTTGCCCGCTTCCCGCACCACGGCAAAAGCATCGGGCAGTATTTCGTCTAAGATTTCTTTTTCTTCTTCGTCATTATCTGCTTTCTCCAGCTTGAGCTTAAACTCCATGGTTTTGGCTTTTAGCTCCTCGTCACTCAGCTTTTCTAGCTCTTCTTCCCGCAGACTAATCTCGGTGACCAGCGGTTGGAATTTCTTTAGTTTACGAACGTTGGGATCGCCCAGGAGATTTTTCAGCATGGTCAGCAGGTAGAAGTTCAGATAGAATTTGCCGATCTCTGCAAGTACAGAGTCAGCGGGAGCTTTGAATAGACGAAATTGTCTGGAATATGACTGAATCTTAGCATTTTTTAATGATGCCAATGTCAGGCAATTTCAGCTTCTGACCGGAAGCGCTGCATTCCCTGCTGCACAAAATCTTGGAGAACCGTGAGGCGCTGGTTGGCCTGAAATACTTGGGAGAGAATGGTAGTAAACCGATCGAGCTGCCAAGCGGGCTGAACTAAAGGCACCAGGACATCCTGGCTAGCGAAGTATTCGACGAGCGTTAAACCGACAATCCGGGTGAGGTAAGCCGCACTCATCCCTTGAATTAGGCCGCCCGCCACAAAGGTGACCGCATTGGTTTTGAGAATGCTGCCGATCGCTTGCGTAGACAATTCTACTAATCCCAGCTTGAGGAGCAGCCCGCCCAGGGCACTAGCCGCTGCCTGGGCTTGTTCTAGGGAAAATTTTTGCTGATAGATGCCACTTAAGTCGACGATCATCTGGGCATTGATCGCCGCTGTGGCCAGCAGATCTAAAGCCGGTAAGGGGTTGGCAAAAGCCGCTGCCCCCACAATCCACTGATTTTGCTCAATCATGGGCAGGGCACGCTGGCGGCGTAGACTGTTAAGTTGCACTTGTCCTTGAGCCTTAACTTGATCGACCTGACGATAGGTGGTAGCTAAAATTAGCTGCACACCTTCGGTACTGAAGACTTGCTGGAGTTGGTGCGTGAGCGCTTGCAAATCGACTGGCGGCTGTTCGATCGATTCTAAAACAGTCCCATCCATCTGGATTTTGCGGACTTTAATGGGAGTGGGCTGGGCGCTAGTGGCCAGCACATTGTCGGCGCTGACTAAGCTCGCTACTGTGTGTTGAAGTTTTTGTTGGATGGCCGCGCGATCGGCTGGCAAATACTGATCTTGTTTATTGAAAACCAGCAGCAGGCGCTGTTGCTGACTTAACTTTTGCAAATAGTTGTATTCCGTGGCCGTCAAATCTTCATTGGTCACAAAAACCACCAGGTCGGCTTGGCTGGCGAGCTGTTGCGTTAAAACATCGTCGATATTTTCGTTGGTACTAAAGAGCGCGGGCGTTTCGAGCAGTTGCACGGGCTGCTCCCAAACTTGCGTTTGCAAATTTTGAATGATGCTAGTTTTGCCAACTTTGGCTTTACCGGTGACTGCCACTTGGTAAGACTGGCGCTCCATCTGGTCGTTCGTGTATTGCAGTTGCTGCCGTAACTGGGCGATCGCAGCTGATTTGGCTCCTTCAGTAATCAGACGATCGATAATGATATTTACTTGAGCCGTCAAGTGTTGAAGAGTTTCGGGATTAATAACTACTGCTGCCGAGGCGACTTTGCCCTGACCACGCTGTTTTGACCACCACCAGTACCCGCCCCCAGCTACCATGCTACCCAGTATCAGAGTATCTCCGGCATTCGCTAAAACATGGTGGAGGCTATCTAGCCCCCAGAACCCCGCCGAAATAGCGAGACCGCCGATGAGTATTGGTTTTTGGAGCTGCATGGTCATGGAAACTCTCCTCGATCGTAAGTTAAAAATTGCTTGATTACCGATGGTTAGACCTGTACAGTAATGTCTCAAATTTTAGGATACGCTTGTCACTCTGTTACCTTGGTATGGTTTGCCCTGTGGCACTAGTGGGGAAAATACGCTGCGGATAGTAGCAAGTACCTCCATAAATTTTTGTTGCGTTCCTAACTGGGGGTTGGTATGACTAGTCTCGATTTTTGCATTGTCGATGTTTTTGCGATCGATCAATACACCGGCAACCAATTGGCTGTTTTTCAGGATGCCGAGCGGCTGAGTCTGGCTCAAATGCAGCAAATAGCCAAAGAAATAAATTTTTCGGAAAGCACTTTCATTACTGGTGCTGGCCCCAATTATCCGGTCAAAATTTTCACCCCCCAAGTCGAACTCCCTTTTGCTGGTCATCCCACCCTCGGGACGGCCTGGGTTATCCAGCAATTTATTGCCCGCCAAAATATTCCCACTGTCACCCTCGCCTATCTGGCTGGCCAGATTCCGGTGACTTTTAACTATGTGGATAATCAACCTGATGTTTTGTGGATGCAGCAAAAAACCCCCGAATTTTTGGGAGAACTGACCGCAGCACAACTCGCCCCGGTTTTGCAAATTGATCGGACAGATATTGCCGACTATCCCATTTGCCAAGTTTCTACTGGTCTGCCCTTCATTATTGTGCCGCTTAAAACCCTGGCAGCAGTACAAAAAGCGCAGCTAGAACTTACTAGTTACTATCAGTTGATCGAAAAACTACCCGCTCAATCCATTCTCATTTTTTGCCCAGAAACCCTTTACGCCGAAAATGATTTGCATGTACGGGTCTTCACCCACGCCCTGGGTATTCCCGAAGATCCAGCTACGGGTAGTGCCAATGGCTGTCTGGCGGCTTATTTAGTGCAGTATGGCTATCAGGGTCAAGCTACTTTTGACTGGCGAGTGGAGCAGGGCTATGAAATTAATCGACCTTCTTTGCTGTATGTGCGAGCGCGGAGCGTTTCTTTGGAAGAAGCCGAGCGGCCAGATCGGAAAATCATGGTCTCGGTGGGTGGCCAGGTTCGATTAGTCGCTACCGGACAGTGGCTGGTTTAAGGCAGTGATAAAGGTACACCAAAAACAATAAACTTAAGCGGATGATGGGACTCGAACCCACAACTTTCAGCATGGGAAGCTGACACTCTACCATTGAGTCACATCCGCAATTACCACCAGTATATGATAAAAAGAACCCAACTTACTTGATGGCAACTTATGAACTGGTGGCAGCAGCTAAATCGGAATGGACTCGCTCAATTGGGAGCGATTACCCTCATGACTCTTTATGTCATCTCGATCGGAGCCGAGTTTATTGCACCTTACGATCCTTACGAATCACAAAAAGACGGCTCGCTGCTGCCCCCCACGCCCATCCATTTTACTAATGCCCAGGGTGACCTCACCGCTCCCTTTGTTTATCCGGTGACGCAGGGTCAGACCAATCTGGAGACTGGCGATCGCGCCTTGAAGATCGATCAAACTAAACCTTCACCAGTGCATTTGTTTGTGGCTGGCGATCCCTACAAGTTATTCACCATTAAGATTCCCAAACTTCCCAAGCTCGGCGGCAAAGAAAACAAGCGTGATAATCGCCCCAAAAACGAGACCAACGAAGTAACTCTTTTCAAAGGATTTGATGCCAATCTACATCTATTTGGGGCGATCGGAGCTGGCCGGATTAACTTGCTGGGCAACGACGAACAAGGCCGCGACCAATTTAGTCGATTGCTCTATGGCAGCCGGATTAGTCTCTTCATTGGTCTGATCGGTATTTTAATTTCTTTCCCGCTGGGAATGCTGTTTGGCGGCGTTGCTGGTTATTTTGGCGGCTGGTTAGATGTAGTCTTGATGCGCATTGCCGAAGTCTTGATGACCATGCCTAGTCTATATCTTCTGGTGGCACTAGCGGCCATCTTGCCCCCCGGAATTTCTAGCTCTCAGCGCTTTTTGCTAATTGTAATTATTACTTCTTTGATTGGTTGGGCGGGCTTGGCCAGAGTGGTGCGTGGTCAGGTACTATCCATCAAAGAGCGGGAGTTTATTCAAGCCGCCCAGGTGATGGGGGCAAATCCGTTCTATATCATCATGCGGCATGTGCTGCCCCAAACTTCTACCTATCTCATTATTGCGGCGACCCTGGCGATTCCGGGCTTTATCATCTCAGAATCGGTCTTGAGCCTGATTGGACTGGGGATTCAGCAGCCCGATCCTTCGTGGGGCAATATGCTGTCTTTAGCTACCAATACCTCGATTTTGACCTTCCAGCCCTGGTTGGTATGGCCACCAGCTGTCTTGATCGCAGCGGTGGTATTGTCTTTTAACCTATTGGGCGATGGTTTGCGCGATGCTCTTGACCCGCGTAGTGCCAAGCGTTGAAAATTGTTGAGAGGTAATTGGCCATTAGTGGCAAATCATTTACAGTGTATAGAGATAATTAATCTTTTATTAATCCCCCGGTGGCTATGCACCTAAGCGAACTCACTCACCCCAATCAACTACACGGCCTTTCGATCCGTGAACTAGAGCAGATTGGCCGCGAAATCCGCGAGAAACACTTGCAAACAGTGGCTGCTAGTGGTGGCCATTTAGCGCCAGGATTGGGAGTTGTCGAACTGACGATCGCACTCTACCAAACCCTAGATCTAGACCGTGACAAAGTGATTTGGGATGTTGGCCACCAAGCCTATCCGCATAAATTATTAACTGGTCGCTACAAGAATTTTCACACCCTCCGTCAAAAAGATGGGATCGCGGGCTACCTTAATCGGGGCGAGAGTAAGTTCGATCACTTTGGTGCTGGCCATGCTTCGACGAGTATTTCGGCGGCATTGGGTATGGCGATCGCGCGGGATCTAAAAGGAGAAGATTTTAAATGTGTGGCGGTTATTGGGGATGGAGCCTTGACTGGGGGGATGGCCTTAGAAGCGATCAACCATGCTGGCCATTTGCCCAAGACTAATATGCTGGTGGTGCTGAACGACAATGATATGTCGATCTCGCCCAATGTCGGGGCGATTTCGCGCTATCTCAACAAGATTCGGGTCACGCCAGAAGTGCAATATGTGACCGATAATCTGCAAGATCAACTGAAAAATATTCCGTTTGTGGGACAAGCGCTTTATCCAGAACTCGATCGGGTGAAGGAAGGCATGAAGCGGTTGGCAGTACCCAAAATGGGCGCGGTATTTGAAGAATTGGGCTTTACCTACATGGGACCAGTAGATGGTCACAATATCGAAGAGCTAATTGCTACTTTCCGTGCTGCTCACAAGCATCCCGGGCCAGTACTAGTACATGTGGCAACTACTAAGGGCAAAGGCTACGAAATAGCTGAGAAAGATCAGGTAGGGTATCATGCTCAAAATCCTTTCAACTTAGCTACTGGCAAAGCAATACCTTCGAGCAAGCCCAAGCCACCAGGTTATTCCAAAGTTTTTTCGGATACCCTCATTACCCTGGCTGAACACAATCCACGCATTGTGGCAATTACAGCAGCAATGGCTACTGGTACTGGATTGGATAAGTTTCAAGCCAAGTTTCCCAAGCAATACATTGACGTTGGCATTGCGGAACAGCATGCGGTTACTCTGGCCGCAGCGATGGCAGCGGAGGGTATGCGACCAGTGGCTACAATTTATTCGACTTTCTTGCAACGGGCTTTTGACCAGATTATTCATGATGTCTGTATTCAGAATCTGCCGGTTTTCTTCTGTTTGGATCGAGCCGGAATTGTAGGAGCTGATGGTCCCACTCACCAAGGGATGTATGACATCGCTTACTTGCGTTGCATCCCGAACATGGTCTTGATGGCACCTAAAGACGAGGGTGAATTACAACGCATGATCGTTACTGGGATTGAATATACAGATGGTCCGATCGCACTTCGCTATCCACGCGGTAATGGTTATGGCGTGCCGCTGATGGAAGAAGGCTGGGAGACACTGCCGATTGGCAAGGCCGAAATTCTGCGGCAGGGTGATGATGTCTTGCTGCTAGCCTATGGCTCGATGGTGCATCCGACGATGCAAGCAGCACAACTCTTGAATGAGCATGGCATCTCGGCCACGGTCATCAATGGTCGATTTGCAAAACCTTTGGATACTGCACTAATTCTGCCGTTAGCCCAAAAAATTGGCAAGGTGGTAACAGTAGAAGAAGGCTGTTTGGCCGGGGGCTTTGGTTCGGCAGTAGCAGAGTCTTTGTTAGACCACAATATAGTGGTGCCATTGAAGCGAATTGGTGTGCCGGATAAGTTCGTCGAACATGCTACTCCTGAGGAATCTTTAACGGAGTTAGGTCTTACTGGTAGCCAGATTGCCGAGACGATTCGCACTAGTTTCTTTGAGTCTACGGTAGTTCGGGATAAGATTAGCCTGGAAAAATGAAATCGGTGCTTAAAGCATCAACATCGTTATCTTGACGTGCTTACCGGTCAGGATAACGATCCCGCATAAGAAATTAATTGCGAAATCCGATAGCGTAGTGTCTCTAGACCAATACGCTCTGCTGCCGCAATAAAGA
>CAXTSZ010000002.1:82299-104078 GCA_964247125.1 uncultured bacterium
GAAATCCGATAGCGTAGTGTCTCTAGACCAATACGCTCTGCTGCCGCAATAAAGATCGCCCGAGGAAACTCCTCCTCGGCCTGCGCCAACCTATCACTATCCACTCGATCGATCTTGTTAAAGACCACAATAGCTGGCCCCGCCGCGATCGGCATCCCCTCCAAAATCGACATCACCGCTCGAATATGACTATGCCAAGCCGGATGAGACAAATCTACCAAATGAATCAGCGCGTCTGATTCGGTGACTTCTTCGAGGGTGGCGCGGAAAGAATCCACCAGTGGCGGTGGTAGTTCGTGAATAAAACCCACCGTATCCGTTAGCAAAATCTGGCTGGTGTTGCCTTCGTTGTCGATCGGGATCCGCATCCGCCGGGTAGTTGGATCTAGCGTCGCAAACAATTTATCCGCAGCATAGACCTCGGCATTAGTTAGCGCATTGAGGAGCGTGGATTTACCAGCATTGGTATAACCGACGATCGCGACTGAAGGCACTTCCTGCTGCTGACGCTGCAAGCGCATCCGCGATCGATGTGCTTGCAGTTGATTGACTTCCTGTTGCAACCGTGAAATTCGTTTCTGAATTGCTCGTCGCTCAGTTTCGAGCTTGGTTTCCCCTGGCCCCCTGGTGCCAATCCCGCCCCCTTGACGGGACATGGCTTGTCCCTTTCCGGTCAAACGCGGTAATTGGTACTCTAGCTGGGCTAGTTCTACTTGTAGTTTCCCGGCACCGGACTGCGCTCGTTGGGCAAAAATATCTAAAATTACTTCAGTGCGATCGACGACCCGAATCCCAATCATTGTTTCGAGGTTCCGACATTGACTAGGGGAAAGATTGCAGTCAAAAGCAATTAGATTGGCTCCTACCTTCTGCGCGGCCAGCGCAATCTCCTGCACCTTACCCTCACCTACGACGGTTTGGGGATGGGGGCGTGTCCGTTTTTGCTGAATGATCTGTAAAACTTCGCCACCAGCCGTTTCCACTAGTCGGGTTAGTTCATCTAAACCATCTTGAAAGCGTAGATCACCAATTGCTGTCGTTTTTAGACCAACAATTACCACCCGATCGGCTTGGTCGGCAGCCTCGTTCCCCGAGAATTCTCGGGAGTATTCCTGTTCAATATTATCAATTAGCTCAATTAAATCCTGATCGCTGACAACTTCTAGGGTCAAGGGCGGCGAAACAGTCCAATTGACTTCGGGGTGTGGCACCAAATGCGACAGGTAGACCTGCTGAACATAGCCCGTTACACCACCACCGCGTTTTTGAAAGCCGGTCGAAACAACATCCAAGCTCACCAGCGCATCTAGTCTTTGTAAGGCCATGGCCATCAATGCGGTCTCACTGGGTGGCTCTACTTTTAGTTGCGTCGTTACACAGCGAATCCCGCTGAGGCGCTCGGCACCATAGCGGGGTAATTCTAAGGGTGGAATCTGAGTCTGGTGGGGTGTGCCTACCCCCACCCGAATAATTTGGCCGCGTCGATTCACATAGGCACAGACTGGCGACTTAATCTCGCTACTAATTGCGGCTAGTCTTTGACTGAATTCTGGTGTGGTCAGTCGATCGACTGGCAATCGTTCGTGGTACAAGCGGCGCAATTGCTTGAGTTGATTAGACTTCAGACCCTGTAATTTCCCGTAGATAATATCGATATAGGGTCTCTCCTAATAAAAGCTGTATCACCCCATCCTAACGCGATTGATGGTTTTCTTCATTCAGAGGTAGTTCGAGGCAATACCCAGCACCATAAACGGTTTTAATGTACTGTGGTCGGCGCGGCTCTGGCTCCATTTTGGTGCGCAAGTGGCGGACATGCACCCGAATGGTCTCAATATCGTCATTGGGGTCATAGCCCCATACTTCTTTTAAGATATCGCTAGGGGACACGGTTTGACCGTGACGTTGCAAGAGGCAGTGCAACAGCTCAAATTCTAGGTGCGTGAGCTTAATAGTTTTGTCAAACCACACAACTTCAAAGCGTTCTGGTACTAGGATCAGTGGTCCATAGTTCAAGATTTCGGAATGCTTGGCGGCTTGGGGAATACGATCGGTACGGCGTAACAAAGCTCGCACCCGCGCCAGCATTTCTTCAATTTCAAAGGGTTTGGTTAAATAGTCATCGGCTCCAGCATTAAATCCATCTACTTTGTTTTGGGTTTGCCCCAAGGCAGTGAGCATTAAAATCGGAATGTCCGAGGTGCGTTCGTCCCGACGGAGCCGCTGGCAAACTGTATAGCCATCCACCTTGGGTAGCATTAAGTCCAGCATCACCAAATCCGGTATCATCTGGATAGCCATCGCTTGGCCTTGAATTCCGTCAGGAGCCTGATTGACTTCGTATCCAGCCATTTCAAGGTTGATACAAACTATTTCGGAGATCGCGGCATCGTCATCGACGACTAGTATCCGGGGCATGAGCAAAATTTACACTTTGTAGACATTGGAACCCCGTATTAACTCTTAAGAAATGATACAGAATTCTATAAGAATTATAAACGGGTAATTTACGCAGGGATCAAAAGAAGATTTTTCTTCATATCTCTGGGAGTGGACACCCTAGTATTTTATTAAAATTCAACGCTTTAACTATTTTTAGACCCTGCCACCAGTCCTATCCCGTCTTTAAACATGCCTAAATTACCTGCCCAGGTCTGGATGTTGGCCATTGGCCGCTTGTTGTCTCAGATCGGCACGGGGCTGACCCTGTTCTATGCACCGATTTTCTTTGTCGATCGGCTTGGTTTATCGGCAACCGCCGTTGGGCTGGCGATCGGCTCCCAATCTATTACTGGTGTTGTTGGTCGGTTACTAAGTGGATCACTCGTCGATCGACTAGGCCGCAAGCCAATTCTGTTAGCTGCGATGATCTTATCGGCGATCGCAGCGGGGATGTTTGCCATGGCGCATGATTTCCCCACATTAGTCATTGGCAACCTCTGCTTTGGCCTGGGCGTTGGTTTGTATTGGCCAGCCAACGAGTCGCTGGTGGCCGATCTCACCACCGATTCCGAGCAACGTCGCAATGCTTATGCTTTCACCAGACTCGCTGATAACTTGGGCATGGGTTTGGGGATTATCGGTGGTGGCATTATGATTCAGCTGGCGCTGAACTACCGTTGGTTGTTTGGCCTGGATGCTCTATCCTTCATCATTTTTGCTGGAGTGATTGCCTGGGGCATTCGAGAAACTAAGCCCCGCAGTGTCATTACTACTTCTGCCTGGGGTGGCTATACCCAAGCTCTGCGCGATCGCCGGTTACAACTCTATCTGTTGGTGAACATCATTTTCACCACCTATATGGCGCAGCTAGAGACGACGATGCCGCTTTATATTACTAAGTTTGCGGGTGGCACAACGGCGATCGTGACGGCTTTATTTACCATCAATTTAGTTATGTTAGCTGGTTGCCAGTTACCGGTTAACAAATGGCTGCGCCCTTATCGCCCTGCTCATGCCCTGGGGATTGCCGCCAGTTTTTGTGGTCTGGGGTTTATCTGTACAGCACTAGCGACGATCAATCTCCGGCACAGTTTTGGTTGGTTAGTAATGACCATGATTTTTTGGGCGATCGCGATCGCTGCTTATAATCCCACGGCTTCGGCCTTAACTGCCGATATTGCCCCCGCCAATTTGATGGGCGTTTATACTTCTTTAAATTCGCTCTGTTGGGCGGTGGGCTTTGCAATCGGACCGCCTTTAGGGGGGTGGGCGCTGGATCATTCTAAACAGTTTGTCCAAATTTTTTGGGTGAGTCTAGCGCTGGGCACCGTGGGGATGTGGGTAATTTTACTGGCTCTCGATCGACTGCTATTGAAATCTCACCCTGCTACATAGCTTAAAAAAATTCATAAATATGTTCAATTGATACATAACGGGTTTTCCCTGGTAGCGTATTACTTAAGCATACTTAGATAAAAAATTTTAGATTGGGGTTTACGGAAGGTACTGAATCATGGATAACAACTTAGCGCTTTGGCAGAAATATCAAGACTGGCTCTACTACCATCCCGGCTTAGAGTTTTATCTAGACATCAGCCGAATTCGGTTCACTGAGGCCGATATCAACAACCTGGCGCCCAAATTTGACAAGGCTTTCCAAGATATGACGGCTCTCGAAGCCGGAGCGATCGCCAATCCTGATGAAAATCGGATGGTCGGTCATTATTGGTTGCGTGATCCTGACCTGGCTCCCACCCCCACGATTGCGCAAGAGATTGTAGCCAATATTGCCCACATTACTGCTTTTGCCCAAAAGATTCATAGCGGTACCATTCATCCCCCTACTGCGCCTAAATTCACTGATATTATCTCGATCGGCATTGGCGGCTCGGCCTTAGGACCACAATTTGTGTCGGAAGCATTAGCGCCAGATGTGCCGCCGCTGGCCATTCACTTTATCGATAACTCCGATCCAGCGGGGGTCGATCGACTAATTCATCAAATTGGCGATCGCTTGGCTAGTACGCTGGTGATTGTAATTTCTAAATCGGGCAGCACCCCCGAACCCCAGAATGGCATGTTAGAAGTGGCGGCGGCTTTTCAGGCTCAAAATTTGAATTTTGCCGATTATGCAATCGCGATTACGGGTGCGGGGAGCAAACTCGACAAGTATGCTGAGTCCCAAAAGTGGATCGACAGATTTCCGATGGAAGACTGGGTCGGTGGTCGCACTTCCGAACTCTCGGCGGTGGGCTTACTGCCAGCAGCGTTGCAAGGTATTGATATCTTGGCCATGCTGGCTGGAGCCAAAGAAATGGACATCGCGACCCGGCAACCAGTATTCAAGCAAAACCCGGCTGCATTATTAGCTTTTTGTTGGTATGTCGAGGGTAATGGCAAAGGCGAAAAGGACATGGTGGTCTTGCCTTACAAAGATAATTTGATGATGTTTAGTCGCTACTTGCAACAGCTGGTCATGGAATCTTTGGGCAAAGAACTAGATCTAGATGGTAAAACTGTCTACCAGGGTATTGCGGTCTATGGCAACAAAGGCTCTACTGATCAACATGCCTATGTGCAACAGTTGCGGGAGGGCGTCCCGAACTTTTTTATGACGTTTATTGAGGTATTGCTCGATCGCACTGGTCAGTCTCTAGAATTAGAAGCTGGTGTAACGATGGGTGATTACCTATCTGGGTTTTTGCAGGGCACGCGCGCGGCGCTTTATGAGAAAGGCCGGGACTCCATTAGCATTACGGTGCAAGTTGCTAACGCGCGGACGATTGGTGCTCTGATTGCTCTCTACGAAAGAGCGGTGGGTTTTTATGCTTCGCTGGTGAATGTCAATGCTTATCATCAGCCTGGTGTTGAGGCGGGGAAGAAAGCTGCTGCTGAGGTGATTAAGCTGCAAACTCAGGCGCTGGAGGTTCTTAGTCACAGTTCTGCACCGATTTCTTTGGTGGATTTGGCGGCTAAGATGAATGCTGCCGATAAAATTGAAGAGGTTTATAAGATTGTGCGGCATTTGGCTAGTAATGGCCGGGTGGTGACTGAGGGGGGGAAGGGGATGCCTGGGAGGTTGTGGGTTAAGGGGGCTAAGTAAGGGAATATTCACTGCAATTTAGTTAACTATTAAAAACCTGAATCTGGGGGTGCCGACCCCCAGACCCCCCGTTGAGGGGCGGGACGCACCCCCTCAAACTCCCCATCGTAGGGGTTTAAAGTGCTTTACCTGATGGGGTCAGCTTTTGCTTTGCAACTGCTTTAGATTGCTGGGGGCGAAGGCTCCAAATTCGGTGATTATTGCTTGAATTAATCGGGCGGGGGTGACGTCAAAGGCTGGATTGTAGAATTCGACTCCTGGAGGACAAATTATCGTTTCACCAATATGAGATATTTCTTGGGGGTCGCGTTCTTCGATGGGAATTAAGCTGCCATCGGCTAGACTAAAGTCGATGGTGGACAGGGGTGCTGCTACAAAAAATGGTACTTGGTGGGCTTGGGCGACGATCGCTAAATTGTAGGTGCCAATTTTATTGGCCACGTCGCCATTGGCGGTAATGCGGTCAGCACCAACTACGACGGCATCAATCATGCCCTTGGCCATGCAGTGAGCGGCCATGTTGTCGCTCAGGAGGGTCACTGGAATGCCTTCTTGGACGCATTCCCAGGTGGTGAGCTTGGCTCCTTGCAAGCGGGGTCGTGTTTCGTCGGCGTAGAGTCGCTCTAGTCGGCCATCGCGCCAAGCCGATCGCACCACGCCCAAGGCTGTCCCATAACCGGCAGTGGCTAAGGCTCCGGCGTTGCAGTGGGTAAGTAATCGCAGTTTTTGTCGATCGCTAGGCAAGGCGGCGAGGCCATGATCGCCGATCGCTTCACAGGTGCGAATGTCATCGGCATTAATTTGTTGGGCGGTTGCTAGTAGAGTGCGCCGGATAGTTTCAATATCGCCAGTGGTTGCTTCGGCAGTCTTCATCATTTTGTCGATCGCCCAAAACAGATTGACGGCGGTCGGTCTGGTGGCGCGGAGCCGCCCGGCGACTTGGGCGAGGGCGGCAATAAATTCGGTGCGATCGATCGTTTCAATTTCTCGCGCACCTAGGTACATGCCATAGGCGGCTGCGACCCCAATGGCTGGGGCACCGCGCACAATCATGGTAGAAATGGCTACAGCCATGTCGTCACTGTGGCTGATTTCGACCCAGGTACATGCTTGCGGTAGGCGGGTTTGGTCAATGAGGCGAACTCGATCGTTCTCCCACACTACTGGACGGACGGGAGTGACTGCCATAAGCTGGAATATTGGGTTGGTTGAGCAATTTCCCATCTTACGGCGAGCCGGGGCTGTTAGCCCAACTTCAGGGAGTTAACTGGCACTTCATCCCAATTTTGGACAGTATGCAAGGTTACTACCCAGCCCAATCGCTTTTGTTCCTCGGTGAGATCGGCTTGAAAGGACTCGTGACAAGCTTTGGCCATCGCTTCGTCGCTGGAAGCGATGCAGGAATACATGAGTCCGATCGGATCGCGTTGTTCGTTTACCCAAATAGTAGTAGTCATGAATTCCTCTGGCTGTCTAGATCGACTATGTTTCTATGATCTAGATTCGGCTGTTTTTACGGAATAAACAAGGGGGTTGCAAAGATAAGTAACCAGCGAGGCTGGATATTACCCAAATTGGACTTGATACATCTGAAATAACTTGCCGGCTTGGGTAGCAGTGACCTTACCACCCACTTCTTTTACTAGCTCAGTCATTTGTGATAAAGGCGATAGAAATACTTCTGCCCCTAGGTACATTTCTAAAATCGACCAGTTCTCGGCCATTTCGGCAGTGGGATTAATCGCATCAAATACAAAAATCCCATCGGTTTTTAAGACTCGTTTGACTTCTTGCAACACCAGTTGCCAATACTCGGGGGGATAGTAGCAGCTAAATCCGGTGGCGACTACCCGATCGAACATCGCGTCTTCATACTTCAGTTGGTGAGCCGCACCAGATTGGACTCCTTTAAACAGCTTGGAGTTGAGTTGTGAGCCGCGCGAGTTGAGGGCGTGCTGGGCGACGGTGCTAATGTCTTGTCCATAGAAATAGGTTTGCCAATCGCGCCAATCATAGATCAAAAAGCTCACGCCACAGCCAATATCTAGGCAGCGGTGATTCTTGCTAAATTTGCTTAATTTCCAAAAGGGTGAGGTAGTTTCTAGGGCTAGATCGCGACTGACCCACTGGCGAAAGATCGGCATGGCTTCTACTTCGGGGGGTAGATCGAAAGATTCTTGACGAAACTCGCGATCGAATCTTTGGCGAACTAGATCGATTTGGCCAGACCAATCTGGGGGCGTTGATGGGATGGAGCTATACATTGTCAAAAAAAGCTGGCAAGCTAAGTTGCTAGGATAAAAGTAAAGTATAAGTGCTTCATGAGCTTTCACAACTAATTACTACTAGTGCTGAGGCTCTGTGTCGGTAGGAGCAAAAAATGCCCAAAACACTAAGCGACTAAATCGGGAAACTCTTGACGCACTGCTGGATGGATTAATTTACCATCACTGACATTTAAGCCCGTGGCTAGTCCAGGATTGCGATCGAGCGCTGACATACCATAGTTAGCCAATTGCAAAATATAGGGAGTCGTAGCATTATTTAAAGCCTGAGTGGCAGTGCGGGGAACGGCTCCAGGCATATTCGGTACGCCATAATGCACCACCCCATACTCGGTATAAACCGGATGACTATGAGAGGTTGGCCGGAGGGTTTCCATACAGCCACCTTGATCGACGGCCACATCAATTAGTACTGAGCCAAGGCGCATTTGCTCTACTAGTTTTTTGGTGACTAAGGTGGGGGGGCGTTTGCCGGGAATCAGCACGCCGCCAATTACTAAGTCGGCATCAATAACGGCGGCGGCGATGTTGTGGCTATTGCTATACAAGTAATTAACGCGCGCCCCAAAAAGATTTTCCAGATAAGAGAGCCTGTCGACATTCACATCCAAAATCTGCACATTGGCACCGAGTCCGATCGCGATCCGCGCCGCCTCTGTCCCGACAATACCACCACCCAAGATCGTAACTCGACCGGGGCTGACTCCGGGGACACCGCTCAACAGCACTCCGCTGCCACCTTGCTGGATTTCTAAAAACCGCGCCCCAAACTGCACGGCCAAACGGCCAGCAATGACACTCATGGGGGTGAGGAGGGGAAAGCGGTGGTCGGCGGATTCTACCGATTCGTAGGCGATCGCTTGCACCCCACTTTTCATGAGTTGTTCCGTCAACTGACGGCCAGCGGCTAAATGCAAGTAGGTGAAGAGTAATTGACCGCGTTGCAAGTAGTCGTATTCACTCTCTAGTGGTTCTTTTACTTTGATAATTAGTTGCTGCTGCCAGGCGGTAGCGGCAGTGGTGATTTTGGCTCCAGCCAGTTGATAATCCCCATCTGGAAACCCTGAACCCAGGCCAGCGCTAGTTTCAATGAATACCTGATGTCCTTGCTCGACCAACATGCGCACAGTGCTGGGCATTAAACCCACGCGAAACTCTTGATCTTTAGTTTCTCTGGGAACACCGATTTCCATATTGACCTCCAAAGTGCAAGGATTTTGTCCACAATGTATTCTAACTCTGGGGGGTGTTGCCTTTCTAGCTATTTTTGACAGGCGGCAGTTATGAACCCTCACTTGTGCAGCTAGAAAATAAAAGTATAATTGGGTCAAAATGCCGCGCAAGTTTTACTACTGCCTGTGGACACTCCCTTTGACTTATCCAATTTGTCTTACGCCAGCGGTGACCAGCCACCCGCACAATTCTATCCAGGTATGAGCAAGACGCTGCAAGTGCGTGCGTTACAGCCAGCCGATGTCGCTAAAGCCGCTGATATCATTAGTGATAGTTTTCAGATCGGCATGGCTTTTGGCCGTTGGTTGCAGCCGCTCTTTAAAATTGGTATTTACGAAGATCTGCGCAATCGACTGGAAGTGCCAGCCCCCGAACAAGCTGTCTGCTTGGTGGCCACCGTCGATTCCTCGCCAACCACAGTGGTCGGGACGATCGAGATTAGTGCCCGCTCTCCTTTGTATAATCCCAAGGTTGCCAAACGATATGTCTACATTTCAAACTTAGCCGTAGATTGTAACCACCGCCGGCTAGGGATTGGACGGGAATTAGTAAAGCAGTGTGAAGCAATCGCCAAAAAATGGGGGTTCACGGATATTTACTTGCATGTCATGGCCAATAATCCGGCGGGCAAGCTGCTTTATCTGGGCTTAGGTTTTGAAATCTTGAGCAGTGATCAACCTTGGCCTTTGTTTCCTTGGCACCGCGCCGAGAGATTATTCCTCCGTAAACGTTTGTAGGGTCATTTTGTTACAATGAGTACAGACTGAATTTCGGCAATCGTAGGTTCGCTGTAAAGATCATGCAAGATAATTGTCGCTGCTCAGACTGCGCTGGCGTTGACCGTCGTCAGTTTCTCAAATATTTGGTAGGTGCTGCATCTTTAATTACGATGACGGCGGCTAATGCCGCGCCGGCTCAGGCCGAGAAAAAAATACCCAAGCTGCCCAAAGCACTAGTCCTTAGCTGTATTGATTACCGGGTACTAGAAGCCGAGCGGTATTTTTTATCGCTGCAAAACTTGGGTAATCTTTACGACTTAACAGCTTTAGCGGGTTCTTCTCTCGCTTTGAGTGGGGTGCCCCACCAATCTGATGCGATGGCTTTCTGGGATCAGCTAGATATTTCATACCGACTTCATCATATTAAAAAAGTGATTGTCCTGGATCATCAAGATTGTGCCGCCTTTGCGTATAAGATTAATCCCCAGCTCAGTGATGACCCCCAGCTAGAGTTGCAGACTCATCAAGAGTCAATGAGTCGCGCCTATTGGGCGATTCGTGATAAGTATCCAGATCTCAATATCGAACTATACTTTGTAAGCTTAAATGCTGAGGTGAAGTCGATTGAACCCCTACCCAAACCTTCGGCAGCAAACAATACAGCTTAGACTTTCCTGAATTTTCTGCTCCAGAGTTTTCTGAAACGCTAAACTGAAGTTAAGTAAGTGTTTCGATCGGGGAATGATGTAATTAAAGCATCGCCGTAATGCTTACAAATCAGGTCAGGGCATCCATATATTAAAAGCTATGAATCACAGCAGTTCTTCTATTCGACCAACCCATCGTCCGTTAGCTCCCCTGTGGCGAATTGCCGCTGCTTTGCTACTTGCTCAAGGAACATTCTGGGCAAGCCCCGCCCTGGCGGACAAACAAGCCAAAGCTCAAGCTTACAATTATGGCGAGTTACTGAAGGACATTGATGCCGAGAAGGTGGAAAAAGTTGATGTCGAAGATAGCCGTCATCTGCTGCGGGTGACACTGAAGGGCGAGGTGGGGAAGACTCACGAAGTGACTCTATTTGATAGCAAGGACGACAATAAACAACTATTTGTGGGCACGGATTTCTATCAAAGAATGAGCAAAAGTAAAGTTGCTTATGATTCCCCGCGCATTGTAGATAATTCTGGTCTGTACAACCTGCTGCTGAATCTGTTTGTGATGGCAGCTTTAATTCTGGCCATATCGTTATTCATTCGGCGTTCTGCCAGCTCCTCTGGTCAAGCCATGAGTTTTGGTAAATCGAAAGCGCGCTTCCAAATGCAAGCAAAAACTGGTGTAATGTTTGATGATGTGGCTGGTATTGATGAAGCCAAGGAAGAACTGGCCGAAGTGGTAACTTTTTTACAGCAGCCCGAAAGATTTACTGCGCTAGGAGCGAAGATCCCACGGGGTGTATTGTTGGTAGGGTCACCGGGCACTGGTAAAACGCTCATGGCCAAGGCGATCGCCGGTGAAGCTGGGGTACCGTTCTTTAGTATTTCTGGGTCGGAGTTTGTAGAAATGTTTGTGGGCGTGGGGGCTTCCCGCGTGCGCGATTTGTTTAAAAAAGCCAAGGAAAATGCGCCTTGCCTAATTTTTATTGATGAAATTGACGCTGTCGGACGGCAACGCGGCGTGGGTTTGGGTGGGGGCAGTGATGAACGGGAACAGACTCTCAACCAGCTGCTGACCGAGATGGATGGCTTTGAAGGCAATTTGGGTGTGATTGTGATTGCAGCGACTAACCGCCCCGATGTCTTGGATGCGGCGCTGTTGCGGCCCGGTCGGTTCGATCGACAGGTAACCGTAGACTTACCAGACTATAAGGGGCGATTGGCGATCTTAACCGTCCATGCCCAACCCAAGAAAATGGCGGCGGAAGTGTCGTTAGAAGAGATCGCGCGGCGCACGATCGGCTTTAGCGGGGCTGATTTGGCTAATTTGCTGAATGAGTCGGCAATTTTTACGGCTCGTCGGCATAAGAGCGAAATAACCATGCTCGAAATTAATGATGCCATGGATCGAGTAATTGCTGGCATGGAAGGCAAGGCCGTGATGGATGGCAAATTCAAGCGCCAGACTGCTTATCATGAAATTGGCCACGCTCTACTAGCCACCCTGATTCCAGAGAATGACCCGGTGCAGAAGGTGACCGTGATTCCGCGCGGTGGGGCGATCGGCACCACTTGGTCTACTCCCCGCGAGGAAGAAGGATTAGATAGTAAGTCGCGGTTGATGGCCAAAATTACGATGATTTTGGGGGGGCGCGCCGCTGAGGAAATTGTTTTTGGCGACGATGAAGTGGATACCGGCGCGGGTAGTGATATCCAAAGCTTGACCCGGATTGTGCGAGCAATGGTCTCCCAAGTGGGGATGTCGAAACTGGGACTAGTCGCTTTAGATACTGAGCATAAAGAATATTCCGAAGACGTAGCGGCACAGATCGATCGAGAAATGCGCTCGATCATCAAGCAGTGTCATCAAAAAGCCCGACAACTCCTCGAACAGCACCGCTGGTTGATGGATATTTTGGTAGATGTGCTGATTGAGCAAGAATCGATCGATGGCGAAGAATTTCGGCGGATTGTCGATCGCTCTCTCAATCAACATCCACAATTAGCTCCCGTGGTTGGGGCGCTGTAATGTTCGAGATTTTCCCCTTTACCTTTGATATCCACCCCAGTCAAATAGCTGGCACTACCCTGTGGTCAGTGGCCTGCTATTGGATTTTCTCACCCCTCAATGACTGGTTGATACTGAAGCTACAGCAGTGGTTTAACTTTGCAGAACGCTCCCTCTATACCTCAGAGCAAGAGTTTGAACGCACTAGAGTAGGACGAGAATCGCAAAATGCTTTCTTTGCCTCCATGTTAAGCATTGTGCCGTTTTTGGTGATCGGGGGTCTGCTGCATTACCTGGTAGAAATTTCGCTGGGTTCCAGTTGGCCAATCAGCTTGGGTATCATGGGCTGTGTACTAGGGGGAATTTATGAACTTGGTAGGCAACAGGGTGCAGAATAGGATAGGAAGTAAGGACTTACATAATTGCCATGAGCAGTGATTTTAAAGATTATTATTCAATTCTGGGCGTGGCCAAGAATTCGAGCAGCGAGGATCTCAAGAAATCCTATCGGCGTTTGGCGCGGAAATATCACCCCGATATGAATCCTGGGGATAAAGCTGCCGAGAATCGCTTCAAAGAAGTGACTGAAGCCTACGAAGTGTTATCGGATGCAGAAAAGCGCCGCCGCTATGACCAATTTGGCCAATATGTAAATCAGCCCAGCAGCAGTCGGGGACCGAGTGCTACCGCCAACTCCCGGGGGGGCTATGCCCAGACCCCCGATATGGGGGGCTATGATTTTGCTAACTATGGTAGCTTTGACGATTTTTTGAATGAATTGCTAGGGCGTGCCAATAATCCGGGTACTCGTCCAGCCGCTAATCGTCAGGAAAATACTACCAGTGTTTCGACCAGCAGCAATGGCGATCGCGAGGCCAATATTAGTCTCACCATGCTCGAAGCCTTTAAGGGTGCTGAAAAGTCTTTTAATATTGGTACCGAAAATATCAAAATTCGCATCCCTTTAGGTGCTAAACCAGGTAGTCGGATTAGAGTGCGGGGTAAAGGTGGTATTAGTTCTTTTAGCAAGCAACGCGGTGACCTGTACCTCACTATTACGATTAAAAATAACGAATTCTTTCAGTTTGAAAAAGACAACTTGGTTTGTGAACTGCCCATTAGTCCAGACGAAGCTGTCTTAGGAGCGCAGATCCAAGTGCCGACTTTAGATGGTGTTGTGACGGTGAATGTGCCAGCAGGAGTGCAATCTGGACAGTTGTTACGCTTGCGAGGCAAAGGGTGGTACAACGCCAAGGGCGAAAGGGGTGACCAGCTGGTCAAAGTGCAAATTGCGACACCCAAGAAAATTACGAACAACGAAAAAGAGCTATACGAAAAACTGCGTACTATGCGTAGTTCCGACCCCCGCAGTAGTTTTAGTCAGGTGCGTTTCTAGTTAAAGCTTTTCGACAATGGTCGCGCAACCCAATAAAATGGAGCTAGTTGTTCCGGGGTTTGTTTCTTATGCCATCACCATCTGCCGATGATCGATCCCCTAGCCGTTCTTCAGGCGGTGCAGCGCGTTCACGCAGTGTGGGCAACGCCCAATCGCGCACAGGTAAGTTTTTACAGGGGATTTTTGGGTCGGGGGCATCGCCAGAGCCTTCCATTAGCATGCAGTCATTAGATCAACCACCGCAGGAATTAATTCAGGTAGTTGCGGAACCTAGTAATTGGGATGATGGTGACGACAGTAATTGGGATGATGATTTTACGGATGAGTCAGTAGCCAAGATGCCGATGCCAGCTGTTTCGGAAACACCAATACCAACTACCAATTTAGTCGTAACCCCGGCGGTGGTGCCGCCACCACCACCATCTTCCATGTCACCGGTAGTAGTTGATGAGGTGCCATTATCACCAGCCGCAGAGTCGCCAACGATTAGCGTCAATATCCCGCGTCCCAAAAACATCAAATATAAAACTAAAGATCCTCAGGCGCCAGCGGCAATTACGCCACCGACAGTGACGTTGTCTGGGGATAAAGCGGAGCCAATTGAATTTAAGGTCAAGCGGCCAGCGAGTATCAAATACAAGGCCCCGCCAGTAGTGCAACCAAATTGGCGCGCAAAACTCTTAGCTCCCTGTCGGGATTTGTGGCACAAAGTGACTAATAAATTGACTAACTGGGGAGATATTATCCCCACCCAGTTAACAGAGAATCCTAAAAAAATATTGGGGATTTTGGCTGCGGTTTTACTATCGATCGTTACTTCTTGGGCGGTGGTGAATTTTTGGTCAAATCCAGCGCTGGTGGCCACTCCACTGCCCGCAATTACCAATGCTGGCATTGCGCCAGTTAGTCCAGAAGAGACTTTAGTGGCCGCCGTTAGATCGCAGTTTAGTACCTTAGCTAGTCAATATCCAGCAGATTTAATTAGTGATTTAGAACTAGATAATGAGCGGCAGCTAGCGATTGTTACCCTCGGAAATCTGTGGGGAAGTCTGGCTGGCGATGAGCAGCAGCAAATTGCGCAGAGTTTGTGGCAGCAGGCTCGGACTTATCAAATGGCTAAGTTAGAAATGCGATCGGGCAGTGGTAGTTTACTCGCCCGCAGCCCGGTGGTTGGACAAGAGATGGTGATTTTGTCTAACTGGTAAAGAGCAGCCATTTACCAGCCATAGAAACTATTAATGATCGTGCCCTTTTCATTTAGATCGTTAAAACAAAAAGCCAAAACTCGACCATTCCAGGGGGGCTTGGGATTGGGTTTGTAAACAACCACTTGTCCCTTCCCGCCGGCCTTGGCCAGATATGTTTGGACGAGAGCGATGCACTGCTCCCGAGAAATACTGGGATCTTCAGTTTCGATAATAACTCTAGAGCCATCAACCATTGGTTCGGTACTAACTCGATGAGCGGGGAAATTAGTTTTGCTATTGTTGGGGAGAACCTTGGAAGGCGAATTGAGGGGCAGAGGAGCCTGAGTTGGAGCAGCAGAAATTACTGGTGAGGCAGAAGCCCTCGGCGCGAGCGGACTAAGGCTGGCTGTTGGAGAAGTATTTGGGGCAGAGGCCGCCGCACTAGCCTGCGCGCGCGCAATGACCGCCGCGATCGAAGAAGAAACTTGGGGAGAGGGCAACAGACTCTGAATGGCCGACGGAATCGGCGTGGATGAGGCTACCACAATTTCTTCAGCTAGGGTGGCACTATTAATCCAGCCGTTACCGATGGGAGTTTTGGCGGCATCGAAGGCTGCTACCTGATACCATTGTTTGTCTTTTTGGATATCTGTTTTGAGAATCTTAAAGATGCCACCCTTCGGAATTAGCTTCATTTGCTGAATATCCGCCACAATATCCGTCGGATTATTAGAGGCCATCAGTGAAGTTTGGTCTGATACTACATAGATTTGACCATTCTTAAGTTCCAAAGCCTTGAGAATTGGCAACGGAGAACCACTTAAAGTCACTGGTGCAGATGAAGGTGTCGCACTCTCGGTGATGGGGGATTTGGGAATCACTGGCGATACTGATAGCTCCGGCGTTGTGACAAAAGGATTGGGGACGCGCTGATAAAAAGATAAATCTTTCTGAGAAATCCCCGGCGCTAGAAAAGCGGGAATCAGTAAAGCCAGACCGAGCCGAGCCATCGCATTCCATGTCCAACCATATTTCTCTAATCTTTGGGTTAATTCGTACAGGGGTGGTAAACACAGTATCCCCCACAGAATAAACACAATGGCCAGGGCGATCGGCGGCTCATCTTGCACCAACGCAAAAGTTCCGATTACAAATAAAGCCGAGGACAAACCCCATCCGAGAAAAGTCATGACACGTTTAGTCATAAAAAGTATTTTTTGTTAGTGTTTTCAGAATAAATTTATGCAGTAGATATCTTAAAGATTAGGTTAAAGGAAAAGTACCCCATCGGCAACAGTAGTTTAGCCGATGGAGCTGAATTGATTCCATGCTCTGTGCCGTTGTCACCCTTTTCGAATGATGCTTTCTAGTAATTTTATTGGCAATTGACGAGCAATAGTTTTTGCACGGTAGAGGCTAGTTCTACAACGCTGACATCGAGCTGTTCTCTAGTTGCTAAAACCTTGACCTGACATTGACCAGCAGCTTGTTCCGTTGCTCCTTGGATAATTGCGATCGAGATCCCCAGTTTTTCGGCTTTTTTAAGCTGGTCACCGAGCTTGGTTGTTTCAAAGTTAGTAATGGTGGCAATACCTGCTTGCCGCAACTGTTGTGATAGTTGCAGATAGCTGGACATTAAATCTCGATCGAGATTCAATACCACCACTTGAGCCGGTGTCGGAGCTAGCGGCTGCACCAATTTCTCTTTGAGTAAGTTTTTGATTAAGCGGGTGAGGCCGATCGAGATCCCCACACCAGGTAACTCTTCCCCGGCAAATAGCCCGACCAATTCGGCATAACGGCCACCCGAGCAAATACTACCCAAGCTTTCGTAACCAAGTAGAGTGGTTTCATAGACGGTGCCAGTGTAGTAGCCCAGACCTCTAGCGATCGATAGGTCAATACAAAATTGTGCGGCGGGTACTTGCAGGTCGTGGATGCCGGTGATCACTGCTTGCAATTCGGCGATGCCAGTTTGCAATTCCGTCGCCTGCGCAAAGCCGGTGGCCATGGCCGTGAGCTTGGCCAAGATCTCATCAGGACTGCCTTGAATTTGGGTGAAGTCGATGACGGCTTGGGCTTGAGTGGCCGTGACTCCGATTTTTTCGAGGGCGGCTTGGACTTTCGTCAGGCCGATCTTATCTAGCTCATCCACAATATTGATGCAGGCTCTGGCTAACGCGGGAGCAATACCCGTCGCCAGCAAAAAACCAGTCAACACCTTGCGGTTATTGATCCGAATCAGAAATTTCCCGATGTTCAGCTGCGTAAAGATCGCGGCGATGATCGCGGGCATTTGGGCATCGTAGAGCAAATCGAGTTTACCTCTGCCGACGACATCAATATCGCACTGCCGAAACTGTCGATAGCGGCCAGCCTTAGCTCTTTCACCTCGGAAGACCATATCCATCTGATAACGGGCAAAGGGGAAAGTCAAATCATTCAAATGCCGCGCAATATAGGCAGCTAGCGGCAGGGTTTGGTCAAACTTGAGACCACGGTCAATATCCCCCTCATCGACATTGGCAACCAGGGGACTGATCCCATAGATAATATTGTCGCCTTGAGAGCCTTTGGCCTGTAAGACTTCCAGCCGCTCAACTGCCGGGGTCTCGATCGGCGTAAAACCATAGCGTTCAAACACACCACGAATAGTGTCGATGAACTGTTGCTCCAGCCGCTTTTCTCCGGGCAAGAACTCAATATCGAAACCACTGGGCAAGGTGTAGTTGAATTTTTCGGGTTTACTCATTTTTTATTTTCAAGGATGTCAGCTAGCTGTTTGCTATGGCGCGACTCTGAGCCAAATATGTAGTTAGGAGCAAAGACTGTAATATCGGTACCACCAGTTTGACGCATATGATTGACGGCTTCACGCCATTTGGCTTGATGCACCACAATAGTCACAGCATACCAATTGGGTTCGGTGATGGAGTAGACCTTAGCAATAGTGGGGCCGCGCATACCGGACAACTCCGCTAGTTCGGCATTGCTAATGAGGCGTTGGCCTAATTCATTGGCGCTATCACCCTGAATATTAGCCGTGATCGAAGTAAATTTTTTGGCTTCAAGTTGAGCTTCGATCGAGTCCAAAATCAGCTTGGTTACTTCCTGTTTGCGGCGATCGTTTTGCAGGAGTCGCTTGTTGGCAATAATACAGGCTTGCGACTTGAGCATCGGCTCACCAGTAAGCGGTTTTAAGCGATTTTCACGCAAGGTGGTACCAGTACTACTGACATCGGCAATCATATCGGCATAACCCATCTTGGGCGCAGCTTCTAAGGCTCCATTGGCCTCCACTAGCGAGAAGTGAACGATCTGGTGTTTTTTCAGCCATTCCCGGGTTAGGTTGGGATATTTGGTGACAATGCGCAGATTACGACCTTTGTTTTCCCGGAAGTCCAAAGTCAGATCGGCAAGGTCGGCCATGGAGACAATATCAATCCAGCTATCCGGCACCGCCAGCACCAATTCACAGCGCCCAAACCCTAGTTCGGGATAGATATCAATGACGTGGTTATAACCAGCGCTTTCTTCTTTGTAAATATCGTAGCCAGTGATCCCTAAATCCACGCTGCCCTCTTGGACTTTGGTGAAGATATCGGCGGCCCGTTGAAAAATTACTTCCACATCCGGCACAGCCGAGATGCTCCCCACATATTGGCGATCGTTCGGTCTGGATACTTTTAAACCCGCTGCGGCCAGTAGCTCGGAGGTCGATCGCTCTAACGCCCCTTTGCTTGGAATCGCCAGCCGCAGTTTTTTGTCGTCACGTCGTTGGTTCATTGTACTATTTTCCTTGCTGAATCTGCTGGACAGCTTCTGCTACCGTTAATAATTGTTGTGTGGTGGTGGCCATGTTTTTTAGCTGCACTTTTTGTGCTTGTTGCTCCTGGGAACCCACAATAATGACGAAAGGAATACCCTGTTTATTGGCGTATTGGAGGTTGTGGGGCACGCGCTTGTGGCGAATATCTAGTTCAGTGGTGATTCCTACTTGACGGAGCTGGGCGGTAATCGCGATCGAATACCCCGATTCGGCTGGCGTCACGGGCACGACCAACACCTGAGTTAGTTGAGCTGTGGGCTGTAATTTGCCTTCTTGCTCTAAAGCTAACCGCAGCCGCTCCAAGCCAAACGAACAACCGGTGGCTGGTGTTGGCTCACCGCCCAAGTTAGCCACTAGTTCATCATAGCGACCGCCGCCACACAGTTGGCGACCATCACCCAAGGCACTGTGATGTACCTCAAACACCATGCCAGTATAATATTGCAGCCCTCGGCTCAAGCCTAGATCGATCGCAATCTTGGCCTGGTCTAAATGATGAAAAGCTAACAGCTCCGAAATTTCTTGCAGCACGTCTAAAGCCGAGCTATCACACTCATGTTTGCTTAATAGCGTAGTGGCAGCGGCGAAGACTTCTGCCGGACTGCCCTGAATTTGACCGAGTTCTTCCATAAAACCCAACGCTTGCTGAATCTGCTGGGTCTGATCCTGGCGCTTAAATTTGGTCAACAGTCGATCGGCTATTTCCGCTTCACTGCGATTGCCACTGAGTTCGATGTTTAAATTATCTAGTAGTTCTAAAATTGTTTGCTTGGCTTCTTCTTCATTTTGACCACGAAACAATTGGCCAAGGTTGCCAGCGGTGCGATTGTTAGCGTTGTCAAAACCAGGATAGATCTCGCGGAGGAGACCATGGACATACTCCCGACCCTCGGCAGTACGCATTTTGGTCATATTGGTGAGGAGCAAAGTGCGCAAGCGACTTTCTAGACCCAAAGATTCTAAGAACTTGGCCAAGATGCCCATGTGACCGATCACGATTTGGTAATCGGTAATCCCCAGCTGCTCTAGACAATGACAGGCGGCGGCAATGACTTCGGTATCAGCCATCGCGCCTGCTGCCCCAATCAGCTCAATGCCAACTTGGGTAAATTGCCGATAACGGGCATACTGCGGACGTTCGTACCGAAAAACGGTGCCGTTGTATTGCAGGCGCACGGGCAAAGACATGGACTGTTGGCTATCAACATAAGCGCGTGCCACCGAAGCGGTGATTTCTGGCCGGAGGCACAGATGACGATTTTGGTAGACAAAGTCGTACATCTTGGTGATGATTTCTTCACCAGATTTCCGCAGATAAAGGTCTTCAGATTCTAGGATGGGCAGCTCGATCGATCGATATCCAAAGGATTGGAAGCACTGCTGGATTTTGGTGGCGATCTGTTGCTGATGAACGCACTCGATCGGCGATACATCGCTGGTGCCACGCACTCGTTCTACTTTGCTAGGTTGCATTGCTGCCTGGGGTCAACTGCTGTCGGGATTTATCCTCAATCTAGGATACCTTGCAGCGCGATCTATTTCAGGCCGTCTCTCAGAACTCTTTGTATAATTAAGGTATGCAGCTGAATTTAAAGATTGAGGTGAACAAGATGCGCCCGATGATTTGGCATCCAGAAGCAAAAGACTCACAGGTCAATCAATCTCTCGACAAGATCAACCGCGCTCCTTACTTTGGCATAACGATCGGGATCTTAGGTGCCTTTTGTCTGTTTACGACAGCCGTGCTGTTAGGGATTTTTTGATAGCCTGAAAATATCACTATATTCACTATGGAAAGTATCAGCCATGCCACCACAGCTAGATTCGTGAATGAAACGCTGACCGTCGCCGACTTTTCTCGGCAAATAGTTACTAAGTTTGTGCAAAAGATTGAGCGTTATGAAGTATTGGTTTTGCAGGATACAGAGCCGGAACCATTGCACAAGCTCCGCGTGGGGATGCGACGGTTACGCATTGTTTTACAAGTTTTAGAACCATTGATTGTTTGGCCAGATGGTTTTACAAACCGCTCGATCGGCAAGTTGGCTAATGTGCTGGGGGCAGTGCGGGATTTGGATGTGATGGGGGAGTTTTTACATTCCATAGAGCCAGAAATTCCTGATCGGGAGCAGCAAATCTTAACGAAGGTGGCTAAGTCGCTAGCTCGTTGTCGCCACCAAGCATTTGCCAAGATGGAGAAGTGTTTGGCTCGGGATTATCGATCGCTGGTCGCGGCTAGCCAAATATGGCTGGATTGCCCGCAATACCGCCATCAGCATGTTGCGGCTCAACTGATCGTGGATATTTTGCCGGATTTACTTTTGCCATTGATGGGCGAGTTTTTCCGGCAGGATGGTTGGGGGGTGATGACGACAGAATTGGATGATAGTCCGGCTATTTTGCATGATTTACGCAAATGTACTAAGCGGCTGCGCTATCAAACCGAGTGTTTTGCACCATACTTTGCTACTGATGTCCAGCAGTTTTTGCTGCCTTTGGAGGCATCCCAGGAGTGTTTGGGGCAAATGCAAGATGCTGCTGTCTTAGGAGATTTTATTGGCCAAAAGGTTGGTCAAGATATTGCTAAAAAGCTGCCGATTTTGAGTGATCGACTGGAACAAAGAACTCAGCAAGCTTGGCAAGACTGGCAACCAATTAGGTTGCAGTTGTGCGATCGCGTCTGGCGGCAAGCGCTGCGCAGGGCTATTCTTTGCTAGTTATCTAACCTGCAATCATTTGCTGTCGTAAAATCGCTAGATTTTCACGAATTGTTTGGGTACTAGGGTGATCGATTCCTAACATACCTTCAACGATTTGGAGAGATCGAGCCAACAAGGGTTCTGCATCACTATATTTATCAATTGAATAGTACAATCCGGCGAGATTATTGAGGCTGGTGGCGGTAGATGGATGGTTCGCGCCTA
>CAXTSZ010000003.1:0-8993 GCA_964247125.1 uncultured bacterium
AGAGTTGTATCAAGAAGTTGCATTAACTCGTGACTTGCCAGAGCATGGCCTGAAAGTTGGCGACATTGCCATGTTGGTTGATTTTGTTTCTCATCCAAGTGGTGGAGAAGAAGGTTGTGTGCTGGAAGTTTTTAATGCCATTGGTGAATCTCTTACAACGATCGCTGTTCCAATTTCTGTAGTAGAGACTTTGCGCTCTGATGAAGTTTTATCCGTTCGCCCCTTGGTAAAAGCAAGTTAAGCCAGCAGTCTAACAAACCTGTTGCACATCGACCAATCTAAGTCGATAATCCTAAAATGCCGTTAGTAGCGGGTGAACAGGAACGTTATGTATCTCAGTTCTTCTTCATAAGTGCAATGCCCCCATAATCATTTCTTTTGATAAGGTCAATCCATAGAAGCTGGTAATTATGATTACGAGTATGGTGATACTTGCTCCAGCCTGACGCGGCAACGAGGGATCGAGCGATTGGCTTAGACCCAGAGCACTCAAACATCGAGCAATAATCAGCAATACACCGAGAATATGGATCGTTAAGGGAAATCCACCAATGCTTTCGACACAAGCAAGTAACAAGAGTGTGAACGGTACATGCTCAGCAAAATTTCCATGCGCCCGAATCGCCTGAGCCATCGCTGGTTTTCCGCCATCACCGCTTTCGACACGCAGACGAACTCGTTTAATAATGACTTGGATTGTTAAAAAAGCTGCCATCAAGCCGAGGATACTGGCATAAAATGTCGTGATTACAGGTAAAAGAGAACTATTCATTTTGTATCCTCCAATTTCAACAATTGGGACAATGCCTGCAGTGAATCAAGCCAGCCCTTCTCATGTCCAAGGTGTTGCTCTTTTGTCGCAAAAGGCTCATGTACAAGGCGAAGTTGCGTTTGCTGCTGGTTTCCGACTAAGGTAATCGTGACGGTGGTTTCAGGGTTAACTCGATTCTCATTCTGAGAGGCTTCGCCAACGGACTTTTCCCAAACCCAAGTGAAGACTAAACGGTGAGGTATATTAATCTCTTGATACACTCCCTGTATCCAATGCTCACTGCTATTTGGACTTTGCATCCCAATTCGCCACTTACCCCCCACTTCTGCTTCTACTTCGCAGTGAATGATGAAGAACCCTTGAGGCCCCCACCATTTGACTAATTTGGCAGGATCGAGAAATGCGTCAAAAACTTGCTCAGGGCTTGCCGATAAGACTCTTTCGATCACCAAAGCTTGGGTTGAATTATTAGTTTTCATAGTTTGTCATTTTGCTTTTGAGCATTGTCTTGGACAAGAAATATTTCTAATGCATCGATCTGAACTTCCCAAAAGATGCGATATTCTTCTAACCAATCGGCGGCGATCGCTAATCCCTCTGAGTTCAGATGACATTGTCGTCGCTGTGCATCTTTAACGCGACGAATCAACTTTGCCCGCTCCAATACATTGAGATGCTTAGAAATCGCCGGAAGTGTTAAGTCAAAAGGTTTTGCCAACTCAGTTACCGAAACTGTACTCTGGCGCAGCCTAGTCAAGATTGCCCGTCGTACTGGATCGGCCAGAGCGGCAAAAACAGCATCAAGGTCAAGAGAATGTGTACTTTCCATTTTAGTTAATTAACCAATATGGAAAATATATGTCAAGTTCTCATGATTGTCAAGGGATTGATCGCAGCATAACAACGCCCATGCACACCGACCGCTGAGAGTTGATCGGTTACGATCCAAAGGTTGCCGGCGGCGGGGAATGGGCAACGTTATGCGGCTCCAGTTATCAGTGATATTCGGAAAACTTTTGGCGTAAAGTAAACTTAAATATTGGAGCGACCGATGAATCCGCAACCACTCATCGCAGTTCAGGATGTCAAAGTGAGTAGCTTGTGGTATTAAGCAGTAATTGGATGCCAAAGTGGTCATGGTGGCTCTGAATATGAGCAACTTATGTTTGATGATCAGATGATCATTCAACTCCACTGTTGGGATGCACATGAACATCCACATTTGGGCAATTCCGAGCATCAACCCTATGGTAACGGAGTTGTGCTCTGGTTACAGACTAATAGCTTTGATGAAGCGATCCTCCGGATTCAAGCGTATGGAGTGCAGGTTCTTGAAACTCCACAAGTGAATTTCAATGCCAACCACCGTGAAGTTTGGCTTCGCGATCCCGACAGCTATGTTGTTGTCATTGCAAGTGCCTATGGAGATCTTGACTCACTCGATCAGACATAAACAGCAAAGAGTTCGTTATGAAATCCCGCTCCACGACCTCTGTGGATTTGGCAACCAGCATGATCGCTTACAATGATAATCCTGAAATAATGTGCGATTATCCAAGGATAGGCTTCGCCAACGCCCAACTTATGAGCGGAATTGACCGAGATATCATCCATGATCCCCGACCAAGCCTGATCGATCGCCATTTGCCTAATACCCCTCAAGTCCAACGATTGCTCCGGAGAGAAGGCAGAGCACATGTATTCAGTGATCTCGAAACCCTAAAACGAGTCGCGCAGGCTATCATTGCAGGCGGAGAGCGAACTGGAATAGAGGATGAAGACGATGATTATGAACGATATGGACTCTACTTTTCCGAGCCGATTGGCTACATAATTAGAGCAGATGGGAGCCAAACCCCTCTTTACTACGGTGAGATCAAAATTGTGAAAAAAACAGGTGAGTATCATGCAATCCCACGCACCCGCCCTCGTAAAACAAGCTAAAACCTGGAAATTTCTGGAACTCTGGGTTGATCCAGTTCTTTTCCCACCTAAGATTCTCATGCTAGTGGGTGATCAAGATGGCACTTGCTGTATTTTTAATCCTGCATCTGACTATAAACTTGTAGTCACTCACACCAGCTATCAAGCAGCCCAAGAATGGCTTCTCGAAGATGAATATGAACGGGTGAAGGGTCAACTTTTAGCTGAAGAAGTCCTATAATCATTCCGCTTCAATTTATAGAAAAGCTGCGTAACAATCCCACTGCACCGGAACAAACTGAGGCTATCGGTTAGAAGCAAAGGTTATCTGCGTCCGGTGAACGGGAACGTTAAATTACTTGAGTTCCCAGTCTGTATTATTTATCGATTACTAGAATCGCTACCCTGAATACACCTCGATCTAGTCAGTTGACGTTGAAATAACATTCCTAACGTCTGCATTGCTCGATCGATCTACATTTCTACTTATTTCATTAAATTTTGTCTGATATTGTAAATCTGTTAAAAAGGATCAGGAGTACCCCGCCAGTCTAAATCATTGAGCTTAAAGCCAAACGAGCCGATCTGAAGCACTGGGTTATAGCGCACCAAGATCCCAAAAGTGCGCCGACTATATTCCAGATAATAATCAGTCCCCAGGGATTGGCCATTGTCGATATTGATCGAAGTTTGGATGCCGACCTTCAACGGTCCAAACAATTGTTGATTGATGCCCGCTGTCACCACTCGCGAATCGAGAAACCGATCGAATAAATACGGCGAACTACCACTGAGAAAATTTTGACTATAGCCAATATTAAAGCCAGTGTAGTCCAAAAATGGCGCAGTGAAATGACCAATCTGACCTTGTAGACTGACATTAAAGCCATACAGCGATTGACTATCCCCGTTACTATAACTATTGATTTTAGCTTCTAGCCCAGTATTAAGCTGAAGATAGGGCACTACTGGCACTGGACTATAGTTGTAAGTAGAGCGCTGATCCACGGGTGGCCCGCTGCCTTCCCAAAATCGAAAGCTTTTATTGAGATTTGCACCCACTTGAAAACGGCTTAAATTAACTCGCCCATCACTACCCGCCAAATTAGGCCGATCGGTATTGGCATTTAACAACTGGGCACCAGCACTGTAGCTAAAATTAATACCAGTGCCGGCTAGGTTAATGCCGGGAGAAGTAATAGTTGCGCCTAAACTGCTTTGCACATCTTGAAAACCCAAGCTGCCATTGGCCAGACGATCGCGATAAGCCGCACTGACCAACAGATTATACCTACTGCTCAACAGATCCAAGTCTTGACTAAGAGCAACCCGCGATCGCAAGGTATTACCTAAGAGACTAGGGTCTAAGCTGGTAACGTCCACGGCGGCACGGACAGTCCGTCCCGGCGCTAGAGTGGCTTCGAGACTGCTCCTCACCCCTACAGAATTAAGACTCAACAGCTGATCTTTGGCAATCGCCCGCTGTAAATAGTACTGGGGGAAAATAGTCCAGCGCAAGTCCTTGCGCAGAATTGGATAAAAACTACGCTCTAGAAATAGCCCGCCGCGATCGACCGCGTCCAATCCAAAGCCAAAGGGATTGGTATCTTTGCCTAACTGATTCAACGACAGCTGACTGAGTGGGATCGGGAGATTAAATTCTTGATCGATCGTCACACGTGGATTGGCAGCAGTTACTTGGTCTTCCTCTTCGGACAAATTTTGAAAGCCAACTTGGTCGGCACGTACTTCTAATTCTGGGGGCGAAAAAGGATCATTAGTTAGACGTACCTCACTGCCCGATAACAATTGGCCATCAAACTCCAGCCGCTCTGCTCGGTAACGCAGTCTGGTTAAAGTGCCGCGCGGTTGCAGCGGAGCTTGAAAATCAATATCTCGATCGGAACCAACCGCCACACCCACCGTACTGCGATTAGTGATTTGCCTCACAGGTTGGTCGTTTTGGAGTTTTTCAGTGAGAGGAATATCGGGAAACTCACCGTTGCCGGGGGCGACGCGCGGCAAATTTAGATCTCTGGCGATCGATGGCTGATAAACTTCCCCCCCAGCCTTGGTAATGACACCCTTGTCATTGCCAAAATCATAGTCAAACCTTTCGCCCGTTAACACCTGCCGCCCCCGCTTGAGCGAGACATTGCCAGTGGCCACGGCTTTTTTGGACTGTAGACTAACCTCTAACCGATCGGCTTTGAGGAGTGCATTCCGAAAGCGCATAACCACCTTGCCGCTGGCGGTAATTACTTGCTCGGTGGCATTGTATTCTTGCTGCTCGGCTTGCAATTCTACGACCCCGGCCACGGGAAAAGCTGGCTGGGCTGTTGCTGGCTGGTCTAATGATGTTGGCGTAGTTTCTTCTTTGGCAGCGATGCGATCGACAGTAAAGCGGCAGCTGAAAGTGGCTTGCTCACAGATATAAATATTGGCAATAGCAGAAAGAGGTGGAAGATCGACCATACAAACAAAAAAAACCTGACGATACAAACAAAATAAAGCCCCTATTTCCATTGACAGTGCCGTGAGCAGAAAATAGGGGCGGTAGAATTTTTTATAACCGAAAACTAATCGGAGGAATCGCGCTGGTTGGGGTTGCGCGCTGGGTCATTAGAGAGAAAGCCGAAGATAAAGATCAGCAGGAAAAAAGCGACTACGACGTTAACAACAATTTTTAAAGTAAACATAAAATCTACCAACTCCCCATATGGGGAAACTATACAAATATTTGATCCCAATCATAACCCATCAGTGGGTGGGGATCTAGACTGCGATGAGAACCATACCCACTACTAAGCGGCAGCCATTCACAAAATCGGCGCCAGACTGCGGTTTTTTTCCCGGCAGCTGGACTTGTTCCAGAAGCAGATAACCTGCACCAGTTTGGATCACCGGTCCATGACCTTTCATAATCCAGGCGATCGATCCCACGATCGCGTCTGGCGGTATGGCGGGCAAATCATCTGTCCAGTAAGGTGCCATTAAGGGCAAAGTCGCTAAAACTTTTACTGACTGAGTAACCAGCTGCAAGTAACAGTCTGGGTAAAAGCCCCGGACTTGATTGTGTAGATCGATCGCCCGTCGTGACCAATCCAACCGCCAATCAGTTTTCCGAATCATGGCTGCATAGGTAGCCAGAGAATCATCTTGGGGCTGAGGAGTGAGTTGGGGCAGTTGCTGTAAAGTCTGAACTAATAAATTAGCGCCGATCGTCGCTAGCTGTGCGCCCAGTTCGTGGGCATTAATGACATGCGAGACTGGCATCCGCGCGGTCAGGAGCAACGCGCCCGTGTCCATCCCGGCATCCATCAACATGGTGGTAATTCCAGTCTCGGTCACCCCATCTACCAAGCAGCGTTGGATCGGCGCGGCACCGCGATAAGCAGGCAGCAGCGAGCCGTGAACATTAATACAGCCCAGTGGTGGGATATCTAAAATTTCCTGAGACAGAATTTGCCCGTAGGCCACCACCACAAACACATCGGCCTGGAGATTGCGCAACCAGTCGATCGTTTCAGTCGATCGCTTAACACTGACGGGTTGCTGGATGGCTAACTGCCGCTCGGTGGCGACGGCCTTCACGGGGGATGGCCACAACTGACTGCCCCGCCCCCGCTTACGATCGGGCTGAGTCACTACCCCCACTACTTCTAGGTTAGACTCTGCCAAAATTTGCGCCAAGGTAGACACCGCAAACTGGGGTGTACCAAAAAAAACAATTTTCATCTAAGTACTGGTAGTAATGCCCCGACTGGTCATTTGCTGCATAAAATAATCTTCTAAAGACATGCGCGACTGTTTGATTTCAATGAGTTGGGCATTCATCAAGCGCAGGGTAGCCAAGAACTCTTGGGGTTCACCCCGCAATTGACCAGACCAATAACCGTCGGTCATTACCAAGTCTCCAATCCAACGTTGCAGAATATCGGCACTACCACCGCAGCCCTTCACCAGATAGCCACCCTCGTTGTAGGTCAATAGTTCGCCCAGCGTGCCACAGGCAATCAGCTCGCCTCTGGCCAAAATGCCAATCCGACTGCAAACTTCCTCCACTTCGCTGAGGACATGGCTATTAAAGAAAACAGTTTTGCGGCTGTCACCCAAAGATAAAATAATATCGCGCATCTGTTTGCGCCCCATCGGGTCGAGTCCCGACATTGGTTCATCTAAGAAAACAATATCAGGGTCATTAATTAGAGCCTGCGCCATCCCAATCCGTTGCTGCATCCCTTTAGAATATTGTCGCATTTTCTTTTTCTGAGCGGCACTACGGGCTAGTCCGACCATATCCAGCAATGCCGGAATCCGCTGCCGCCGGACAGCCCAGGGAATTTGAAAAATATCGGCGGTGAATTCCAACACTTCCCAGCCAGTTAGGTATTCATAAAAATAAGCGTTCTCGGGCAGATAACCAATGCGTTGGCGAACTTTGGGATTCGCGATCGAACTACCAAACAATTTCGCTTGACCGTGGGTGGGGCGGACAATCCCCAGCAGGGTTTTAAGTAGCGTGGTTTTGCCGGCTCCGTTCAAACCCAGCAGGCCAAAGGTCTCGCCCTCAAAAATTTGCAAAGAGCATTGCTTGAGCGATTCCACTTGCTGGTTCATGAAAAACCCCGTGCGGTAGGTCTTGCTCAGTGCCTGGGTTTCAATTACTGCGATCGATTGCGTGGTCGGCGGAGCAGCCTGTAATTCGGTAAACGCAGTCATAGATTTTGGTAGAGATGACGACTTCTCATTTTATCTTGCTCTTGTCGAATCAATAAATTCTGGAAAAAGTGACTCGTGCAGAATCTCATTAGATTTCATTTTTTGGGATGAAGATTCGAGTAAATGGTTGTTTACGATAGCGTCGATAAATATCAAAATCACTATCCAGAGTAGCGATCGCTGCAATATTTAGGCGTTCTGAGATAGATGCTTCGCAATTGCTTGTTTGCGAATCGATCGCTCTGATAAGTTCGGTGAGGCATTTTGTAAAAGATGTTGAGGGTGTCCGCCCCGCCTTTCCATAAAGGTGCTATCTAGGTTGAGGGTCAACCATCTTTCCCGAATTAAGCGTTTAACTAACTTGCTGCGGTTGATACTGCTTTCATGGGCAAGGATTTCAGCTAACTGCTTCTCTGTCTCTGGATCTAATCTCACTGTTAACATGGTTTAGCGTGCTTGTATGACAATTATAACGTCAGAGTCAGAATTGATAGAGACGGCGAATAATTTAGTTCAACTAAAAAAAGATCACCCCGCGCCGATCGCGCTAAAATGGCCATATTTGGGCAACAAAATACATGGATAGATCTAAAGTGGTGGCTATTTTAACGGGTGCAATTTCTCTGGCACTGGCGATCGCTTACTTAGTAGTAGTCCAGTTCTTAGATATGCGCGGCGAGATGATACCAGCTCCCTTGGTGGAAGTCATGCGGGTTTTACTTTAGCAGCGCAAGACGACCAAAAACAACGAAGGCAACCTCAACGGGTCGATCGCAATCGGTGGTGCAATTGTCGTTGTTACTTGTGCAGTATACTTGAACGCGCGATCGGTCTGGATTCCATCGATCCAAAATCGATCAGATCGAATTAACATGTCCCAGTTTCCCCACGACCAATTCGCCAAAAATCTACTAGAATCCTTGCTCTCGCCATTTGGACAGGTTCAGATTGCCTTTACGATGAGTAGCGAGATTCGGGAAATTGATGTCTACTTCACCCCCAACGCACTCCCAACAAATTTGGGATTACTCAGTCAATGTGCCGCCACTAGCGCGGTATTTGAACCATTCCGAAATCCCGTCAGTGTCTTCGAGATTCGCAGTTGCATGTCCAAACTCTACGATCTACATGGCGAAATAGTCCGTCAGGCTAAGAAGCAGAAGACAAAATTAACCGATGCTGACTTACCCACATTATGGATTCTCACCCCAACTCTGGCCGCGCCAACATTGGCAGGTTTTGGTGCTATAACTGAGTTATCAGTTTGGGGTGCAGGTGTTTATCTGCCACCCCATCACTTGAAGATGGGAATAATTGTCATCCACCAATTACCTGTAACGCCAGCAACACTGTGGTTTCGATTGCTCGGCAAAGGCAACGTTCAGGCGCAGGCGATTAGGGAGGTGGCTACTCTGCCTGTCGATAGCCCTTATCGAAGCAATGCTCTAGAGCTATTCGGTAATCTCAGAGTCACTCTTGAGACAAGACAAAAAATTAATGCAGAAGAACAGGAGCTGATTATGCAACTATCTCCCCTTTATCTCGAAAAGATTCAAGCTGCCGAACAGCGCGGCGA
>CAXTSZ010000003.1:9093-96939 GCA_964247125.1 uncultured bacterium
CGGCGAACAACGCGGCGAAATCAAGGGTCGTCAGGCTGGTGAGGCAGCATTGACGCTCAAACTGCTCCAAAAGCGGTTGGGGTTGCTATCTGAGACTACACGCAGAAAAATAGCTCAACTGTCTGTAGAGCATCTGGAGAGCCTTGCTGAAGAGTTATTAGATTTCAATAATGTTGAGGAATTGCTTGGTTGGCTCGATCGATTTTGAGTGTACCGTTAGCACGAACTGGAGTCAGTACTGGTGGCAATAATATGAATATCCACATTTTTGAGTAGGCGCAGAATTTTTTGGGTGAGAGAGCCTTGAAAAAGTAATTGCCAGTTGGATTTCTGGCTTTCGCCCACCACAATCTGGGTAATGTGGTATTTCTGGGCAGTTTGGGCGATCGCGTTAGCCACCTGATGATCGGACACTCTGACAAATTGACCACTAAACTCTCGACATATTTGCTCACAAGTTTCAATATGTAGACTTTCTGCTTTACTCAAAAAACGTTCTGGTTCATTCACAAACAATACATAGAACTGGGCATGCATATAACCAGCAATCCTGGCTCCCCGTCGCAGCAGCTGTAAAGAATTAGGATAAGTAGAAACGCAGACCAACACCCGCTCACGAATATTACAAAAGTCATTACTAGCTAAGTCACCATTGGCCGTTTCCTCAATGCTATCCCCTTCAATGTTGTCCGCCACTTCCCGGAGCGCCAACTCCCGGAGAGCAATGAGATGCCGCCGTTGGAAGAAGCTCTGAAGAGATTGATCGATTTTTTCGGGGGCATAGATTTTGCCATCCCTTAGTCGATCGAGCAATGTTTCGGGTGTAATATCTACAACGACAACCTCATTAGCTTCTTCTAGTAAGCGATCAGGAATCCTTTCCCGCACTACCACTCCAGTGATTTTAGCCACCGTATCATTGAGGCTTTCGATATGTTGAATGTTAACGGTGGAATAGACATCGATACCAGCGGCTAACAGCATGGCTACATCCTGATAGCGCTTCGGATGTTCTGAACCGGGAATATTGGTGTGAGCCAGCTCATCTACTAGTACTAACTGAGGATGTCGATCGAGAATAGCTACAGTATCCATCTCCGTCAGAGTTGAACCTTGCCACAGCACCTGCTGGCGGGGGATCAGTTCGAGGGTGGCAGCCTTTGCTAGCGTCTCAGCTCGATTATGGGTTTCCAGCAAACCAATAACTACATCAATCCCCTCCGATCGGAGCCGCAGACCCTCTTCTAGCATCCGGTAGGTTTTCCCGACCCCCGGACTCATGCCAATAAAGATTTTGTGCTTGCCTCTCTGAGAAACTGCGGTCATAACAGATTATCCAGAGCTAGATTTAGCTTCAAGACATTCACACCTGGTTCACCAAAAATGCCCAGAAATCGCCCGTCGGTATTGCTGGCAATCAGCTGCTCTAGCTGTTGGGGAGACAGTTGACGTTTTTGAGCAACGCGCTGGATTTGTGCCTGGGCAGACGCTGGTGTGATGTGGGGATCCAGACTGGAGCCAGAGGTATAGAGTAAATCAGCAGTGGGGTTAATGCCAGCGGCTTGCAGGCGCTTCAGCTCACCAGGTTGGCGCTTGCTGGGATCTGGGTCGTCTTTACCTTGAATGCGTTCCAGTAAAGCGGGGTTGCTAGGAGCCAAGTTACTAGCTCCCGAAACCCCAGTTTTGAGGATACCAGGCTTGTCATCGGCAGGGTTAGCGGTACTGTAGTTAGTGCTACTAGGCCGACTGTTGAAATACCTGTCGCTAGTAAAAGGCTGACCAATCAGAGCCGAACCAACCACTTGCCCTTGGGCATTACGTAGTAAGCTACCGTTGGCTTGGTAGGGGAAGGCCATTTGGCCAACGACCAAGATGGTCAGCGGATAAAGGACGGCAACTAGCACCCAGAGGACGATGGTCGATCGGATAGCTCGGACTATTTCACGGCTTGGATTCATAGCTTAGAAGCGCTCCGGTTGAAACATTACTACAAATAAATAGACCACTAGTGCGATCGTCACTATCCCGAGCAGACCGAGGGCATAGGCTTGAGGTTTAGCTAGCACCGCTCCGCTGGCTGCATAGACGGCAGGGGCGACAATCAGGTTAAAACTCAGCAGTAATAGTAGGTAAGTAGGATACCGGCGGCGCTGCCACAGCCGCCACAAATCGATGAAGTCTGGGGAAATCAATGTTTTCATAAGGTAGGAATAATCGTGTCAATGATTTTGATAGCGACAAAAGGGGCAATGACCCCACCCAAACCGAAGATCAGCATGTTGCGGCGCAGGAGTTGATCGGCACTTAAGGGACGAAACTTCACACCGCGCAGCGCCAAGGGAATCAAAGCGGGAATAATCAAAGCGTTGTAAATCAAGGCTGACAGAATCGCAGACTGAGTGCTTTTCAATCCCATAATGTTGAGCGAACTAATTCCCGCTGCGGCAAAGATCACCGGAATAATGGCGAAGTATTTAGCAATGTCGTTAGCGATCGAGAAAGTAGTCAATGCCCCTCGGGTGATCAGCAATTGCTTACCGATCGCCACCAAGTCAATCAACTTAGTGGGGTCAGAATCCAGATCCACCATGTTGGCGGCTTCTTTGGCCGCCTGGGTGCCAGAATTCATTGCCACCCCGACATTGGCTTGCGCCAGGGCTGGAGCATCGTTAGTGCCGTCACCCGTCATGGCAACCAGCTTGCCTTGGGCTTGCTCTGCTCGAATCACCTCGATTTTGTCTTCGGGAGTAGCTTCGGCAATAAAGTCATCCACACCCGCTTCCTGCGCAATCACCGAAGCCGTAATCCGGTTATCACCGGTTAGCATAATTGTTTTTACTCCCATCTGGCGCAGCTGATCGAAGCGTTCCCGCAGTCCTGGTTTGACAATATCTTTGAGGTAAATCACCCCGTAGAGATCACCACCTTGGCACAAGCCTAAAGGTGTACCACCCAGCCTGGAGATCTGCTCATAGGCATCTTCAAACTTAGGGGGAATCTCCCCGCCCCGGGAGCGGACAAAACCCCGGATGGCATCCACTGCTCCTTTGCGAATTTCGGTGCCATCCGCTAGATCGGTGCCACTCATCCGCGTCCGGGCAGAGAAATCCACGCCAGTCCCTGGCGCAGCATTAGGTCTCGCTACGGCTCCTAGTGACAGCGCTAACTGCACAATCGACTTGCCCTCGGGGGTTTCATCAAAAACACTGGCCGCCAGCGCCACAGTGGCAACTTTTTCGAGGGAATGCCCGTAGACCGGAATAAACTCCGCCGCTAATCGATTCCCCAGAGTAATAGTGCCAGTTTTATCTAAGACCAAGGTATTAATATCGCCACAGGCTTCCACTGCCCGTCCAGAAGTAGCAATTACATTAAACTGCGCTACCCGATTCATGCCCGCAATGCCGATCGAACTGAGTAACCCCCCAATAGTGGTCGGAATGAGTGCTACTAATAAAGAAATTAATACGGCCACCGTGGTCGGAGTCTGAGCATAGTTCGCTAAAGGCAACATGGTCGCTACCACAATCAAAAAAACCAGGGTGAGAACAGCGAGTAAGACTGTTAAGGCAATTTCATTAGGGGTCTTCGATCGCTCGGCTCCTTCCACGAGGGCAATCATTCGATCGATAAAGCCCTGTCCTGGATCAGCCGTAATTAGAATGGTTAGCTCATCAGAAACCACTCTGGTACCGCCAGTCACTGAGCTAGCAATATCGGTACCGGGCTGCTTCAGCACTGGTGCTGATTCTCCCGTAATGGCCGACTCATCGACAGCTGCCACCCCCGCGACCACCTCACCATCAGCAGGAATCAATTCTCCGATCGCAACTTTTACCCGATCACCACGCCGCAGAGCAGTAGAACTAACTGATTGGATCGAACCATCGGGCAGTACTTGGCGAGCGCTGGTATCCGAGCGAGTCGCCCGCAGGGCATCGGCCTGGGCTTTGCCGCGACCTTCGGCGATCGCTTCAGCAAAGTTAGCAAATAGCACAGTGGCCAACAGAATTAAAGTAATCAGACCATTCAGCAGTCGTTGTTGACCAGCAGCAGCTGGCACGGTGCCAAATAGATTGGGATCGATCGTCACCAAAAAAGTAACGATGGTACCGACCCAAACAATAAACATCACCGGATTTCGCACAGCAATGCGCGGATCAAGCTTGCCAAAAGCATTCTGAATAGCCTGTTGATACATGCTAGACTTAGCCGCTCGGGACTGACGAGATTTACGACGACTCATAGTTGTGATGCTCCTCGAAAAATTTGAAAGGCTTCAGCAATTGGCCCCAAGGCTAGTACCGGGAAGAAAGTTAAGGCTCCCATGATTAAGATGACCCCGGCGGTGACTCCAGTAAACAGCACGGTATCAGTGCGGAGAGTGCCAGTAGTAAAAGGTACCGGTTGCTTCCGGGACATGCCATCAGCTAGCAGTAGTAATGCTCCGATCGGAACATATCTGCCACCCAACAGGCTAACCGAAGTACTCAGATTCCACCACAGCGTGTTGTCACCCAGCCCTTCCAAGCCAGAGCCATTGTTGGCCGCAGCAGAAGCATACTCATAAATCACCTGAGACAAGCCATGAAAGCCTGGATTACTAATAGCGGCTAACTGATCAGGGAAGGTAAGGGCAATCGCGCCTGGAATTAGAATAAATATGGGATGCACCAGCAAAATCAAAAAGCTAGTTAATACCACTTCGTTTTTTTCAATTTTGCGTCCCAAAAACTCCGGCGTGCGGCCAACCATTAAGCCCGTCACAAACACGGCCAAGATAGAGTAAGCAAACAAGTAGGCAGTGCCTGTACCCTGGCCACCCCACACAATCTGTAAAAAGAGATTGGAGAGCGTGACAAAAATACCGCTAGGCATTAAGGAATCGTGCATAGCATTCACCGCTCCAGTCATGGTGCCAGTAGTACTCACCGCATATAGTGCTGACTGCGCCCAGCCAAACCGAACTTCTTTGCCTTCCAAATTTGCTTGCACTGATCCTAAGATTTGATTGACAGCTGGATTGCCGGCATACTCACCGACGGCCACTATACCAATTAAGACCACATAAAATATGAACACCATCCCAAAGATTAGGGCAGCTTGTTTGCGACAGTTGGCAATAATGCCGTAGCTATAAATTAGAGCTGTCGGAATGGCCATCATGGTGAGAATCTGGAGCAGATTAGTAAACCCATTGGGATTCTCGAAGGGGTGGGCAGAGTTGATCGCGAAAAACCCCCCACCGTTTTCACCTAGTTGTTTCATAATCTCAAAATGTGCCACCGGACCGAGGGCGATCGCCTGACGCAGATTAGGGTCTTCTAGAGTAGGAATTATTACTGGCCCCGAGAGGGTTTCTGGTACCCCAGCAGCCAGCATGATCACCGCGCCCACCAGACTGATCGGCAGCAAGATGCGAGTAATCGCCAGGGTTAAATCTACATAAAAATTCCCGAGCGGCTGGCCACTCAGTCCGCGAATAAAAGCGATCGCCACGGCAATCCCCGTAGCAGCTGAGGTAAAAAACATAAACCCTAAGCCGCAGACTTGGGTGAAGTAACTGAGAGTAGTTTCCCCAGAATAATGCTGTTGATTAGTATTGGTCAGAAACGAAATGGTCGTGTGTAAAGCCAAATCCCAGCTGGGCGCAGTCATTCCCGTCGGGTTGAGCGGTAGTAGTCCTTGCAACATCAATATGGCAAAGAGCAGGACGGCCATCGCCAAATTACTGAACAACACGGCACTGAAATACTGCCAGCCGATCATTTGCGCCGGTGGTTGCACACCACTCAGCCGGAAAATTTGTCGTTCGATCGGGTGGAATAGTTTATCTGAAAATGTTGGTTGCCCCAAATATACCTGAGCGATATATCTGCCCAAGACTGGTGCGATCGCCCCGATCAAAATGAGCGTGATGCCAATCTGAATCCATCCCTGTAACATAAAGCCGATACCTCAATATTGACCTGTTGGTTTAATCATCAGGCATTTTTCTGGAGCTGCACAGGTATAAATTTGTGTTTAGAACTAGCAATCTCACATGGGTATAGCCTCTAGCTGCTGGGCTATCCGAGTGTTTAGAAGCTGTTTAGATAGCGATCAATTAAAATGAGTGAAATCTGCTAGATAACACTTATGAATTGGCAATCTCGTTGGCGTGGCCGCGCGTATGGAGAACCTATTACCCTCAAATCCTCACTATTATGGGGAATTGCGGCCATGTTTGGAGTAGTGTTTGCCTGTGAAATTTTAACCCCCCCAGACTATGTCATGGGATACTTCTACGTTATCCCGATCGTCTTGGCCAGCTCTCGGCTCAATCGTTTAGCCGTAATGGGATTTACATTCATCGCCGTGGTGTTAACACTGGCCAATCTTTGGATTCCGGGCGGACAAATCATCCATAATTCCACCGTAGTCGATCGATTAATCACCGCATTGTCTCTCACGGTTACCAGTATTTTGAGCGATCGCAATCGATATATTCAGCAGACTGTCGTGCGCCAACAAGCCCAAATTCAGGCGCAAGCAGAACTAGCCAATGTCCGTGAAGACTTTTCTTCGACGCTAACCCATGACTTAAAAACTCCTTTATTGGGGGCGATCGAGATGCTCCAAGCTTTGCAAAAAGAGCAATTTGGCAGCATTCAACCTCAGCAACAACAAATGTTGAGCATTATTATTCGCAGTCATCAAAACAGTCTTCAACTATTGCAAACACTACTGGATGTCTATCGTAACGATATTAAAGGAATCCAACTCCAACTTGCTCCGGTGGATCTAGGACAGATCGCTGATGATGTATTAACTTCCCTCGCGCAGTTTGCTAGTAGTCGCCGCGTTAATCTATCGCTCCATCATGGTAATTCTGATTTTCGGAGTTTTTTATGGGTGAATGGTGATATTTTTCAGCTCCAGCGAGTTTTCACCAATTTGCTCACTAATGCCATTAATCACTCGCCTCGCGGTAGCACTGTTGAAATCGTGATGACATCTCAAGCTACTGATCAGGTAGTACAAGTACTAGATGTGGGGGCTGGTATTCAGTCAGATGAAATATCTCGACTATTTGGTCGCTTTTATCAGGGAGAAGGCGATCGACAAGCCAGTGGTTCAGGGCTAGGACTCTACCTAAGCCGCCAAATTATTACTGCTCATGGCGGTACAATTTGGGCAGAGAACCGCTCACCGCATGGAGCCACCTTTGGTTTTCATTTACCTGCTGTATCCTACCCAGTCAATTGACTATGCCACCGCATCTAAAAATTTTGTTAGTGGAAGACGATGAACTATTTCGGCTGGGTCTCCAGTTTAGATTGCAGCAAGAACCCGAAATTGCTGTCCTCATCGCTGCTGAAGATGGCGAAACAGCGATCGAACTCGCTCATCAACAATCTTTTGATGTTGTGCTATTAGATATTGGCCTGCCGGGAATTGGTGGTCTAGAAGCCTGCCGTCAACTCAAAACTCAACATCCGCAACTGCCGGTATTGGTATTGACATCCCGCACTGAGCCAAACATAATTTCGCGGTTAGTAAAATATGGCGCCCAAGGTTACTGCTTGAAGGGCATTAGTGCCGAATCTTTGATATTGGCCATCCGTTCGGTCATTGCTGGTGCTTCTTGGTGGGATGCTGTTGCTACTAGCGAGATTCGGACGACCTTTCAGCATCATGTAGAGGAGATATCTCACTCCCCGGTGGTCAATTTAACGAGTCGCGAACAAGAGATTTTGACCTTAGTTGCCACCAACAAGACTAATCAAAAAATTGCGGAACTGCTCTATATTACGCCGGGGACGGTGCGTGTCCATGTCCACACTATTTTGCATAAATTAGGGGCACGCGATCGGCAGCAAGCGGTGGAGATCGCCATCAGTGCCAATCTCATGAAAACTGCTGCTCCGCCAACAGAAAACCACAAAGGCACCCTTTAATATCAGGATGCCTACAGATTGAACTCACAATATTTTTAGCGAAAGCCCACAGCGGCTTGCCAAACAAAAGCTAAGGCCAAGAAAAATACTGGAATAATTGGTAACACGTCAACTAACGGATCAAAGAAGGCGTAGGCTTCTGGCAGCTTGGCCACGAAAATTAATGACTCCATATTTATATCCTCATTTATATCAAAGTTGTCCCGATTTTATCATGTTCCTAGCCGCTTTAGAGCTGCTTTAAGATTGGCGTTTGTTCCGCCACAATTGAATCGAGTTCTGGGCGGCAGAGTATAGGGTAGAGTCCTTGGGCACTAATCGAGCCGCTGCGATCGCCTCTTGCCAATTTTTGGATTGGGCATGGGATTGAGCTACCAAATAAATTTCCTTAGACAAATCGGCAATCAGTCGTTGTGCCTGGGAATAATGGGGGTGGTCGGAGGGCACCTGTTGCTCTAAGGCGATCGCCTGGGCATAAGACCGCGCATCACCGGCTTTAATCGACTGCTTACCACGCTGATAACTATCCGTAGCGGTTACTGGCAAAGGATCGACACCGCCCAACTCGGTGCTGGGCAAGGTGGTCAACAACGGCACTTTTTGGGAAGGCTGCCAAGCGATCGCCAAAATCGAGCCCACCGCTACCGCCATCCCGGCAATGCCAATCACCACCGAATTGAAAATCTTGGCACCAGACTTAGTCTGAGAATGGGGACGAGTTTTCGGCGGAGCCGAGCGGGGCGGCTCTCGATAGGCCACTAAAGCAGAAGTTTGGGGCACGGCCTCCTGGGACTTAGTCGTGGTTTTGGCCGCAGTAGGCGGGCGGCGGACTGGCTCGGGGCGATTCACTGGGGGATTAGGCACCCAGCTACCGATCGCTTCTTGACTAGTCGCCGAGAAAATTGGCCGGAAAATTGTGCCATCATTCGGCACCAGCACCAACGGATGCTGCACTGGCCGCCAGTGGTGTTCACTGAGTTCGGGTACTCGGCTAGTTAAATAGGTGCGCAGAGTTTCGATCGATAGATCCGGATTGAAACGCAGTGCCTCCAGTAGCGCCGCTGTAAAAATACCGTGCTTGAGACCCTGGGCTTCATGGGAAAATTCGCTGCTCTGGCAAGAGAGAAAAGTGGGAATATTAAATTCTTGAGAGAGCTGAGCGGCAATCTCCCCAAAGCCCTGGCCAAAACCGCCCCCCTGACTGCGATTCACATCTAAAAACACCAACACATCAATACCGGGCGCACTAAACTGGCGATATAGTTTGGCTAGCGAAATACCGGTTTCCTTGGCCGTCTGCGGATCGCCATCGAGGGGCATTAAATACTCCACCCCATTGATATTAATCCCATAACCGCTAAAGAAAAACCACAAAAAATCACCGGGTTGGAGGGTTTCCCAGCACCAACTATTGAGACACTTTTCGATATTCTGGCGATTGGGGTAAGTCGAGATCCCATTGATGGCCGTAGAATTATCGGTCATTAGTAGGCACTTTGCTGGTGCCCAGCCAGCTTCATCCACAAAAAAATTCTCCATCGCCCGGGCATCGGCGCTAGCAAAATTCAAAGGCTGAAAAAATTGATAGCGATCAATCCCAATTGAAATACAAGCGTGCTGAGCCATCTAGATTCGGATTTCTGCCAGAAAAACTTTCCTAGATTTTAGCACTCAGCAACTTCCGGCGTTTTCGATAGCTAGCAAATTTAGGACATAGTACTGATGCTTCGCATTAATGGTGGCAATGATTCCTGGTGAATCATTGGTGGGCAGTACCACGGTCGCTCCCACGGTGAGGGTGGCTGGGGGATGATCGATCAGTAATCCCACCACTTGGTCGTGAGCGGCTCTTCCCAGCAAAATATGTTGATCGGGTGCGGCGCTAGCGGTAAAAGAAGTTTGCCCAAACAATAATTTTCCCACATCCCAAACGACTAAATCTTGACCTTTATATTTAATGATTTTGCTACCAGAGGGCTGCACTACATCAGTAATCTCGGCCATGATAATTACTTTGATGAGCTGATCTATCGGCAGAGCACAAAACTTTTGGGCAATCTGAAAGGTAATAAATTGCTGGGTGGCTTCAGTAGCTTGGTCGGCGAGGCGGCGTAAGCGGAGGGGCGAAAAGATGGCCATATCTAATGGTGTATTTAGGTGAGCGGGGCTGTTTTCAACGTACCCGGAACTACCGGCAAATATCTCATCGCCAATCGTAATAGTTTGACCAGTGGTGGGAAACATAAGAGTATCGCTCCCGCTTTGACCAATCAGGTAGGATTTTGAGGAACGATGTTGCAGCTGTTGATGCAGCTATGTCCCACTAGCTAATACATATTTAGTAAGCAATGGATTCAGTAATTAGCAATACCGCTACTTGTGAGGTCGGCGAACAACTAGCACCAGTTAAGATCTTAGAAAAACTGGCGCAAACTGGTGCCAATGGTTTTCTGATGGCGACCCACGCCGAAATTAACTGGCTCATCTATTTTGTGGAGGGCAAGATTTTTTATGCCAATCACTCTCTGGAACCATTTGAGAGGCTGGAACTCCACCTCCGGCGGATTAGTAGAATTCACAATCTGGAAATTGATCAGCAGCTTTATCTAGATCTGCGGGACTATTTTGCCGATGCCAAGTTAGAAAGCTTTTATCCTAGCTGTGACTATCAAGCCGTTTGTTCACTGGTGCAAAAAAATCGTCTGAGCGAACAGCACGCGATCGAATTAGTACGTTCGGTGACCAAAGAAGCTCTCCGCACCTTTTTGCTGCTAACAGCCAGCAATAGCCGCTTTATCCCCAAAGAAAAAGCTGAGAAAATACTGTGGTCTACCAACTTTTTGTTGCAGACCAAAGAATGCCATCAGGATAATGAAGCCTGGAAAGCTTTGGGGCCGGCAATTGTCAGTTCCTATCAGCGACCACATCTCATTAATGGTGGTGCTAATTTGTCGGCCGATGTGCGCGATCGACTAAATAAGATTTTGGTAGGTTTCGATTTTCATCAGCTCTCATTGGTTATTAACCAAGACAGCTTAGAAATTGCCAAGAGCTTACACAAGCTGATCACTTCGGGCGTAGTTGGTCTGTGGGAGCCGCGCGAACCCCTCGATCGACTACCCAAAACTTATACTCTCTCTGCCACCGAAATCACCAGTTTTAGCGCGGCGGCTCCTCCCCCAGCCGTGTCAGAGTCTGCGCCGAGCAAGGTTTATAAAATTGTCTGTATCGACGATAGCCCTACGGTACTCCGCGAAATCAATCGGTTTTTGGATGGTGACGTTTTTCAGATTTTCCCAATCGTGGATTCCGCTACTGCGCTGATGAAGATCATGCGGGTCAATCCTGATGTGATTTTAATGGACGTGGGGATGCCGAACATTGACGGCTATAAACTCTGTTCAATGCTGCGCCGGAACTCGATGTTTAAGAAAGTACCGATCATTATGGTCACTGGTAATACTGGCTTGATCGACAGGGCTAAGGCCAAAATGTCTGGAGCCAATGACTACATGACTAAACCGTTCACCCAGGCGGGCTTGATTGAAATAGTTTTCAAACATCTACTGGAGTAATTAGCGCTTTCTGATGCCTTTCCGGGCAAGCTAGCTACTAAGGTTGGTCAATACATCACCTCATTTACATACATCTCAGGAGTAGTTCATCATCATGGTCAAAGTTTTAGTCGTCGAAGACACCCTAGCTCAAATGGAACTCATTACTCTGTACCTCAGAGATAGTGGTTACAACGTTTTCACTGCCAACAATGCCAAAGATGGCTTGGCAATGATCGATAAAGAAAGCCCAGATGTAGTAGTAACGGATGTAGTGATGGAGGGCATGAATGGTTTTGAAATGTGTCGCTCTATCAAGAAAAATCCTGCCACCCAAAACATTCCGGTCATTGCTTGCACCTCCCGCAATACCGACTTAGATCGGATGTGGGGCATGAAGCAGGGGATCGATGCCTATTTGGGTAAGCCGTTCACCAGCGAAGAGTTGGTACGGGCAGTTAAATCAGTAGCTAAATAACTATGAACGTCGCCGATGTCCTGAAACTTAGTGCCCCCACCCAAAAGAAACAGGGCAATGCCCATCTGCGCGTGCGGTTAGATGCCGATACCCCGGTGGCAATTGCGTTGGAGGCCGCCCAGGCTGCTGTCACCATCTCGACCCAACGCATCACCCCCGTACCGAATATGCCCAAGCACATCTTGGGGCTGGTCAATCGGCGCAGCAAGGTACTGTGGGTCATCGATTTGCCCAGAATGCTGGGATTTGCCCCCCTAAATCTGCGGCGATCGGAGCTTAATGTGGTGTTCTTGACGGTCGATCAGCAAGATTTAGCTTTTGCTGTCCCCCAGATCGAAGGAGTGATGCGCTTTCCACCCGAGGAAGTGATTTCTCCCTTAGGTAACTTCAGTGCTGCGCTGGTGCCTTATCTGCAAGGCTGGTTGCCCTACAACCAAAATATCTTGCTGGTGTTAAGTGCTAGATCGCTGGTCTCCTCACCGTTATCGCCAACTGAAATTCAAACAAATTTTTAAACCATCTAAATTTATCAATCACACTTTTTGATCCCCCGTCCACTCTGAACTATTGCAGTCTATTTACCATTTCATAGCGAGGATTATTTGCACTGCCATGACTAACCACCAACCCACTCCCGATGCTACCGATCCAATAGCGGATAACGATAATTTGCCCACTGGCTTTTTGAATATGATGGACGATCATTCTGCTTTTGACAAATCATCATTGACGTCGCCGGAATCCTCGACTTTCAGTAGCTTTCTGCCAGCCAGTAACATGGCCGTGGCAGCAGCACCCAAGGCGACCCATTCTTTTAGTCTGAAGACCAAGGCTGCTGTTTTTGCAACCTTGATGGCGATTATTCCAGTCAGTGTAGTGGGTGCTTTGAGTATCTGGCAAACCAATAGCTTTACCAATCAGCAAGTCAAAAGCAGCCAAAAGGAAAGAGCGGCGGCTATTGCCGACAAACTAAACCGCTTTGTTTTTGAGCGCGTGGGGGATGTGGAAGTCATGGCAGCGTTGCCGATTTTCACGGACACGAAAGTGGCGGCAAATATGACCAAGGAGCAGAAAGCCCATCTTTTAGACCAATATCGAGATACTTACTTGACCTACGACAGTATGGCAGCCTTTGATGTGCAGGGTAATGTCATCGCGCAAAGTAGTGGTGCGGCTTTAACAAATCACAGTAATCGTAAATATTTTCAACAGGCATTGAGTACGGGCAAGACCTATATTTCCGAGCCGGAAATCTCGAAGAGTTCGGGTAAGATGGTGGTTCATTTCTCCTCTCCCATTAAAGATGCCAGTGGTAAAATAGTGGGCGTGATGCGGACTAGAGCGCCCATCCCCAAACTCGAAGAACCTATCAAAGATTTTAATACCGCCAGTGAAGCCTACCACATCATTGATAGCCGGAATAATCAATTTTTCATTAGTTCCAACAAAGACTTCTTGGCCAAGCCTGCCAATTCAGACATCACTACCGCTCAAGAAAAAGGGATAGCCGATCATATCAATAGTCAAACCCAAAAGGCCGAAATATTAGCAGTAGCTCCCTTTGGTAAACTACCGGGCATGCCCCAGCTGAGTTGGACGGCTGTGTCTACTATTGATACTGGCGTTGCTTACCAGCAACGGCAAAGTATTCTGTTGGTGCTACTGATTGGTGCTGGTTTAACTTCGATCGCAGCGGCCTTAGTTGCTTCTTACCTAGCCAATAAAGCTGTCGATCCGCTACTCGAAACTACTGAAGCGGTGGCCAGAATTGGTCAAGGTGATTTTAGTCAGCGGGTCAATGAAAATCGTGATGATGAATTAGGCGAGTTGGCCGTCAACATTAATGCCATGACCAGCCAAATCGAAGATCTGTTGCTGAGTCAAGCCGATGATTTGAAAGAAACGCAACTGTTAGGTAAAATTGCCCAAGCTCGTACCGAAGGTCAGCTGACCGAGCCACTCAATGAAATCCTGAAAGAAGCCCGTGCCCTGATTCAGGCCGATCGATTAGTAATTTATCGGTTTCTCCCCAATTGGGGTGGTCATATTGTTGCTGAATCAGTGGGAACCGGCCACGTTAGCGCCATGGCCGAGCGAATTTCGGATAGCTGTATTCCCCAAATTTTACGCGATCAGTATGTGCAAGGGCGCATTATTTCCCATCGCAATGTGCTAGAAGCGGGTTATCACGACGATCACACCAAGCTGCTCGAACGGCTCCAGATCAAATCAAATTTGGTGGTACCCATTGTTCAAAATGACAGCCTACTAGCTTTGATTGTGGCGCATCACTGCCGTGATTACCATGATTGGGACCTGACGGAAAGTGATGTCCTCCTCAAAATCTCGGCCAAGCTGGCATCCCCCATGATGGGTTACGCAGTTTCCGAACGCAACAAATATGCGGGCGATCGCGAACGAGCTGAAAATGAAAATCGGCAACGGGAATTGATCCGGCTCTTAGGTGACATTGAAGGCGCTGCTACCGGAGACTTGACTGTTCGTTCGGAAATCAATGAAGGGGAAATCGCGATCGTCGGCGACTTCTTCAACTCGATTATTGAAAATATTCGCGATATTGTCACCACCGTAAAATCATCTTCACTTCAAGTAGGTAACTACATGGGTGAAAACGAAATTGAAGTTCGGCAACTGGCCACTGCCGCTAACGCGCAAGCTGATCAGATCAACCTGACGCTCAAGAAAGTGGAAGCTGGTACTATTTCGATTCGCGAAGTAGCCAATAATGCCAAGCAGGCTGCGGTGGTAGCAACTTCGGCCACGGCCACGGCTCAACAGGGTGGTAGAGCGATCGACAACACCGTCATTAACATTAATCAACTGCGCAACACCGTCGCGGAAACTGCCAAAAAAGTGAAGCGCTTGGGTGAGTCTTCGCAACAGATTTCCAAAGCGATCGGACTCATTAACCAAATTGCCCTCCAAACCAACTTGCTCGCCATCAACGCCAGTATTGAGGCGGCGCGGGCGGGTGAAGAGGGTCGGGGTTTTGCGGTAGTAGCCGAAGAAGTAGCCCAACTAGCGACCCAGTCGGCCACGGCGACCAAAGAAATTGAAAAAATTGTGGAAACCATTCAACGGGAAACCAGCGAAGTAACCCAAGCGATGGAATTGAGTACCACTCAGGTGGTCGAAGGAACCAGAGCAGTAGAGCAAACCAAACTCAGCCTGCAAGAAATCATCCACCAATCCCAACAGATCGATGCCTTTTTGCAGTCCATTGCGGCGGCGGCGATCGAACAAGCCGAGTCTTCACAAGCGGTCACGCAGGTAATGACCTATGTAGCTCAAGTCTCCAACCAAACCTCGACTTCTTCCGAGCAGGTATCTAATTCCCTTCAGGCCACGGCGCTCATTACTCGCGAACTCCAGGCCAGTGTGGATAAATTCAAAGTTAATGCCGATCATAACTAAGCTAGTTCATCTCTCCCGTCCATCTACTAATCCTTACCCCCGATCGAGATGACTATCTCCGCCCAAGAACAACAAGTCCGCCTCCAATTTTTGGAAGAAGCCCAAGACTATGTAGACCAGATTGAAACTGGTCTGCTGGGGGTGGGCAACGGTGACATCAAAGGCAAGCAGTTCGATGCAGTGCTCCGCGCTGCTCACTCTATTAAGGGCGGCGCGGCGATGATGCGCTTTTCGACGCTGGCCAAAATTGGTCACCGCTTAGAAGATTCGCTCAAAGTTTTGCGGCACGGTCAAAAACCCGAGGCCATTAATGGTCAACTCGAAAAAGACCTATTGCTGGTAGTCGATCGACTGCGGCGAGTGATGGACTATAACCGCCAGGGACAAGATATTCCCCCTGATTGGCTGGCTACGGCCGTCGATCCAATTCTCGACCGGCTGTACGAGCAGTTGGGTGAACCACAAGCTATCGATGAGGCCGCGCTGCTGGCCGAAGAAGATGGTGGGGAAGAAGACATCGTTGTCTATTTGTTTGAAAGTGAAGTAGATAGTGCCCTCCAACATTTAGAAGACATTTTAAACAGCCCTGCCCAAACCGATTTACACTCTGAAATTGAGATCACGGCCGAGACTCTCAATGGTCTGGCCGAAATGATCGAGCTGCCCGCGATGGCGGCGCTCTGTCAGGATATTGCGCAAAAGCTAGGGCAATACCCCGACCGGTTCGCAGCCATTGCCGAACTAGCGGTAGCTGCTTGGCGGCGCTCTCAATCATTAGTCATGATTGGTCATCGTGATAATTTACCCACCTTCATCGACTTCCAAAACGTCACCGTCTCAGGTACGACTATCACGCCATTGTCATTGCCAGCAGTAATTGCTAGCCCCGAAACACTGTTATCTCTAGACAGCTTGTGCGATGATGCTGAAACACCAGCAATCGCCGCTACGACCGAGCATCAGTGGCATGATCTCGACATCTTTAATATCGCTACCGATGCCGAATCAGTTATCGCTCTAGACCACGCCGATGAATTGGCCAGCCTTGACGACTTAACTATTTTTGATGACATTGCTGCTACTCCGGTAAGTTTGGACTGGAGTGGGGCTAATGATGAACCAGTGGTGGAGCAACTATTCACCACCGATGAACTTTTGGAGCTGGAGGCGCAGACATATACGATTGCCGATCCAGAAATCACCAACGATTTGGCTGCTAGCGGCTCTTGGTCAGAAGCAATCAGCCTGGATGAGTTATCGGATTTTGCTACTGTCGATCTGTCGACCGCCACCATGGCTGATGCCATGGACATGCTGCCAGAGATCACGGAACAGCCCGTCTTGGAATGGGTGAATAATGCAGCTCCGCCTAGTGATGATTTCTTCTCATTACTAAGTTCGATCGCAGTCTCCACCGCATCAACCAATCAGTCTGATGATTTATTTGGTACGCTTGATCAGCTTGATATTGATGACTTAGCGACAGCGCCACATGGCTATGTTACGCCCGAAACCTATGATAATATCCCCACAGCACCTGATCAGACAATTCGAGTGGGGGTGAATCAGTTAGCCGTGATTGGCGACTTATTTGGAGAACTAAATATTAGCCGCAGTGGTCTCAATCTGCAAATTGCCGGGATGCGATCGCTATTGCGGAGTCTGACCGAAAAAGTGAGCAGTCTAGAAGCAGCAAGTAGTCAGCTGCGCAATGCCTATGACCAAATTGCGACACAGGTGCCTACGGCCAACAATCCTGGCGATGTATCCGCCATGCCAAGTTCTCTCACTAACGACTTCGATCTGTTGGAAATGGATCGCTATGGCGAATTCCACTTGTTATCGCAAGCCGTCATTGAAAACGTAGTACAAATCCAAGAGAAAGTCACGGATATTGATATTCAGCTGAACGAAACTGAAATAATGACTCGGGATATTAGCCGCACTACTAAGCAGATGCAAAATAGCTTCACTAGTGTGCGGATGCTGCCTTTTACTGAAGTCGTCGGCCGCTTCCCGCGCGCAATTCGCGAAATGTCGATCGAACATGGTAAACAGGTAGATTTAATTATTAAAGGTAGTGAGATTTTAGTAGAACGGAATGTCATTGAGATTCTGAAAGATCCTTTGATGCACTTATTACGCAACTGCTTTGACCACGGCATTGAAGAGACTGCCGATCGTTTGGCTACCGGGAAACCAGCTACCGGGAAAATCGAAATCAGCGCGGCCTATCGTGGTAACCAAACTGTCATCATGATTCGTGACGACGGCAAGGGCATGGATTTAGCCAAAATCCGGGCCAAAGCCATTAAGATGGGCATTGACGAAGAAATGCTCCAGCAGACCAGTGAAAGAGAATTACTAGAGTTGATCTTTGAACCGGGCTTTAGTACTGCCGAAAAAGTTACAGACCTCTCTGGTCGAGGCGTAGGGATGGATGTCGTGCGCACCAATCTCCAAGCAGCCAAAGGCGAGATTCAAATTGAGACGAAAGCGGGTCAGGGTAGTACTTTCACTATCACCGTACCCTTTACGCTATCAGTGATCAAGGCGCTGATTGTGGATGTTAATAAGATGCTCTTTGCGCTGCCAGTAAATGCCGTTGAAGAAACCCTCTTACCCAATCTTGACCAAGTTGTGATGCGGGAGGGACAACCCTATCTGGATTGGGAAGAATTCCAGGTGCGGCTGATCGATATGGCGGCCTATTTTAAAGCGCCCGATTTCCTGCCGGCCTTAGATTTTAACGTTATCCCCAAAATTGACCAATCAGCAGTGTTTTTAGCTGCTGATGGTGACCAACTCTATGGCTTGCAAGTTGATCGGTTTTGGAACGAGCAAGAAGTAACTGTTCGTCAGCCCCAAGGCGCGATTCCCTTACCACCAGGTCTATCTGGCTCGGCCATTTTGGGCGATGGTCGGGTAATTCCATTAATTGATCCGATCGCCCTGGCGCAGTGGGTCATTGGTCATCATGATCGCGAGGTGGAAACAGTGAATCAAGCTGATAACTTTGCGGAAACGACCTTAGGAAACGAACAACTGGTGATGGTTGTCGATGACTCCATTAATGTGCGTCGCTTTGTCGCCCTTACTCTCGAACGGAATGGCTACCGGGTAGAACAGGCTAAAGATGGTCAAGAGGCGATCGAGAAAATTCAGGCTGGTTTGTGCCCCAACTTGGTGATTTGTGATCTGGAAATGCCGAGAATGGATGGTTATGGCTTCTTAGCCAATGTGAAATCATTAGAGAATGCTAAGCATATTCCAGTAGTCATGCTTACTTCGCGCAGTGGCCAAAAACACCGTAAAATTGCGATGAACTTAGGTGCTGCTGCTTACTATGCCAAGCCTTTTAATGAGGCCGATATGCTCAATACTATTAGCGAATTAATCATCTAAACCCTTAGCTAAATGTTAAGAGCAACTCTCGATGGCTCAATCTTGCCGATCGAGAGCCGCAATCAAGCCATCATCAACAGTTCTGATACGTTAGTTTCTAGCTATTCCTTGGTTTCAACCGCATGGAGACCGCATTCCTTCTGCGTAGCCTCTTCCCACCACCAGCGACCTTCCCGTTCATGCTGATTCGGTAACGTCGCTTTCGTGCAAGGTTCACAGCCAATACTAGCAAAACCACGTTCGTGCAGAGGATTATACGGAACCTGATAGGAGCGAATATACATCCACACTTCCTCAGAACTCCAGTTAGCCAAGGGATTGAACTTCACTAAAGCATTGGTGTCTGTCGAAAAAGCGCCATCGAACTGGACAACGGGTACTGCCGAGCGAGTCGAGGGGCTTTGATCTTTCCGTTGACCTGTAATCCAAGCATTTAAGGTGGAGAGCTTGCGGCGCAGGGGAGCCACCTTCCGAATACCGCAACATTCCTTGTGGCCATCATCATAGAAACTGAACAAACCCTTCTCGCTCACCAGTGCTTCTAATTGAGCGCTGTCCGGATACATGACATCGATTTTGATGTCGTAGTGTTTGCGCACGCGATCGATAAACTGATATGTCTCAGGATGTAAACGACCAGTGTCTAAGCTAAAAACTTGAATATCTTTGTTGATTTTATGCGCCATATCAATCAGCACCACGTCTTCAGCGCCACTAAAAGAGATAGCAATATTGTCAAACTGGCTGAGAGCTTTTTCTAAAATCTTATGGGGACTGAGCTTTGCTAATTCGATATCGAGACTAGAAATATCTAAAGTGGGATGAGCAGTAAGGGGAGCCATGATATTCTCTCTCTAAATTTTCTCCAATTTTATCAAGGTTCGGTGAGCTTAACGACTTCCCGGCGTTCAGCTCCAAATTCAAGCATCTTGAGCAGGGTTCGGATTTGGAGCTGAAAGCTATGCTGGGCAAAGATTTTGTACGGTTCGTTTATTCAGGAACTGCTATAATACTCTCGGCGACAGCGTTTTTATCTGGGACGTAGAGCGTCGGCCTCAGCAGAGATGCTGACCTGGCTGGTCGAATGTAAAAATCACTTAATTCAGGGAGACAATATGGCACGGGTAATGATCGTGGGTGCCGGAGGCGTCGGGAATGTAGTCGCACACAAATGTGCGGCACAAGCCGAATTCACCGAGATTTTGTTGGCTAGTCGGAATGTGGAGAAATGCAATCAAATTGCCGCCCACATTGGTTCATCAAAAATCCAGACAGCCGCACTAGATGCCGATGTTGCAGCGAATACGGTAAAATTAATCAAGGAATTCCGCCCCGATATCTTGATTAATGTGGCTCTTCCTTATCAAGATTTAGCGTTGATGGATGCCTGTTTAGAAACTGGCGTGGACTATTTAGATACTGCCAATTATGAGCCGCCGGATGTCGCTAAATTTGAATACAGTTGGCAATGGAAATATCAAGATCGGTTTAAGAATGCTGGCCTCACTGCAATTCTTGGTTGTGGTTTCGATCCGGGAGTTACAGGGGTCTTTAGTGCTTACGCACTCAAGCACTACTTTGATGAAATTCACTATCTAGATATTATTGATTGCAATGATGGCAATCATGGTAAGGCATTTGCCACCAATTTCAACCCCGAAATTAATATTCGCGAAATCACCCAAGTCGGTCGCTATTTTGAAAATGGTCAGTGGGTAGAAGTCCCAGCCTTATCGATTCATCGTCCTATTTCCTATCCCGAAATTGGCGATCGCGAATCTTACTTGCTTTACCACGAGGAACTAGAATCCCTAGTCAAAAACATCCCCACACTCAAAAGAGCAAGGTTCTGGATGACATTCTCGGAAAACTATATTAATCATCTGCGCGTTTTAGAGAATATCGGCATGACTCGGATCGATTCGATCGATTATGAAGGGCAAAAGATCGTGCCACTGAAGTTCCTCAAGGCTCTGCTACCGGAACCAGCCTCGCTCGCCACCAATTACACCGGCCAAACATCGATCGGTTGTCACATCAGGGGCATTAAGGATGGAGTAGAGAAGAAATATTATGTCTACAATAACTGCCAACATGCCGCTGCCTATGCCGAAGTGGGGGCGCAAGGGATTTCTTATACAACTGGGGTGCCCGCAGTAATTGGGGCACTGATGGTGGTCAATGGTACCTGGAGAAAGCCGGGGGTATTTAATGTGGAGGAATGCGATCCGGATCCTTTCATGAAACTATTAGGCCCAATGGGATTACCTTGGCATGAAGTCATCGATGGGGTCTCGCCATTTGAGTAAGAGCTAACTAGATAAAATCAGTGGGTGAGGTGGGAATATGATATTGTTCACCGCCCCACGATTATTTCTGTGGATTTTTTGGATAGTTGAGAACATGAACAGAATTGCGATCGAGAGTCGAGCCATTATAGTGGGGTTGGTGGGTAGCAATGGCTACGGGTTAAGTCGGCCAGAGTCCGATCGAGATTATCGGGGGGTATTTATTGCACCAAAAAATTACTACCTGGGTTTAAGTACCATCGAGCAAAAAGATCAGGGCTGGGATGAGCCCGGTCTAATTCCGTTTTTGGATGGTAACAAAGATACTGTAATTTATGAATTGCGGAAATACATGCAGCTATTGGCTGGCTCTAATCCCAATATCTTAGAGTTGCTGTGGCTGAAGGAATATCCCTGGCTCACGCCCGTTGGCGAGAAGCTAATTCAGCAGCGGGACATGTTTCTCAGCAAAAAAGTTAAGTACACTTTTTCGGGTTACGCCTTTGCCCAAATCAAAAAAATTGAGTCTCATCGCAAGTGGTTGCTAAATCCCCCGACCCAGAAACCGACCCCGGCAGATTTTGATTTTGACTTGGAAGAGCCGCTGACCAAAGATGAAGTAAATGCTTTTTTGGAATACTTATACAGCTTAGTGCGCGGCAAAATTGAGTATCTAGCAGAATCGCAAGAACTGCATCAGTTACTAACTGGTGATATTGACTTCAAGGGCTTACTGAAGCAGTATCCGCTCACCACTGAATCTATTCCCTATAGTCAAGCTTTGACCAATAGTCGGGGCGACTTTATTCGTCTGTTGCAGCGCAGCCAAAAATACCGTGCTGCCTGTGTGGAATGGGCCGCCTATCAATCTTGGCAAAAGAATCGAAATCCGCACCGCGCTGGCATGGAACAAAAATCTGGCTACGATCTCAAACATGCCATGCACTGTATTCGCTTGTTGCGTTGTGGTTTAGAGATTTTGCGGGATGGGCGCGTGTGGGTGGACAGACGGGAAGCAGGGGATGCTGAACAATTGCGATCGATCATTGCCGGGGACTACACCTACGCCCAGGTTACGCAGCTAGCCGATCAATTGGTGGCCGAGATGGAGATGGCTTATGACCAATCCACTTTGCCAGATCAACTAGATGTGGTGGCGATCGACGGTCTCTGCGTAGAGTTAGTAGAAGAATTTGGCTGGTAACTTAAGGAGGCGCAACTCTTTACTTGTGAGATTGTGTAAGTGAAGATTTTAAAAATATTGCCTAGCTTATAATACAGATTAAGTTAATATCCTAATAGCGATCGGGATAATTTCTCTATCGGAGATTGATTGTGGATAATCAAGAATCTTTGGACTTGCTTGCTAGAGCGCAATCTGAGGAATGGGAAGAGCTGGATCTAGCAGAGGGCGGGATCATTGAATGGATGCCAGAAATTGGTAATTTGGTAAAGCTGAAAAAATTGGTGATAAATATCAGAGACTACCAGCTTACTGATTTACCAAAAGAAATATTGCAACTACAAAATTTAGAGGTATTATCAGTTCGCAATCAACAATTGACAATATTGCCTGAATGGATCGGCGAACTCCAGCATCTGCGAGAGTTATACCTGGGGATTAATGCAATATCCTCTATTCCTGGCTCAATTGGACGACTCCCAAATCTTCAACTCCTCGATCTTTCCTGCAACTATTTAATAGCGGCTATCCCTGACTCGATCGGACAACTTCATAATCTTGAACATCTAAGTCTGAGACTCAATCAGATAGCTGTTATCCCAGAATCGCTTTTTCAACTCACCAACCTGAAAAGTCTCGATCTTTGTAGTAACCGCATCACCATTATTCCTGAATCGATTGGACGACTCATCAATCTCCAGCGTTTACACCTGGACAGTCTCCCACCAAGTCTCTATTCATCTAACAACCAAATCGAAATAATTCCTGATGCGATCGGAAAACTTACTAATCTTCAAACCCTAGTGCTTAGTGGTAATCAGATCAAACTTATTCCTGAATCGATCGGAAAACTTATTAATCTCCAAGAACTATACCTTGGCAATAACCAAATAGTCGCTATTCCGGAAGCACTCGATCAGTTAATCAACTTACAAAATTTAGGTCTGAGCGGTAATCCAATTAAAAATATTCCTCGATCAATCGGTAAACTTATGCAAGTAGATACCAATCATTCACTAATTTACACTCTAGATATTTCCAGTCTTCAGTCCGATCACCAAGGTTTTTGGAATTGGCTAAAGTCAATTATTGCGGGTGCGCTACTATAGAACACACTGTTGCAATCAGAGATTTTAGGGTTCCCAATAACTCCGACTCAGTATAGGGTTTAGTGAAATAACCAGAAGCCCCCAAGTTCATTGCCAACCTGCGGTGCTTTTCACTGCTACGGGAAGTAAGCATCACGATTGGTAAATTTTCAAAATCTTCATGCGATCGCAGAGCTTCTAAAACTCCATATCCATCCATACGAGGCATTTCCATGTCACAGATGGCTGCTTGCACTACTAACCCAGCTAGAAGTTTTTCGACAGCTTCTTGACCATCGCGGGCTTGTTCAACCTGATAACCTTCTTTTTCTAGCATTACTGCCAAATAGCGACGGACATTGATGGAGTCGTCAATCACCAAAATCGTGTTGAGTAGTGCCGGGGCAGCAGCCATCGAAATCGATTCAGCTACTGATGTTTGAATAGAACTTCCGGGAGCAGTAATAGTGGATATCCAGCTGGCTAACTGCATCAAATCAACGAGCGGGACGACCCGACCATCACCCAGAATAATCGAGTTGCCAAAACCGGGCGTGAGGGGCATGGGGCTATCGATCGAGCGCAGGGTAACTTCTTGTTCGCCCCAATATCGATCGATATAAAAAGCTGTCGATAGTTGGTCTTCACCCACGACCAAAACGGTGGGTTGAGAAATAGCTGGGGTGCCAGGTAATTCAAAAGGTCGCTGGGTACGCCCAAAAGAAATTCCTTGCTCCACAGCAACTAAGGGAATAATTTGTGATTGCCAAGAAATCTTGGTGCCGTCAGCAGTCAACAAGTCAGACTGGAAGCGCATGATTTCCTGAACACTATCTACTGATACGGCAAAGACAAACCCGGCTCGCTCTAGCAACATTACCCGCAAAATTGAGAGGGTAAAAGGTACCCGAATGATAAATTTAGTACCAACCCCTGGTTGAGTTTTGACCCGGATAGCTCCTCTAACTTGCTCAATATTGGTACGAACAACATCCATCCCGACACCGCGCCCGGAGAGTTCCGTCAGACTAGTGGCGGTACTAAAGCCTGGTTCAAAAATAGTATCGAGCAATTCAGCTTCGGGCATTTCGGCCACTGCGGCGGCCGGTAAGCCCATTTGTTGCAAACGATCGCGAATCCGATCGAGTCTAATCCCCCCACCGTCATCAGCGATGGTAATGATGGTTTCACCGTTACGATAACTAGCTTCTAAGACAATCGTACCTTGCTCTGGCTTACCAGCAGCCATCCGCGTCGCTGGGTCTTCGATGCCATGATCGAAGGCATTCCGCAGCAGATGAATTAGTGGATCGCTAAGGTTTTCTAAGATAGCGCGATCGATCCCAATATTTTCGCCCAAAATCTTTAAATTAACGGCTTTACCAAACTGTACTGATAAATCACGGATCAAGCGCGGAAAGCGTTTTACCACGTCTGCAAAGGGCAGCATTTGGGTGCGGCTGACATTTCCTTGTAATGTGCGCGTCGTTTGGTTCAGGCTCCGCACTGATTGAGTCATTTCCTGAAGACTTAGCTCGATGTCGGCGGTAACTTCTTGCAACTGGACAATCGTTTCAATTTGATCCTGAGAAACAAGGTGGAGATCACTATAGCGATCCATTTCTAAGGAGTCAAAGACGGTAGGTGAAGAGATCGGAGCGATCGAACTAGGTACAGCAGCTAGGCTCGCTGGCGAATTGGCGGTAGCCGGAATTAGCCCCTCCGTGGAGGCTCGATCGTACCATTGACGCAATTCTTTATTAGATGACTCCAAATTATGCATCCGTTTGCGGAGCAAGCCAGTGTAGCTTTGAATTTCTGCTAAGCGTAAGTTGATGGCATTGCGTTCTAAAATCAATTGCCCAAAGACGGTGTTGAATTGTTGTAAATATTCAACAGGCACCCGCACAGTTTGGTTCTGAACAGCGATCGAAGCACTCGGCGGCGTAACAGCAGCAACTGTTTCTACTACTGGCATAGCAATAGTAGCGTTGAGTTTCTGCTCATTGCTGGGCAGAAATTCAGGAAGTTGAATATTGGCTAATTCCGAGAGTAATGCCAGCGGTGCTGTATCTTCGAGTAAAATTTCGTTAAAATCAGTCTGAGATTCATAGTTATTCCAATCAGCACTAAACGTAGAAGTGAATTCAGAAATTTCAAAAGCGGCTAATTCAGAAAACAATTCTGCGGAGGGTGAGATTTCATCAAATCCAGAAATAAATTCTTGTTCCATCTGGATATCCAGATGAGCCATCTCCGATCTGGGCTGCCGAGGTGGTGCTAGCGAGAATCCGAGTAGTTGAGTTGGTATTTTCTCGGATCGTCCCAACAACACTACAGCATGAGATTTGCGCCAAACCTTCAAAGATTGACGAGTGAGCTGTACAACTTGAGCAGTATCGATGATTTGACTCTGGCTAGTCACCGACTGACACAGATCGACAAATCGATCTAGTTTAGCCATCCGGCCAAAGTCACTCAGTTCGTCTGCTGTCAGCTGTAATTCTTGCAAAAGTTGAGCGGGGGATAGCAACTCTAATTGACGATCCAGGTGATCTAAAGATTCTTTCACCCCATTCTCAAACAATAAGATGGCTGGATCGACATCGCCTTCTTGTGATAACAAAGCATCTTCATCTTCTGGGCGTAAGTCACCTAGGTGCTGGCGCAACCGATCGAAGATCGGTTGCGACTGAGTAGTTAACCAAGCTTCATCGATCAACTGGCCATGGCGGTGTAGATCGCTCACCTGCCGCAGACAATCAACTCCTTGCAGTAGCAGAGTTTCGACTTCTGTACTAATAGATTTGGAATGGTAGCGCACTCTGAGGATTTTGAAAAACTCTTCGAGCTGGTGAGCCACCTGACTAAGCGGGATAAATCCCATCATGCCGGCGCCGCCTTTAATGGAGTGAGCAGCACGGAGCGCTTTATCCAATTCTTGGGGATTGGGAATTGTATGGGCTAAACCGAGGACAGTGGATTCCATTCGATCGCAACAATCTTCTGATTCATCCAAGAACTTGATTGGGATTTGTTTATCGTTATCCATCACATTTATCTGGTAGTTACTAGGCTGAAAAGATAGCTATTTCGATCGTCTAGACTTGGAACTGGGCAACTTTTTCTTCAAGTTTTTTCGCCACTTGAGAAGTCTCTTGCATAGACGAAGCCATCTGACTGGAGAAAGTAGAGCGTTCTTCCGAGGCTGCTGTTACTTGTTGCATTAGTTGGGTGACAGTTTTGGCTGTCTCCGTCTGCGAAATAGTGGCTGTGGAAATAGAACTCATCAGAGTGTTGATTTCTTGAGATTTTTGCAGCATGAGATTCAGTTTCTGCTTGGTCGTTTCTACCGATCTCGTACCATCAACTACCTGTGTGGTGCCCAGTTCCATCACTTCCGCTACATCCTTGGTTTCAGCTTGAATAGCCGCTACAATCTGGGCTATTTCGCGGGTAGCAGCTGCTGATTGCTCGGCGAGAGCACCAACCTGTTCAGCAACTACAGTGAAGCCTTTCCCTTGCTCTCCGGCGCGGCTAGCTTCGACACTGGCGTTAATAGCCAAGAGATTCGTTTTAAGGGCGATTTCTTCAATTAGGGTAACTACTTGAGAAATTTTCTGGGAAGATTCTCCCAAACGCTTCATTTTCTTGGCGGTTTCCCCAACGGTTGTGCGCAGACTCAGAATGCTGTTGACAGTCTGATTCATGGCCTCGTTGCCCTCTTGGGCAACAGAGTAAGCATCATTGGCGATCGTCGATGCTTGGTTGGCATTGGTGGCAACAGCTTGAATCGAATCAGTCATCTGCGCAAAGGAATGAAATGTGCTGCGAATTTCGGCTGCTTCGACCACCGCCTTTTCGGAGAGCTGGCGGATGCTTTGTTCATTAGAACCTAACGAATCACTCACGCGCCCGGTACCCTGTTTTACTTCAATGGCAATATCTCGGAGGCTATCAATTACGGCATTAAACAAATCGGCTACTGTACTCAATTCTAGAGAGTCTAAACTAGCTCTTACTGTTAAATCTCCATTAGTTGCTCCTTCAATTTCGGTCACTAAATTAAAAATTCCGCTTTCCAACGTTTCCCGTTGCTGTCGTTGCTGTTCAGTTTCTTGCTCACGCGCTTTAATGTTAGCGTCAATTTTCAGTGCCATTTGGTTCAAGTTACGAGTTAGAACCCCAATTTCGTCTTGACGTGCATTATCTTCTAACCTAACACCAGATTGACCTGCCGCAATTTGATCAGCAAACTGGGTCAAACGCCGGATGGGACGAGAGATCGATCGATCCGAGGGTGCCAATACCAGAATTGTAATTACCAGTAATAAAATCCCACCCCCAATGGCATAGCCCGTTAGTGTGATTTTTTCGAGGCTTTGATCCACTTTGGTTTGAGGTTCACCGACATAGGCAATCCCGATTGGTTTTGCGGTGGCCGGGTCAAGTTGCTGCCGATGATCGTAGAGTGGGGCATAGCCCGTCATGTAGTTAATACCAATAATATTGGCATCTCCCAGAAAAACTTGGCCTTGTTTTAATACTTTGTCAGCAACAGCTCTAGATACTCTGGTGCCTATAGCTCGGGTTGTTTTATCGGTGTAGGGAACGTTAGTGCTAACCCGCCAATCTTGAGCAAACAGCGTGGCCGTAGAAACACCAGTCTCACTCTTCAGCTTATCTACAATATCATAGTTGCGATTGACTAGTGTCCCAACAATAGCGGCACCGACCTGTTTTCCATTCACTTGGATCGGTTGCACCGACATCAACACCAAACCGACTTTGCCACCATCTACATCAAAAGTGCCTTCTGGGTAAGGCTTTTTCATCTCTGGTAAGCCTTGGGTGGCTTGAGCTCGAATCCCGATATCCGATTGTTGGGCTAGCCCTAATCGTTGCAAAGATTGACTTTTAAGTAGCTCTACCCCAGATAAAGCTCGTGATTTTGTCAAAGCATTTTTAATAATGTTAATATCTCCTAGTTCTAGGCCAGATTTACTAGATACTGGAATGAACTTGGTGGAGTTCATCGTCGTGGTGGGCAATGCTGAGTATTTGTTAGCACCATCATTGATAGTCTGTACTGATTGGGCGATCGTCTGTCCCTGGCTATTCGTAATCAGATAAAAGCTCGCATTGGGCTTCAGATTTTTAGCTGTTTGGATAAAAGAACTGAGTTTAGCTTGTTGAGTCGTCATGGCACTAGCATCATCCAAGTTAAGGCCAGTAGCAATCACAGACTGTGCCAAAATGCTGGAGCTACCTTCAATCTGGCGGGTTTCCGACTTTATCGACTTATCTAACACCAGTAATTTAGTATTAAGACTATCTTTCAAATCATCTAGTGCCGATGTTCTAGCTAGTCCCACAATTCCCTGGGTCACAACAACAACCGGTACAATCGCGCCGGTCAATAGCAAAGTGGTGATTTTCGCTCGAATAGAGAAATTATTCCATATCCGCGCTGGCTGCTGCCATAAAGCTTTTCCAGAGACGTTATTGTTTTTGTGGAGATAATTGGCATCCTGATTAATTGTCATTTGTTGTATTCCTAAATAGGTGAAATATAGTGGTAAATCAATAGCTGAAAATAGATGAAAACGTATAAATACTTGATTGAGTAAGTTGGTTTTAACTCGATACCAACAAATTGGAGACAAGGTTGGGAGAATTGGCGATCGCTACTGTATCCAATGCCAGAATTCGTTCATCGGCTTGGTTGAAATAACCCATCATGTAAGGTGCTAAACACGTTGGCAACTTCTGCCCTGCCGATGATTGCAATTGTTCGGCATCGAAACGGGCGACACCTTTTACCCGCAGAACGGCTAGCCCCAGATATTTACTGGATGAGACTGAGGACTGTTCACTTCCTGCCGATGTGAGCGCGGGCAAATTAATTACTACAACTTGACAATTGTGGAGGTTGGTAGGCATGGGCGGTAAGCCCATCAGCTGGCCTAAGTCAACAACACAAAATACCCGATCGCGAGCATTCATCATGCCGATCATAAAGTCCGGCATATTGGGCAGCGGCGAAATAGCACCAGAGGGGACGAGCATAGCTTCTTGCACCAGTTTCATCGACAACAGCGCGGGGATCTCTGGAGTAAGTTGAAAACGCAAATAAGGATCACCAGAGACCTCTACCGGATTAAATAATTCTGGTAAAAGTTGCTGAAGTCTGATCAGAGTAGTATTGGCTGTCATATTTTTAAGCCGTAACTTCCTTAATAGCCTTTGCTAATTCTGCAGAGGTGTAAGGCTTGGTTAGATAAATCTGAACGCCTTGCTTCATCGCCCACAACCGATCGACATCCCGATTCTTGACTGTACAAGCAATAATCGGAATATTAGCCGTCTCTGGTTGTTTTTTTAGGTGGCGACATAGTTCTAGCCCGCCCATGACTGGCATCATCCAGTCAGTGACAATCACATCTGGCTGACTTTCCTGAGCTTTTGCCAGTGCTTCTTCACCATTGGTGGCAGTAAGGATTGTATGCCCTGCTTTAGTTAGATACTGACAGATCAGTTCCAACTCAGCCTGCATGTCATCTACTACTAAAATCTTGGACATTGTTACACCAATAAATAAAAATAATCGAGGTTAGAACTGAGAAATACATAACATATATATTTATAATGCCCACATGCAGCACAAATTGCTGCACTCTTTAAACTAAGTATTTGCCAACCAGCTCTAAAAGTTCTGTCTCGGTAAATGGCTTAGTTAAATAATTGGTTGCACCCGATACCTTTGCTCTGGCTTTATCAAGTAATCCTTTATTTCCAGTCACCATAATAATTGGGGTCTTTTCAAAGGCCGCACTACTCCGAAACAAATGGCAAAGCTTATAGCCATTGATATCTGGCATGGTAATATCCATCAGAATCAGATCTGGTTTGAGCCGAAAAATGAGGGATGAAGCCTTAATTGGATCTGCAATTTTCGTGAGTAGATATTGACTATTTCTTCCTAGAAAGCGCTCTATTTCATCAAGAATTAGTGGGCTGTCGTCAATACAGGCTATTTTATATACCTTGGCTTTACTATTTGAATCAATAAAATTTTGATCGCTTTTGTTGCTAGTGACGCGATCAAGAGACATAATTTCTTCGTTAGCAGAAATTTGGATTAAATCTGGTTCAGGAATATAAGGCAGACGGTTAAAAGGAGCCGGTGGTTCTCGTAAGCAAATTATATTGGCACGAATATAAGGAATCAAGAGTTGGGTAATCTTCAATTCATCTTGTTTTAGAATCAGCGCTAACTCCCGCAGACTCATGCCACGCATTAATTGAACGAGCTGAGTCAAAGCTATCGGACTGAGAGTGCCAGCGGCCACTGGATTTTCTAAAAGTCGATGATTAATTAAATAAGGCCGCTGGTGGGGAGACTGGACGATAGTGATATATCTTTGCCAAATTGTCAGACGCTGTTGGTAATAATCCATCAGTTTAGATAAACTCAATCTAAATTTAGAATTTTTGATATCTACCCGATCGGTCAAGCCCTTTTCATCCCATTTGTAAGATCCGGTCTTGAGCCACAGTAGCGATTCTAAAGCTTCTTTAGTTACTTCTATGGCAACTTGGCTGGCCTGAGTTTGATCAAGCAACCCCTGCATTGATAGCCTGTCTATTTCCTGTCTGATGAGATTCTCACCAGATAAATCCCCACTACTTTCTACCGTCCGGCTCACCGCTTTAGCCGCCAAATCACAACCCAGTTGACGGAGACGCTGGACTAGTTGCCCCAAAGATTGAATGGAGCAGTCTACACCCAATAATTGGCCGGATTGTAGAAATACGCTCCAGGTGGTATTGCCATCGGCTACTTCAAGACAGCCTGTAATATCAGCACTAGATAAACGGGTCAGCATGTTATATGGATCGAGTTCTGGTTTCATAACAGCATAGGGGAACTTCATATAACTTATATAGTTCCCTACCAACAAGCCAGAATTATACTTTCATCCTAAAAAACATGGATGTGCTTATATCAAAGGGCTAAAGTTGTTTGGGGGTCAAACAGGTGAATTTTATTTGGAGTCAAAGACAACCAAACTTCTTGGCCGATCGATACCGCTCGATCGGCAGGTAACCGCACCTGCACCTTTAAGTCTCGTTCCACCAGTCCCCGCAGTTGCACAATGATAAAAGTATCCGTACCCAAAGCTTCGATCATCTCGATGCGACCACCAAGGTTTTGCGGGGCTGATGTTGCGAGGGTTAAATGCTCTGGTCGAATACCTAACAACAAGGAGCCACCTGCATAGTTCTGCAAGACTTTTCGCCAGCGTTCCTCTAAATTTAGCTGAAAATCATAGTTACTAATCAGTAGTGATGCCACCTGCACGGGAATAAAATTCATGGGCGGCGAACCAATAAACTGCGCCACGAAAGTGTTCACTGGCTGGTTATAGATTTCTAAAGGAGCCGCTACCTGCTGAATTTGACCTTGATACATTACCGCAATCCGATCGCCCATTGTCATTGCTTCAGTTTGGTCGTGGGTCACATAGATAGTAGTTTTACCAAGCTGGCGCTGGAGCTGCACGATTTGGCTGCGGGTTTCCGCCCGAAGTTTGGCATCCAGGTTAGAGAGGGGTTCATCCATCAAAAAGACCTGGGCATTTCTGGCGATCGCCCGGCCCAGAGCAACCCGTTGTTTTTGACCACCGGAAAGCTGCTTCGGCAAACGATTCAACAATCCTTCGATTTGGAGCATTTCAGCCACAGCCTTGACTTGCTTACGAATATCCCGCTCACGATCGGTCTCATAGCGAAGTTTGGGTGGTAAGTTGCGGGTGGCTGCGACTAAGAAATTGGCCAAGACACTGTTCTTTTTACCAGTGAATTCGGCAGCTGGGGCACGGCGGCGCAGACCAAAGGCGATATTGTCATACACCCGCATGTGGGGATACAGGGCATAACTTTGGAATACCATGGCGATATCGCGTTCTTTGGCGGGTAAGTCATTGACTAGACGATCGCCAATTTGAATGTTGCCACCAGTGAGCTGATCTAAACCAGCGATCAGGCGCAGGAGAGTACTTTTACCACAACCCGAGGGACCCACCAGCACCATGAACTCGCCATCAGCGATCGACAGGTTGATATTTTTGAGAATGGGTGGGGCGCTGGTGCCGGTAGCATAAGTCTTGTAAATGTTTTCTAGAGCAACTTCAGCCACGGTGTTCCAGGGAAAATCTCCTCTATTTTCTCATGAAAACGTCCAGCCGTTTAATTTTACGATGGGCAATATATAGTGTTGATGCGGTGGCGGTCACTCGTTCTCACCATTCATTCCATCGTTAACTTAGGAAACCTTGAATTTTTTCAAGCTAGAGAACAGATTCCCCACAATCGCAATACCACTTGTTTCCGACACGCCCAAAGCAGGTTGATGCAGTAACTGTAAATACAAGCAACTGAGCTGCTGTGCGACCCCCGCCCAGCCAAAGTTTTCCCGTACTCGCTGCGCCGCTTGCTTCCGCGCCTTCTGTGCCCAAAACTGATCGACTAAAGTCCGTTCGATCGCCATGGCAAAACCATTAACATCCTGAGGTGGCACCAATAAGCCAGTTACTTCGGGCACGACGGTAAACTTTAAGCCCCCTACGTCAGAAGCTACTACAGGTGTACCGCAAGCCATCGCCTCGATCGCCACTAATCCAAACGGTTCATAATGACTAGGCACTACACAAACATCTGCTGCCGCATAGTATAGCGGTAGTCGATCGTGACCAACCATGCCCACAAAATTCACTTGCGCCGTGATCCCCATTTCTATAACCAAATCCTCAATCCGTTGGCGTTCCAAACCATCAGCCTGATTTGGATCACTACCACCCACAATTAGCAGACTCAGCTTATCCATATCCAGCTTAGAGGTATCGCGACCATCACAAATCTGGGCGATCGCTCTCACCAAAGTTTCAATGCCTTTTCTTTGGTCAAATCGACCCACATACAAAACAGTTTCATTGGTAGTTGAAAGACCTAAGCTCCGCCGTGCTGAGGGCTTTGACAACACCTGAAAATTATCAATATCCGTACCACAAGGAATAATTTGGGTATTGCCCTGGGTCGAAACAAAAGACTGTAAGTCAGCCTGTTCTTGAGGACTCGTAGCTACCACACAGTCAAAAGATTCTAAAATTTCGCGTTCGATCGCCAACCTTTGACTAGCAATGGGCGGTATATTAGGCACTGACTGGTATTTGACGGCACCCAGCGAATGATAAGTATGCACCAATTGGGTTGGATAATGCTGACGCAGCTGCATTCCCACCCAACCACTCATCCAGTAATGCGTATGGATTAATTGGTAATTGATGGCATTTTTTGATTGAAACGCTAACATGGCATCGACAAAAGCCGGCATATGCTCCATTAGCTCGTCTCTAGAGACATAAGCTGCTGGTCCGGCAGTTAAACGAATGGTGCGGCAGTAGACACCATGTTGCACTATCTCCGCGTCATCCACATGAGCCTTACGAGTGAACATATCCACCTGCCAGCCAAGTTCGGCTAGGGCTTCACCGACTTGACGGACATAGACATTCTGACCACCCGCAGCGTCTTTGCCAATCTCAGCTGCTGGATCGCCATGCTCCGAGATGAGAGCAATAGCTGGGCGTTGACGACTACCCGCCACCATCCGAGTAGTCGGTAAACTGGACCCGAACTTACTTGGTTTGCTAAGTAAATTGTGTTTACTAATAACAAGTGACATTCTTGCACCTCTATTGAATTTTAGGGAAAATTAGTTACAAGCAGCCGCCAAAACCTTGGTTTGGCGATGCCCATTCAGCGACCAGCGATTGGCCAAAACATTCAGGTAGACAGCTTCATAACCATCAGCCATGGCCTGAACACCAAATTTACGAGATACGTAATCACGACACCCCTGTCTACTGACGTTGGCGAGTTTAGCTACTGCCGCTACACACTCATCAACATTAGCGCAGACAAAACCGCTGACATTATTAGCAATTACTTCCGAAACAGAACCCATGTTAATTCCAATTACTGGTGTGCCAGCCGCCATCGATTCAATCATGACTAGACCAAAAGGCTCACGCCAGGTGATCGGAAATAGGGTAGCTATCGCTCTACCCATTAAATCATTTTTCTGATCGTGGTTAGCTTCACCCTGAAATTGGATAAACTCTCCATCGATATGGGGGACAACCTGTTCGTTAAAGAATTGTTCATCAACGGGGTCAACTTTACCAGCCATTTTGAGCGGAATCCCAACTCGTTTAGCAATCTCGATCGCATGATGGGGTCCTTTTTCTGGCGACATTCGACCAAGAAAAGCTAAATAGGCGGGCGCATCCGGCTGGAGAAACAACTTGTGATCATCTACTCTAATACTGTTATAGACCGTTGCTACACAATTTAAATCTAGATCAGGGTTTCGCTGGGCATCAGAGATACTAATATACGGCTGATCTTTAGCAAAAGAGAACATCTTGGCATTATCCCTAGTAAAGATGCCATGTAAAGTGTGAACGGTGGGAGTTTTCGACAACTTAGCATGAGACAGCGCGGCACAACCCGTGTGAGCGTGAATAATATCAAACTCTCCAGCCCGTTCATATAGTTGAGCGGTGTTCAACATGTCATAAATTGCGTAATCTCTGATATCTGGATCAAGCCGTAGAGCGCGTGGACATATTGCATCTAGTTTAGCATCCGTAACAGAATCTCCCGATGCAAACAAGGTGACTTCGTGACCTCTGGCCACTAATTCATCAGTCAACAGGCCAACCACCAATTCGATACCACCATACGCTGGCGGTGGAACACGTTCCCATAATGGGGCAAGCTGGGCAATTCTCATCATTTTTCTCCTTAAATGTCTACTAGATGCGAGTGTTGCGAGTTATTAAATTGTCAATGTACTTTAACCACTAAAAAATTGGTTGAACACTTTAATAAAGTGAAGAGTTAAAGCTCAAGAAGCAGCGAGACTTCTAGGGTGAGGCAACTTAGATAACTAACAACCGGATTAAACAAATAACTTGAAGGTTATTCGCTTACATTACGATTCATTCTAATGTGCTTCCTTTAATTCGTTCTCGTATCCTAACAATTATTTCACAATTTGACAACAACTGGCAGTCAGATATATTGAGAATAAGATACTGAAACCCTTTCATCACAAGCTTTTCACCGATCGAATCAATACATTGAAAGAGCTGAAGTGTATTGAGAATGACAATATTATCTATCAAAAGTGGTAGGCCGATGACAGTAAATCATCCAAAAGATAGAGCACAATACTAAACCGATTTGGCTACGAAGTAACTATAACTAGTATTGACTACCGCGCAGATTTTACAGTCAAGCTATCTTGATTAAGCCCTTGCCACTGGACAATACAGTGTTGATTTGTAGAGTTGTGCGTACAGGTGTAAGCAACAATTGGTTTCTGTTCAGAAAAGCGTAAATTAAAAATTCGGACATCAAAACCGTGTTTACGAGCAACCGTTCCCCATCTGTTTACTAGTTGATAGCGCTCAGGATAATCTAAGATATTCCAAAACTGCGGATTAACTACCACATCAATGTGCTTTTTTTGGGGATAAGCTAACCAATTTAAAACGAGTTTGTTGGGTAGTTGTTCTCTTGTCCACCATAAACTAGGAGCGCCGAGTTGCCGGGGTGAAATAGTATCGGCTGTAATCACATCTTGCCGAAATTGAGCCAATTTTGAATTGGTTAATAGTTTTATTTCTAGAGGGTTTTTGGCATAGCTCAGGGCAACGTATGGCGGTAGCGCTTGCCCTACCTTGCTCATGGCCAACTCACTGAAAATCAACATCAAGCCGCACCATAGCTTTTTCTTCATCATTACCACCTAAATCTAGACACATCCAACTTACTGGCCACATTCTAACGGTGATTCCTCGCGGGCGTGATGATTTCTACCCTGGAGATCAGCTAGGATGGCTGTTGGTTTACTGTATATATATCCGCGTCTCTGCACTCGCCATCATGATGATTCCAGAATTTCCTCAATTTAAGACACTGGCTACCCAGGGTAATTTTATTCCGGTCTATCAAGAATGGGTCGCGGATTTAGATACCCCAATTTCGGCTTGGCAAAAAGTTTGTAGCAATGAGCCATACAGTTTCTTATTGGAGTCGGTAGATGGCGGTGAACAGGTTGGTCGCTATAGTTTTTTGGGCTGTAACCCTCTGTGGGTAATGGAAGCGCGGGGCGATAAATCGACGAAAACTGATCGAGATGGATCGATTCAAGAGTTTACTGGTAATCCTTTTACCATTTTGGCCGATTGTTTAACGGATTATCAGCCAGTGAAGCTGACTCAATTGCCCAGTGGCATTGGTGGTTTGTTTGGATTTTGGGGATATGAATTAATTAAGTGGATCGAGCCACGGGTACCAATATATCCAGCCCAGCTCGATGATCTGCCCGATGGTTGTTGGATGCAGGTCGATCATTTAATGATTTTCGATCAGGTCAAGCGTAAGATTTTTGCTGTGGCTTATGCCGATCTGAGGGCGGCGCAGGGCGATTTGCCATTGGCTTATCAACGGGCAGTCGATCGCGTACAGTCTCTCTTGGATAAGTTGCAACAACCGCATACTCCCAAATTTTTGGCCTGGACTCCACCAGCACCGCTCACTATGACTACGGCGGCGGAGTTACCTGCCAATTACCGGAGCAATACTACCAAAGAGAAATATTGTGCCAGTGTCGAAAAAGCGCAGGAATACATTAAAGCTGGCGATATCTTTCAGGTAGTGATTTCCCAAAGACTTAGTACCGATTACGTCGGACAGCCCTTTGATCTATATCGATCGCTACGTTTGGTTAATCCATCGCCGTACATGGCCTATTTCAATTTTGGGGACTGGCAAATTATTGGCTCTAGCCCCGAAGTGATGGTCAAAGCTGAGAAACACCAAGGGCATATTAAAACGACGCTGCGGCCGATCGCTGGCACCAGACCTCGGGGCGCAACACCCGCGATCGATGATGCCCTAGCCGCCGAACTATTAGCCGATCCCAAGGAAGTGGCCGAACACATTATGCTGGTGGATATGGGGCGCAATGATTTGGGGCGGGTTTGTGCGAGCGGCACGATCGTGGTGGATGAACTAATGTCGATCGAACGTTATTCGCATGTGATGCACATTGTCAGTAATGTAGTTGGTGAATTAGCTACGGATAAAACTGCCTGGGACTTAATGCAAGCCTGTTTCCCCGCCGGCACCGTCAGTGGTGCGCCCAAAATTCGCGCGCTCGAAATAATTCATGAGCTGGAAGGCTGTCGGCGAGAACCCTACGCCGGGGTTTATGGTTATTATGATTTTGAGGGCCAACTAAATACCGCGATCACCCTGCGCACAATGGTGGTACGCCCCCAAGGTGACCATCATGAAGTGTTTGTGCAAGCCGGGGCTGGTCTAGTGGCCGATTCTAATCCCGAAAAAGAGTACGAAGAAACGCTCAATAAAGCGCGCGGCTTGCTCGAAGCCATCCGCTGTTTGGAATAAGCGATCCCCACAATAGAATATCAGTATGAACAATCGCAAACCGGAAAATAGAGGTCGTTTTCGGCGACAGCAGTTAGTCCAAGTCCAGAGCCGCGATGGGAAATTTCATATTCCCAATATGGGTGCTTGGTATACCTATTGGCGCGACCCATATCATCTGTTTTTGACAATTCCTTGGGTAGGTTTTGCCGCTATTATCACAGTGGCCTACTTTTCGATCAACTCCTTCTTTGCGTTGGCTTATCTGGCCGGGGGAAATTGCTTAGAAAACGCCCAGCCGGGTAGCTTTGCCGATGCTTTCTTTTTTAGTGTGCAAACATTGGGATCGATCGGCTATGGTGCAATGCATCCGATTACTTTTTACGCCAACTGCGTTGTGACTTTTGAAGCAATTGTTAGCTTGTTGTTAATTGCCGTTGTTACGGGGCTGGCCTTTGCTCGTTTCTCACGTCCCCAGGCCAAAGTAATTTTTAGTAATGAAGCGGTGATCACTAAATACAACGGAGTGCCAACTTTGATGTTTCGGATTGCCAATGAACGGCAAAATATGATCATCGAAGCCCAGCTTCAGGTCTATTTATTAGTGGATGAGACTACTCAAGAAGGTCATTTTATGCGTCGCTTTCATGAACTGAAAATGATGCGTAATCGTACGCCAGCTCTGAGCCTGACTTGGACTCCAATGCATTCGATCGATGCCAGCAGTCCACTGTTTGGCCATACTGCCGAGTCTTTAGCCCAACTCAACGCCCAAATTCAGGCTTCAATTACTGGTATTGATGAGGCGGTTTCTTATAACATCAGCGCTCGCCACAACTATGCCAGTCCCGAAATCCTCTATCATCACCGCTTTGTTGATATTGTGGTACCGCAGCCAAATGGCGATCGACATATCGACTACCGTTATTTTCATGCGGTAATTCCTAGTTAATTACCTAGTATTTGCTTGAGTACCGAGGAATCAATCTTGCCAAAATGGATACTACTGGCCACTTGCCAATTTTCTAAAAATTTAATCAGCCAAGGTACTTGATCGCGATTGCTGTAGTAGTAATGATTAAAAAGAATAGACAAACGATGATTGAGCGAAGTTTGGGCTTTCGGGCAAATCAAAATAATCTTGAGTAGTAGACCCACCGTTGCCGCCGAACCCAAGTTGGAAACTAAGTCAATTAGCACTACATGGTTGGGTCGCTCGGCGCTATCAATCACTAAGAAATTTAGTAACTGAGTGTAAGTGCGCACCTGTGACAATTCATCTAAAGAGCTAGCATGGTTTTCGGGTAAAACATTCCGCAGTTGATTTTTTAGCCGAGTTTTAAAGCTCTGTTGAGCATAAACTGATGCCTTAAAATCTTTGCTTAAGTAGTTGTAAAGGTTTTCTTTAAACTCCACAAAAGTCATTGGTTGCTGCATCAGCAATTGAAAAGCATAAGCACTATCTCGATAACTTTCTCCATCTTGGGGTCTACTGACAAAGGATTGTAGCGAAATCCCAAAATCCCGACTCTTGAGCATGGTGGGGTTGGCCACTGGCGTAAGAATTTTTTGGGGATCAGGATTATGTTTGAGGTAAGATTTTCGAATTTGATAGGTCAGATATTGAGAAAATCTAAATTCATAGTCGCGCTGTGCCCGCCGTTTAATTCTTTGAATTGCTTCTAAATACTCTTTGGAAACATCTTCGCCCAATAGATTAGATTCGTAGAGGAATGGATACCTGTCTAACAACATCGCCAGGATCGGGCTGGCGTTAGCATCAGTAGAACGTCGGGTCACAATAATCTGGAGCTTGCGCAGACGCTGAAAATATTCACCTTGGGCGTACAGCTTCCACAGATAATTCAAGCGCCGTGGTAATTTGGCGTAGATTTGGTCTTTATTACTATCAGCGTTAAAAATGATGTCAATTAACTGGCTAATAAACGATGTTTGGCCAGCAGCGAGCCAGTGGGTAATCATTTGGTAGCAAGAACGATCAATAATTTTCAAAAACTCCCGCTCGGCAGTTTTTTCTTTGTCCAATGCTAATTCTTCGAGAGCCACTGCCACACTAGTATCTGGGTGACCAGCACCTTCAATGAAAAGACGTTGGAACAAGTCCAATGTTTGATCAGTGGTATTGTCGAGCAGGCTGGAACTGAGCCAACTACCAATAGATTTTTCAAGTTGTGGATTGGATTGCCAGCTAGACGTGACCATTTAATAGTCTCCGAAGGGATATGCCGTAAAAAAATGTGATTCTGTATGGTTATTCACTGTTTATTGTGCCCAAACAGCATAAAAAAGCAGCAGGGTCTGAATTATTTTGCATATTTTCAGTTTCTGAAGTACTCGATCGATGATAATTTAACCTGATGAAGACAGCGCAAGCGAGCAGATCATGGCGGCATCTCAATTGAACACAGTCCAACTCAGCAACAGTGGCTCGCCGCTACTCATGCTGCATGGTTGGGGGCAAAGCCTTCGCGCTCTACAGCCGATGGGGGAACTCTTGGCTGATATGGCACAGATTCATATTCTCGATTTGCCCGGATTTGGCAAATCTGAGCCACCTCCCGCAGATTGGAATACGACGGAATATGCCGATCGAGTGGTGGCTTATATGGATGAGCAAGGCATTACTAAAACTGATTTGTTAGGTCATTCCTTTGGTGGGCGGGTGTCGATGCGGCTGGCGCACAAATATCCCGATCGGGTGCGATCGATTATTATGATCAATTCTGGCGGTCTCCAGCGCCAAAAAACCTGGCAGCAGGGAGTACGCAGTCAATGGATCAAGACCCTGCGCGGGGCGTTTAAAATTTCACCGATTAATCAACAGGCTTTGCTAGACTGGCACAGCCAGAAATATGGCTCGCGCGATTATCTCAACGCTGGCCGACTGCGCGGCACCCTGGTGAAAACAGTCAGCGAAGATGTCACTAATATAGTGCAGGAAATTCTGGCACCTGTACTATTACTGTGGGGCGAAGCTGATACCGAAACGCCAGTGGAGATGGCGCATCGCTACCACCAGCTGTTTCCTAATTCGCAGCTGATCATCGTGCCCCGCCGTGATCACTTTATCTATCAAAATGAGGGGGCGCACCTCTGTGCCTACTATGTGCAGCAATTTTTGGCTGCTCAAAATGCTATGCTCACCGCTGTTTAACTAACACCTGCCTCTCCCATGTCTTTTCCCTCTCTCATTTTGGCGATCGTTGCCAGCAGCGTCATCCTTTTTTATGTGCGCCGGTCGCTGCGCTACCTCCAGTTTTTTCAGCAGGAGGAATATAATTCGCAGCGTTTTGTGAACTGGTGGCTCGAAAAACGGGCTTTTGATACCCGTGGTTCATTGGTGGCATTGGTGACTGGGGGGATCAGCTTGGCGCTGGCGGCTTATGCCTGGGGCACGATCGGCGTAAGTTTACTGGGGGGGATTTGCTTAATTGCAGCGGCCTGGACGGAAGATGACCCGCGTAAGGTCGGGAAAATTAAGCTGAATATGACCGATCGATTAACTGCCATCTATCAACTGTCGATCGCGCTCTACAGTATATTTATCCTGGGGATTTTGACATTAATTGTGGGCTTCGGCTTTGGTGCAGCACCAATCCTGTGGCTGATTACCCTAACGCTAATTCAAAGCACACCACTCTGGATTATGTTGGCTAACGCCATCCTCTGGCCAGCCGAAGAGAAAAAACAACAGGCTTTTTTGAGTGAAGCTAAGGAGATCTTGGCGGACTATGACCCCTATGTGATCGGGATTACCGGCAGTTATGGCAAGACTAGTACCAAGGCGATTTTGGGCAGTTTGTTGGAAGCGATCGAACCCACTTTTTGGACTCCCGGCAGCATCAACACCGAGATGGGAATTACCCGCCAAATTCGGGAAAATCTCCAACGCCAGCAGCGCCTCGCCATTATTGAAATGGGCGCTTATCAGATGGGATCAATTTCCAAACTCTGTCGGCTGACCCCGCCCGATGCTGGCTTGGTGACCGCCGTCGGTGTAATGCATTTAGAAAGATTTGGTGGTGCCGAGAATATTTATAAAGCCAAGTGCGAATTGCCTCAAGCCTTACCAGCCGAAGGTCTGTTGGTGTGCAATGGCGATAATCCGGGTGCTAGACAAATGGCCACCGATTATCCCAAAGCGCGGACGCTTTTGTATGGTTTGGAACCAGAGCTAGGACACTTAGATTGCTGGATGTCAGAGATTGTGGCTACCATGCAGGGCACCACTTTTAATCTACATTGGCAAGACCACGTCTATCCGGGGTTTACCAAGTTGTTGGGCGTGCCAATGCTCTCTAACTTAGTGGGAGCCTTTGCGATGGCCTGTGCCTTGGGGAAAAGCCCGGAGTATTTGATGGCTGCCATTCGCAGTATTGAACCAGCCAATAACCGCCTAAATTTGCGGAAAAACGGTGATGGCTTTATTTTGGATGATTCTTATAACTCCAACCCGATTGGCTTTGTCTCGGCACTAGAAGTTTTAGGAACGCTAGCTGGTGGTCGGAAAATTCTGATGACACCGGGGATGGTGGAGTTGGGCGAAATCCAGGCCGCTGAAAATCGGCAAGCTGCTTTAAAGGCTGCCGAAATTTGCGATTTAGTAATTTTGGTTGGTGATACCAACCGCGCTGCGCTGCGTTCTGGCCTGAAAGACGGCGGTTTACCGGCAGCGCAAATCTTAGAATTCGACAATCGTGACTTGGCACTGGCACATCTGATGGATGCTAAGTTCAAGCAGCCCGGAGATTTGATTTTGATTGAGAATGACTTGCCCGACCTTTACGAAGCTGAAGCCAAATTTTAATCTGTCACTAAAATTATGAGTAAGAAAAAAAATATTGCAGTTTTATTTGGTGGTCGATCGGTCGAACACGAAATCTCGGTAATTACGGCTTTGCAGCTGATCAACGTGTTGGATGTTACTCAATACAATCCGGTGCCCGTCTATATTGCTCAATCGGGTCGTTGGTATGTCGGCGATCGCCTGTTAGAGAAATCCTTCTATCGGGGACTCCCCGGCGCGGTACGGGAAGTTCAAGAAGTAGCCCTGATTCCGATCGCTTGCAGTAAGGGCTTGACGGTGATTAATCCCCAGCGCGGTTTGTTTAGCTTTGGTAAAACAGCTGAAGAAATAGTACCGATCGATGTCTACTTTTTGGCTTTCCACGGTACCTTCGGCGAAGATGGCTGTATTCAAGGAATGCTGGAAATGGCCGATGCTACCTATACGGGCTGTACGGTGTTACCCGCAGCTTTGGGTATGAATAAGTACAAATGTAAGAAAGTACTCGCCGCCGTGGGCATTCCGGTCTTGCCAGCCGGGTTGGTCGATCGATCGATCGCTCAAAAAAGTCTAGCGCAGGTACGAGAACAGATTTTTGCGACACCGGGTTTGGAGCAGCTCCCGCTGTTTGTGAAACCTTGTAACTTGGGTTCTAGTATTGGGATTGGGGTGGCCACTGACGAGGCTTCTTTGAATGGTTGTTTGGTAAATACTTTTCGGTATGATGCGCAGGCGATCGTGGAACCCTGTGTGAAAGACATTATGGAAATCAACGTGTCGGTAGTGGGTGATGCCGATGGGGTAACAGCTTCGGTCGTGGAAATGCCGGTGTCTTTGAGCGGAGTGCTGACCTACGAAGAAAAGTATCTACGGGATGATGGCGCTAAGAAGAATAGTGAGAGAGATGGCCAGGGCATGGCGAATCTAGCGCGGATTATTGATCCTCCAGATCTTGACCCAGCGTTGAAGCAAGCGGGAATTGATTATGCGAAGAAGGCTTTCCAGACGCTGGGTTGTAGTGGAGTTTCGCGGATTGATTTTATTATTGACGGTAGTACGCAGCAGCTTTATTTTAATGAAATCAATACTCTGCCCGGTTCTTTGTCTTTCTATCTGTGGATGAAGTCGCAACCAAAGGTAGTGTATACGGAGTTGTTGAATAGGATTATTCAGCAGGCGGAGAAGCGGCAGGGGACGAAGCTGTCATTGAAGCGGCAAGAGGGAATGCGTGCTTTATTTAAATTGTGATCCGATATGATTAGCATCATCACGATTTACTATGAATGAAACTATGAACTGGACTACTGAAGCTGAGGCCAAACTCAAAGAAATTCCTTTTTTTGTGCGCCCTGCCGCGCGCAAAAAAATTGAAAAACTAGCCCAAGAAATGGGCGTTACTGAAATCACTCCCGAAATCTATGATCAGGCGAAAAGTAAATTTGGCTAGCGTCAGGTTTATAGACTGTTGAGAGCGATGGCCAAACTAGTGCGGATTATAGAATTGCTATGATCACCGGGGTAATGAATTACACTGCTCTATTAATGCTTTTACAACTCACTAGCGCCACTTTACCAGTGGGAGCTTACAGTTATTCTGAGGGATTAGAATCTTTGGTCGATCAAGGCTTAATCAAATCCGCCACCGATCTGCAAACTTGGCTAACGACATCCTTAGCAACTGGCTCAATCAGCATCGAAGCTGCCATTTTAATCCGTGCCCACCGAGCTTGGCTGCAAGGAGATCAACAGCATGTACTCTATTGGAATCATTGGCTATCAGCTACCCGCGAAACAGCAGAACTGCAACAGCAAAATTGGCAGATGGGTCGATCGCTGCTCAAACTATTGCAAGATCTTTATCCCAGTATCGATTGGTCGGGTTGGAGCATGACCGAAAACTGGAATATGGCAATTATTTTTGCTCTAGCTGCTGGATTAGCCGAGATTGATGAACACACAGCCGTACTCGGATATTTGCACAGTTGGACAAGTAACCTTGTCAATGCTGGGGTTAAACTAATTCCTTTGGGACAAACTGCTGGCCAGAAATTGATGATGGAATTAGCTACGTCGATTGCTAGTAGTGCCGATCAATCCCTCTGTTTACCCGATGATCAGCTTTTTAGTTGTAGTTGGGGCTTAGCACTTGCTAGCATGGCTCATGAAACCCAATACAGTCGATTATTTCGCAGCTAAACTATGACATCAGCTTTTCGCATTGGGGTGGCTGGCCCTGTTGGTTCCGGCAAAACTGCTTTAGTCGAGCTACTCTGCAAAAGATTACGCGATCGCTATCAGTTGGCCGTAGTCACCAATGATATCTATACCCAAGAAGATGCTCAGTTTTTAGTGCGTGCCCAAGCATTAGATCAAGAAAGAATTCGGGGTGTGGAGACTGGTGGCTGTCCTCATACGGCAATCCGGGAGGATGCTTCGATGAATATTGCTGCGATCGAGCAGCTCGAACAACAATTCACTGATCTGGATTTGATTTTTGTGGAAAGTGGCGGTGACAACCTCGCTGCCACTTTTAGTCCAGAGCTAGTCGATGCCACCATCTATGTAATTGATGTTGCTGGTGGTGACAAAATTCCGCGTAAGGGTGGGCCAGGGATTACCAAATCGGATTTGCTAGTGATCAATAAAATTGATTTAGCTCCCTATGTGGGTGCCAGTCTAGAAATAATGCATCGAGATGCACTGCAAATGCGCGGTAACAAACCCTTTGTCTTTACAAATCTTAAGACTGCGGAAGGCGTGGAAGAAGTCATAATTTTCATCGATCGACAGGCTAATTTGAGCGTTTCCTAAATCCACCGGGTAAAAATGTATTCTACGATACATATTTCCAAAATTCTTCCACGTAGTATCACTACTAACATTTTGAGTTTCTAATGCCCTAAATCACCAGAAGCTCAGCGACCATAACAAATACGCAGGAGTGATATTAACAAAATGTCTAGAAAGTTTCGGCGGCGAGAAATTTTAATTTTAGGATCTACCGCAGCAGGCAGTGTCTTACTCAAAGCTTGCACTCCCAATACACCTACCACCACACCTACTGGTTCATCTCCAGCCGCAAGTACTTCGGCTAGCACCGCTACAGCAACTAGTGATGGCATTAAAGTGGGTATCTTGCATTCTTCGAGTGGCACTATGGCCATCTCGGAAAATAGTGTAATTGAAGCAGAAAAGCTGGCCATTAAAGAAATCAACGCTAAAGGTGGTGTATTAGGCAAACAAATTATTCCGATCGTTGAAGATGGTGCATCGGAGCCAACTATTTTCAATGAAAAAGCTAAGAAGCTGATTGAACAAGATAAAGTCGCCACAGTCTTTGGCTGCTGGACATCTTCTAGCCGCAAAGCCGTACTCGAAACCTTCAAAACAAAAAAGCACATGCTTTGGTATCCAGTACAGTATGAAGGTCAAGAATGTTCTGAACATGTCTTTTATACCGGTGCCGCACCAAATCAGCAGATTGAACCTTCGGTAGATTGGTTGCTGAAAACCTACCCTGGCAAGCCGTTCTTCTTGGTGGGTTCAGACTATGTGTTTCCCCAGACAGCTAACTCCATTATCAAGGCACAGCTAAAGGCCAAAGGTGGCAAAGTAGTTGGTGAAGAATACATCAAGCTGGGTGACAACGAAGTCAGCGCGGTAATTTCTAAAATTAAGGCCGCCTTACCCAACGGTGGTGTTATTTATAACTCTTTGAATGGCGGTACCAACGTGGCTTTCTTTAAAGCTTTACAGGGCGCAGGTATGACTGCTGAAAAGTACCCCAGTATGTCGGTTAGTATTGCCGAAGAAGAAGTCAAGGCGATCGGTCCGGCATACCTCAAGGGTCATTTTGCCGCCTGGAACTACTTCCAAACCGTGGATACACCGGCTAGTAAAGCGTTCTTAGCCGCATTCAAGGCAGAATACGGCCCCGATCGAGTAGTTAACGATCCGATGGAAGCAGCTTACACGATGGTCTATCTCTGGAAACAGGCTGTGGAAAAAGCTAAAACCTATGAAGATTTGGAAAAAGTACGGGCGGCGGCGATCGGTCAAACTTTTGAAGCCCCTAATGGCAAAGTCGTGATGAATGCCAATCACCATATTTCTAAGATTGTCCGGGTTGGGAAAGTCCGAGAAGATGGTTTGTTTGACATCGTCTACTCGACTCCTACTGCGGTAGAGCCAGTGCCTTGGAACCAATATGTAGCCGAGACTAAAGGCTATGCCTGTGATTGGACAGATCCAAAGAAAGGCGAAAAATTCAAGAAAGCATCGGTCTAAGGATGCTGTGACCATCCCACTGACGATGGGGTTCTGGGGTTTAAAACCCCAGAACCCTATTGGTCTCCATCAGAAATTTGGCCTTCACCCGAACTGAACGTAAATTAGGAGCAGAAATTTGCTATCAAGTATTGTGAGTAGCCTTTTTGGTGGACTCAGTGTGGGTTCGGTCTTACTAATTGCCGCTTTGGGCCTCGCGATTATTTTTGGTTTGATGGGCGTGATCAACATGGCTCACGGCGAATTGATGACGATGGGGGCTTACACTACTTATGTAGTGCAAAATGTTTGCAAAGGCACTCCCTTGCAAGATTGGTATATTTTTCCGGCCTTAGTCGCTGCTTTTTTCGTAGTGTCGGCCTTTGGTTGGCTATTAGAAAAATTTATAGTGCGACATCTGTATGGTCGGCCATTAGAAACCCTGCTGGCAACCTGGGGGGTGAGTTTAATTTTGCAGCAGTTTGTGCGCAGTGTTAGTTGGCAAATGACGATCGGTATTATTATCTTCTGTTTGTTATTTACTGGCGGCAAAGTGATACTGGCCAGATTTAGCGGCTTGCCCAAAGCCTGGAATTCAATCATGGCAGCAGTTTACTCTATAATTGCTCTAGTAATTAGTAACATTGTCGGCAGCTCTGCGTCTTTGGCTCGCCCTTGGTTTGGTGCGCAAGGTGTGAACCTGACAGCTCCCAGTTGGCTGTTGGCTGGGGTAGATATTGGGGCTGATCGACTCCCTGGTACACGAATTTTTATTATTTTATTAACGATTGTTTGTGTCGCAGCAGTCTACTACTTTTTAAATCGATCGAACTGGGGGCTGCGCATTCGGGCGGTGACCCAAAACCGGGAAATGAGCGCCTGTTTGGGAATTCCGACTCAGCAGGTAGATTCTTTAACCTTTGCGATTGGTTCTGGCCTAGCCGGGATTGCGGGGGTGGCGGTGACTTTATTGGGTTCTACTGACCCCACGATTGGCAGTAGCTACATTATTGATGCTTTTATGGTGGTGGTAATTGGTGGTGTCGGTAAGTTGGTGGGGGCGATCGTCGCTGCCATGGTTCTGGGTGTAGCCAACTATTTAATTGCTGCTGATTTCTTCTCACCGTTGCTGGCTTGGGCACCACCGGTGGCCGATTTTTTTAAATTTTTCTCGAATTCCAGTATGGCAAAAGTGATAGTATACACTGCCATTTTCATCTTTTTACAAGTTCGACCGGCTGGTCTATTTCCCCAAAAGGGACGCACTGTAGAGAATTAGTAAAGAGAATTAGCTCATGACGTTTAAACCAACTAAAAAACTCTGGATAGAAGTGGGGTCGATAGCTGTCATCACTGGCCTACTAGTTTTTGTGCTGCCGCAATTTTTATATGCGATTGGCCAAGGCTTTCGGGTAGGACTACTCGGCAGATTCATGGCTTTGGCTATTGCGGCTTTAGGGATTGATTTGATCTGGGGCTACACTGGTCTATTGAGCTTAGGACACGGCATCTTCTTTGGTCTAGGCGGCTATGGCTTTGCGATGTATTTACTGCTGCAAATTCCGGCTGGTCAGCTCCCAGAATTTTTTAGCTTAAATGGAGTCACTGCATTACCTTGGTTTTGGCAGCCCTTTGCTTCATTGCCATTTACCATTGCAGCGATCATCATCATTCCGGCTCTAGTGGCAGCTGTGGTGGGCTACTTTGTCTTTCGCAACCGCATTCGCGGCGTATATTTTTCTATTTTGACTCAGGCGGCGCTAATTGTATTTTTCAACATTTTCAATAGTCAGCAAAAATGGATTAATGGCACCAATGGCCTGAAAACCGATAGTGCAAAAATTGGCGGGCAATTAGTGAGTGCGATCGAGGTGCAGTGGATTTTTTATCTGCTGAGTTTGTTTGGCTTAATTGGCGCTTATATTCTTTGTCGTTGGCTGACCGCCGGTCGCTTTGGTCGCCTGCTCATCGCCATTCGGGACGACGAGCCGCGGGTTCGTTTTACTGGCTATGATCCAACCGGGTTTAAAGTTTTGGTATTGGCGATTTCGGCGGCTTTGGCTGGTATTGCGGGGGCGCTATATACGGTGCAGTCCGGGATTATTACACCCCGAACCATGGATGTGGCCGCTTCGATCGAAATGGTCATCTGGGTTGCCGTTGGTGGGAGGGCAACGCTTGTAGGAGCAGTGATTGGGACTATTTTAGTGAATTTTGCGAAGAGCATCTTAAGCGAACAATTCCCTGCTGTCTGGCTATTTTTCCAGGGGGCATTATTTTTGCTCGTAGTTACGGCTTTACCAGATGGCATCATCGGTTGGCTACGCCACGATGGTACTGAACTCTGGCAGGGAGTCAGGGGGAAAAGAAAATCTCCAACTTATCCCCAGGTCGATTTAGATGAAGATCTACAGGCTGAGCGTAATATGGAGGATCAACTATGACTACTAATATTCTGGAGATTGAAAATGTCACGGTTAGTTTTGATGGCTTCAAAGCGCTTAATAACCTGAATTTTAGTTTGCAAGCCGGAGAACTGCGGGTAATTATTGGCCCCAATGGAGCGGGGAAAACCACTTTCTTGGATACAATCACGGGCAAGGTGCAATCCACTACTGGCACAATATGGTTTAAGGGTAAAAATTTGCGGAACTATTCTGAGGATAAAATTGCCCGGATGGGGATTGGTCGCAAGTTTCAAACACCCCGGATCTATCAAAAACTCTCGGTACGAGAAAACTTAGAGTTAGCTGGTAATCCACAGAAAAATCTTTGGTCTACGCTGTGGGGCAAAAGTACGCCCCAATCGCAACGAGAGGTAGTGTTATTGCTAGAGACGATCGGCCTTAGCCCCAAGGCCGATTTGTCAGCCGGACTCCTTTCTCATGGCGAAAAGCAGCGGTTAGAAATTGGGATGTTGGTAGCCCAATCACCAGAACTATTGTTAGTAGACGAGCCAGTGGCTGGTTTAACTGACGAGGAAACCATTGAAGTTGGCAATTTATTACTCAGGCTCGCCGAGAGCCATTCTGTAATAGTTATTGAACATGATATGGAATTTGTGCGCCAGATTGCCCAACAGGTAACGGTGCTGCACGAGGGCACGGTGTTGTGTGAGGGACGCATGGATCAGGTGCAAAATGATCCCAGGGTAATTGCGGTTTATTTGGGCAGCGAGGAACAATAAATTATGACAACACCCATTTTAGAAGTGCGTGGTCTGAATGTTTATTATGGCGAAAGCCATATTCTGTGGGATGTGGATCTGAATGTAGTGCCGGGTCAAATGGTTTGTTTGATTGGTCGCAATGGGGTGGGGAAAACCACGCTGCTCAAGACTATTTTGGGTTTACTGAGTGCCCGGAGCGGTGAGATTTTTTTAGATAGTCAGTCTATTTCACGGCTGACTACCGATCGAAGGGTTCGATCGGGTATTGCCTATGTGCCCCAGGGCCGAGAGATTATTCCTCGTTTAACAGTAGCCGAGAATTTGGTGCTGGGAATGGAGGCGCGGGCGGGTGGCCGCCAAAAGCAGAATACTATTCCAGAGTATATTTTTGAGTTGTTTCCGGTGTTGCCGCAGATGCTGAATCGGATGGGCGGTGACTTGAGTGGTGGACAGCAGCAACAGTTAGCGATCGCCCGTGCCCTGATGGGAAATCCCCGTTTGTTGGTGTTAGATGAACCCACGGAAGGCATTCAACCTTCGATTATTTTGGAAATTGAAGCAGCGGTGAAAAAAATTGTGCGAGAGACGGGGATTTCGGTGTTGCTAGTAGAGCAGCATTTGCATTTTGTGCGGCAGGCCGATTGGTACTATGCAATGCAAAAAGGTGGCATTGTAGCTTCTGGTTCTACTGATGAGCTAAGCAAAGATGTGGTGCAAAAGTTCTTAGCAGTTTAGATCAACCAAGCAAAAAGATCTAACGATGCCCTTAGCTTTCTAGATATTTTCAGGCAACAACTCAATTAAATTATTACGCAACCAGCCTGTTTCCTGTTTAACTTGATCAGTATAAGCAATGAGGCTTAGTAAAGGTTGAAGATCCGTCATATCCATCATCGATCGCATTAGGTCAATAACACTCTGAGTGAGTGGTAGAGAGCCAAATGTAAGGTCAAGATACTCGGCAGATTCTGGGATGAACTTTAACAAACATGGAATTCCAATATTTTCAGGTTTTGCTGTGACGTATTCACGCTGATAATATCCATTCCAAGTATAAGCCTGTGGCTCCAAACCTTGGTCAACCCCACATTGCGTCTGAGCCATCACCAAAAAATCAGGCGCTAACATTCCTAATTTTGCTACTAACTTATAAGCTACAAAAAACTCCAACAATGATCGATGAGCTGGACTATAATCACCATCGTCATTCCGCACCAACATTGTTTGCCCCATCATGTCATAGTGCCAATGATCTAAATCATTCTGCGCCTCCACTTCTCGTCCAAAAAACCTTCTCAATAGATCCGGAAATTCCCGATAATTCAAACTCATTCGATCAGTTGATAACATCTCCCACGACAACTCACACAAAAAATACAACTTATCAGCCAACGAGGTAAAAGTCCTCCCTGTAGTGATGTTTTCCTCCATCTGCCGCCGTACTGCATACAAATAAACCCGCGCCAAATCAATCTTCTTCCCCGCCTCAATCTCTGGCAAAGCCGCCAACACAAACTCCGCCATCACCGCCCGCCGCAACAAATCCAACACCTGCCCATTCCCCATCACCTTCTCCACCGTCAGCTCATTAGTCCGTCGCACCAACATCTCCCGAATCTGCACATCATCAAACTTCATTAACTCCAAGGTCTCAAATTGTGGCGACACCCCAGTCAACCGCGCCGTCGAAGCCCTCAACTCCCCCCGTAACATAACCCTCACCAACTGCATTGTCGGAAAATGCTCCGTCCGACAAGTCAAAATTACCTTGGCATTTGGCGTAACTACTTTTGATAGCTCCCAAAAATTATCGATCATCTGCTGTTGATCAACCTTATCGGCCATCTCATCAAAACCATCAAAAATTATCAACAACTTGCCCATCTGATTAAGTCGATCGAACACCGCACTATTCAGCCGAATATTATGCTGCGTATAAAAGAACCCCGCTAACATATTTTCCACATTTAAAGTCTTTGCCCAATCTCGTAACGAAATCACCAAAGGTAAGCGCGGACGCGGCAAACCCTTCTGCTTCGCCTCCAAATAAGCCCGAAAACACCGCCCCGCATAATGCAGCACAAACCAAGTCTTCCCCGTGCCAAATTCCCCCAAAATCGAAAGATGCTCGTTCATCGGGTTTTCTAGCCAGCGATCAATATACAAATCAATCCCTCCTTCAATCACCGGATAACTACTCACACCCCGCAAAGTTCGCGTCCCCTCATCAAATTCCCCCTTGGTACAACCCAATGGCACATAATACTTTTCCAACTCCCGCCGTCGAATCTCTGCTTTCAACCAAACCAAATAAGGCGCAAAATTAGCATCTTGATCAATCAATTCATCGAAAGTCAAACAAGTCAAGCCAGCTTCTCCAAACCTATTCAACTCCTGCTTTACCAACTGGCTCACCCACAAACTAGTCACCAACCATCCCTCATCGACCCCTAGATCTGCCACCGATCGACGCAAAGCATCTAAATCTCCCAAGCCCACCTCATGAATAACGGCTCTAATAAGTACTCGATCGAACCTCGATCTTCTCACAGGTACCCGAATTACCCATTTCATACAGTTACCTTCCCGCAGAGGCAACCCCTCGAACTCAAAACTCAACGCCCCAAACCAATCAAAAATCTGTTGAGCAAAACCTTCCAACTCCAAAGCAATCGGATCATTGCTCCGCACCAAGTGAGCGCTGCGACTCGCCGGAGGGGCTAACGAAGCCATAGACGATAAATCTGCTATCTGCTCCCAATCATCAATCCCCACTGCTAGGCAAATAGCCACAAAAATCTGCTGCTTAATTGGTTTTTGTGCCCAGAACCTATCCAAAGTAGCTCGGCTGACTTCGGCACGAACCTGCCAATCAATAGAACTAGCCTTGTTGTAACCCTTTTGCCTTCTGGCTCGATCAATTATCTCCAGACCTAATTGAGATGCAATGAGAGTAGCAGCCATAGTAAGTAATGTATTCTTGCTTTAATTTTGCCTTGTTTTTGCATCAAAAGCAAAGATAAGGCAAAAGTTAGACATAACAGAGGCTTCATACAAATTATTCCAGCATAAAATGGATTCTGTAGACAGAAAGATTTGCCTGGTAAGTAGAAATGCGAGTTACAAACAAGCAAATAGAGGTTTTGATAGAGTCTGCCAGATTGGAAGGCGCTAGTGCGGAAAGAATTGCTGCCCTGGAAAAAATGCTGAGCAAAAGGAATTCCCTTAAGAATATTAAAACTCTATCTACTGATGATTATATGATTAAAGAAGTAGATGATCAAGGTAAAGCAGTAGTTTATTACTCAACGGTTCCTTTGTCAGAAAAAAGCAAAGCCTTTCTTGATAAATACTAGCCTCATGAACCTTCTCATACAAGTAAAAGCCACAAAACATTGCAGTGTTTTGTGGCTTTGCTGTAAGATGTGTGATGACTTTCTCGAAAAATAGGTTTTGCATGGTAGTAAATAACGACGCGGAGTTGCCTATAATAACTAATGACACAGAGGTATCTTTTTCTCCGCAGCATTTGCAAGAGTTATTAGATTTCGTTCAAATTGAATTACTATCTGACAGTGATTCTCTAGCTATGCTGAAAGAAATAGTTGTAGTTAACGAATACGAAGACTGGGACGGAAATTGGTCAGCGAAAAGAACTGAAGCGGGAATTGTCTGCGTAATTCAACTCAATATATTTTTCGTGGACGAAGGTTTGTCCCTAGATGAAAAGATTGACAAGCTCAAGACAGTACTAGCTCATGAACACGGCCACCATTGGACTTTGTCGCATCTAATGAATAGATTTAGTTATTTCAATTTAAGAGACAGGATGCCCATGGAGTACTATACCTTGCGCGGATTGGATCAAGCCCGATATAGTGCTTTTTATATAAACAGCTCTTTTGAGGCATGGTGCCGATGTGACAAAGAAATTATCGCAGAAGATTATAAATTTTTATTTGCCCCGGAACCCCATGGCAACTTCCACCGCATTGTAGAAGAGGCTAACGATAATATACTGAAAAATCCAAGTGCATCAATTGGTGATTTTATTAGGAGAATAAATTTGCTTGAATCTCCACTTTAGATCCATAACTCACCAGCCTACAATATTGACACTCCGAGGCTCATCCCTCGTCATACAGCTAATCATGGTTTTGCCGGATTGCAAAATGATTTTTAGTATTGATTCGGAATCTTAAAACAGAAAATATCGCTGAGCCATCGGTAATACTGTTGCTGGTTCACAAGTCAATAGTTCACCGTCGGCGCGGACTTCATAGGTTTCGGGATCAACCTCAATGCGTGGGAGTAAATCATTGAGCTTCATGTCCCGCTTAGAAAGTTGGCGAGTATTTCTGACCGGCATAATCTGTTTTTGTAGTCCTAGATGATCGCCAATCCCCTGATCATGAGCCACCTGAGAGACAAAAGTCATCGAAGTTGCACCCACAGCTCTACCATAACTACCAAACATTGGCCGCATGTGAACTGGTTGCGGCGTGGGAATGCTAGCATTGGCATCACCCATCTGTGCCCAGGCGATCGCCCCTCCCTTAATTACCATCTCTGGTTTCACCCCAAAAAAAGCTGGTCGCCAGAGACAGAGATCCGCTATTTTTCCAGCTTCGATCGAACCCACATAGTTAGCGATACCATGAGTGATTGCTGGGTTGATCGTGTATTTGGCAATGTAGCGTTTAGCTCGTAAATTATCATTGCAATCGCTATTTTCTACTTCACCAGTACCGGGCAACCAGCCCCGCTGCGTCTTCATTTTGTGCGCTGTCTGCCAAGTGCGAATAATTACTTCCCCGATGCGTCCCATAGCCTGAGAATCGGAAGAAATCATACTAAAAGCCCCCAAGTCGTGCAAAATATCTTCGGCGGCGATCGTCTCCCGGCGAATCCGGGACTCGGCAAAAGATACGTCTTCAGGAATGTTGGGATCGAGATGGTGACAGACCATCAACATATCTAAATGTTCATCCAGGGTGTTTAAAGTATAGGGACGGGTGGGGTTAGTGGAAGAAGGTAGCACATTGCTTTCACCGCAGACTCGAATAATATCGGGGGCATGCCCGCCACCGGCTCCTTCGGTATGATAGGTATGAATGACCCGGTTTTTGAAAGCAGCGATCGTCTCTTCCACAAAACCAGCTTCGTTTAAGGTATCGCTATGAATCGCTACTTGTACATCATACTCATCGGCTACATTTAGGCAATTATCGATCGCGGCTGGAGTTGTACCCCAGTCTTCATGAAGCTTGAGGCCGATCGCCCCGGCCTGAACTTGTTCGACTAGTGCCTCTGGCTGACTGCTGTTGCCTTTACCTAAATAACCAATATTCATGGGGAAAGCTTCAGCAGCTTGCAGCATCCGATACATGTGCCAAGGCCCTGGTGTGCAAGTAGTGGCACTGGTGCCGGCGGCGGGACCGGTGCCACCACCAATCATCGTGGTAATTCCCGAGGCGATCGCCACTTCAATTTGTTGGGGGCAAATAAAGTGAATATGGGTGTCAATGCCACCCGCCGTCAAGATCTGCCCTTCTCCGGCAATCACTTCGGTACCAGGGCCAATAATGATATCTACGCCATCTTGAATATAAGGGTTGCCCGCTTTGCCAATTTTGGCAATTTTGCCATCTACTATACCGACATCGGCTTTCACGATCCCCCACCAATCTAAAATTAGGGCATTGGTGATCACGGTATCTACGGCACCAGCTTGGTTGGTAATGGGCGATTGACCCATACCGTCTCGAATTACCTTACCACCGCCAAATTTGACTTCTTCTCCATAGTTAGTCAGGTCTTGCTCTACTTCAATAATTAATTCGGTATCTGCCAGACGGATTCTGTCACCTACAGTGGGCCCATAGGTATCAGCATAAGCGCGGCGATTCATGCGGTAAGCCATAGTTATACCAAAAATTTAGTTAAGATTGGGGGCGATCGAGATCACCATTGATCAGACCATTGAAGCCATAGACTTGACGACTACCAGCTAGGGGGATTAGGTCTACACTGCGCTCATCCCCCGGTTCAAAGCGGACAGCAGTGCCTGCGGGAATATCTAGGCGCATTCCTCGGGCAATGGTTCTATCGAACAACAGCGCACTATTAACTTCAAAAAAATGGAAATGGGAGCCAATTTGAATCGGTCGATCGCCACTGTTCGCTACCAATAAAGTGATGACAGCTCGACCACTATTTAGTTCAATGTCGCCATCGGGAATAATGAGTTCGCCAGGAATCATAGTTGTTTACCTAATGGGTGAATGAACCGTAACAAGCTTGGTACCATCGGGGAAGGTCGCTTCTACTTGAATGTCATGAATCATTTCTGGAATGCCGGCCATTACGTCATGGCGCTGCAACAGGGTCGTGCCATAGGTCATGAGTTCGGCCACGGTTTGGCCATCTCTGGCTCCTTCTAAAATGGCAGCGGTGATGTAGGCGATCGATTCGGGATGGTTAAGTTTGAGTCCTCGAGCTTTGCGGCGTTCGGCGACTAGGGCAGCGGTAAAAATCAGCAGCTTGTCTTTTTCTTGGGGGGTTAACTGCATAGGTGGCAATGGTAAGCAACTGGGCATATTCTAGAAGATTTTACCAAGGAAAGAAGATTTTGAGATTTATCTTTGCCAAACACGAGGGGGACAGGCCGATCGATGGCGGTACTGTTGACGCAGTAAATTCCAAACAGCGCTGAACCATTTTTGGGCGGCCTGTCGATCGCTGCCCCGATAACGACAAACTAATCCGCCAGCTACAGCAGTGGCTCCCCAACCTATCTCTGACTGCGGGGCAAGTAACCTAATCTGGGCGACGACTTCAGCGGTTACGGTGCTACCTAGCCACATCAAAATTCCTAACAGCGGCTGACCGGCACTAGCTTGGAGGCTTTGCCATTGGTCGCCAGTAATTTTCTGCCGATCGATCCATGCGGGCTTACCATCTTGCCAAACTTCCAGAGCATTTTGCCAACTGCCTTGGGTGAAGGTTTCTTGACGGGCGCTGCGCCCTAATCGCACCATATCCCAGGCACAAAAAATCGCACCAGCAGCCAGATCAACTCGTAGATTTTGTTGGTATTGAGCTTGATTGAAAATAATGGTGTCTTGGGGCAACCATTCCAAGTAGGCGTTGGCACTAAGATTGATATTGATTTGTTGCTGGGCAACAGCGCCATTGCTCCGATAGATTTTGGCGGCAGCGGCCGTGGTGATCAGGGCTTGGCTGTCAGGAGCTAGATCAATTTCATAGGTGAGTCGATCGCCACCAACCATGCCTCCCGCACTATGCAAAATAACAGTATGACAAATGTTTGATTCCGGATAAAAGGGGCGCTGAATTTTGAGAGGAGCATGAGCATAGTTGTATTTGAGGATAGTCTGATCCCCTTGCTGCTCAAATCTTAGATCAATGTGACCTCGCCAATTTGATGTGTGCAGAGCCGGATGTCGGTCGAGCTGCAATTTGTTAGTTTCCATTACCTAATACCCCGATTTTCGGTAGCAATCCTATTTATGCTTTCCACCATTCGTTTTTAATGCCGCTAATTGTGCTTAAATTTCCTCAGACCAAAACCGTTTCTGAACCCGACATGGATCCACAATTAATTGTTAATGGTATTGCCTTGGGCAGTATTATCGCACTGGCAGCGGTGGGTTTAACCCTCACCTATGGCATTTTAAAGCTTTCCAATTTTGCCCACGGTGATTTTATGACGTTGGGAGCTTACCTTACTTGGGTCACCAACCAAGCCGGGGTGAATGTGTGGCTATCGATGATCGTGGGGATGGCTGGTACGGTAGGAGGTATGTTGCTGTCTGAGAAACTTTTGTGGCAACCGATGCGCCGCCAGCGGGCTTCGGCAACAACTTTAATTATTATCTCGATCGGCTTATCGCTGTTTCTGCGCAATGGTCTGATTTTTATTTGGGGTAGCAGCAATCAAAGCTATAACTTACCAGTGATTGAGGCGATCGATCTACTCGGTCTGAAGGTGAAGTATTCCAGCATTATTATCTTGGTGTTATCGGTGATAGCCATCGTCGCTCTGCATGTTCTGCTGCAATACACCAAAATTGGTAAAGCCATGCGCGCCGTAGCTGATGATCCAGATCTGGCGCAGGTCACTGGGATCAATGTGGAGCAAGTTGTGCTGTGGACGTGGATTATTACGGGTGTCCTAACGGCTTTAGCTGGTAGCTTGTTTGGTCTCACTGCTGTTCGGCCAAATATGGGCTGGTTTTTGATTCTGCCGATGTTTGCCTCGGTAATTCTGGGCGGGATTGGCAATCCCTATGGGGCGATCGCCGGGGCTTTGGTAATTGGCATTGCCCAAGAATTGGCTGTCCCGATTGTGGGTTCTGAATACAAACTGGCGATCGCGCTGTTAGCAATGGTATTGACTCTCTTGTTTAAGCCACAGGGATTATTTAGGGGGATGGGTTAATGCAAGCTAAAAATGGACTAGTATTTCATTAGATCTGCAAAATTAACACGTACAATTAAACCAAGTATAAGTGTAAGATTTACGTCTCATACTTGCTAAGACTAAAATTTCTATTGAACAGACCGAGCGAAAATAGAAAACTAGTTTAGAAGTGCCAAGGTGATCAGCAGGGGCTACTTCTAAGTTCTTTCTCCGCATAGATCTGCTAAATATTGCTGAATGTAAACAACAACACTGTTATGGTATCATGAATTCTCAGCTTTTCCAGGAACTCAGATCACTAAGTCAGAGTAAGTTTAGTGGTTGTTTAACCATTGAAAATAGTGATGTGGTTGGATTTGTTGGTCATCAAACTTGGCAATTATTTTTTTATCAGGGCAATCTAATTGGTGATGGTGGTGGCATCCATCCGGTGAAGCGCTGGCACCACTGTCTCCACCACGAAATAGCCAAATTCCCTAGTGAAATTGATAGTGTTTTACACGAGAGTAGTCGTCACGATCAGCGCAGTGATCTTTTGATGCAGAAATTACTCGCTAAGTCGATTTTGAACTATCGTAATGTTCAAAATTTTATATCAAGTAGCATTCTGGAAGTGTTGTTTGATATCTATCAACAGGAGATCTGGCTCTGGATGAAAAACATTGAGCCAGATCTGCATCTTACTTACCAGCATCAGTCTAACGAAGTGATCCATCCGCCCTACCTGGAAGTAACTGTTCAGACCGAATATCTCATCAAAAAAATAATGACTCGTTGGCAGGCTTGGCAAACGCAGGGATTAATGTGGTATTCACCGCAGCTTTCTCCCTGCCTAGTTGATCGACTGCAATTGCAGCAGTCTACTACCCCCGACGCCTACTTAGAGATGATCCAGCTCGTTGATGGCCAGCATACCTTACACGACATTGCGATCGAGCTACAACAGGATATCGCTACTCTCACCGCATCTTTCTTGAATGGCAAAGACGGTCTGCTCATGGGATTTCAATATTTACCAGATGACCAGTTTCCCACTAGCCATCTCGCTGCTAGTAAAACAGTTATTCATACCGACTTCCCCCACGATGTCGAAAACCCGATAGTGGGCGCTCTTATGGAGAGTGAGTTGGAACTACATCTCATGCAACAAATTGCGCTGATTGCAGACTATGGTTATGTCGGACTACAAGCACCACTACAAACGGTTTCGCTATTCTTGCAGCATTGTCCCCAAATTATTTTTATAGATTTACAACTGGATGGTACCAGTGGCTATGAAATATGTGCGGCACTGCGGCGCGCCCCCCAGTTCAAAGATACGCCGATCATTTTACTGACTGAAAACCAGAAACTACTCGATATCATGCGTGGCAAAATGTCCGGTGTCACGGACTTCTTGCCAAAACCGCTAGAGCCTCAGCAAATATTAAATATATTTAAACAGTATCTATCGCCGGACTAACTATACTATCTTCTGCGGCTGGGGGTGTTTCCCAATAGCTTAAAAATATGGCAGTCGAGCTATTGCCCACGACATTGAGTACTGTCTTAAAACCATCGGTCAACCGATCTATCCCAGCTACTAAAGCAATGCCTTCTAATGGCAGTCCAGCGGCGGTCAATACAGTGGCCATGGTAATTAAAGCTGAACCAGGAATCCCCGGCGTACTAAAAGAAACCAACAAACTACTGAGTCCGATCGACAGTAATAGATACGGCGTCATGGGCACATGATAAACCTGGGCAATAAATAGGGCATTAAAGCTCTGCAAAACAGCGGAACCATCGCGTTTAATGGCTGTACCCAGCGGAATAGCGAAACTAGTAATTTCTTCGCGCAAACCGTAGTCCTCCTGGATATTTTTGAGGAGGACGGGCAGGACGGCGTTAGAACTCGCTGTCCCAAAAGCTAAAGATAAACTGGGCACGATATTCTGAAGTAATTTCACTGGTTTTGCTTTAAAGCAAAATAGGAGCAGAATATAAAATCCAATCATCAGTGCCGTGGAAATCAATAAACCCAAGACATAAAACAATAGTCGAGAGACTAGTTCCAATCCTTGGGTTGCAATTACTGCACTAATTAAGGCAAATACTCCGACTGGCGCTGCGTATAGAATTACCGCGAGAATTTTCTCGCTGATTTCATAAATACTTTCAATTAATGCCACGAAAGGCTTAGACTTTTCGGGAGTGAGCTGAATACCGATACTAAATAAGGCAGCCGAAAAAATAATTTGGATTAAATTACCACTACTCAGAGCCGCTAGGGGATTCACCGGAATCAAGCTGACGAGCCACTGCAACAAATCGGGGGAGGTACTGTTGTTCACTGCTATCGGCATCTCGAACCCGGCGATTCCTGCACCAGGTTGCAATAGTAAGGCCATCCCCATCCCGAAGCCGAGAGCCACTAAACCCGTCAGTATATAAATAGTCAGGAGCTTTAAGATATAGCGTCCGGCTTTGCCAACGCTCTGCATCTTGGTTAAACCCAAAATTAGTGATGAAAAGACGATCGGCACCACCGCAAACTGAATCAAGCGGAGAAAAGCATTCCCGATCGGACCTAGCAGATATTGATCCAATGGTGTAACTACGCCTGGAAAGAGCGTAGTAAGGATCGTCCCAAACACGGCTCCCAAGCCCAAAGCTGCTAGGATCGCGGTAGAAAGATTCATAAAGTTAAACTAAATATTTTTTAAATGGGTAGTAATATAACTCTCAAAAAAGCCCTGACCATAGTTGGTCAGGTGGTGGGCAGGAGTTTTATAGTAAAGCTTGAATATCTTTAGCAATATCTTCGGGCTTGTCGGTAGGCGCATAGCGCTTCACGACTTCACCCTGCTGATTGACTAAGAACTTCGTGAAGTTCCATTTAATATTTTTAGAACCTAGTAAACCTGGCTTAGCCTCAGTCAAATACTGATATAGCGGATGGGCATTAGCTCCATTCACTTCTACCTTTTGGGACAGGGGAAAACTCACGCCGTAGCGGGTCTGGCAAAAGGACTGAATATCCTTGGCACTCCCTGGCTCTTGACTACCAAACTGATTACAGGGAAAACCAAAAACCACCAAACCGCGATCGGCATATTGATTGTGCAATTCTTGCAAACCCTGATATTGGGGGGTCATGCCACACTGACTAGCCGTGTTCACGATCAGCATCACTTTATTTTTAAAGTCACTGAAGTTAACAGGCTGACCTTCAATACTGGTGGTAGAAAAGTCGTAGATACTGGCTGTCATCGCAAAGCTCTATGTAAAGATTTATTTCTCATTATAGAGAACATCATCCCCGCTGCACGCTAGGAATCTTTATCGAGCTTTAACACTGCCATAAATGCTTCTTGAGGTACATCGACTGTCCCCACCGATTTCATCCGTTTTTTACCCTTGGCTTGTTTTTGGAGGAGCTTCTTTTTCCGAGAAATATCGCCGCCGTAGCACTTTGCCAACACATCCTTCCGCAGAGCCGGAATATGCTCACTGGCAATTACCTTACTGCCGATCGTGGCCTGAATGGGTACCTTGAACTGGTGGCGAGGAATTAGTTCTTTTAATTTCTCGGTCATCCCCCGACCGACGTTGTAGGCTTTATCGCGATGCACAATCATGGCCAACGCATCCACCGGATCGCCATTGATCATAATATCTAGTTTAACCAAATGATTCTCTCGGTAGCCAATTAGCTGGTATTCCATGCTGGCATAACCCTTGGTGCGCGACTTCATCTGATCGAAAAAGTCGGTGACTACTTCGGCCAAAGGCAGCTCATAAATAATGGTGGTGCGGCCTTTGGTCAGATATTTCATATCTTTAAAAATGCCGCGCCGATTTTGGCACAACTCCATCAGCGTCCCCACGTATTCTTCGGGGGTAATCATTTCCAGCTTCACGTAGGGTTCCTCAATCATCTGGCGATGGTTGGGATCAGGCAACTTGCTGGGGTTGTCGATGTACTCGACTTCACCCTGATTGTCGGTGACTCGATAGACTACCGATGGTGCTGTGGTAATAAGATCGAGGTTATATTCTCGCTCCAACCGCTCTTGCACAATTTCCATATGCAGCAGACCCAAAAAGCCACACCGGAAGCCAAAACCCATCGCACTAGAAGTTTCTGGCTCATAATTCAGAGCCGCATCATTCAACCGGAGCTTGTCTAGGGCTTCCCGCAAGTCTGGGTATTGATCGGCATCTACCGGAAATAGCCCACAAAACACCATCGGTTTAGCTTCGGCATAACCATCTAAGGCGGTGGTCGCTGGCCGATTAACCATCGTAATCGTGTCACCGACGCGGGCATCCCCTACAGCCTTAATCGAAGCGGCAAAATAGCCTACTTCTCCAGCATGTAATTCATCTACTTGGATCTGAGTCGGTGCCAAAATGCCCAGCTCATCAATCTGATATTCTTTGCCACTGGCCATCAGTAGAATTTTGTCACCTTTACTGATGCTGCCATCCATCACTCGAAAGTAGACCACCACACCGCGATAGGTATCGTAGTAACTATCAAAAATTAGCGCCCGCAATGGCTCACTCACAGTGTCGGCTGGCGGCGGCACTAGTTGAACGATCGACTCTAAAATTTCTTGAATTCCAATTCCTTCCTTAGCAGAAGCTAAGATCGCCCCACTACAGTCCAGGCCAATTATTTCCTCGACTTCCGCCCGCACGCGCTCTGGCTCGGCTCCCGGCAAGTCAATTTTGTTTAGAACTGGAATGATTTCTAGATTATTTTCTAAAGCCAAATAGACATTGGCTAAGGTCTGGGCTTCGACACCCTGAGAGGCATCAACAATTAGAAGCGCCCCTTCGCAAGCGATCAAGCTGCGGGAAACTTCATAGGAAAAATCCACATGTCCAGGGGTATCAATCAGGTTCAAAACATACTGCTCACCATTTTTGGCGGTGTAATTCATCCGCGCCGCCTGGAGCTTAATGGTGATGCCGCGCTCCCGTTCCAGATCCATGTTGTCGAGGAACTGTTGTTTCATGTCCCGGTTGCTTACCGTCCCGGTTTCTTGCAACAGTCGATCGGCCAGCGTAGATTTCCCATGATCGATATGGGCAATAATCGAAAAATTCCGAATCTGACTAACGGGAGTTTTGGTCATGAGCTGGCGCTGAAATTTTGGTCTAACCCTAATTGTAGCGGTTTAACATATGTTCGAGAAAGAAAAAGCCTCGGTTCACTAAGACCGAGGCCGGGGTAAGATCTTGATTTATTTCCTTAATTAATTTTGGCCGGCACTAATTGACGATAGGCTAGCCCCAAAACAGTAGACATGAGGACAATTTTCAATGATTCTAGTCCCCAGTAAATTACATGCATTTGGTTCATGGCCGCTGGCACCTGGGGAATGGTGCTGTACATTTGCAGATCCTCTAAGCCCCCGTTAGATAAAGCCACGCTATCTAGCATATTTAGATCTACACTCAAGCCACTCATCTGCGGTGTCAGGATGAAAGTGTAGCAAATGGCGATCGCTAATAACAGCGCGCCCGAAAATCCGACCTCAATTTTTTGCTTACGGTCGAGCGTGCTAGATTGCCATAACCACAGCCCCATGCAAAGAGTCGCCGCCCCACAAAACAGTTCCAGACGATTGAAAACGGAGAATAAGGTGTAACCAACTATCCCAAAACCCGAACTGGTCATCATGCCGCTCATGTATAGACTAGGCATAATAATAAAATCGAGTAAAAGGCTAGCACTTAGCCAAAACCCTACCACCGCTGCTGCCGCAGTCAGCCAAGTTTTATTACTGTTTTTAGCTATGTATATGTTAGCCATCTGTTTTGCTCCTCGCCGACTGATTACAAATTCAGTCAATTATTGATATTCTGATTCGACATTTCTACCATAACCAATCTGGGGCTGTTTGATTGCTAATTTTTAAGTCATGATATGTGAAGTAATGTTTACAATTAGTATTTTGTAATACCGTAGTAATTGTTTACAAGGAGCCAATTTAAGCTGCCACCCGCCAGATACAAAATATGCCAGAAACAGATCCTCTATCACTTTCGCTGCGCGATCGATACACTGCCACTGTTACCGATTTGGTGACCAGAATTCTGGGCGGTAAACAAATTATTTCTAAAGAATATATTCACCGCGTGCTGGGTAAACAGATGGTGCCGGGGACTAGCGAAGTCTTAGAAGGCTGTTTACAGGAGCAAATCCAGGCTGTTACCGACCAATTGGCCGCAGCCAGTGAAATTAAGCAAGCTAAACTTGGTCATCACATCAAAGCCCTGCAAATGATTGGGACGGTCTTGACCCAATGGCAACAGGAACGGCAATCGATCGAGCTAGTCACCCAAATTAGTCAGCAAATAGTCGCCGCCGATCCGGAAGAACGCTTACGCGTCTTGTTTCAGGCGATCGATCGCAATCAGCCCCAACCACTACAGGCTGAACAAATTCGCCAAGTCATTGCCATATTGCAACAACGAACTGCGGCAGACTTGATTGAACCAGCCCAAATTAGCCAACTAGCTACTGGCCTAGAAAATGGTCTGGCTAACTTGACAATTTTAGAAGAGCATTTGGTCAGTTGGATCTATGACCAAGGTCAGCAGGTCGGCTTTGGGACAGCTCAAGACCACAGTCCCTGGCTACTCTGGGCTAAATACATTCGCAACCCGATCACTCAAAAACTGTTTGTGACGATTGGTCATCAGGAATCAGTCGCCGAGTTTGCGGCGCAGCAAAGCGCCAGCTATGCCGACGACTGGGTGCAGATGGCGATTATTTTACAAGGTCTCCAGATTGGGTTGGTGAGTTGGTTCGATCGACAGTTGTATGACATTAAATGGGGAGAACGTTCGTCTTTTAATACCCTAATTACCTTCAGTTTAATTTGGTGCGAGTTAGCCAATGGGGTGGGTACCACCACGCGGCAGCGGACAGCGCTCAGTCAGGCTTGCTGGCAAATCACTTGGCAAATTTTGCGAGTGGCCGCCCAGCGCAGCGATTTCCCACTGTATGGGGGAATTTTCGCGACTTTTTCGGGGGATACTTTGCGCGATGCTTTAGCTTATTTCGACCAACCCTTAAAGCAAGTGGCCGGCACTCAAGAAAAAGGTCGAATTCTCACGATCCTAGGCTATTCGCAGCAGGTGTTAGGTCGGATGGAGCGGGCGATTGAATTACATCAAGAAGCACTAGCGATCGCTAATGCCGCTGGGGACAAATCTTGTGAAGTGGCCAATTTCAATCACCTCAGCCGGATATATTTACGCGAACAAAACTATGACAACGCCATTAACTATAGTCAGCGGGCATTAGTTCTAGCCAGACAAGCTGGCGATCGGCGTGGCGAAGCTAATGCACTGATTAACTACGGATACAGTGAGGTCTTATCGGCTCAAGCCCGCGCCGAGGAAGAGTTAGAAGTCTACGAGCAAAACACTAGCTATTTACAACAGGGACTGAAAATTGCGGAAAAGCTCGCCGATCGCCAGAGCTTGGCACTGTGTTATCACAGTTTAGGGATTGCTTACCTAACGCTCCAAGATGCTGATGAAGCCATCAACTATTTGACGCAGGGCGTTGAAGCGGCTCAAGCAATTAATGATTTATACTTACGTGGTTTGGGAATCACGTATTTAGCCGCAGCCTATTACAGACAGCAAGACTATCCAGCCACCATGTTCTATGCCGGGACAGGAATGTATTCGCTGCATCAGATTGGGGCAAAAGAGTGGCGGCAGGCGGCCAGCATTTTAAGCAACTTAGAAGAACATTTGGGCGTGGGGGGCGTGATGCTGCTTCCTCAAGAAAAGCTGATCGAGCTATTGGGCACAGCTGGCTATGCCTCTTTACCAGAGCTGTTGGCTGAGTATCGTCGATCGCTCTAAGTAATCGTCACGATCGCTTCAACATGGACAGTCTGCTGCGCCACATCCACACGGGTAATCGCCCACCGCAATGGTTCTCCCCACTGCCGCAAAGCCAGTTCAACTTGTTGCGGCAAAGTTTGCGCTAAGTTCGTGAAAGGAATATCTAAATCCACAAATTTAGTGGTCATTAGGTCTTTTGGTAGCGGCCAAATTGCAATTCGTATAGCTCATCTTCTTTTTCGGTTTGAATCTTCAGATCGGAACGAGGATAAGCCACACAGAGCAGGACAAACCCGGCGGCTTGCAGATCTGGACTCACGCCCATGCCACCACTTTGTTCTATTTCGCCCGCAATTAACTGCGCGGCACAAGTAGTACAAACACCAGCATTACAAGAAGTGGGTAGGTCAATACCCGCAGCAAATGCGGCCCGCAAAATTTGCTTATCTTCAGGCACATCAATGGTATGAATTTCACCCTGATGATGAAGTTCGACTTTATAAACTTTGGTCATGGGAGGAGGCTAGGCAGCTATAAACATCGCCCTTTGATCCTACACGAAATTCAGCGGCTTCCCTGAACCCGATCGAGATTGCTATATTGGCACAGAGTGTGGTCTGTACATCTGGGAATCAAAATCATGTGCCGTATAGCGTTGATCTGGCTGGGAGTTTTTGGCGTATTTATGACCAACTGGTCTGGCTTCGCCGCTGTTTTCGATCGACAGGGACAGCGCCGATCGGAATCACCGCTGGACTACGCGGCGATCGATTGGCAAATGCTGAATGCTACAGCTGTTTACAGTGGCATTGGCTTGATTAAAATTCAGCAGTTCTCCACCTGTACTGGTTTTTTGATCAACAACAGATCCTCAGCGCCAGCCTATGTAGTGACCAACGCTCATTGCATTGATTTGATCAGTAATTTACCCGGAGCTAATGAAATTATTATCAACAGAAAGATCCGATCCTGGAGTAAAGCGGGAGCGCCTTTGACTTTTACGCCCAACTATTTTGCCCGGGTTGCCCACCCCCGCAGGTCTTATGCGGTGCAAAAAGTTCTGTACGCCACCATGAAAAACAATGATATAGCGCTCTTAGAACTGTCACCCACGCAAGGGGAAATGGCCGCAGCGGGGATTGTGCCTTTAAATTTAGCGACCAAGCCTAGCCCAGTTGGTGAAGAAATTGCGGTGGTGGGGGTGCCTGGTGCCCGAGTGCCTTTCGATCGACAATTTCTACACCTGGCTACTTGTACCCTGGGTGCCACCGTCCAAGTCCAAGAGGGCGTTTACACCTGGCCACAATCCCTGAAAAATCGTTGTAGCATTGTGGGTGGCATGTCTGGCTCTCCCCTGTTAGCTGGGGGGCAGGTGGTGGGAATTATCAACACCAGTGGAGCCGAAGTTGGTCTCGACAATCAGCAATGTCTGATCGGCGAGCCTTGCGAACTGCGCACGCATCAGAAACAGAGATTAATCACTGGCAATGAAAACTATGGTCAATTGCTCACCAAAATAACTACCTGCTTCAATCGGCAAGGAATTTTCGATTTATTTCAACCTAGCTGCCGTTTAGATAAGCCCGATCGATCGTAAGACCAGAAAATTCCTTAAAATCTAGGTAGTGGATATTGCCCACGACCTAGGTGTGATTGAGGCATTTTAGGCTTCGGGTTCTTCCTCTTCTTCCTCGTCAGCATCAATTTCAGCAGCTTTGAGCGAATTAGCCGAGACGGCCACCCCCGCATTCAATTTATCCCAAACCAATTGCTGTACCTGAGCAGCAACATCCGGTTTTTCTTCCATGTACTTAATGGTATTATCCCGACCCTGACCGATATTGTCACCGTTATAGCTATACCAGGCCCCGCGTCTGGTAATGATGCCCATTTCTTCAGATAAATCAACCAGACAACCGATGGTGGAGATGCCTTTACCAAAGATAATGTCAAATTCAGCAATCCGAAACGGTGGAGCCACTTTATTCTTAGCTACTTTCACCTTCGCCCGAATGCCGTATTCCCCGCCATTAACTCTTTTGAGAGTCTGAATCCGGCGAATATCCAGGCGGACGGAGGCATAGAACTTGAGGGCATTACCACCGGTAGTAGTTTCGGGGCTACCGTAGGTAATCCCAATTTTTTGGCGGAGTTGGTTTAAGAAAACTACCGTACAGCCCGATTTAGCGATATTACCAGTAATTTTGCGCATGGCTTGGCTCATCAAACGGGCTTGTAAACCCATGTGTGAATCTCCCATATCCCCTTCAATTTCGGCGCGGGGTACTAGCGCTGCCACGGAGTCGATTACCACAATATCTACAGCCGAAGATCGCACTAGCTGATCGACTATTTCTAGTGCTGCTTCGCCGGAATCGGGCTGGGCAACTAATAAATTCTCTACATCTACGCCCAACACTGCCGAATAGGCGGGATCGAGGGCATGTTCCGCGTCGACAAAAGCCGCTACGCCTCCAGCCTTTTGCACTTCGGCGATCGCATGCAACGCCAGGGTCGTTTTACCAGAGCTTTCGGGACCATAAATTTCAATGATCCGTCCCTTGGGCAAGCCGCCACCCAGGGCAATATCTAAGGTCAAAGCACCGCTGGAAATGGTTTCAATTTTCATTCGACCGGCATCACCCAGCCGCACGATCGCGCCCTTGCCAAACGACTTTTCAATCTGGCTGAGAACTAAATTTAGCGCTTTATCTCGATCTGTTTTCGGATTATTGGTGGTTGCCATAGCTTGCAGATATCGCTGACAGTACATGGGTATTATCCTAGCAGCAATTGTTGCTGTTCACCAACAGTTCACTGAAAACCCACTTTATTTCTGTCGGTGATCTGCCAAGATAGTGCCGCTTTGGCGCACTTCTTTCTCATGATTGGATTCCTGCCACGGTTCTTGTCGTGCGGCGGCAATCCAACTCACCATCGAATCAAGCTTTAGTAGCCGCTGAACATATTCGGTACAGATGGGACTGAGTGGTAAGCCATAGTTCTGAACGCGGATGGCGATCGGCGCAAAAAAAGCATCAACAGCAGTAAAAGTATCACCGCCCAAGTATGGGCCAGCGAAGCTATCTAACCCCTCACTCCAGAGTTCATCAATTCGATCGAGATCCCGTTGCAAACTTGCGGAAATTTGGGGGAGCTGGATGCACAGGCCACAGTGCATCGAACACTGCTGGCGGATGCTCTGGAAACCAGAATGCATTTCAGCAGCAGCCGATCGCGACCATGCTCGGGCGATCGGGTCTAAAGACCAAACGCCGGGATGACGTTCTGCCAAATATTCAACGATGGCCAAAGAATCCCAAACCACTATCTTGTCATCGTGTAAACAAGGTACCCGGCCATTCGGGGAAAATGCCCGATATTTTTCCCAACTACTGCCTGTGGCCAAGGGCACAATCTGTTCAGTAAATGGAATTGCTTTCTCGCTCATCAGCACCCAGGGTCGTAGTGACCAGGATGAGTACAGTTTGTTAGCAATATAGAGGGTATACATGTTGTCACCAGTGAGAGTAGCCGCCGACTGTCAACCTGACCCCAGTTTTGCAGCATTTTTCATAAATTAACCGGGCGAAGATGTCAAGACAACATAGAGCTGACAGCAGCACCTACAATGGTAAAGCTGATTTGAGCGAGATGCTAAATCATATTTTTTTGACAAGCTAAATAAATTTTGCCAGTTCTAACGACCTCTCTCGCGTTTATTTTGCAGCTGCTTCTCGCCCTGGGTAGCGGATTATTGATGGGGTTGACCGTGTCTCCCGTTAATGCCTGGTATTTGGCTTGGATCGCCCTGATCCCCCTGTGGATCTTGGTGGTGCGCCATGCGCGATCGGGCGGCTGGATCTATGGCTTATGCTGGGGGATCGGCTATCACGGAGTGGCACTGTCCTGGATTTTGGGGGTGCATCCCATGGCCTGGATGGGCGTACCCTGGCTGACCAGTTTGGCGATCGCGATCGCCTGTTTAGTATTTATTACCCTGTGGGGTGCCGCAGTGGTAATTCTGTGGTCAGCAGGTTTGAGCTGGCTCTGTCGCTACCATCCCCAACTCCCGCCCGGGGTGCGGGTGGTGGCGGGTACCGCCCTGTGGTGTGGCATCGAATATCTGTGGAGCCAGAGCGATCTGTGGTGGTCTACCTTGGCCCTGACCCAAAGTCCCTACAACTTATCGATTTTACATCTGGGGCAGCTGTCCGGGGGCAGTACAATCACCGCTGTCTTGGTAGCTGTTAATGGGCTGATGGCTGAGGCGATCCTCGCCAACTGGCAAGGGCAACAACGCACCACCCTTTCCCTAGCCAGTGCTGCCATCGTGCTGGTGGTAGCCAGTCACAGTATTGGCTCGGTACTGGCGCAGTTGCCCTTACTCGCTACCCCGGCCAACGCTCTGCAAGTGGGTATTATTCAGGGAAACATTCCCAACGAAATTAAGCTCTATGGCAATGGTCGTCAACAAGCACTGAAAAATTACACCCAGGGTTATCGTCAACTGGCCAGTGCGGGCGTGCAAGTGGTCTTGACCCCGGAAGGATCTCTACCACTGCTGCCAGCAGCCATCAAACAAACGGAGCTGTATCAGGCCATCTTAGAACAGGGAATTCCCATGTGGCTAGGGGCTTTTGGCGATGCGGGCAGCAATTACACTAATAGTTTGCATGCGATCGATGGCCAGGGCAATTTTATCGGTCGATACAACAAACAAAAACTAGTGCCGTTGGGTGAATATATTCCCTTTAAGGAAGTGATTGGTAAATGGATTAAGCGCTTGTCACCACTAGAAGCTGATCAAATTAAGGGCACCAGCGACCAAGTATTTAATACTCCTTTTGGTCAAGCGATCGTCGGTATCTGTTACGAATCGGCCTTTGGTGAGCTTTTTCGGCGGCAGGCACAACAGGGTGAATTTATTATTACTGCTTCTAACAACGCCCACTATGCAGCGGCGATGCCCGCCCAGCACCATGCCCAAGATGTGATGCGGGCGATCGAAACCAACCGCTGGGCAGTGCGCGCTACCAACACGGGCTACTCGGCGATCGTTGATCCACATGGGCATACTCAATGGCAATCCGGTCTCCATGAATTTGTCACCCACGGCCACAAAATTTATCGGCTCCGCGACCAGACACTCTATGTTCACCTGGGCGACTGGCTCACGCCCACGCTATTGATCGTGACCCTCGCCCTACTCAGGGCTGCCCCGGCTCGGCGTATTTAATCTGGGCAATAGCTGGCAGCGGGATATTTCTCCCGATACAATTTTAAAGAAAAGCTCAGAAAAACCATGGCAGACAAACTGATCAAAGCAACAGCCGCTGACGGCGGGATTCGGGTCGTCGGGGCCATTACTACCCAGCTCACCGAAGAAGCCCGCACCAGGCACAAATTATCTTATGTGGCTACTGCGGCTCTGGGCCGAACCATGGCGGCGGGACTGCTCTTTGCCTCCAGCATGAAGAAAGCCGATGCCCGCGTGAATATTCGGATCAAAGGCCAAGGTCCCTTGAACGGTATTTTGGTGGATGCCGGACTGAATGGCATGGTGCGCGGTTATGTGGGGAATCCCACGATCGAACTCCCCCCCAATGATCAAGGCAAATTAGATGTCGGTGGGGCGGTTGGTAGACGGGGCTATCTATATGTAGTCCGAGATAATGGATCTGGTTATCCATACACTAGTACGGTCGAGCTAGTCTCCGGCGAAATCGGTGATGATCTAACCCATTACTTGGCTACTTCAGAGCAAACCCCTTCGGCTCTAATTGTCGGTGTGTTTGTGGGCGCTGATGGCGTCAAAGCCGCTGGCGGATTGTTGATTCAGGTGTTACCGAAAGCTGCCACCGATGAAGCTCTGGTGGAGCTGCTAGAATCTCGCCTCAAAGCGGTACAAGGCTTTACACCCATGCTCCAGGCCGGCCAAACTCTCCCCCAAATGATGGAAAATATCCTGGGCGATTTGGGTTTAGAGATCTTTCCCGAAGTTCAGATCTTGAAGTACCACTGCGGCTGCTCGTTCGATCGCATGAAATCTGCTCTTCACATGCTCGGGCGCAGCGAACTAGAAGATATGCTTGTTCAAGACAAAGGCGCAGAAGTGACTTGCGAATTTTGTAGCAATGTCTATCAGCTAGATGAACAGCAGCTAGCAGCTCTTATTACAAAACTACCATAGAGTTAAAATTGATATCTTAAGTGAATTTTTTAGTCATCTGATCTGTCGATTGGGTATTCTAGATATAAGACAGTGTTTTTAGACCAATAGAAGATTTACCAGATCCGCTAGTTGTCGCCTTGACAGACGACAGGAAGAAAATCACAATAGTCCTCAAGAATTTTGCAGTTTGCAGGAAGAACAGCGTTGCCCAAAATAGACTCGCGCTTCAACTTCGATCAAGCAACGACCATCACCAAGCAGATAGTCTCACAAGTGCCCAAATGGCTAAATAAGCCATTTATCCGCAGCTGGCCATTTTGGGCAGCGATCACCTGTAGCCTATGCGGTGGAATGGTTTATATCTCGCTGGGCATGTTGCTCAATCCGAAAGCTGTCCCCAATTGCCCCGAACTTTTTTTGCCGATGGCTTCGGCCTCGCTGCGGGTCTACTGTGGTCAGGCTGCCGCGAGCAAGCAGACCCTCAAAGATTTAGCAGCGGCTTTTAGTTTTGTTAAAGATATTCCCAAAGACGACCCGCTGCGGGGTTACATCGATGCCAACATCCAGAAATGGTCAATGGATTTGATTCGTCTTGCCGAAGCATCTTATCAACAGGGCAATATTGACGAGGCCGTAGCGATGGCCAAATTAGTGCCACCCCAAGTGCTAGCTTATCAGCGAGCAGGCAAACGGGTTGACCATTGGCAAACGACCTGGAAAGCAGCTCAGGAAATTTATGATAAAACAGAGAACCTGCTGCGTAATTCTAATTGGGTGGCGGCCTCGCAAGTAGCCGCTAAGCTAAATAGACTTGGTAACGACTACTGGAGCAACGTTAAGTATCCAGAGTTAACCAGTAAAGTTAGTCAGGCCGAAAAAGATAGTAACCAACTCGATCAAGCCCGCAAGTTAGCGAAAAGTAATGGTTTGAAAGACTTGCTGGCAGCCATTGCCATCGCTCGCAAAATTGACAAGCAGAGTTACGCCTATAAAGAATCTCAAGACTTAATTGCCACGGCCGGCAAGCAGATGTTGGAAATGGCTAAAGTGCAGCTGCGGCAAAACAATTGGAAGGCTGTCCAAGAAATTACCCAACAGATTCCAGCTAATCCCGAAATTCAGGCAGAACTGCAAGATATCCGATCGATCGCTGATGCCCAAGCCGCCGCTCATCGCAATACCATTAGTGATTTAGAAGTAGCTATTAGTACCGCTCAAGCGGTGAAGCCGACCAGTACTGTCTACAGTCGTGCCCAAGAGCTATTAACGGGTTGGCAATTAGAAGTCCAGGATTTAGCTTACCTCCAACGAGCTAAAACTATGGCGGCGGCGGGTGATATTGGGGGCTTTGAAGCCGCAATTAAGGAAGTCAGCCACATTCCGGGGACTAACCCCCGCGCCGCTGAGGCCGCTAGCACAATGGCGGGCTGGCGCAAGCAGATCCAAGTCATTCAGGATCAGCCCTACATTGATGCCGCCGATCAACTAGCGAGTGCTGGCAGTGTACAGGCTTTGCAGCAGGCTACGGCTCAACTCCGGCAATTACCCCCAGGTAGAGCGTTGTATCCAGATGCCCAGCACAAAATTAAGCAATGGACTAATCAAATTCAAAAAATGCAGGATGCGCCAATTTTAGAAAATGCCGAACTGCAAGCGCGGGATGGGAATATTCCAGCGGCGATCGCCACCGCGAACCAGATTGGAGCCGGTCGTGCCCTCTACGGCCAAGCCCAAGCCAGAATTGGCGACTGGAATGGTGACACCGAAGCTAGGCAGCGGTTGTCTGATGCGCAACAGTTGGCTAACGAAGGTACTCCCGAGGCGTTATTGGGAGCGATCGAAGCTGTCCAGCGCGTTCCTAGTAAATCTGGTGCTTACCCGGCGGCGCAGGCGGCGGCTAACAAATGGAGCAGCGAAATGTTTCGTCAAGCTCAAGCCGCTGCTAGTTACGATTTAGGTCGTGCTATTTCGATCGCCCAAGTTATCCCCACTGGCTCGACTGCCTATGCCGCTGCCCAGCGGGCAATTCAGCAGTGGGAGAATTCTCAAAGCAACCCAGCTGGCAACTAAAGTTGCTGCCTAATTTGTCTTGCTACAGTTAAAGCCGAATAACTCACCCCCGCCGTACCTTCGCCGGGGTGGGTAGAATCACCGACTAACCACAAACCAGCGATCGGTGTCCGATTGGCAATGCCAAAGGGGCCAAAGTTGGGCACGCGCTGACCAATGCCGCCCACAAAGCCGTTGAGCCGCGCTGTATAGCGCGCAAAAGTATGTGGCGTGCCAGCTTCACAGACCTGAATTAGCTCCGGGGTGAGTGTAAAGTAAGTAGATAGTCGCTCGATCGCTATTTTGGTATATTCGGCTTTCAGCGCCGCCACATCAGCCTGGGGGCTGTACCACTTCTTTGGATCAGTAAAAGAAGAAGCAATAATTGTCGCTTGTTGATCGGAGGGAGCGCGACCATCACCCGGCTTGCTCACCGAGACAAACAACGAGTTATTTTCACCAATGATCTGCTGCTCATCGTACAAAAACTGGAGATGGGGCGGGCAATCTGCTGGAATGGCGGCGCGATCGACCCCCAAATAGATCACAAAAGCGGCAGCGGGGGTCGGTAGTTGGGCGGTGCGCGATCGATAGTTTTGCCACCAGCCCGATTTTTGGGCTTGGTCGCCCTGCACCATTTCTACCAAGTTTTGGACAGTTACATTGGCCACGACATAGTCAGCATTTTCTAGCCAAGTGCTACTAGCCGATTGCACCGTCACCCCGGTTGCGCGCGATCGATCGGTGTGGATATTCAGCACCCGATGCCGTAGGAGTAACTTGCCCCCATCGCGCTCTAGAGCAGCAACTAATCGATCGCTCAACACCTGCATACTGCCTTGCAGATGATAGAGTCCTTGGGGCGCTTGGGATACGCCCAGGGCGGTAGCGGCGTAGAGTAGAGCTGTTTCGGCGGCAGTGACCTGGGAATAAAGCTTGAGCTGGAGATCAAGAAAAAGCCGCAGTCGTCGATCGTTGGTCAAGCCAAACCAACGCAGAGCATCGCCCACCGTCGCCAGTGCCAATGGCACCGTTAACAACGTATTAGGACGCAGTGCTGATAGCAGTTGACCAACATCCCACAGACTGCGCGGTGGTAAGACTGGATCCCGCGATTGAAATTCCCAGCTAATGGCAAACAGCTTTTCCATAAACTGCCAAAAATATGCACTGCCCGGAAACTGGCGCTGTCTTTCCTGTCGCCACTGTTCCGGATCACGCCAGACGTTAATGGGTGAACTTTCACCGGGCAAGAAGACGGCACAGGCTGGATCGCAAAACGTGGCAGCGGGTAATTCGATTTCGAGTTCTTGAAAAATCCGGTGGTGAATGCCGCCCGGTTCTAAACCAGCCACTTGGGTCGCGCCCACATCGAAGGTATAACCGCGTCTTTGGAAAGTGGCAGCACAGCCCCCCGGCACGATCGCTTGCTCGAAGACGATGACTTCATGGCCCTGCTTGGCTAGGAGGGCCGCGCTCGTTAATCCACCAATCCCGGCACCCACGACCACAATTTTCGCCATGATTTTTTCGTTACATTTCTTAAAATTATAACGAAATCACCATTGCTGCTGGGGCTGATCGACAGCCAAGATCCGGCTGGGGAACATCTATCCAAACTAATAGTTCTGATAGACTATGTAGATATTTTTAATCAACCATGCGTAAATCATTAATATTTTTAGGCTGCTGGTTAGTGATCGGCACTAGCAATACGGTCTTTTCCACCATTAGTAGCGCCCAAGTCATACCGCCCGGTTCTCTGCGCACCCCCCCAAAAACTTCTGAATCGAAGCCAGTGGGAGCCGTGATTGATACTTTTACTTGTCGCATCTTGGGCGTACCCACCAAAGTAGCGATCCGGTCTGACCGCACTTACAAAACTGGCACTAGTGCTTATCCGATTGTGAGCGGCGCCTATCAAAAATTTGGGGATGCTTACCGTTTCAAAGGTGGATCTTTGCGCAATCAATCGATCGTGAAACTGCGCAGCAGCTATTATTTAGTGGCAACTGCCCAAGAGACCAGAGCCGCCGCGATCGCTGCGACGGATCGGGCGTTGATCTGCACTAAACAAAGATAAACTTCGCCATCAATAATCATGAATAACCAACAGCTGTACTGGCGATCGAATGCCCTGCTCATCTATCAAACAGTGTTGGCCGCTGCACCCGGTCGGCTGTGGCGAGAGCTGTTGGTGGCCGACAAGGCCAATATTTTAGTTGCTTATGGAGCTTGGTTTCGATCGTTAGCCGATCAACAGCTGGGCTGGCAAGATCACTTACTCCATCAACTAGTAACAACAGACAATCCTTTCACGCGGCAGGTGCAACAAACCGACTGGCTGGACTTGTCCCCAGCACTGCGGCAGGCGGTGCAGCATGATCTCCAAATCTTAAGAGAGGTCTATAGTTGTAGTTGCGAGCAGATTGCTCAATGGGTAGCGGTAGCTACTGATCGCCCAACCGTGGCGTGGGTCGACCATTTGCCCCCTTCATCTACCAGCAATTTATTAATTACTCTCGACCAATCGGCCGATTGGTCGAGAGTAATACCAGATTTAATCGAACACTATCGACAGTTTGGCACTGGTCACTTTGCCCAATTTGCTGCCTTTCGCTACCAACAGGGCGAATTGCATGGGGTGGCTGATCCCGATCCGGTTAAACTCCAAGATTTAGTGGGGTATAGCTGGCAGCAGCAAGCCCTCATCCGCAATACTCAGGCGCTGGCGGCGGGTTATCCGGCCTTGAACGTGTTGCTCTATGGTAGTCGTGGTTCCGGTAAATCTTCACTGGTCAAGTCTTTAGTCCATGAGTTTGCTAACTTACGCCTCATTGAAGTCCCTAAAAACGAATTGATGAATCTGCCGCAAATTTTAGAGCAACTACGCCCATCACCGCAGAAATTTATTATTTTTGTGGATGATTTATCTTTTGAGGCGGATGAAGATGCTTTTAAAGCCCTCAAGGTGGTTCTGGAGGGTGGTTTGGTGGCACGCCCGCAGAACATCGCGGTCTATGCTACTTCCAACCGTCGCCATTTGATTCGGGAGTTTTTTGCCGATCGACCACGCCCCCAAGATAGCGACGAAATTCATCAGTGGGATACGGTGCAAGAACAACTATCATTCAGCGATCGGTTTGGTCTAACGCTGACTTTTGAACCAGCAAATCAGGATACGTACTTGCAGATAGTTCATCATCTTGCGGCTGGGATGGATATTACCACCGCAGATTTGACCGGGCGGGCTTTGCAATGGGCCACTCAGCAAAATGGTCGATCGGGCAGAACTGCTCGCCAGTTTGTGGACTTTTTGCGATCGGAATTGGCCGGGATTTAATCTCAGCCCATTCCAATCTCTATCTGTTTTTGGCGTTGCTGATCTGAAATACGAATCGCCCTCATCCCCTAACCCCTGAAGGGGGATCGGAGTCTTACTTCCCTCGCCCAATCTTGGGAGAGGGGCTGGGAGTGAGGGCAAAATCGATACTAGTCGCCACTAAATTTGAGCTGGTACCGCATACATCACCGCTACCAAGCTCTCTTGCTGATACTCAAAACTGAGAAACTGTTCGTTGGTCGGTCGAATACCAATGAAATCAGTCGATGTCGGCAGGTAGGACTGATAACTGTCTTGGAGCTGAAAATTTGCTTGGCGCAAGCGATCGATCCAGGTTGTTGCTAATTCATGGCGCTCACTTCTTAGCTCTTCTTGATTGCCAATAATGTCTCTGATTTCTCTCCCGAAAAATAGTTTTAAGGCTCTCTTCTCATCCCCTGAAATTGCTAACTCATTAATTAGTTGAAATACAAAATTAAAATGGCGAAAGCAATTTTCAAATCGCTGGGCAAAATTTTCATTTAAGTGATCGCTATTTGGTTCACTAATCAAAACTGCTAAAGGTTGGAAATCATAGAGCAGACGGAAGATATCTGCACGCATATTGGGATGCTGGGCATTATTTTTAATGTGGTGCAGCGCAAAAGATGCATTGATCACCACATTTTGGTGTTTATATTGATCGATTAAGCTAGTCCAATCGGTGCTAGAAATATCTTCGGCACAACCATGAATTGGATGAAAGATTAGTCGGATACCAATCTCTTTTTGCAATTCTTGAAATCTTTTCGTCGCTGCTACCAAGCTATCGGCAGAGGGTTCGATCCCCACGATCGTGATTTCTTGCAACGATGATGACTTTTGGGCAAGCTCTCGAATGATCGTGCTGCATTGTAGACCTGTGCCAATGCCGATATCCAGCAAGACAACTTGTTGATGAGTTGCACATACATCCACAATGATTTTGTTGACAATGTTTTGGGCAAAGGCCACATGCGGTAGCTCTTCTATTAGTAATCTGAACAAATCAATTTGAGCAATCCCATCTTTAGCTAAGTAGAGATTGCGATCAATCTTCTCATCGGCACTACCCAATTGCCATTGCAAAGCTTTACTAACAATATTGCTGAGGGTGTGTGGTTGTAGTTGGAAAGTGTTATGAATTTTCTTTAATTGCAGTATTGTCTGTGGTGTGACATTTTCTTCGGCAATATCTTGAACTATTTCTTGAAATAGGTAGCTACTCTTTGCTGGAGCCGTCCGGGAAATGACTTGCTGATCGGGAGCTGTTTTTAGTTGATTCATTACTCATTTCTCCAAGCTAGATGTCTGATTTTTTCTTTATTTCCAAACAAATTCTTCCCAGCAATATCAGTAATCTCTATGTGTTTACCATGAGAAACTACTGAATTTGCTTACATATCAGAAACTGAGCTATTAACTTGAAATAGCTGGCTCCTGATTAATGTTTAATAGTGCAATATTGATAAGCTATTTGATTTCTAAGATATGTCGATAGTATCCCTGAACTTTGATAAAAAGTCAGGTGAAAATCTTAGATGAGTGATGGCTTAAATATTTTTTGTACTGGAGAAGAACTCTTGGTGTTTAGAAAATATTAATATACATCCTATAACGAATTTAATTTTTTATCCACTCCAGCAGTTATAAATATCAAGAAAAGTATCGGGTGCTACAAGTCGCTATTGATCGCACAACAGCTTTAGTACTAATTGAGGGCTGAAGTTGCTAATAGTTGTCTAATTGTGTTATTGAGCTGCTTGAGCTGGACGGGTTTGCTGAGATATTCAGTAGCTCCTGCTTGTAAGCATTTTTCCCGATCGTCCTGCATGGCGAGAGCCGTGAGCGCAATGATCGGAATATCTTGGTAATTGGCACGAATTTGCTGAATAGCTTCCAGACCATTGACTTTGGGCATCTGGATGTCCATTAAAATTAAGTTGGGAGTATGTAATTTATTTAGATCGATCGCTTCTTGGCCATTGGTTGCCAAAATTAGGCGATAGCCACGACTCTCTAGATAATTCACAAAGGTTTCGGTATTGGCCAGATTATCCTCTGCCAACAAAATGAGGGGCTGGACTGGTTCGTTGCTGTGAGAATCCTGGATAGTCCCCGATGGCGGACCATCCAAATGTGTGCCACCTGGGGCTAACGAGCGCTGTAGTTGGTTGTAGGGTAGCCGGATGGTAAAGCAGCTGCCTTGCCCTACTTCACTGTTGACCGCGACCGAGCCACCATGCAGATCGACAATTTGTTTCACTAAAGACAGTCCTAATCCGGTGCCGGCATGTTGGCGGCTCAGACTGTTGTCAATTTGGACAAAAGGCTGGAAGAGTTTTGAGAGATCGCTGGAAGCGATGCCAATGCCATTATCGGTGACAGATAAGCACAGGACGTGCGTTGGTGCTGCCGCAGGATTGACACCCGTTGTCACTTCCTCACAGTAAGCGTTTAATATTACCTGACCACGCATGGGGGTAAATTTAACGGCATTACTGAGTAAGTTGATCAGTACTTGACGGATCCGCCGCTCATCGACGTCGGTACTCCCCAGATCTGCTTGGAAGTTACTGATTAAATGGATATCTTTTTGCAGTGCTTGTTGTCTCACGAAAGACAAACTAGAGTTGCAGAGCTGTTCAATAGCCGTGTCGGTAACTTCGAGTTCTAGCTTGCCTGCTTCGATTTTGGAGATTTCTAGAATGTCATTAATTAATGCCAGCAAGTGGCTGCCACTTTTTTCAATCGTTTGTATCGATCGCTGCTGACGATCGTTGATATCTCCAAAAACTCCTTCTTGCAAGCATTCGGACATTCCCAAAATGGCGTTAAGTGGCGTGCGCAGTTCATGGCTCATATTGGCTAAAAACCCACTTTTGGCCTGATTGGCTTGGTCGGCTAATTCTTTGGCTACTTTCAATTCGGTTGTTCTTTCTACAACTCGTTGTTCCAAAGATGCGAGTGAGACCTGCTGCTCAGTGTAGAGTTGGGCATTCTCGATCGAGATCGCGGCTTGGGCGGTGAGTAATTGCAAGAGGTCTAGGCGATCGCGAGTAAATGCAGCAGTTGTCAGGCTATTTTCTAGATAGATCGCTCCAATCAATCGACCCTGCTTGATAATAGGACAGCATAGGATACTGGATAGTTGGTGTTGCTGAATATAAGCATCTTGCGAGAACTGCGGGTGTTTGATGGCATTGTCTAGTAAGAGCGGCTCTTGGTTGCTTCGGACAGCATTAACTACACTGATGGCTAAGTCCTGACTAACCTCTAGTGCTATCGGGGCTAGTAGCTGTGGTTGCTGACCCGCTGCTACGCGGGCAATAATTTCTAATGTTTGCTCTTTTTGGAGGAGTAAAACACATTTATCAGCACCAGCATTGGTAATCACATTTTTCAACAGAGTTGCCAATAGTTTGTCCAGCTCTATTTCTTCCGAGATGGCGCGAGATACTCTCAAGAGAGTTGCTAGATCTAATTGATTAGAACCACTTGTGGAAAACAGAGATGTTTCTAAGTTGCTTGCGGTATTAGAAATCAAAGAAAGGAGTTGAGTATAGCGAGTGGTGAGATCTATGACTTTGGCAGTGGCTCCCCACCGGATATAGCCATAATAGGCTGCCGTCATATAGACTTGAGCCACTTTTACCCGACCCCAATCCAGATAAAATTTAGCTGTTAACTCGTTAGCGAGGGCTTCTTCATTGAGGAATTGATTGGTTTCAGCACCAGTAATGGCCAGATCATAGTGTTCGATCGCCAGCGCTCTGTTGCCTAATACGCGCTGTTTTTCAGCTTCAACTAGATGCCACTTGTGTAAATAATTCGTCGGTGCCGTCTGCGACCACTCCGCCAAAATTGATTGATGGGTCTCGATCTGTGCCAGCATGACGGCCTGTTCTGCTGCTGGCTGGGTGCCCAGGAGTGCGATATAAGTCAGGGCTGCATAAAAATGAAAAACTGGTATCAGCATCATGCCAGACACTGCTGGCAAATACTGTTGAGCTTGATGCCGGTAAGTCAACGCCGCCGGATAATTGCCAAAGGAGTAGGCCAGTAGTAGTTGATAGATGGAGATATAAGCACTACAACTAAGATCATGCTCTTGCTGCTGTGGGGATAGCATTAATATTTCGGCATCAATATTGTTGCTGTTGCTAAAGTGCTGGGCTACCTGTCTTTTAATATCCAAATGAGCCTGCGCCGAGTACTGTTTCATTTGGGCTAAGGCTAGGCTGTGGGCGGCAGCTTCTTCGACCCAAGACTCTAGCTCGATGCCACTCAGCAAGTGGGCTTCGTAATAACAATTGATGCTATAGCCAGCGATGGGCAAAGCACCGGTTTCGATGCCCGCCATGTAGGCATTTTTGAGGGTGGGCAGGGTGGCGCGGATGGCTTCTTGGCGATGTTGCAGCCAGCCCCCAAAAACAAATAAAATAGTGCTTTTGCAGGTGCGGGCATCAAAATGATCGAGCAACTGTAATGCTAATTTACCAAAGCTATAGCCAGTTTCAATATCATTCTCAAAAGAACTCAATACCAATCCGTAATTGGCATATCCCACCAAAGATGCTGCTGTATTGCCGAATTGCAACGAGATGCTCACCATCATGGCACTCAAGATTGGCATCAAACTGGGCATCCCAATAAAAATGGGTGCGCCTAAGATCACACACAATTTCATGGCTGCTACCGCAGTGGGATTGTTCATCACGGGTAGATCGGTCAGCTCGGCGGCTAATCTGCCCTCCAGCTGACTAGCTAATTGTTGTAGGGTCTGCTCCACAACGGCTTCATCTGCTACCGCCGGGAGCGAAAATCCTAATTCTTGGAGTGCTACTCTGCCGATCGCGATCGCTTCTAGCATTTGGCCAGTGGCTGTTTGCGACTCAATTTGCAATACATAAATTTTTATTTTGTCTAAAACGCTGTGCGCTGCTTGCAATACTACTGCGTTCATTTTTAGCATGGTGGCTGTGTCACCACTTAAATAGCTCGCTTCGGCAGCAGCAGTATAAAGATCGATCGCCAAATCATACTGTGTTTGCCAGCAGTCGGTGGTGAGTAGTTCAATCCCAGTTTGTAAATAAGCACTAGCAGCGGTGTAGGCGTTAGCACTGCGCGCTCTGCGACCGGCGGCAAAATTTAATCCAGCTAGGCTCTGTCGTTGGGTAGATTCAGTAATTAATTCTTTGCCCAGGTTTAATTGTCTAACAATATCAAACAACTTATCACCAGTTGCTTTTTCGGAAAATTCTGCCTGCAATAGTTGCCCAATAAAGAGATGAGTGCTTTGTTTTTGCTGATCAGGAATCAATGAATAAGCCGCTTGCTGAATGCGATCGTGGGCAAAATAATAAACCGGGTTAACTGAAGTCGAAGTAACGGAACTCATAACTGACTCAGTCAAATATTTATAAGTTTCGGCTGTTGAAATCAGCAAACTTTCTTGCAATCCCGGCAAGAGAGCTGCTGCCGTATCTACTAGTGACCAGTTCAAGACAACTGCTAAGGTTTGCAAATCAAATCGGGTGCCAATACAAGAGGCCAATTGGAGTGCTTTTTGGGTGGCTGGTGGCAACTTTTGTAATTGCAAAGCCATGAAATCTACCACATCGTTGGCAATAGCTGTAGTTATGTGCCATTCCCATTGCTGCTTTTGCGGATCAAAAGTAATTTGTTGATCTTGATGCAGAGCTTTGAGTAATTGATTGGTGAAAAAAGGATTACCCCGGGTTTTTTGATATGTTAATACTGCTAATGGATAGGCGAGCGGCAATGGGCAATGGAGAGTTTCGGCAATTAAATGATTCAGATCCTCTAACTGTAAGGGCTGAAGTGCAATGGTATTGACTGTCACCCCAGTTTTTTTGATGTCATTGATCGCTAGTTGGAGCGGATGGACTGGGGATACTTCATTGTCTCGGTAAGCACCTAATACTAGTAAATATTTGGTACTTTGGATTAAACTTTCTAGTAACTGGAGAGATTCGATATCAGCCCATTGCAAATCATCTAGAAATAATACTAGGGGATGTGCTGCTGTGCTAAAAACTTGCACAAATTTTTGCATCACCAAATTAAATTGATGCTGGGTGGCATCACCCAATAATGATCGGGCGGGGGACTGGTTCCCAATAATATTTTCTAGCTCAGGAAACACCTCAATTAATATTTCCCCCTGATTCCCGACTGCTGCTAGAATTTTGCCTTTCCAGATTTGTAGTTCGCGATCTGGACTAGCCAGTAATTGTTTAATAAGGTCATGAAAAGCTTGCACAAATGCCGAAAATGGCAGGTTTCGTTGCAATTGATCGTATTTACCCTGAATGAAGTAGCCCCGCTGCCGCGCAACTGGCTGATGAATTTCTTGTACTATGGCAGTTTTACCGATACCAGAAATGCCAGCAATTAATGTTAGCTCTGCCGCCCCACGGCTAACCCTGTCAAAGGCATTGCGCAGCGCGGTGATTTCTACTGCTCGGCCATAGAGTTTTTCGGGAATTAGAAAACGATCGGAGGTGTCTTTAGTAGCGATCGCAAATGCCGGAATATCACCTGTCTGTTGTAGTTGAGCCAAACAAATCTCTAGATCGTGTTTGATGCCCAAGGCACTCTGATAGCGATTCTCCGCATTTTTGGCCATTAGTTTACTGACGATATCGGCGAGGACTGGCGGGATGGCTGGTTGAAGTTGACGGATGGGGCGGGGCTGCTTGGCTAGATGACAATGAATCAGCTCCATCGGATCTTCTGAAACAAAGGGTAGCTGACCAGTCAACAATTCATAGCAGGTAACACCAAAGGCATAAAAGTCACTACGGTAGTCAATGCCACGATTCATGCGACCAGTTTGCTCCGGTGATATATATGCCAGTGTTCCTTCTAGGGCAGTCGCGTGTCGAATATCGAGGGTTTCTCTCGGTAGCAACGAAGAAATACTGAAGTCAGTCAGTTTAACTTGCTGGGTCTCTGGATTAATTAAAATGTTGGCTGGCTTGAGGTCTTTGTGAATAACTTGATGACGATATAAACCATCTAAAGCTGTCGCAACTTGAATAGCGATATTGAGAAAGGTAATGATGGTTAGTGGGTTGTTGCCGAAGACGATGGTAGATTTGGTTCCTTGGCCAGGAGATTTTTCTAGTAATTTTTTGAGGGAAATACCACCGTAATCTTTCATCACAAGGATGTAGGAGTGCTGATAACTTTCTAATGCTAAGGTTTTGACGACATTAGGTAGATCAAAATTTTTGGCGATAGCATACTGATGCCGAAATTGGAGAAGTTCATTAAAGTCGGGAAATGAGTTGCGTAACAGCTTGATCACCACTGGCTGCCGATCGCACTTTCTTATCGCCCGATACACCAGCGTTCGATTTCCTAAGTACAACTGCTCGGTAATCTGATATTCTTTGAATTCTGGCAAATCACAATGCTCTGGGTTGAAATCACTAATCTCACTAGAGCTGTTATTATTGTCCATTATCAAAGAGGCAGTCATACATTTTTTCTCTATTAACTTGACAAGATATTAAATTCCTTTACCCCATTATATTGTCCACTATGCAATACAAATCAATAGTAGAAACACTGAATTTGAAAATGATATAAATACGTAGAAAAAGTTAACATCAAAAATATATTTGCTATTGACACCGATCACATCTAATCTAACTTGCGTGAAACCATGTTGTTATTCCTTGGCAACTCCTGGCCACAGCAAACGTACCGCCATTAATGCAAACCCAGCCGCTGCCAAACCCTTTAAAATCTGGGCGGGAAACAGTACCGACACCGAACCACCAGCTAAGACTCCGAGCGCACTAGCCAGCAATAAAGCCGCCACCGACCCCAAAAACACTGCGCGGGGATGATTGGAACTGCCACTAATGGCGATCGCTGCCAACTGACTTTTATCGCCAATTTCTGCCACAAACACTGTAATAAAACTCAGGCCAACTAATTGCCAATCCATAATACTTTGTCAAATTGTGGTGGTTAACCGCAGCGCCGTCTTACCTCAGTTTATGACCTGGCGAAAGCCAGGTGGGCGCATTTGGTTTTAGTTGCTAAGTTTCTGGATCCTTGTCCAGTTTACCGCAACGCAAACAGCTCAGTTCCCGAGTAAGTCAAGCATAGATCAAAAAACATTATTGGCAGTTACCAACGCCGCAGTTGAACCACTGCTGTCATTATCACTCAAGATTCAAGAACTTGGCTACCGTATTTACATCCTTGTCACCGCGACCCGAGCAGTTAATCACCAGCTTGGGACTGCCGCTGAGTTGTGGGCAGAGAGTTTCTAGATAGGCGATCGCATGAGAGGTCTCCAAAGCCGGAATAATGCCTTCCAGTTGCGATAGCCGCTGGAAACCATCAAGGGCTTGAGCATCGGTGACGCTGTAATACTCTGCACGGTGGATATCTTTCAGGAAGCTATGCTCGGGTCCCACGCCGGGATAGTCTAAACCGGCGCTAATGGAATGAGCTTCGGTAACTTGACCATCCTCATCTTGGAGCAGGTAACTCATCGCCCCATGTAGTACGCCCGGTCGTCCCATTGTCAATGTGGCTGCGTGTTGGCCAGTTTCAATCCCGGCACCGGCTGCTTCGATCCCAATCAGCCGGACAGATTGCTCTGCCATGAATTCATGGAATAGTCCCATCGCATTAGAACCACCCCCGACACAAGCCAACAGAATATCGGGGAGACCGCCCCATTTTTCTTGCGCCTGCCGCCGGGTTTCTACGCCAATAATTGCATGGAAGTCCCGGACAATCATGGGATAAGGGTGCGGACCAGCCACCGAGCCCAAAATGTAATGGGTAGTTTCAACGTTGGTTACCCAATCTCGAATCGCCTCAGAAGTGGCATCTTTCAACGTGCCAGTACCAGCGGTGACTGCACTGACTGTTGCTCCCAACAGCCGCATCCGAAACACATTCAAAGATTGCCGCTGCATGTCTTCGATGCCCATATAGATGATACATTCTAGGCCAAACCGAGCGCAGACGGTGGCGGTAGCAACGCCGTGCTGACCAGCACCAGTTTCGGCAATAATCCGCTTTTTGTTCATCCGCCGTGCCAGTAATACTTGCGCTAAAGCGTTATTGATTTTGTGAGCGCCAGTGTGGTTTAGGTCTTCTCGCTTTAAATAAATCTGTACGCCGCTGCCATCCGGTCGGGCATAGTGCTGAGTCAAGCGTTCCGCAAAATATAGGGGGCTAGGACGACCGACATAATCGTGTAATAGTCCGTGTAATTCTGCTTGAAAACTGGGATCTTTGGTGTGTTGATAAAAAGCTGCTTCCAATTCAGCCAAAGCTGGCATCAAAGTTTCCGGTACATATTTGCCACCAAACTTGCCGAACCGACCCAATCGATCGGGTTGAGTCATATTTTTAGTGGTAGGAGAGAAGGGCGTTTGGGTCATAATGGTGAAGTGACGGCCAGCTGAATATTTTGGTTGTCCCCCATCTTACTTAATTAGTTAAGCTGAAAACAATGGCAGGTAAAAAGCAAAATTCTGGGAATGGCGATCGACAGGTAGTATATCGAGAGTTTGGTGAAGCTGAACCCATGGAGGCACTGGCGCGGCCAGAGGTGCCACCGCCACAGCAAAATTTAAAGATTCAGGCTACGCGCAAAGGGCGAGGCGGTAAGACGGTGACAGAAATTACCGGCTGGCAAGTTAGCACAGACACCTTGCAGCAAATTACTAAGCAGCTCAAAAATCAGTGTGGTACTGGCGGGGCTTGTAAAGAGGAATCGATCGAGATTCAAGGCGATCATCGACCAAAGATATT
>CAXTSZ010000004.1:0-46497 GCA_964247125.1 uncultured bacterium
CCACCAATTCGTTGTGCCAATCTTCCACTATCCTGATCCTCATTATCCTTAATGCACCAAATTTCAACAAAAATATTTGCGTCAGAAATGCGTAATGCCTCTGAAAGTTGTGCTCCGCTTAATTTCGCCTGATCTGTAGGACGAATGACAGAATAACGCCAGTATGAAGCTTGGGATAGGTGTGAGTATTGAAATCCGTTCCCTGATTCTTTTATCGACATTTCTTGATTTGGAAAGTCATCTCTGAATGCGAGCGAAACATACTTGCGAAGCAACTCGCTACATACCATAGATTCACTTTCTGTTGCTCTGCCAAGAATCCATCCAGATAAATTTATATCGGTCGAGATCGACTCTTCTGCTATATCATTCAAGACAATACCGTAGCTAATTCGATTTACTGGAATCTTGTCATATGTTGTCATTCTAAATTGACCTATTCTTAGAGGATAACTATTGATTTACAAATGTATGACAGAGGTGTTGCTGAATTGATATATGATATAGTCACACCAGTCGGGTGGTAACTGCCAACCACTCACAAATTACAAATTATAACAAAACATTCGATCGCCCTCCAGCAGCAAATTTACGACTCAATCTAAATTATTGAAATCGATCGACATAATATTTTCTGTCTTGCGATGAATCCCCTCGATCGAGTCAAATAGCATTGCTCGATCGCATCATTCGATAGATCGTTAATTTGGCAAGACTCGATCGAGAGTGCGCTTACTCGAACGCTCAGGTTACAATGGATGCGTAAAGTGAAAATGAGGTCAAACCAATGATAGTAGGACAACCTCGATTCAGCAAAGAAGAGTTGGCTCGTCGCGGCGAAGAGATCTATGAAGCTCAGATTCGATCGCAAATTGATGAAGAAGGCGATCGTGGCAAGATTGTAGCGATCGATATTGAAACTGGAGCCTTTGAGGTCGCAAAGGATAGTCTGACAGCTTCCGATCGACTCTTAGAGAAATATCCAGATGCTCAAATTCGGTTTGTACGCATCGGACATCGAGCGGTGCATCGAATTGGTTCTTTCCATTCGAGCAGATTGCAATGATTATTGGCAGTGTTAATGCAAATCGTGAAGCGATTATCCAGATTGCTGTTTTGAACGATCGCAAGCAAACAAAAGGAATTAAAGCAGTAATTGATACAGGTTACACTGGTGACTTAATGCTGCCCAGGGCAATCGTTGATGAGTTGGGGCTAACTTTTCGAGGCATCCAAGATGCCGTTTTAGGGGATGGCAGCATCAAGATATTTGAAATGTATGCCGGATCAGTGGTTTGGGATGGGCAAGTCCGAAGAGCTGAGATTAATGCATCAGAAACGGAGTGCTTGGTTGGCATGGGATTGCTAGAAGAATACAAGCTGGAGATTGAGGGGAGATCGGGAGGTATAGTGAAGATTGTATCTCTCTTAGAGTTATAAATCGGCAAAAGTAGTAAGTCCAGCGATTGCTGCTCATAACTTACAGCTTGTAATGAGACGATTGATCGCTCTCCAACAGCAGATTTACGACTCAATCTAATTATTGAAATCGATCGACATAATATTTTCTGCTTTGCAATGAATCCCCTCGAACCAGATATCTCGATCGAGTCAAATAGTGTTGCTCGATCGATCCTCAATTTGGCAAAACTCGATCGAATACCATCACCATCTATCAACCCTTGCTTGGTGAGGATTGAAGTTGTTGTAATTGCTCAATCGTCAGTCCAGTTGTGCGTGAGACGATCTCCTGTGGAACATTTTCCCGCAGCAAATTAAGAGCGATTTTCTCCCGCTCTTCATCTTTTCCTTCCTCACGCGCTTCACGATAAACCCGTGTTTCCTGAAGTGTAATTCCTAACATTGTATCAACCTCCTGGCGTGATAAATTGGTAAACTTATAGACCATAATCGTACCGATAAGATCTATGATATCGCGCGCGATCGCGGGTGTGCTAGTCTCTTGCTCAGTTCGACTAAGCAGTATTCTCGCCGCCGCTGGTGCCGCATCCTCATCAACCGTCGTTAACACCATCAAAGCCACCCCCAGGGGTAATTGGGCGATTTCTCCCAACTCATCTAGGTAAACGCAGTGAACTTGATTGCTATTCAACAGAGCGCGATAGGGATAACCATTTGTCTGCTCGATCGATCGAGATGGATAAATCACCACAGCTTCCCAATCTGCAAATAGAGCGCGGTTTCGATAAAAATACAGAAACGATTCCCCAAACAGGCGTTCGTACAATTTCTCATCCTTTTGAAACTGGACTTCACAGAAATACACCACACCAGGAGTCACCGATGATGGGGGTAGAAACACACCATCAATTTCAAACTTGGGTTCCTTAACCGCGACTGATTCAAACCGATACTGGCTAGCTAAATCTGGAGCTACATCTAATAATTCAAATAGTAAATTAGGCGATCGCTGAAACAATGCATAGAAAATCGAATCGCGGCGCATAGGCATTAACTAGGTAAGGGGCTACACTCGACCGTACTATAGATGGTGAGCATCTCACCAGCATCGATTTCGGTGATGCCACAAAATTCGCAAGCATACTGAGCGCGTTGGCAAACCTGTTCTCTAATTGAGACAGCCAAACTCATGCCGATATCGATACCGTTTGAACGCTTTCCAAAAGCTTATCCAAAAAAAGTAGAGGAAGCGCAGTAGTCAAGTTAGGATAGGAGCTTGGCGAGGAAAAAGAACCGTTGAGTCATGTTAGATATTAAAAAAATCAGGGAAAATCCCACCGCAGTGCAAGCTCAATTGGATCGCCGCCACGGCGACCTGGACTTACAACTCTTAATTACACTGGATCAACAACAGCGATCGATCGAACTCCGGCGCAGTGAATGGCAAGCCCGCAGTAACGAAATTGGCAAAACAGTTGGCGATCGGATGAGATCTGGCACCGATCCCAACAGTCCCGAAATTCTTAGTTTCAAGGAAGAAGGTAATCAAGTCAAAGCTCAACTGTCTGAGCTAGAACCCCAAGAACGAGAGATTAAGAAGCAGATGGAAACCATCCTGCTGCAACTACCAAATTTGCCTAGCCCCAGCACGCCAGATGGTGCCAGCGAAGACGAAAACATTGAAGTCCGCCGCTGGGGCGATGAACTCATTCCTAAAAATAGCGCGACACTATTGCCCCATTGGGAAATAGGCGAACAGCTAGGGATTTTGAACTTTGAACGCAGTACCAAAGTCGCCCAAAGTAGATTTGTCACCCTGATTGGGGCGGGTGCAGCTCTAGAAAGAGCCTTGATTAGCTTCATGCTAGACCAACAGATTAAGGCTGGTTATACCGAAATCAGTCCGCCAGTCTTGGTCAATACCGCTTCGCTGACAGCCACTGGCCAACTACCCAAGTTTGCCGAAGAAAGCTTTAAATGTGCCGATGATGACCTGTGGCTGACCCCCACCGCCGAAGTTCCCGTCACTAATCTCTATCGCGGTGATATTTTGGACGGGAGCCAACTACCCATCTATCACTGTGCTTATACGCCTTGTTTTCGGCGGGAAGCGGGCAGTTATGGTCGCGATACCCGAGGCTTAATTCGCCTACACCAGTTTAATAAGATCGAGTTAGTCAAGTTTGTCCATCCCGATACCTCGGAAGCGGAGCATCAAAAATTGGTGCTAGATGCCGAGGCGATCTTGCAGGCACTTCAGCTACCCTACCGCGTGGTGGAACTATGTACTGGTGACTTAGGTTTTAGTGCGGCCAAGTGTTATGACCTGGAAGTTTGGTTACCCTCGGCGGGAAAATATCGCGAAATTTCGAGCTGTTCTAATTTTTACGATTTTCAAGCTCGCCGCGCCGATATTCGTTTCCGCGAAACGGGCAAGAAAGGAACACAGTTTGTGCATACTTTAAATGGCTCGGGACTGGCCGTGGGACGAACAATGGCAGCAGTTCTAGAAAACTATCAACAGCCAGATGGTACAATCGCCATCCCCGCAGTCCTCCAAAAGTATCTCGATCGGCAAATCTTGTAGTGTTTTAGAGGTAGTGCGCAATTATTTCATAAAACATTAGTGAAATAAAAACATTTTCCTTTTAACACTTGGGTATACTATAAATCAACAAAAGGTATTACAGTTAACAACTTTTCCGGTGGCAAATTGACTGTAATATTTCTTGGTGCACGGGAGATTTCTATATTTCATCAACTTTTCACCAACTTTCTTGTAAAATTAGTTCGAACTTCTGCAAACGCTGCCGCTGTTTGATTCTGAACGAAGGATAAACCCATTAATAGCTTAACTCATACATCTATGGTCTCAACTACCGAAAAATCTGTTCTACATATTTGGGGTCAGCATGCGCTGGCAGGAGAAGTTCAAATCAGCGGGGCGAAGAATTCGGCCTTGGTATTAATGGCTGGCTCCGTTCTGTGCAGTGGCGAATGCCGCATTAACAACATTCCTGACTTGGCCGATGTCGGCAAAATGTGTCAAATCATTGAAGCCTTAGGAATTAAAGTCCATCGTCAGGGCAACACAATCGATTTTGATGCCAGTACAGTTACGGGCTTTAGTGCCCCTTACGAGTTGGTTTCTAAGCTCCGAGCGGCCTTCTTTGCCGTGGGACCCATCCTCGCCAGACAAGGAGAAGCCCAAGTACCCTTACCCGGCGGCTGTTCGATCGGCGATCGCCCCGTAGAAATTCACATTAAGGGCTTGCAATCGCTGGGAGCCGTGGTCGAAATTAAGCATGGCGAAGTTCACGCCAAAGCGATTAGTGCCAATGGACGGCTGCAAGGCGCTAAAATTTATCTGGACTATCCAAGTGTCGGGGCGACCGAGACTTTAATGATGGCGGCGACGCTAGCAGACGGTGAGACGATCATCGACAACGCCGCCAAAGAACCAGAGGTAGTCGATTTAGCAAACTTCTGTATTTCGATGGGCGCGAAGATCGCTGGTGCGGGCACCGAGCGTATTATCATTCAGGGTGTCGAAAAGTTGCACAGCACCGAATATGATGTGATTCCCGACCGGGTGGAAGCAGCGACATTTTTGGTAGCCGGAGCCATAACTCGTTCCGAAATTAGTCTCTTTCCGGTAATTCCTTTACATCTATCGGCAGCGATCGCCAAGCTCGCTGAAATTGGCGTAGAAGTAGTCATCGATGGTCCGAGAATGCGAGTATTACCACCCCAGAGTCTGAAGGGAGTTAACATCGAAACCCTGCCATACCCAGCTTTCCCCACTGATATGCAGGCACAGTTTATGGCGTTGTTGGCAGTTTCGACTGGAAATAGTGTCATTACGGAGACGGTATTTGAGAACCGCCTCCAGCATGTGGCCGAACTTCAGCGGATGGGTGCCAACATTCTCGTGAGAGGCAATACGGCCATCATCCAGGGTGTCACCAAACTGTCGGGAGCCAAAGTGATGGCCACCGACCTCAGAGCCTCGGCGGCATTGGTCGTAGCTGGTTTGTTTGCTGATGGAATGACGACGGTAGAAGGTCTACACCATCTCGATCGCGGCTATGAAAATATTGAACAAAAGCTGCGCAATTTAGGGGCGAAGATCGATCGGGTAGTCGTGGATGACAATGGCAAAGTTTTGCGTTTGGCAGTGCCCGCAGTGGCAGTTTAGCTGACAAATTAGTTTCATGATAAAAGCGGTGAGAGTGTTGCCTACTCTCACCGCTTTTTATTTGCCGGAGATATTGTGGCTTAACTGGCCGGAAATGACGCTTTTAATTCATCATCATGCTCATCAGCAATATTCGCTACCAAAGTGATAGCGCGGGAAATTTCTCCTGGTGATAAGTCTGCCACTGTCCGAGTAGACATTACCGCGACCTGGGTATCGACAATCGCAAATCGAGCTTCGAGGGTACTGTCCCAGTTCATGCGCAGCAGCTTTTCCATTAATTCTGGTTGGCGCTGCACTGGTAATTGCATGATGTACGACCAAATCGTCAATACATCATCATCGGTTTTGCCAGTAAGCTGCACAAAAACTTCGACGCTGCCATAGGTAAACTTCCAGACATGGCCGCTGGTTCCGTGGCTGACCATTGCTGTTTTGGCAGGGTCAAGGCTACCAATTACAGTTTCGATCACCTCAACGTGCTGAATATCTAGTAATTCTTCGGTAGATTCGCTACCAACAGTTAAGGAAATAGGGGTAGAAGTAGTAATGTTTTGGGTCATGGGTTTGAAAACTGGTGCTACTCCATAAATCTAAATCTTTTCAGGGGATTTACTAGCGGGTTGTAACGAAAATTTTTAGCGACTGTATTTCAGAGCACTTTACCTGTGAGTAATTAGGGAGTCTGCGCCTTGGTAGCAATTAAGTATTTACTCATAAAATGAGTTTGGCTGGGTTGCACTGCGGTAAAACCAGCCGTGGTGAGTCGATCGGTTAAATCATCCTGCATGTAACTCTGGTAGTAAGGTTCATGAAACATTTCATGAAAAGCAGTCATCATTAGCTCCAGTTCGGGAGAATCACAGACTTGAATGGAGTCACAAATAATGAAAGTACCGCCCGGTTTTAAAACGCGATAGCATTCCTCGATCGCTTTTTGCCTCACCGCTGGAGGTAGTTCATGGAATAAAAAGACGCAGGTAATGGCATGGAAGTAATTGTCGATGTAGGGCAACTCTTCGATATTGCCTTGAATTAGCTGTGGCAATTCTCCTGGTATTTGAGAAAGTAATTGGCTAGCCTTTCGGAGATAGGCCGGGGAAAGATCCACACCGAATAATGACGCTTGGGGCAGCGTGGCGCGGATCGCTTGGAGGGTGCGGGCAGTACCACAGGCGGCATCGAGAATCCGGACTTGCTTGGCTGGTACATCCGGAAAATTTTGGAGACTGGCTTTGAGGGGGGCTAAGACCCGACGGCGCATGGCATCAGCGGAGCCACCAAACAAAATTTCGACTTGTAGATCGTAGATGTTGGCTGAAAAATCGCTGAGGTAGCCGCCCGTTTGATGATGAAAGTTCTGAACATAGTAGCTGGGGTAGCCCGTGGTATCGATCGAGCTATCAAAATCCTGATATTTCCGATTGTCTGCTCTCTGCCAAATATTAGGGGTGTCTAGCCATAGCAACGGATATTGCATCAAATAATCAATCCAAGGTTCATCGAACAGCAAACTAGTCGGGTAAACGCCGTTCTCGGCATCCTGCCAGTCCACTTTCAAGATGTCATCCGATCGCTGTTGGAGGTTGGGAATCAGCTCTGGTGGCACCGGCATCACCGGGCGATCGCTAGGCACGATCATCTGCCGGAGCTGGTTGGCCAGCGCTTTGTGCGCAAAGCTAAAGTAGCTCTTGCCTTGCTGAAGATTTTGATAGGTGATTTTGGCGAGGGTGTCAGGCATGGCTACAAAAGACTTTACATTTCACAGAGGATTACTGTAGATAAATGTAACGAATAAATTGTTGTTTTTGCAATTTCTGGTCTATGATGCCCTGCTTATTAACATCATTGTAAAAATTTCACTAACTCGGTCAATTTTTCCCAGGCTGTCCCACTAGCTAAGACCTGCTGGGCGATCGAGATTCCTTGCTGATGTTCTCCCAGTGGCACCATGCCCCCCACTTGTAGAGCCAGACTGGTATTCAAAGCTACAACATCTTTTTGCGCCTGTGTCCCACGTCCTTGCAGCAGCTCGGTCAAGATGCTGGCATTGGTAGCCATGTCGCCACCCGCTAAAGTTATAGTTGGAGCCGGAGCTAGCCCCAACTCTGTGGGCCTAATAATTGCTGATCGGACTTGACCATTGACCAAAATCGCTAAATCGGTGGCATCACCCAAGCCCGCTTCATCTAGTTGCTCGCGACCATGCAGGACAATCGCCATTTCCGTGCCCAAGATGCCCAGTGCTTCTGCCATCACCGTCAGTAATTGTGGATCAGAAGTTCCAATGATCTGACCAGTAGGGCGCAGCGGATTAACTAATGGCCCCAACAAATTAAAGATCGTCCGAATTTTTAGCTCTTGACGCAGTGGTGCTAATGCTTTCATGGCTGGATGCCAACCAGCTGCAAACAAAAAGGTGATGCCGACTTCATCTACCGCTGCCCGGACGCGATCGCTGGCGGCTCCCAAATTCACCCCTAAATACTCCAACACATCCGCTGAACCCACCCGACTGGAGGCCGATCGATTGCCATGTTTTGCAACTTTCAAACCCGCTGCCGCCGCGACAAAAGCGACAGCCGTCGAAATATTAAAGGTATCCGCACCATCACCACCGGTACCGCAAGTATCAATCACTGGCTGGGCATGACTAATCACCTCCGCTTGTAATACTTTGGCCATTCCCGCCAATTCCGCTGCTGATATACCTTTGGCTCGCAAAGCCACCAATAGCGCACCAGAAAGTCCGGCCGGAATCTGCTCATTGAGCCAACCTTGCATCAGTGCCGTGGCTTGGGCCTGGGAGAGAGATTGGCGATCGAGGAGTTGCTGAAGGAGTTGCGGCCAAGACATAAGCAGGATGAATCAATTATTTGTCTGATCCTAAAACAGTTCGGAGACCATTGTCATTCCCATCTATACTTAATTTTCTGTCAATCTTCGGCGGCGACCAAATTAGATACTATGACCGAGATATCATGTGCAATTGGCCTGGGGAGTAACCTCGGCGATCGTCAGCAAATATTAGAACAGTCGATCGAGCAACTCCGCGCTATTCCCCAAATTAAAATCTGCCAAGTTTCTAGCTGGCATCATACCAAGCCAATCGGGCCGGTGCAACCAGACTATCTCAATGGTTGCGCCACTTTTACGACTGGCTTAGATCCCTGGCAAGTATTGACGGCTTTACAAACGATCGAAAATCACTTTGGCCGGGAGCGGCAAGTGCGTTGGGGTGCCCGGACACTGGATTTGGATTTGCTGCTGTATGGCCGTTGGCAAATTGATACGGCACAGCTCCAAGTGCCTCATCCCTATATGGCCGAGCGGAGTTTTGTGCTGGTGCCGCTGGCCGAAATTGCTGGGGATTGGCTGTGGCATGGGGTATCGATCAATGATCTCTGCGCTGTGATATAGACAACTACAGAATTCCAAGTACGAGTTTGATGGAGCAGCTGTTGAGTCATTAGCGATCGCACCCTCTCTACCTCTTTTTTAGATAAAACTTTTCTCAATCTATCAGCATAGGATAGAGGCAATGCATTAGAGACGAACCAGCGATCAAGTAGTTGCGGCGTAATACAAATATCCTGAGCGATGTTTTCTAATTCGGTTTGAATCGTCAAACCAGCTGTTTCAAATATCTGGATCCAGTCCGAAACGTCCCTGTTGAGTAAAGGGTCGCCAATTTGGGTGTCATAGATGGCTTCTTCCGCAGCTTGCCAGCGATCGAAGAACTTAGCATCGGTGTTTGCTGACAACCACTGATAAAGACGTTGACCTTGCTGCGGCAAACGCTCTACCAGAACGATTTGTCCTTGTTGGGCTAGAACTTGATGCAATTGTTGTACGATCAATACTTTATCAATTTCCTCGCTCAGAACATTGCGCCCCACTATCCAATCAAATTTGATATTAGGAGTCTGTTGATACAGAGCTGTAGCTATTTGTGCCAGCGGACTAATGAGCATAACTGGACGACCTAAAGCTGGCAAAGCATCGGCCTCGGATTGTAATTGCTGCGCAGCGGCAACTGTTGTAGCTACCGCAAAGACACCACCTTCCGGGACTCGCCGCAAGGCTTCCCAGGTCAGCAGCCCACCATCAGCTTGAAGATCTAAAATTAAATGATGGCGCTGGATTTGCGTTCGAGCAAAAATACACTGCCGCACATGAGCAAGATTTTGACCTGTTTGACTGATGGTACGTTGCAGCCAGCGATCGATCGCCGGATCGGTAGAGCCATAGCTCAAAATCTCAGCAGCAAAACCGACCTGCTCAGTCAGTGCGGCTTGCTGCGCTTCTCGTTGTTGATATAGTTGAGCGCGCAGCTGTCCTTCATAACCTTGATCAGATGGTTGATAGAAAACTTGTCCTTGTAGTGCCGTGGGCAAATATTGTTGAGCAGCCCAATGCTCTCGGTAAGCATGTGGATAAATATAGCCCACCCCATCACCAAAGCCTTCTTTGTCACGATTGCCATCTTTGAGGGGGTTTGGAATATCAAATTCTCGTTCCTTCTCGACAGCGGCGAGTGCGTCAAAATAGCCCAGTACCCGATTGGATTTGGGAGCAGTTGCCAGATACAGCGCCGCTTGTGCCAACGGGTACTGTCCTTCTGGTAGTCCAATGCGATCGAAAGCTTGGGCGCAGGCTGTCACCACGACAACTGCTTGCGGATCAGCTAGTCCCACATCCTCACTAGCTAAAATTAGCATCCGCCGCAGGATGAAGCGGGGATCTTCTCCGGCATAGATCATTCTGGCCAACCAATACAAAGCAGCATCAGGATCCGAACCACGGAGGCTTTTAATAAAAGCACTAATGGTATCAAAATGGGCATCACCTTCTTTGTCGTACAGTACGGCTCGTTGTTGAATGGAAGCTTCCGCAACGCCTAGGTCAATATGAATAGTCCCAATTTCATCTGGTATAGTGGTTTCCACAGCCAGTTCTAAGGCATTGAGAACAGTGCGAGCATCCCCATTGGCAATATTTGTCCAGTGAGTAGTGGCGGCAGTGGTAATCTCGATCGATCTATCACCATAACCCCGTCGCTGGTCAGTGATTGCTTGTGCCAAAATCTGTTGGAGATGTTCGCTAGTAAGAGGCTTTAATTGAAAGAGACGAGACCTGCTCACCAAGGCTTTATTGACTTCAAAATAGGGATTCTCGGTAGTTGCACCAATGAGCGTGAGAGTACCATTTTCGACCCAGGGTAGTAGAGCATCTTGCTGGGCTTTATTGAAACGATGCACTTCATCAATAAATAAAATGGTGCGCTGTCCATATTGGCCGCGTATTACTTTGGCGGTTTCGACAGCTTCGCGAATTTCCTTGACCCCAGCTAGCACGGCATTAATGGCGATAAATTGCGCTTGGGTGGTATTGGCAATTATTTGGGCTAGAGTGGTTTTGCCAGTGCCCGGTGGTCCATAAAAAATGACGGAAGTGAGCTGATCGGCTTGAATGGCGCGGCGTAGTAATCTACCGGGGCCGACAATGCCTTCTTGCCCGACAAATTCATCTAGCGATCGAGGCCGCATGCGAGCCGCCAAGGGGGCATCTTGGTCTCTTAATTGCTGATACTGACGTTCAAATAAATCCATTTCAAAGCTAAAAATAAGGCTATTAATTACCGAGTTATGATGTGAGTATTAGATATTAATTTATACCATGCAAAAACGTTGGCTACAGCTGTGGGAAAGACTGGGAGCTAATCCACCATTTGAAGTTTGGGTGCAACTATCCAGTCTCTACAACTCACCCGATCGCCATTATCATAACCTGACCCATATTCAGGAATGCTTGCAATTATTAGATTTAGGGTCAACCCAGCTGCACTCTGGGGCGAGAGCGGCTATTGAACTAGCTATTTGGTTCCATGATGCCATCTACGAAACCCACGCCGCCGATAACGAACAGCGGAGCGCAGATTTTGCGCAATCGACCATTCACCAGGCTGGCTTAAGTCCAGAATTAGCTAATCAAGTTTATCAATTAGTGCTGGCTACTGGCCATCAAAGTAGCATAGGTAGCGATCGCAATACACAGCTATTGCTCGATATCGATCTGGCGATTTTGGGTAGCGAACCCGATATTTTTTGGAGATATGAAGCCAATATTCGCCAGGAATACGCCTGGGTGCCACTGGCTACTTTTCGGCAAAAACGGGCTGCAATTCTGCAAACTTTTCTCGATCGGGAGACTATTTATCAGAATGCGTTTTACCATAAAATGCTAGAAGCCCCGGCACGTCAAAACTTAGCTAATTCAATTGCTCAACTAGCCAACAAATAAAGTGTTAGCATGGAGCCGCCATTCCAGAGACTATGCAACAGCATGGAAGCTCGTAAATTGCCAGTGCGATAATAGACATAGCCCAAAATGCTACCCAGCACCGCCAACGGCATTAACTCCGACAAACTGAGATGGGCAGCAGCAAAGATGATGCCACTAACAATAATTGCTTGACCAGCAGAAAAGTAACGCATCAGGGAAGGCATCAGAAAGCCCCGAAACAGATATTCTTCAAATAGCGGTGCGGCAACAGCAGCGGTCAGAAAAAATAGCAGAAAGGCCAAGTTATCTTTGCTATCTAGCACGATCGAAAGAATTGGATTACTACCCCCCTTGCCCTGCCAGATTTTTTCGTTCAGAATTGATACTATTAGCACCAGAGGGGTGGCAACTAAGTAGCTACCCAGACCCCAGATCACCCAATTCTTAGTTCCTTTAAAACTAAACCAACCTGCCGATAGTGGTTGGTAAGGAGCGAGGGAATAGCACATAAAACCAGTCACGCCTATTGCCATCACCAGATAGCTCAAGAAGATATAGGCTGCTTTTTGCCAGAGGGTTGCTTGAGAAATATTGAAACCAGTCGCTTGAAAGCCAATATTAAACAACAGGGGCAGCAGTAGCTGGCCAATCACCAAAAAACCTAAAATTACCTGCCAAATAATTTCGCCATCCCAGGGTACTGCGGCTGGTTTATTTTCCCCCATCGATAGAATGTTGGTGAGAGCCGCCGATTGAGGCTGCACGAGTACTAATCCACCCGTTGGTGGCGGTGATGAGCGACGTAATTTGAGGAACTGGGCGACTAATAGCCATCCCCCCCAGATTATTCCCAACAAGATGCCCGCACTACTAATTACTGTCAAGGAGGCCAGCTTGTAAATAGCCTGGATCGCTGCATCAATTTGACTGGTTTGTAGTTGGGCGAGGGCGATCGCATTCCCCTGTTTTTGATATAACTGATGTAGTGCTTGATAGCGGAACCAACCGTGCAAATCTCGATCAATTAACTGGATGGCTTGCCCCGGCACCGCTTTTGCTGGAGTCCAGAGCTGGGTTAAAACATCAGCTGTATTGGTCAGCGGCGAACCCGGTAGCTCTCGCCCCAACCTTTGCCAAGTTTGTTGGGCGGCAGTTGGCTGTTGCTGAACAGCTTGAATCAGACCCAGTGCTAGATTAATTTCCTGGGAATTATGCTGTACCATCTTTAATGGTTTAGATAACGCGGCAGCTACGGCTGGCCGATTATTACTTTCTGGATTAAATTCTGCTTGCTGCAGGCGTTGTTGAATGAGTTCGGCAGTTTTCTGATTCTCTGTCCGAGCGGCTTCATATTGAGTCTGGGCTAGGGATAACGCCTCCGTACCGACCAAGGATTTGTAGACTTCTGGGGGGATTTGAGCCTTCTCCAAGTCGGTGGCTGTGAGACTGGCAGCCTGTAACAGAATATTGGTTTGGTACAGTTTTAGCTTACCTTGGACTTGCGGTTCACTCCAACTACTTAAAAGTGCCGAACAAACTATTAGCCCCATAATGACCGACAGCAAGCTCAAGATGATGCGTTTGACAGTCCAGCCCTTCGTTTCACGCTGCATGGTTAACCAGAAATAGTTTATGCAACCATTATCCTACAAGCCGTCAAAGTCCTTGCTCAATATAGGCAATTACCTGTTCTAGATACCAATCTTCGTCGTAGTTGGGATACTCTTCCTGAAAGCGGACAATCAGGCGTTCGGCCATCGGCCACTGACCACCAACTAAAACTAATAGTCGTTGACGTAAATCGCGATCGCCACTGCTCAGGGGCGCACTGGTTGAGTTAGTCCGTGGCGGTGTCATCTGCACGGCGGTGTTGGTTTGGAGGCTCTGGAGCTTGGTGATAGTTTCTTGATAGCTCTGGAGATTGTGCTGATCGAGATACAAATTGGCCGCTGTTTGATAGTCGGCCTGGGCAGCGGTTAATTCTTCGATTTTGGCGTGGGCTTGGGCGCGTTCTACGTAAGCTGACGCATTTTGGGGATTGACTTCGATCGCTTGATTCAGATCGGCGATCGACTGTAAATAGTTACCTAAGCTAGCCTGTACCTGTGACCGAAAAATATAGATTTGGGCATCTTGGGGATTGATGTGACTGGCCTGGGCAAAGTCGGCTAAAGCTCCTTGAAAGTCTCCCAATTGTTGGCGCACCCGACCTCGATGGCGATAGGCACTAGGCACAGCGGGATCGATGCGTAGAGCAGTATTGAAATCCATTAAAGCAGCATTATTATTTTGGCGCAGGAGGTGAATTACCCCACGACAGCAATAGGCTTGAGCATCTTGGGGACGCGATCGCACTGCCTCATCCGCTGCTCGCCCAGCTCCTTCCAAATCACCAGTTTCCGCTTTAGCGATCGCCATGCTATAAATACCATGCGCAGTCTGGCTAGCTCCGGCACTATTATTTACGGTATTACTAACTGCTGGATACCATGCTTGCGCTTTCTCTAAGCACAACCGACTGTTTTCGATATCTTGTTGTTTTAAGTAAAGACTAGCTGCTAGCTTATAAGCGGCGATCGATTCCTGGCGCTGGGCTAATTTTTGACAAATATTGCCCTTGAGCTGATAAGCAGGTGCGTAGTCCCGGCCAAACATAATGGATTGATTAATATCAGCCAAGGCGCCGGCTAAGTTCTTTAAAATCAGACGAACCAAAGACCGACCATAGTAGGCATCTCGTTGTTGTGGTTGCAGCTCAATCGACTTCGTGTAATCGGAGACCGCACTGAGATTGTCCCCCAGGTCAAAATAAACCAAACCACGTCGATAGTACACCGCTGCTGCTTCTGGATTAGCAATCAGTGCCATTTGAAAATCTTCGATCGCACCCTGATAGTCCTGGGCCTGAGCTTTAGCTAATCCTTGCTGATAGTAGTTGTTCATGGAAGCGTGGAGTCTGGATCGCCAACCACTCCATCATAAAACTATTTGCTCACAGGTAGAGGCAAATCTTGATCCACTATCTCGGCGGCAGAGGTGGTGAGCGTTGATTGCACGGCTAGCACTGAGCAAGGGGCGTGGTGTAAGACGTAGTTGCTAGTACTGCCTAAGAATATTTCACTGATACCGGATTTGCGATTGCGACCCATTAAGATCAGGTCGGCGCCCCAAGTCTTGGAAACCTGACAAATTACATGGCCAGGATCACCGACATTCTGAGTGAATTCTACGGTGATACCGTCAGCAGCCGCACTGCGGGCATAGCTTTGCAACTGCACAACGCCCTGTTCTTCATAAGCCTTCCACTCTTTCATGTACAGATTGACAGCCTGCTCATTCAAAATTGGATAAAATCCTTCAATGCCGATCCCACCGGGCTGGATGCCAAAGTGATTGGGGTCTAAAGGTGACAATACATGTAGAAGCATGAGATGAGCATTAAGCTTCTGAGCTAAGGTCAGTGCTTCTGACAAGATCTTTGCAGACATCGGGGTGTCATCTAACGCTACCAAGATTTTACTGAACATATCCTCATGCTCCTCAGCTGTGCTGAAATCATCACTTTGACAATGAGATATTTAAGTTAGAGAGTAACTAGATTTCTCATACTTGTATTATTTCGCAATCAGCCCGGAAAAATCTGAATAGTTACGAATATATACAACTTTTTGACCATAGCGGCGCGGCTCAAGTATCCAGCGGGTTGGCTGATTTTCCGTAATGCTCAAGATTAACGGTGAAGTTGACCAAGAGCAGCGGCTAAAAAAAATGCTGGCACATGCATCACACCAGATTTACGAAACCTGTTTCAAAATTGAAACAGAACCACTGACTCCCGAATTTACTGTTAACATCCCATCATTCACCCACCTCAATTCCATGGCGACAGAACTGGCAATTCGGACGGAAGGTTTGACTAAGCAATTTGAGCGACACATTGCCGTCAATGGCGTAGAGCTACAAATTGCCGCTGGCGAAGTATATGGTTTAATTGGACCCAATGGAGCGGGCAAGACAACGCTGATGCGGATGCTCGCGGCGGCGGAAGAACCCAGTACTGGCGAAATATATATCAATGGCGACCGGTTGCGGCGCGACCAGAGTAATTCGCAACTCAAAAGACTGCTGGGCTATTTGCCAGACGATTTTCCCCTTTACGATGATCTGACTGTTTGGGATTATTTAGATTATTTTGCGCGGCTGTATCGGATCGATCGCACCAAGCGCAGCCAGCGTCTTTATGATGTGCTGGATTTGGTACAGCTCACTACCAAAAGAAATAGTAAGATTGCTGGTCTATCACGGGGCATGAAGCAGCGACTCAGTCTGGCCAGAACTATTATTCATGAACCACTATTGCTATTACTGGATGAGCCAGTATCGGGATTAGATCCAATTGCCCGGGTGCAGTTTCGGCAAATTGTGAAGGTCTTACAAGAAGCCGGTATGACTGTGCTGATTTCATCGCACGTACTAAGTGACTTGGCTGAACTCTGTAGCTCTGTGGGGATTATGGAGCTGGGTTACTTGGTAGAAAGTTGTAGTCTCGATTCGCTCTACCAAAAGATGGGGCGGCAGCAGATTTTGATCACTAGTTTGGGCGACATTGATACCTTGATTGCAGAACTAAAAGCCAATTCTTTGGTAGAAGATCTAGAAATTATTCCTGGTACCAAACAGGTCAAGGTTTTCTTTCAGGGCGATGAAATGGAAGCAGCTGACCTACTTCGTCATCTCATTAACCTGGGCATACCCCTAAAAGATTTTTACTGTACTCAAGAAGATTTGGAGACCATCTTTCTTAAGCTCGGACACCAGCAAGCTTCATAGGATTTATTCCGGAGGACAAAACAATGTGGAAAGTAGATAGATTGGTCGATCGAGCCGGTGAGTGGAATGCTCAACTATTCAGAGAGCTGAAAGGAAGAGCCACGCCGAAAAATATTTTGTTAGCGACCATCCTTTCTGTTGGCGGCCAAATCATGTTGCTACTCACCTTTGTGTCGCAATTGCCCACTAGTGGAGCGGGTCGCGGTATGCAAAGCTATTGTGTCCTAGAGACTATCAAAGAGGTTAATAGTAGTGGTGACTTTTACGATCGGCCGGTCTGTCAGATAGATATATTTGGTCAAGTCCGCATTGACTGGCCACATTGGTGGGCAGATATTTTAGCCGCGCTGTCTTGGGCGATACCGCTCCTGTTGATGACTGGAGGTGTCTATCTGTTGGCCAACGATCTACGGCAAGAAAGCCGACGTGGTACTCTCAATTTTTTGCGGCTCAGTCCGCAGTCAGCTAGTGAAATCTTTGCTGGAAAACTACTGGGGGTGCCAGTATTGGTTTATTGCGCCGTGATAGTGGCCTTCCCGCTCCATTTAAGGGCGGCGGTGGGTAGCGGTTTCGGCCTGGTCAATACCGTTGCTTGGTATATATTCACGCTCGCATTAGCCGGAGTATTCTACACCGCTGCGATATTGCTAACTTTGGCTAGTCCGACGGTGCCGATCGTGCTGGCTGGTCTGACCTTGTGGCTAGGCAGTTCTTTACTATCCATGACCCATTGGTTCGTGCGGGGGGTGGAGTCTCTCAAACCATTCAACGGTTTTATATATTGGTTCTATTTACCGATCAATCAAGGTCTACTCCCTTTCTATTTATTTGGGATTGGCAATTGCCTCGTTATCATCTATTGGCTCTGGCAGAGTATTTGTCGCTGTTATCGAGATCCTAATAGTACCTTGCTGGCCAAAAAATCTAGTTATCAGCTCAATCTCTGTTGGCAAATATGGTTAGTGGGCTTTAGTTTGCCCCTCTGTAGCGGCAACTATACACCTTTTCAGGCTTCCGATCTAGCCTTGTTGCTAGGCGGAATCCTGATTTTCCAAGTTTGTGCGGCTCTGGTGGCGATCTTTGTCCTCACGCCTCAGCGGCAAGCCATTGCCGATTGGAGTCGCTATCGGCGGGATAGTAACGGAAAGAATTTCTGGCAACGGGATATTTGGCAAGATTTGCTGTGGGACGATCGGAGTCCGGCCACTCTTTCTCTAGCCGTAAACTTGGCGATCGCGCTCATTATCTGGTTGCCTTGGTGCCCATTTGCTTTCGTTGATGGACAGATGGCGGTGAAGGCGGGCATATCTGTAGTAGTGACAGCGGTTTTACTCTGGAACTATGGGTTACTGATTCAGATGTGGCTGATTACTAATAAGAAGTGGCCATGGCAGCAGGCGACTGCCTACATCACCCCGTTGGTTTTACTGCCTTCGAGTGTTGCTATGTTTGCGGGAATTATTGGTCTGCACTCGATCGCCAGTTTGATCCTCGCCACCGCCTCACCACTAGCTATCTTCGGCATTTATCAAATTACTTGGATGGAGTTGCTGTTGGGAGCGGCTATCCAGTCTTTGGTGGCGGTGATGGCGATCGCTCGTCTACAGCGCCACGTCCAGAAAATGGGTCAATCCGAAACCCAAGCATTTTTTAGTGCTGTCTAAAATTTCACTACTTTGAGGAGAATTTCGTGATGAATAATTTACTTAATAGTATCGGTGAATTTAATCCCCAGCTAATGCGGGAACTAAAAAGTCGTCTGAGTTGGCGCAATGTGGGCATTACAGCATTTCTATCGGTGCTGGTGCAAGGCATGGTGCTGATCGGTCAGTATTCTAAATTACCGGTCTTGAACGAACCTAACTCTAACTATTATTCACATACAGAATACTGTTTTGAACTACCCTATGTATCAAATTCTACTAATATCAACAACTGTAAACTCGATGCTTTTCATAATCTGTTGATCAATTGGCCAAAATGGTGGGGTGATACCTCATTGGGAATTAGTGTTGTCATATTTATGGGACTATTTGCTGGGGGAGTGTACCTTTTAGCTAGTAATTTTAGTCAAGAGGAACGACGCGGTACTTTAGATTTTATTCGTCTGACCCCGCAGCAAGCCAGTAGTATCATCGGCGGTAAACTGGCCGGCGTGCCGATTTTGGTTTATCTGGGAACATTATTGGCTCTGCCGCTCCAGCTGCATGCGGTGCAGCATGCTCAACTAGCTAGAATCGGTGTTTTAAGCTGGGACTTATTAATGGTGAGTATCGGAATACTGCTGTATTTGGTAGCAATATTGACGACAATGTGGTTCAAGGCTCAATCGATTTTGCTAGCTGGGATTACCTTGGGTATTGCCTATCCGCTAAGTTATATGAGTATCTTGTGGTATGGCAAAGGAAAACATGAAGGGGCGTATTGGTATGGCTTACACCTAGAAAATCATGCCTTTTCTTACCTTTTATATACAGGGATGGCTAGTGCCAGCATCTATTGGTTGTACCAAGCAATTCGGCGGCGATATCTCAAGCCCACTGCGACTGTCCTGAGCAAAAAGCAAAGCTATGTGTGGTCGGGTATGTATCACCTTGTTTTATTAGGATTTACTATTTATGGCTATAGTGGTAAGAATTTTGTTGACTTTCATTTACCCTTTGGTTTAGGTGAAGGCGATAGCTTTATCAACCTGATGACAGGTACTGCTTTCTTCAGCTGGTTGATGTTACTAGTGCCTTTATTGCTGCCTAGTCAGCAGTCTTTGGTGGAATGGTCACGGCAACGTCCGGCTAAGGCTGGCAAAGGTCGCAGTCTCTTCGCCGATTTGATTGGACATGAAAAAAGTCCCGCGCTGTTAGCGATTGCGATTAATATGGCGATCGCTACCATGATTTGGTTGCCCTTCAGTGTGGCGGCGATTATTTTTAATAGTGGCACGGTTTCCATGAGTTTTGAGCATATATTAATTTTACCTAAAATGTTGTTAGGCATTGGAATGACTACCACCTTAGCTGTGATTTATAGCACTATTGCTCACTGGGGCTTATTCTGGAAAGTGAATCAGCGTCATGCTTGGATCGCCGGAGTTATTGGCGGTTTGGTATTTTTGCCCTTGGTTTTCGGATCATTGCTCAATGTCAACAGCAATAGTGGAAATAATCCAGCCTTTCTATTTTCGCCGTTCTTGTGGATTAGCATTAAACAGGTACCGGGGTTCGTTAGTTTTGGTATTTTCTTGGCATTGTTGGGGGCGATGATGTGGTTGAATCTACGGATGTGGCGGGTTCTAAAAAAGATCGGACGCAGCGAAAGTTTTCAGCATTTAGCAACCACTTAAATCAACTGGTACCGTATTGCTCTTTCCGTCTGGCGGTGCCGTAGATAATCGCCAGGTTCTGCGAAAAATGATATTCTGTCCTGCTGTAGACCACGTTTTACCGCAGGTTTTTTTATGCAGATTGCTGAGGTGCAAATAGCGGCCACCGTCATTAATGAAAATGATGATGACCTAATTTGGACATTGCTGGCTGCTTGGCAGCGCAATGGTCAGGTGCTGGGTCGAGAATTTCCGATTGCTTGGAGTGATCAGACTTATCGAATGTTTTTGATGGTGCCTCAGGCTGATGCTTTGGAGGCACAGCATAATAATAGCTATGTAAATGCGGCGATCGAGAAATTGGCCGCAGCGGGCTGGCAAACTCCGGTCATTAAGATCCAGGGTACCGATCCTTTTAGTGCCCAGCCTTGCACTTGCTCTCACCATAGTTATTTAATTCTCTATACCAATGTTTTGTTGTTAGAGTCTTGCTTGCGTTGTGGTGATTGTTTCCGGCCAGTGCCGCTATATCGAATTCCGTGGCAAGCGGCTACGCCCAGTAAGGGGGAGTTGCATGATCGCATCATATTCTGGCAAGCATATTATCAGTCGTGTGATCGGTTGCAATTGGGTTGTAGAGTGGGTGAAAAGTTTGGTCTGCGGGAGATGTCACGGCTAGATAGCGCTCTCTCTCAAATGGGCATCGAAGTTTGTCAGGATATTACAGTGGTTCTAGACATCCCGGTCTATTATTATTTGCATCGCTATCGCGGGCGCAGCAAGGTTAAAGAACGCCAACGGCAGTGTCCGAGCTGTCAGGGAGCATGGCTATTGGCCGAGCAGCTGCATTATTTCGATTTTAAATGCGATCGATGTCGCTTGCTGTCTAATATCGCGATGTCGTTTCCTTAAATAATTAGTCAGTATCCCCACAACGAAACCCTAGCTAACTTCGCTAGGGTTTACATCTAGTCCAAAATACTTTAGATTAGCAACCTTGTCGTGAAGATAACTTCTCGCAATGGGCTTGGGTTTCTTGCAACAATACCTGCAAACTATCACCAGACTGCATCAGATCTGGCATCAAATTACGCGCTTGGAGAGCCATGTGCAGTTGTAGGTGTGCCACATAGTCGCTAATCTCGGCACCAAGGGATGGCTCGAACTGAGGTGGAGTGTTGGGCGTTTCCATCTGTAATTATGTAATCAGTAACCAAAAGTTATCATGAATTAGCGATCGAGTACCAGATCTTGCAAACAACGTTTACAAAGTTTGCCCCACCCAGCTAATTAATCAGCAATACGGTAATTTCCTGACCGGCTAGTACCTGCTGGGTACCGACAGGTAACATGGCTAGTCCATTCGCCAGCGCTAAATTAATTAAATTGCCAGAATTATGGCCACCGGCTACTGGCGTAAATTGATAGCGACCATCAACCAGTACCACTTGACCCCACAAATAGTTTTCCCGCTGACCAGGGGAGCGCAAATCTTGGGTGGTAATAGCTTGTTGCCAAGGTACTTGAGGATTAGGTACTCCGGCTAATCGCTGAAAACTCAGATAGCCAAAGCGCCAGCAACTCACCAAAGCGGAGACCGGATTACCTGGTAATCCGAAATACACTACCTGCCGACCCGCCCGCTCAAACGTGGCAACTGTCAGCGGCTTACCTGGCTTCACAGCTACTGCTGTCAGATGAATGTGACCACCTAGTTCGGCTAGTATCCGATCGACATAATCATAATCACCAACCGATACGCCGCCAGTCGATAAGACCAGATCTGCTTGCTCGATCGCCCGTTGCATTATGGCCGCTAAGGCCGCTGGTTGATCGGGGACAATCCCCAGGCAAATCGGCTCACCGCCCCACTGCTGCACCAAAGCCGCCAAAGCATACTGATTGGAATCCACAATTTGCCCCGGTGCTAAGGTCTGGGCGGGCGAGACTAATTCATCGCCAGTGGAAAGAATAGCCACCCGAGGTTTGCGGTAAACCCGAACTGCGGCAGATTGAGCCGCTGCTAACACGGCGATCGCGGGCGGTAATAATTTAGTCCCAGCTGACAACAAAACCTGCCCCACTACCGCAAAGTCACCCTGTTTGCGCACAAATTCCCCGCAGGACTGCGGTGGTTGCTGGATCGTCACCATCTCGCCCGTGAATACAGTCTGCTCTTGCATAACGATCGTATCGGCTCCAGCTGGCAACATAGCTCCAGTGAAAATACGCGCCGCTGTACCGCGTTCGAGCGTCCTAGTTGGTACCACTCCAGCCGGAATGGTTGCCACCACTTTTAAATTGATGGGTTGATCGGTGCCCTGAAAATCTGACCAGCGCACGGCGTAGCCATCCATCGCCGAATTGTCCCAATGGGGAAAATCTAGTTTACTGACAACGGGTTCAGCCAGTATGCGGTTTAAAGCCATGTCTAGACCGACTATTTCCGTGGTCGATAGCGGCTGACCCAGGGCAAGAATAATCTTAGTAGCTTGATCGGCAGTGAGCATAAAGATATTGTTAACTTATAAATTGCAATCTACACCGCATTCTCTCTCCGTAATTCATGGCCTCCGGGAAAAATCACGATCGTATTACCCTCATTTGTCTTCCCTTATTGGCCGGGATGAGTTTGGCCACCACCAAAAATACTGATCTCACTTTTTGGTTGGCCAGTAGCTTTCTGTTTAGTGGACTCATGTTTGGCCCTGATCTAGACATTCACTCCCAGCAATATTTGCGCTGGGGTTGGCTGCGCTGGCTGTGGAAGCCCTATCAAAAGTCGATCCGTCATCGATCGCTGCTCTCTCATGGTCCCATTATTGGTACTATCCTGCGCCTTTTGTATATTGGTCTGTGGTGGGGATTGATTGTTTTTTTATACTTGAACCTCAGGCGATCGACTGGCCACCAGACTTGGAGCGATCAACAGCTACTCATCTTCTGCCGAAGATTTTTTGTCAATCACCAGCTCCAATTACTTGCTGCTGTGATTGGTCTAGAGCTGGGTGCCATGAGTCATTATCTGGCCGATATCTATAGTTCCACCATGAAGCAATGGCGTAAGAACTCCACTGCCCCATCTCGCAAAAAGAAAAAATCCGCGTCGAAAGCTCCTGGTCTTTAGTTGGTCTGACGACGCATCGACAGGAGTTGAACTAATTGCAGTACCGCATAGATAGTCGAAGCCACATAAGTAAACGCAGCAGCACCTAACACTTTTTGGGCAGCTTTATTTTCTTCCCCCTGTAGAATGCCTAGGTCATTGATAATGTGCAAAGCCCGACGGGAGGCATCGAATTCTACTGGTAACGTCACAATATGAAATAGCACGGCTGCGGCAAATACCACAATCCCAATATTGATAATTGTATTTCCAAACAACATGCCACCCGCAGTTAAACTCAGTCCACCCATGACTAATAAAGGACCAAACTGACTGCCAATGTTCGCCACGGGCACCAACGCTGCCCGCACATTCATGGGCTTGTAACCCTGCACATCTTGGAGCACATGACCGCACTCATGAGCAGCAATCGCGGCGGCCGAAAGTGAGCTAGAGCCATACACGCCTTCGGAGAGGCGGACTGCTCGTGCCGATGGATCATAATGGTCACTGAGTTGACCAGCTACTGGTTCAACATTCACATCATTCACGCCCATTTTTTGGAGGATTGTCTGAGCTACTTCCGCTCCAGTCATTCCCAAACTAGAATTTACTTCAGAGTATTTTTGATAGGTATTTTTGACATGGAATTGTGCCCACATCATTAGTAACATGCCCGGAATCAGCAACAGATAGTAACTCATAAGCTCCTTTGCTTTTTAGCAAAACAATCTAGATTCAATACCTGTATCCTAACACTTGTAATTCATCCACCAAATATTAGTAATCTCTAGTTCTGCCAATACCGACATGAAAAAATAATTTCGCTACCAAAGAGAGGATAACAAATAGTCAGAGCCTAAACTGTATAATTCATTTCTTCTCCCTGAGCCGCTTGCCAGCTGCGGGCGTCGTAATACAAATCAGCCAGTGAAATACTATCCAAGGCGTGCTGCATTTTAGTGTGTAGTCGTCGCCATAAAGACAAAGTTACCCAATCAGCAGCTCGATCGACATTATCAGATTCTAAGGTGATCGGTGGAGCTGTACCATAAGTGATTGATTCGCCAACTGCCGCTAAAATTTGCCCCACAAAAATCTGTGCTGGTTGCCGAGCTAATTGATAACCTCCTTGTGTACCGCGCACAGAATTAACCAAACCAGCTTGACGCATCTCCATCAAAAGCTTTTCTAAATAGGGAGCTGGCAATGCCTGCCGTTGGGCAATGGCTCTCACCGGGGCTGGACCATAACTCGGTTGTAAACTCAAATCCAATAGAGCTTTCACACTATAGTGACCGCGTGTTGTTAGTTTCAAATTAATCCTACTGCTAATATCCAAGCAAGTTCAATCTAAATTTTATCCGAGATCTTACTGTGGTGTGTAGAGCATATTTTAATTAGATACAGTTAACATTTTGGGAATTTAGGGTGTACTATAAGATAGCTATCTATCCATCATTGCGCTTAACTGATGTCATTTAAGTGTGGATTGATGGAATTAAATTGATAGCTCTGTTTTTTCTCATAGTCTGAATTTTTTGTTAAATGAGTAAAAAGAAAGTTGTTGTCGCACCGATCGAACCTTTAGTCGGTGATGAGCTGCTCCAGAAAGTCAAAGATCTGGGCAACCTTAGTAAAGAACAGAAAGCCCGTACCTGTGGCTATTTCACCTCTACTAAGACCGGTGTAGAACGCGTCAACCTGATGAAGTTTTACAATGCTTTGATTGATGCGGAGGGAATTGAACTGGACGGTAAGCCCAGTTCTTCCACCGGGCGCGGTGGTCGCAGTGCTAGTTACAAAATCACGGTGCAATCCAATGGCAATATGCTAATTGGTGCAGCTTATACCAAGAGAATGGATCTTAAAGAAGGTGACACCTTCAAGATCTCGATTGGACGTAAGCACATCCGCTTAATTCAAATAGATGGTGACGAAGAATAAGTCTGAGTTGAAAATTATTCAAATTAAGCTCACAGAAAACCACTACCAGAAGGTAGTGGTTTTTGTTTTAGGCGGTAGCAGACAGTTCTTCACAAATTTTTTCCCAGGCCGCAGCCGGATCAACAGCAGCCGTAATGGGTCGACCAATCACTAAATAGTCAGCACCAGCTTGAATTGCCTGACTTGGAGTCATGGTGCGTTGTTGATCGGCACTGACCGACCATGTAGGCCGAATACCAGGGCAAATCAAGATGAAGTCTTGACCACAAACCCGCCGTAAATCTTTTACTTCCTGTGGCGAACAAACAGCTCCTTGACAGCCACATTCTTTGGCCATTAAGGCCATGTTACTAATATATTCTGGTAATTCTGAGGGGATGTGTAAATCAAAGGCTAATTCACGGGAATTAAGGCTAGTCAGGAGGGTAATAGCCACCAGTGCTGGCGACTGAGCACCAAAATTTACTAGAGCCGTTGCCGCCGCTTGTAACGCCGGTCGACCAGCGGCAGCATGGACGGTTAATAAATCCACATTATATTGGGCCGCCGATCGACAAGCCCCGCCCACTGTGTTGGGAATATCATGAAACTTTAAATCTAGAAAAATTTTTTTTCGTCTTTCTTTCAAAATACGAATCACTTCTTGACCAGAATCCACAAATAATTCTAAACCAATCTTCCAAAACCCTACTTGGGGCAATTTATCTAGTAATTCGATCGCACTGGACAGGTTGGGGACATCTAAGGGCACAATAATGCAATCGTTAACAGCCATAGCTTGTCTATTCCTGTGATTTCAGATATTCGGTGTTGACCCCGGATTCTCTGGTCATGGCAATTTTGCCAGTGCGCGAAATTTCTCGCAGACCAAATTTTTGCAGCACCTGAATGATCGCCACAATCTTACCAGGATCACCAACTACCTCTAAGGTGAGAGCATCTTCCGCCACGTCTACTGTCCGAGCGCGGAAAATTTGGGCGATGCCCAATACTTCTGAGCGATTACCACTGTTAGCATTTACCTTCAATAGCATCAGTTCTCGTTCGACACAAGGTGTACTGGTGATATCTTGCACCTTGAGGACATTAATCAGCCGATAGAGCTGCTTAATTAGCTGCTCCACAATGTGTTCATCACCATTGACGACCATGGTGATGCGCGACAGCCGCTCTTGCTCGCTTGGTCCAACTGCCAAGCTTTCGATATTAAAACCACGACGGGCGAATAGACCAGCAATGCGGGTTAATACACCAGCTTCGTCTTGTACTAAGACCGATAGGGTGTGCTTCATGTAACTAGAAAGTATCTGAAAAGTCTCATTATCATAGCAAGTTCATGTAATTCTTGACGCTCTCGATGCCGCTATTTTTAAAATTTTGTAATCTAGATGCTTGCGAAGTGGATCAACATCAGCATAATAGGATATGTCGATATTCTCTAGATGGAGTATTTAATACTATGGGTTGGATTAAGAAAATGTTTGGCATGGAAAAGCCAGCGGGTGCTAATGTTCAAGCACAAGCGGCTCCCGATGCTGTCGATCCAGACACTGGTGGATCCGTCGCACCAGAGAGAGTTGGTCTCAATGGTGAATACGATCAAAGCGGCCTAGCCAAAAGAGTTGCCTTGGCTTTTGACGAAGATTCTGCCTTAGCCGACATTGATACCCTCTGGGTAGCACAAACTGGTAGTGCAGTAGTACTTAAAGGTACTGCTCCTAGTCAAGAGGCTTTAGACCAAATGATTGCTGTCGCCAGTGGTGTTTCAGGTGCAACGGAAGTTAACACCGATGCTGTCGAAGTAGGCTAATCATTAGCTTTTGACTTAAATACGAAAAGCACTCACCTAATGGGGGTGAGTGCTTTTTTCGGTTTCGTACAGCCGGACAGGCATCGCCGAACTAGCTACCAAACTGGGAGGTTGCAGCTTCAGCAACCAACTATTTATTAATTGGTTTACTTCGGTGGGCATTTCGTCATGCGCACAGTGGCCAGCTGCTTGCATCTCGACAAATTGTAGATTGGGGTTGATCCGTACTAAGTTTTCGATGTTACTGCGGGGAATAATTCGATCGCTATGTCCCCAAATCAGGAGCATCGGCAATTTCATTTTGGGTAAAAAGCGCCGCACATTGGGCGCAAAATAGATGCTAATCATACCGCGCAGAATAGACACAAAAGCGTTAGCAGCCTCTGGTTCCTGGGCTGGAGTCAGGAAAATATCCATCAGTTCGTCATCAATCGCTGCGTCATTGGCATAAGCAAACTGTGCCCAGCGTTTAGCCAGCTTTGGTTGCCTTACTATATAGAAGATTCGCTTGAGCAGAAAGGGCGGTATCAAGGCCAATTTCAGCCAATTGGCCGCAGGCAATAGCCAGCCGGGAATCAGTTCTTGTTCAGCAGAGGGGTCGAAGAGACTCACCATCACCAATGATTTCACCATATCTGGATAGGTAGCGGCAGCCACCAATGCGACCAAGGAACCGATCGAATTCCCCACAATAACAATCGGTACCCGAATGAAGGTTTTCCAAAAATCGTGGAGCTGCTCCACCCACAGATCAATACTGTAAGCAGTCTGGGGCTTGCGAGAAGCCCCAAATCCAACCAGATCGATCGCGTATACGGCATGATGACTGGCAATCACACTGAAGTTATGCCGCCAATGACCAATGCTGCCACCAAATCCATGTAAAAACATTACTGGTGGCTGCTGCGGATTAAGATGAGCCGGACGACTGTAGGTATACCTAGTTTGCCAACCACGCCAGACCCAATCTCGCTGATTCCCAATTTGCTGCCAAGACTGCTTCATTATCCTTACCAAATGGGCTGCTGACTTTATTTTAGTGGTAACTTGAATTAAAGATTAAAGTTTTACAAGATACCGAATAAGTTGGGTATCATAAAAGTACCTAAGTTTAATCAAGATTTATCGCATTTGTAGCAGAAGTATCCGCACTAGCGGCGAAGTTTAGCTAGAATGTAATTAGTCTAGAAAAAAATCTGGGTTGTGCCCCGGCTTTAATGACCAGGCATATTCACTGTCCACTTCACCCCCCTTAATTCCCATAGCTATAAAATCCCCCGTAATTGAGAAGAGACGCACCCGCGATCTTCCTCAAATTAACGAAAGAATTCGTTTTCCAACAATCCGTGTTATTGATGCTGCTGGCGAACAGTTAGGTATCATTACACCACAGGAGGCGCTGGCGATCGCCGAAGAGCGCGAGCTTGATCTCGTACTAGTCAGTGATAAAGCCGATCCGCCAGTCTGTAGGATTATGGACTACGGTAAGTACAAATTTGAGCTAGAGAAAAAGGCGCGCGAAGCTCGGAAGAAGCAGCATTCGGCTGAAGTAAAAGAAGTCAAGATGCGCTATACGATCGAGGAACATGACTACCAAGTGCGGGTCAGTCAAGCCGATCGGTTCCTCAAAGCTGGGGATAAAGTCAAGGCCACAATTACTTTTCGCGGTCGAGAAATTCAACACTCGGACTTAGCAGAGGCGCTGCTAAAAAGAATGTCTGAGGATCTGAAGGAGCTGGCCGAGGTGCAACAGTATCCCAAGCGGGAAGGTCGAAATATGATGATGTTACTTTCACCAAAGAAGTAAATTTAAGCATGACGCAAAAAGCTGACCAAATTGGTCAGCTTTTTGTTGCAATATCACTGTTGGTATAAACTAATACAATACTGGGGTCGCTGTTAAGATAAAAGCCCACAGCCCCTGTCCTGCAAGGGTTACAAGATGAAATAAATATTTTCCAGTATTTGTAAATAATCATCGAATTTGGGGCAAATTAAGACAAGAACAATATGTCATAAACTATCCCAAATGAATCCCACAGACTTTATCTATCAACGCAAACGCTATTTTGGCAAAATTCAACCACAGAATATGGTATTCAATGCCAATCTACAAGAATTTGCGCAAAGAGTTAACTACATCTCTATTCTCGAAACAGCTGGTAAAATGGCACCGGAAGATTCTTACCGACGCATCGAGGAGTTATGGCAAGAACTCAAAATCAGTAAAAGAAAGCTTGGGATTGGAACTAATCCCTTTGCAATCGGCGACTAAGTTAAATCGGGTTTTAAGGCAACTGTTCCGCCTAAACAACAGGTAAACTGGAACTGAGAGTTTGCAATGAAGACCCACAGCATGGAAGAAGTAATTGGTATCGATCTAGGTGGCACCAGTATTAAAATTGGTCGGTTTGGATCGGATGGTCGCTGTATTAAGCACTTCAGCATTCCTACCCCGCAACCCTCTACTCCAGAAGCAGTTCTTGATGCAATCGTGCAGGGGATGGCTCAAATTATCAGCGACTTTAGTAAACTGCGAGGGATTGGGGTAGGTACACCAGGGCCAGTGGATGCTACTGGTCGCGTTGCCCGGTTGGCCATTAACTTAGATGGTTGGTACGATATTCCGATCGCTGGCTGGCTCCAAACCAAAACGGGACTCCCCACCATTTTAGGCAATGATGCCAACTGTGCTGGTTTAGGTGAGGCTTGGCTAGGTGCGGGGCGAAACTGCCGGAACATGATCATGCTCACCCTTGGTACTGGGGTTGGTGGAGCCATCATTTTAGATGGAAAACTATACATCGGCTCCCAAGGCACCGCTGGAGAATTAGGTCTGATTACTTTTCAGTCCGATGGGCCAGCCTGTAAAAGCGGTAATCGTGGTTCCTTAGAACAGTACGTTTCGGCCAAGGCCATTCGGCGTGATACGGGCAAAGACGCTCACAGCTGGGGGGCGTTAGCGGTGGCTGGCGATCCAGCCGCCTTGCAGTTTTGGCAGCAGTATGGCCAGAATTTAGGGATTGGTTTAACCAGTCTGATTTATGTCCTGACCCCTGACTTAATCATAATTGGCGGCGGAGTAAGCGCTAGTCAGCAATTTTTCCTCACTGCTGCTCAGCAAGAAATCGATGAACGGGTACTGCAACCCTCGCGCGCGGGCGTAAAAATTGTGCCGGCTCAGCTCGGTAACCAAGCAGGCATGTTGGGCGCAGCCAAGATTGCTTGGCAGATGTTGGGCGTAGAGAATCATTCGTGATAAAAGCAGACTTCCAAGCCCCTTGGCAACTGGCGAATGGTTTAACCATGACAGTTCATGCCGCTTTGCGGGCTAGCAAGACGTGGGAACAATACACTATTGAACCAGAAATTGTTTATCAAGAGCATATTTTTAGGGGCGCTGCGGGTGTGCCCATCTATGGAAGGCTCGCTATCCCCCCCCATCCTCGGGGGACGATCGTGGCCACTTATGGCATTACTGGTAATTTAGACAATCAGTGGTTTCTCCAAATCTTGGGGCGCAAAGCCTATGCTCAAGGCTGGGCAGTGGTGTTATTCGATTGGCGAGCACATGGCCAGACGGCACTTTTATCGCCTCAATTGACCTCCGATGGCATCTATGAAGGAGAGGATTTTATCCGGATTGCTGCCCAGGCAAAAGCCTTGGGTTGCCCAGCCCCAATTTGGTTCAGTGGCTATTCGTTGGGTGGCCAGTTGGCACTGTGGGGCATTAAGCAAGCACCCAAAATTGCAGCTATCGCCGGACTAGATCCCCATGATATTGCGGGGGGTTTTGTGATTTGCCCTTCGTTAGAATCGGACAGATCTCTCACCTATTTGGTCAACCACCCCATCAAAAGCACTTTAGAGAATCGGATTGCCCGCGAACTCAAAAAACTGGCATGGCAATTACACGCCGCTCATCCCCATGATTTTGACCCGGCGGCGATCGAACGCGCTACCAGTATTGAAGGCTTCGATCGCGAATTAGTCATTCCGCGTTTGGGCTTTGCCACGGTCAAAGACTATTATTTGGCAACCAGTCCGCTATATTTTTTACCAGAACTAACCCTGCCCACGCTGATTATCTATGCCGCTGACGATCCTTTGTTTGACCCGAGTTTGGTACCAGAGCTGGTGGCGATCGCTAACCAGCAGCCCCAGATAGATCTGATGCTGACCGAGCAGGGTGGCCATGTCGGCTATATCAGTAGCACTGCTTGTCAGCAGCGCCATCAAGACACCGATCCGTGGTGGGCGTGGAATCGTGCTTTAGAATGGGTGCAGCAATAATTTATGAGGCTGAGAAGATGGGTATTGGTGATCAGTTCAACAAAATCGTGGGCAAGACCCGCTATGTGGTATCGCGCATTTTTCTGCAACTAAATGGTACCGAAGTTACACCAGTATTAGGGGTATTGAACCAAGCCGGTCGTCAAACACTGGAGTCTGATGGGGATATCACCATCACGGGCGAATGCTTGGTGGAAGTTTGTCAGAGCCTTTTACAGTACGAACACGCTTGGCGAGCGGCTGGTAATGAAGGCGATATGATGTGGAATGAAGGCGATGCGGGTGGCTATGTCAATGAGTTATTTACCGATTCTGCCCAGCGTTATTTGAGCGATCCAGATCCCAGCCAAGCCAAGCAAACTGAAGAATTGACCCTGCCACCCACGCCGAACTTAGTGGTAATGATTACGGTGGCTTTTACTGGCTCGGATGATACGATCGAAGCCAATTTGGCAGAAATGGGCGCGATGAAGGTTGCGTTGAAGAGTTTAATCAATCTGCATTATCAAAACCGCCTGGAAGCGATTCAAGTGCATTTTTCCCCAGCCCAACTGGGTGACCAGCTATCGGATGACCAAGTACTCCAAAATTTCCCAGAATTACTACCCTTGTAAAATAGCAGTCAGGGCTGCGGAGAGGTGTAAATACTTGTCAGCAGTCCTGGTCTTTGACATCTTTAGGTTGGCCAGAGAGTAACGTCGTTATCCCCGTAAAAAACTCCGAAGTTGACGCAAACCAATTCACCGAGAATAAATTGCAATTCTAGCCAGTTTTCTTTGAAAAAGTAAGATTCCATATGGCCATAGTCTTCTAAGAAATACTCCTCCCCAATCATTTCTTCGAGGTTTTGGAGCAGCTCTGTGCGATCGAGCGCCCAAGGATTACACCAAGGAAACTGCACCGATCGATTATGTACTTCAATCCAGCCTAACCGATCGTCATTGCCATATTCAATCTTCAGTACGAGCTTGTGCTGATAATATTGCAAATCACGGTCTTCTAGCTCATCTATATAAATTTTGTCGGGCTGACCGAGAACTTGAAAAATCTCTTGTTCAGTCATCCCAAAAAATAAGTCCCCTAGACCTCTACCAATTTTGATTTGCACTGTTTGTCCTGAATTAATTAGCCGCGATGGCGCTAATGCTGTGGAGACCGACCCAAGCTCACCGCCTGCACCACCAGCTTATCACCTACCTTTAACCCCAAGGTAGCGGCACGACCAGCATTTAGTTCAATTACTTGATCGATAGTTACATCTAATCTTGGACCGTAACTGGGACAGGGATCGGCGAGACAGGGCGGCACCTTGGTTCGAATATTTTTGATAATACCCTGATATAGAAAGAGCATATCCAGTGGAATTAGAGTGTTCTTCATCCAAAATTGGGCTGGTTGAGGTGGGTTGAAATTGAACAACATCCCCCGATCGGCGGGCATTCCCCGTCGGAACATGAGACCAATCCTTTGCTCCTCCTTGGTATTGGCAACTTCTAAATAGATCGTAGTTTTCCGCACTAACATCTTGGCAGCGATCGGTAAGTTCTGCGATCCGGGTAAATTAAGCTGAGTTGGAGCCGGGTTGTTTTTTGTGATGATTGATATTTGTGGAACCGCCCAGGAATTGCAACCCCACAAGATTAAAAATAGACTCAGAAGAAAGCTGGATTGAACTAGCAACTTAGACATAATTTTGTGGCTATATCAGTACTTCAAGCTGGGGCTGGCATGTTTCGCGAAAGGATTTAATTGATATCAGCCTATCTGAGGCCGCATCCCACAGAATAAACTGAAAGCAGCCGGGGATATCACGGAGCTGTAATATTTTTACTTTTGTCAGCAAGTGGATATTTTCATGATGACAAGCGGCGAGGTGGTAATTAGGAATTCTTTCAGAAAGATGATGAATATTGTGATAACCAATGTCGGCGGCAAACCACTGCATAATAGCTGGTAACTTTAAATAACTGCTGCCTTCGATCGCCCCCAACAGATAATCCCAACCCGCTGTTTTGTGAGCATAAGAACCTTCAAAGTTATGCTCGACAAAGAAAATACAGATAAAAATAGCTGCCGAACAAGTGAGGGTAATTGAATAAATACTTAAAAAGAAGGCTGGCTCTAACAGATAGCTAAAAGCGATCCAGCCACCAACGACACAAATATTGTTCAATAACAAATCCCAGAACTCCGCCGTTGTGTACCAATTTCGCGACTGGTAAGAATCAAAGATTTCTGAAAAACTGGTGCCGGGAGTGTTTTTCAAACAACTGAACCAGTGACCAATAAAACCATAAGCTCCTAAAATGAGTGCTAATCGGGGCTTGATCGCCAGATAGAAAAAACCACCCGGAAAAATCATGAGAGGATGTCGGAGTAACTCGTAGCGACGTTGTGCTGCTGGACTAAGTTTGGCAAATTCTGCCGTCGAAACCAATCCCGATGGACCGCGATAGCGCTCCCAATCACCATTGGTTTTGTGGTGGTAAGCGTGTCCTCTTGACCATGGGTATTGAGGGATGGCATTAATCATACCCAGCATACAACCTACCACCCGATTGACTTTTTTAGAATTAAAGAGCGAGTAGTGTCCGCAGTCGTGCATCAAAGAAAAACAACGCACCGAAAAGACTGTCATTAGCAGCATAATTGGCGGCAACAACCATAGAGAAACTGCGGCTGCTTTTATCGCTAGTGGCCACAGTAGTAAATAGGGAACAACTGTATTGAGGATTTGATAAATCGCTTGCCCATCATTGCTCTTCATATAGGGCGCTAGCACAAAGTCCGACTTTTTAATCACATTTGTCATTCAGTCAAACACTCTGGTAAAAATGCTAATAGGGCATGGAAAAATCTTGGGCTACAACCATAAGCTGTAGAATTCTGTCGATATTTTGCAGATGTTATTGATAGCATTCCCGGAAGTTGAAGAGATCTATTAAGACATCCGGCGTTGTGCCGATAACTCGGGTGGTAAAGCATTAGGCATAAATTCATCCCAGCGATCGCACACTTGTTGGTAATAAACAGGCGGAGTGGTGGCTAAATCTTTGAGCCATAGCACCTCGACTGATCTACCAGCGCGGATTAGCAGCATGATATCTAGATGGGGATTATATTGCTCAATAGCTTTTACCAATCCAGGGATTTCTGCGGGCGATATTTCTAGTAACCGCAGGCTGTCAGCCAGCTGTTGACCGGGCAGAAACTGATTGGTGAAATTCCAGGAATGGAATCGGAGTTCAGCCGCCGCTGCTGGTTTCTCAACCTGACAAAATAGTAAGCCCCAGCCCATATTTTCAAATCCGGCCCAAGCGCAGTAGCCAATCACTGGTAAGTTATCGCGAATAAAGGCAGTTTGCCAATTTATAGAGCTTTCGACTTGACGCTGGTCATGATGAAACATGCGACACCACTATAAACACCATCTGTACCTCGCAGATATTTGAGCGCAATTAAATAAATCTATTCTCCTCACGGAGAAGCTACGCGAACAGCGGGCATTCTGACTTAGAGACATTTGTCTCATCACAGTTGCGGGACAGCGGCAGATTGACACTGCTCTTTCCCCATTACTTTCAGCGGCTGACTACCGTTGAAACCTGTTCGAGATGAAACTATATCACAATTCAAAGCTACTCCGATGAAAAATCTCCGGTGTCGGGAATCCCAAGTACCGCCTAACCATATTTGTTTTCGATGCGATGAGAGCAAACTTTATCGCAGATTTAATCTCCGTCTCCAGCTTGCCAAGCTATAGCTTTACTCGGCTGAGGATCGGGTAGCTTCAGCGTGACCAAAGCTGCGGCTAGGACGAAGAAGGTTGATGTCCATAGACAACCAACCATTCCGAAGAACTGATAAATCAAACCCGATAATACAGTGCCGGTGAGCCGACCACCGGAGTTGGCCATGTAGTAGAAGCCAACATTCAATGCCACCTTATCGTCGTCAGTAAAAGCCAAAACTAGATAGGAATGAACCGCTGAGTTAAAGGCAAACACCACACCAAAGACGAAGAGTCCACCAACAATCGCTAGATTGGCAGGTAAGCCTAGTTGCAGAGCCAGGGCGATCGCCGCTGGCACAGCAACTAGAGTAAATGTCCAAAATTGGATCGTCTTTGCTCCTGGTGGCTCACCAGAGCCAAATCGTTTGAGCAGTGTTGGTGCTGAAAATTGAACAATTCCATAACCAATCACCCAACAGGCTAAAAAGCCTCCCACTTGAGCGAAAGACCAGCTCAATTGTCCTCGCAAAAACACGGGTAATCCCACCACAAACCAGACATCTCTAGAACCAAATAAAAAAAACCGGGCAGCAGAAAGAATATTGATTTCTCGGCTCTTTGAAAAAAGTTGGCTAAACTTAACTTTCTGCTTGATTTTGCCCATTCCTTTGGGCAGCAGTAATCCAGAGAACATCATCAAGGACAATCCCCCGGCCATGATCCACAGAGCATGAACGAAGCCTACTGAAGTGAGCAGCGCGCCACCCAGAAAAAAGCCTATTCCTTTGAGGGCATTCTTGGAACCCGTTAGTACTGCCACCCACTGGAATAAAGATGACCGGGCATCTTGAGGTACCACCAACCGAATCGCACTCTTAGAACTCATCTTGGTCAGATCTTTGGCAATCCCGGAAAACGCTTGGGCAACCATCACATAAGGGACGGCCAGCCACTGTGTCCAACTGGGATTGAGAAAGGACAAGATGACTAACGATAAAATTTGTAGTCCGATCCCCGTATAAAGCGTCAGTTTTAAGCCAAACTGGGAGCCAATCCAACCGCCTAAGAAATTTGTAATTACGCCAAAGACTTCGTAGAACAAAAACAGCGAGGCGATGTGGATGGGGGTATAGCCAATGTTGTAAAAGTAGAGCAGCACCAACATGCGGAGGGCACCATCGGTGATGGTGAAGCCCCAGTAAGCTAATGTCACCAACACATAGTTCTTGAAATTGGCACTAGAATCCATGAGCAAATCGGGATAAAGGACAACTCAACACTTAAAATTTATTACTAGTTCAGGCTTAGGGCGACCTTGCGAGCCAGTTCGACCATTCGGTTGGCATAACCCCATTCGTTGTCATACCAAGCCAAAATTTTCACTTGCGTCTCATTCACTACCATCGTGGAGAGAGCATCGATAATCGCCGAGCGCGGATCGTCTTTGTAGTCGATCGAGACCAATGGACGTTCTTCATAGCCCAAAATGCCTTGGAGTGGTTCCTGCTCGGCAGCTATCTTGAACAAGTTATTAACTTCAGTGACCGTGGTGGGGCGCATCACTTCAAAGACACAGTCCGTGAGGGAAGCATTGAGTAAGGGTACCCGCACAGCCAAACCATTGAGTTTGCCGTTGAGTTCAGGATAGATTAAGCCGATCGCAGTGGCCGATCCGGTTGATGTCGGAATCAGTGACAGGCTGGTAGCCCTAGCCCGCCTCAGATCTTTGTGTGGGGCATCCACAATGGTTTGAGTATTGGTATGGTCATGGATAGTGGTAATGACACCATGCTTAATGCCTAAGCCTGCCTGAATTACCTTTACTACCGGAGCCAAGCAGTTAGTAGTACAAGAAGCTGCTGTCAGCAGGTGATGCTGGTCAGGATCATATAGTTGGTCATTCACCCCCATCACAATATTTAGGGCTTCTTTCTTGACCGGAGCCGCCACAATTACCTTCCGCACACCGCGATCGAAATAGGGTGCCAGGGTTTCGGGAGTCTTAAACTTACCAGAGCATTCCAACACCACCTCAACACCAAATTCTTGCCAAGGTACTTCACTAGGCTGGGAATGTTCGCTAAAAGTGAGAGATTTACCATCTATTGAAATTTTGCCATTCTCAGCGGCTACTACTGGTGACCAACGTCCGTGGACAGAATCAAATTTCAGTAAGTGAGCGGCTACTTCAGCCCCACCTTTCACCTCGTTAATATGGACAAATTCTAGTGCTGGCCAACCCCAAGCTGCCCGCAGAGCTAGTCGCCCAATCCGGCCAAAGCCATTGATGCCCACCCTTATCGTCATCAGTTTTCTCCTGTAGATGTAAATCAAAAACATCAGCTCTATCGTATCAAGAAAAATTGATGTGTCAACAACGGCGAGCGGGGAGACTAGGACTCAAATAGCGATATGCAGCGAGATATTGTTCTAATACGGCAAACTGGGCAAGATTAAGCCGATAGTACATCCACCGTCCTTCCTGACGGGCATGAACCAACTCAGCAGTCTTGAGTACTTTGAGATGGAACGATAACTTGGATTGACTGATATTTAGTAGCTCACAGAGTTCGCAGACACACAGTTCCTGTTGTTGAAGATATTCGATCGTCCGAATTCTTAGTGGCTCCGACAGTGCTTGAAATCCAGCAATAATTTGAGGCGAGGCGGTGGTAAGCGTTTCTATCATCAACTTTTATGCAGTGTCGGGAATCCCTATGAAAACAGAGTAGCCGATCGCCTTTCAATTCGGCATAATAATAGGGCAGTCTGTGACCAAATTTGATCATGAAAGCCTCTGATGTCACCGCAATTTCGACCTATACCCAAGACGATATTCAGCAGATTTTGCACCTAGCTCTGACCAAACAGAGCAGTAATGGTGACTTAGAGTTTTCCCATCAACAGCTGGTCGAGATCGCTGAGGAGATGAATATTGGTTTGGATACGCTGCAATCGGCCAAGCAAGATTGGCTGACCAACCAAAGCAGCAGTCAGCAGCATGGTGAATTCGATCGACATCGCCAGCAAAAATTCAAAAAGGGCTTGGGGAATTATGCGATCGTCAATTTCTTTTTGGTCGGTATTAATGTTTTTGCCCTAGGTGGCCCGGGCTTTTTGTGGTCGCTCTATGTGCTGGGGTTTTGGGGCATGGGGGTGGCTTTGCGTGGTTGGAATCTCTACCATCTAGCGGGAGAAGATTACGATCGACAGTTTCAAAAATGGAACAGCAACCGCAAGATTCGACAATCATTACATAGCCTGATCTCTAAGGTTCTGCCAGGTTGATCCACTTTTAAAGATCATCCAGATTCACCCCCAGCTCTGCTAGTTTAGTTGCCAATAGTTGGGCACGCTGTTCAGCGGCAGCAGCTCTTTGCTGTTCAGTATTAGCTCGCTGCTGTTCAGAATCAGCTCTTTGCTGTTCAGTATTAGCTCGCTGCTGTTCAGAATCAGCTCTTTGCTCTTCAGCATCAGCTCTTTGCTCCTCAGCATTAGCTCTTTGCTCCTCAGCGTTAGCTCGTTGTTGTTCAACATTAGCTTTTTGAACTGCTGATTCTGATCGGGCAGAGATCTCTTGAAAACTCAAAAATGGCTGACCATTGGGGAAAAATATTTCTAGTTCGGCAGCCATCTGAAAACGAATTCCTAAAAGTGGACTAATCCAGTCTATGGGGGTGAAAATTTCGGTCAATAGCCCATCTTGACGCTGCCAGCCAGCTAAATCAATTTTGTCTGGATCATAGACATAATATTCTTCTACGCCGTATCTGTCGTAGAACTGAAATTTGGTGATCATTTCACTGCTGCGATTGCCGGGGGAGAGAATTTCAAAGACTACTTGAGGCGCAATGCCACCTTCTTCCCATTGTTTATAAGAGCCTCGATCGCCTTTGGGTCTGCCGATAGCAACCATTGCATCGGGGGCGCGCCGAATGGTGTTGTTGCCTTCTACTGGGTACCAGAGCAGATCGCCAGCTACAAAAACGTCTGGATTATCGGCAAACAATACTTCGAGATTTTCTTTGATACGGACAATCCAGTTAAACTGCTTGGTATTGTCTGCCATTAGTTGACCGTCGCTGTCGGGATAAATGATGGGAGTAAGAAGCTGCTTCATGGGTATCCTAGGTTTATCGAACTTCTCGGTATACTTTATTCTATAGCAGAAAATCTGTTGTTCTCGCCGGAAATGTGATGTTTACTAAGACATGAAATACTAAATATGATCGGGCGAATTCTCCAAAATCAATATCGAATTCTTCAACAACTGGGCAGAGGCGGTTTTGCCACGGCTTACCTAGTTGAAGATCTGGACCCAAAGTATAAAACGCGCCCGCGTTTTGTGGTTAAGCATCTCCAACCCGATTACACGAATTGTAAGAACCAAGCAGAGCGGGATTACCTCTGGAAGAAAGTTCTAGAGCTGTTTGTGAGAGAGGCGAAGGCTTTACAAAAACTGGGACGATGTACCCCATGACATTTATCTGGCTTAAATAATTATCAAAGTAGCCGTCTAGAGCTTGGGGGTAAAGCGATCGATTCCCCCAAGGCCAGCGCCTGTAATATCCTACAGACTAGTGATCATAAATGCCAGCGCTGCTGAATTACTCTTAATTGTGATACCTTGATGATAAGTACCATTAAGGTGGTAGCAGCCTAATTTACCCCATAGCATCATGAGTTAAAGAACAAAATGCTTAGTATTGAAGATTTTTTTGCAGCTTGCAGTGGTCTGTGGAAGACCGAAAGAGTCTATCATTACCCCTTGAAAGAAGAAATTGAACGCTCCTATACAGAATTTCAGGTAGAATCATTGACTGCTAACGAAAAGCACTTGATTTCTGCGGCTTTTATTCCGCCCGAGTTCTTCAAAGCCTCTCATCCTGTCGATCGCACCTATGGTTTTGGGATCTCCTTTGAAACCCTCTCCGAAACTGGCGAAGAAGTATCAATGCGCTTGAAAGCTTTATTTGTACCCGACAATTTTCTGGTTAATCCCGAAAAACTACCTGTCGATCCAACTGCGCCGGGCATACCTCTCGCCGCTGTATTACCAGACACTGCTGAACTAATTAAAGGATTCTATTTGCGGGACGAAGGCTACTCCGAGTCGGGAGCCATCACTGGTCGCTTTACCTATTTGCCTAGCCGCCAGACCTTAGAAATGACCACTTACTACAGCCGATCGGTCGCCGTAGACCAAATGCGTTTAATGTCTCCTCAACTGCGCTTGCGCACGATCGTGACCTATCAGCGCCCCGCACCGGGTGTAGTACCGACAACGATCAATCTGGTGGGCTTTGGGATGGAACGGCGCGAGGATTAGCAGCATGAATCGTCGTCAACTACTCCAGTCTTTGGGGATTTTAGCCCTAGAACCACTACTTTTTGGTTGTCAGTCTCATTCAATCGATCGCCTCAAAATCCAGTTCCTCAAAAAATCGCTGCCTATTCTCCTGACCAGCGAATTTCAGAAACTGGTCAAGAGCGAGCTAGACGTTAGTACTATTGCCCAACTAGCTGAGAGCTTAGAACTACTAACGGCATGGAGTAAACCTGCCCAGCCCGCCCCCGGTTGGCACTGGCCTTGGCAACCCTCCCCCCGCCTATCGGTAGCTAATTTGATCACGCTCGGTGATACTTGGTTGTCCACAGCGATCGAGCAAAAGCTAATTAAACCGTTAAATCCTAGCAAAATCCCTACTTGGCAACAGCTCAATCCCCGTTGGCAACAACTGGTGACTCGGGATGGGCAAGTGTGGGGTGCGCCTTATCGCTGGGGTAGTACCTTACTAGTCTATCGACGCGATAAATTTCGTCAGCAGGGTATACCGGTACCTACTGACTGGTCTGACCTCTGGCGGCCAGAGCTGAAAGGTCATATTTCACTGCTTAATCAGCAGCGGGAAATTATTGGCCTGACTCTGAAGCAGTTGGGTCATTCCTACAATACCGATCCGCAGACTGTCCCGGCACTGCCTGCTAAACTACGGCAACTGCATCAACAAACAATTTTCTACAGCTCTGATGATTACCTGTCACCATTTTTGGCTGGTGATACTTGGTTGGCAGTGGCTTGGTCTCACGATGTGGCCGAGCTAATTAATCGCTTCTCTAATGTGGGACTGGCTATTCCTGATAGTGGCGCCTCATTGTGGGCGGATCTGTGGGTTCAACCCCAATCAGCTCTAGCAGTAGTCAACAATCCAACTATCGAACAGTGGATCGACTTTTGTTGGCAACCCCAGTCTGCTCGGAAAATTTCGCTGTTTACCACTGGTCTATCACCAATAATGGAGCCAACTGAAAAATCCCCTCCCGAATTGCTGAGTCATTCTGGATTGAATGTGACAGTTTTTGCTAAAGGCGAATTCTTACAGCCCCTCACCGCCGCTCGGCAAAAAGCTGATCAATTATTGTGGCAATCTATTCAGACCTGAATGTCACAACTATCATAAAGACCAATAACATCCCTCTTTGGTATCTAGGAGTAATAGCTAATGACATTATTCGTAATGTGGAAATCTTTTTGTCAGAATCCCTGGCGCTGGACGAAGCGCCGCTATCTGCGGTGGTTTGCCTTGCTCTATTGGGGATATTCCTGGCTCAAGACTAGTGGGAAAGAGCGCCAAACTGCCCAGGTACAAATTTGGCGGGTAATATCGGGCTTTGATCATGCTGATTGGGTGTTAGCTATGACCGACTTGATCAAGCCCGAATATTGGATGATGTAAGCTATCTAGCATTGCCCAGCGCTAACCCGGCTACTAACATACCTATCACCAGAAAAGGTTGGGCACTGGCTTGATATTTCACATCGTTCTCTAGGGGGTTGCGCAGGAAGTACATATCTTGGAAGGTGATCTGCGGCACAATTAACAGCAACACGATCGCTGCGTATAGGTTTTGATGAATGGTGATGAGATACACTCCAATCCCGGCTTGAAAAATATCGATCATCAACACACAAACCCAGGCAGCCTTATCAATACCAAACATGACGGGAATTGATTTCATGCCAAACCGGGCATCCCCTTCGACACTCTTGAAATCATTAACTACGGCAATGCCTAGTCCAGCCAAGCTATAGAACAGGGTCAAGACTACGATCGTCCAGTTCAATTGTCCAAACAAGGCATGACCTGCCCACCAAGGTAAGGCGATGTAACTAGCCCCGAGGGCATAGTTACCGAGCCAGCCGTTTTGCTTCAATTTCAGGGGTGGTGCGGAATAGATATAGGCTACGAAAGACCCGCCGAGAGCTAAACAAGTCAATATCGGAAAATCGTGACCTGCCCACCGATCCAAAATAAAAGCAATGCCAATGCCACCAATTAGTAACACCCACATTTGCACAATTACTTGGGGTAGCGAAATAGCACCCGCAGGAATTGGCCGATAGGGTTCGTTCACGGCATCAATTTCGCGATCGTAATACTCGTTTACTGTCTGGGTATAACCTGTCAAGAATGGACCAGACATCAGCATACAAAGAGCAACCTTTAACACGTTTTCGAGCGACCAGGTGTAATTGCCCGACGAGGCGGCGCCGCAGACTACACCCCAAATCAACGGGATCCAAGTAATGGGCTTCATTAGCTGGCGGCGGATTGCCCAGATCGAACCACCGGCAGCGGCACCTTTCATACCTAAAGCTTGGCGGGTGGCAGAACCTTTGCTGGGTTCTACGGGAGTTGGTTGGTTACTCATAACACTCACGAAAATTAGGGAGAGGTGAAATTATAGGGAAATAATTAGATAGTTGTTTTGGAATTTGGCACCTGTGACATCAGCGCCCCGCAGGCTGGGTGGCAGCAAAATATTCCGACGTTGATCGCCAGCATCGATCGTGATCTCTGGGCCAGACTGACTAAGCTTGACTTCTTGCTTGGTAAAACCGGGTAGAAATAACTTCACTTGTCGATTAGTTACATCAATCTCGATCGGTTTTGGCAGGTCAGCGGTTGGTTTTAAAGTGGGAAAGTTACTGAAATCGTTGATAGCTGCGCTGGTGCTGGTGGCGATCGCACTAATTGGCAAAGGCTGAAAGGATTCCTGGATATTGGGATCGATCGACTGGGCGCGATTTACCAACACCCCAGCCACGTATAACCCAATCTGCTGAGAACGCCCCCACAGCCATAAAGCCTTGTGGATATCAGCATGGTCTGCTGTGGTGACTAAGTAAGCTGCCACCTGTTGGGGATTAGCTAGTGCTTGTTGACCGCGATCGAGCAAATCAGTGGCTTCTTGGACAGCGGGCATATTTAGTCCTTCTCCCGTCCAAGCCATATTTAACACTGTTGCTGCCACCGGCTGCAAGATCGGCATCGTGTTACGCCACAGGTCAGAATTTTCAATCACTTGCCGAAAACGGCGAATATACCAACTCAAGGTATCCGGTAAACCAAAGGTGCGCAAGATATTTAGCCCATCGGTACCATCATAAAGAATGACATCATACTGGCCACTGGCAAAATACTCCTGCAAGGTGTAAAGCGCCACTGCTCCATCCATGCCCGGAATGACGGCCATTTCTTGACCATATACAGATTGGAGTAAGGGTGTCCGGAGATATTTGGCTTCGAGCTGTTTGACCAAACTCCAAGCTTTTTCTAAGAGTTGCGTGGTCGATAAACTTACCACCGTCAGATTGGCACCCACTGTTTGTGGTTGAGCAGTTAACACGACCTCACCCCACAGACTGGCGGCATAAAAGCCTTGGCCGACCCAGAGTACTCGTTGTCCTTGGGCAGCCATTTGACGCGCAGCAGCAACCGAGACAGTGGTGCAACCGACACCGCCTTTGCCTAAAAAGGTCAGAATTTGGGTCATGTTAACCTTGTACTTTTAATTCGTCCTCGAAAAACCAGGTTGCTGAACGATCAGGAAATTCGACAACAGCTCCAACGCCACTGCCATCTGTCATTCTAAATTCTTTGACAGTACCGATTTGGCCGAGTTTGCCCACAATACTGTTCGATACTCGATCGCGCAACCGATATACTTTTACCTGCTGACCTATTTCCATTATGAAATTATTTATAACTTGATTTTTCTTACCCACAGTGTAGCGGAATCTTCGCTCCGATCAACACCTTCCCTCCAAAATCCCGGCCATATCAATATGATATGATGGCGTTCAAAATAATCGTTACAAACAAAAAAGGTAATTAAGAATATGGTGCAAACACCGATGGCTCCGGTGGTACTGGTTATTCTGGATGGTTGGGGTTATAGTCCCGAAAAAATTGGTAACGCCATTGGCACTGCTCATACGCCGGTAATTGATAGCTTGTGGGCGGCTTATCCCCACACTTTAATTAGTACTTCTGGTCGAGCCGTGGGTCTGCCCGATGGCCAGATGGGTAACTCTGAAGTTGGCCATATTAATATTGGCGCTGGCCGCATTGTGCCCCAAGAATTGGTCCGTATTTCAGATGCAGTGGCCGATCGCACTCTGCTCCAAAATCCAGCACTGCTGCAAGTCTGTACTGAAGTAAAGCAGCGACAAGGTCGCCTGCATTTGGTAGGGTTGTGTTCCGAAGGGGGCGTTCATTCTCATCTCAGTCATTTGTTTGGTCTAATTGATTTAGCTCAGGCCGTTGGCATTACCGAAGTTTGCATTCATGCCATCACCGATGGACGAGATACCAAGCCTAAAGATGGGATCGGGGCACTCCAGCAGCTGCAAGAATACATCGATCGAGCGGGCATCGGCAAAATCGTCACGGTGAGCGGTCGCTACTATTCGATGGATCGTGACAATCGCTGGGATCGAGTGCAAGCGGCTTACGCGGTGATGGTTAGCGATGAGTGCATTGTTGATCAAACAGCAGCGGATTTACTCACCACTTCTTATGCTGCCGGCATCACCGATGAATTTATTCCGCCCACTCGGTTAGCTGCTGGCGCCGTGGCCGCTGGCGATGGGGTGATCTTTTTCAATTTCCGGCCAGATCGATCGCGCCAGTTGACTAGTGCCTTTGTTAATCCCAAATTTGGGGGATTCGATCGATCGTTAATTTCACCCTTGAGCTTTGCTACTTTCACTCAATACGATGCCGAGCTACCGACACTTGTGGCTTTTGAGCCAACTCAGCCCACCAATTTCTTGGGCGAAATAATCTCTCGTCAAGGCTGGAAGCAGTTCCGCGCAGCAGAAACCGAAAAATATGCCCATGTTACTTACTTCTTTAATGGTGGCGAAGAACAGCCCTTTCCAGGAGAAGTGCGCCAGATGATCCCTAGTCCAATGGTAATGACCTACGATCAGTCGCCGGCGATGTCGGCAGCAGCGGTGACTAGCGCGGTGTTGGCGGCTTTGGTCTCTAAAGAATACGCCATGATTGTGGTGAATTATGCTAACCCCGATATGGTTGGTCACACGGGTAAAATGGCGCAGACCGTCCAGGCCGTGGAGGTAGTAGATCAATGCTTAGGCCGCTTACTCGCAGGTGTAACCCAAGCCGGCGGTACCGCTCTCATCACTGCTGACCATGGCAATGCCGAATATATGTTTGATGAGCAGGGCAATCCCTGGACGGCACATACCACCAACCAAGTGCCATTTATTTTGCTGGAAGGTGAAAAGCTGACGATTCCTGGCTATGGTACAGATGTGCAACTGCGCAGTGATGGCAAGCTGGCCGATATTGCCCCCACAATTTTGCAAATTCTGGGATTGCCCCAACCACCAGAAATGACTGGTGTTTCGATGATTTTACCCGCCGCTATTCAGGTCAACAAAAACCCCGCCCCAATTCGGGTGGGGGTCTAATTGCTTTTTGCAGTTGACCGTGCCAGAATCGAGCTAAGAGCTTTATTAAATTCAATTTGAGGTTGTGATGTTGGCCGCACAAATTTTACGGATCGTCTGGGGAATATCGGCTTTTGGTCTGATTGCCATGGTGATGTTGCACAGTCCCAAGGGTGATACTGGTATTGGCGGTATTGGTGGGCAGGCACAGCTTTTCACTAGTGCTAAAAGCGCTGAAAATACCCTGAATCGGATCACCTGGTCGTTGGCGATCGTATTTTTATCTCTGACTGTGGTGTTGAGTGCGCCGTGGCTGAAGGCCAGTTAGGATCTATCGGAATTTGTTAGAAATCAGCAGGTGTATGACGGCGTAATACACCTAATTTTTTTGGTTGGATTGATATGTGATCAGTTGCTGAAGTAAACGCTGCATGAGGTCAATGTTGGCTGGTTTGTCACCATAGCGCCAAGCTACGTATGCTTGGGAAATGCGATCGACAATTTGGGCACTGGGCATTGGTAAACGGTTACCCACCAATACCGCATATTCCGTAGGCGATTGCGGCGATCGTTTGGCTGGTAAACCTTGTTGGCAGAGCTGCTTCAATAGTTGCCGATAGATCTGCTCCAAGGGGGGTAACTGAGCAACCCGCCGATGATAGCTGCGCACTTCCTGCTCGTAGCGCAGCCACAAAAAACCGCCACCGATCAGCAGCGCTCCGACTAGCAGTAGTCCGAGTGCTTGCCACCCTTTTACTTGGTCAATGGGGCTACGTATCTGGGGGCTATCAG
>CAXTSZ010000004.1:46597-62032 GCA_964247125.1 uncultured bacterium
GTCGGGTTGGTTTGATCGATCGCCGCTGGTGCCAGCGCAGTTTTCGTCCCATTCGGATTGGCGATAGTCGATCGTGCCATCATGTCAAAAGCTGCCTTCAGCTCGGCTGGCGATCCTTGCAGATGGCAAGATTGAGGCTGAGGACAGTTATTTAATAAACTTTCAACTGGCTGACTAAGGGTGGGTCCTATTTGAGCATGGGTCTGCAGAAATTCTGATAAATCTTGTAACTGTTCATTCACATTGCCTGCGTCTTTTTTACCCGTTACTTGGCGCTGATATTGAATTATTTCTTGGACTTTGGCTTGCAGCTGCACCTTCACCGTCGGCGAAAGCTGGGCATATTTTTCCGTCATACTGCGCGAGTCACTAACGCCAACAGCTTGTCCACTTTCTCCGACAACTGGCGAACTGGATGAAGCCTGCGGGGGTTGTCCCATTACTGGTATCCCAGAGATGGTTTGTCCCGATTGTCCAATGACCGGCCTATCCAAGACAGCTTGTCCACTAACTGGAGTCCCCGCTACGACCTGTTCCGATTGTCCAACAACTGGCGTGGATGACGGCTGCGGGGATTGTCCCATAACCGGTGTCCCGGGAATGGCTTGTGCTAGTTGCTCGCTGCTGGGATTAGCTAGTGAAGATTGTCCCGGTTGTGCCGGGACTGTGGTGTTGGGCGCAGTCTGTCCGGCTTGCCCACTAGATGGTATTCGAGATTTTACCCACTCAGCTTTTCCAACAGTCTGAGTACTGGTTGCTTTGGGAAGTTTCGCGAGCCAGGAATAATCGAGATTGGCTGCCATTTGAGCGAGATTGGGCTTTGGCACCAAGAATAGTAATAACGCCATCATTAAACCCGTACCCAAGGCAATCCCAGCTATTCTGGCTAAATAATGCCAAGGAATAGGTTTTAACTGTTTAATGCGCCAATTCCAAGTTAAGGGGGGTAGCTCCAGACGCGATCGATATTCTAGCCACATGGTCGGTAGCGCCAACAATGATAGCAACAAAATTAAAGCCACTGTCACCGGATTGACATTGATCGCCATGAGACTGCCTGCTGCCAACCAGCTCAACAGCATGGCAAAGTTCAAATTTTGCCTGGTTGTCCAACAGGCCGGCGTAAGCGCCAACAGCAGCATTCCGACGAAAGCCCCAGAAGAGGTAAACAGCCCCATATTCCCCAATACAAAAGGTACTACTAGCAAGTAGCTCATCGTTACCAGCTTAACTAACCAATAATTACGACCATCACGCACTAACCAGCTCCAACAACCAGCGACCATCGCCAATAAGATCAACACCAGGCATAAGTGGTTGTGGGCAGCGATACCGATCGTTAGAATACTCACACAGACCATGCTCTGTACCAGCAACCGGAATAATAGCGAATCCTCGACTGGATCTTGTTTAGTAGATCTGTGCGAAGAAAACCAATCTTGGGAAAATTTAGCCACGGCGATCGAGAATAGACCTTTTCTCTAGGCTAACTCTCGACCCCAATGGTTGGCTTGGTGAGATCTACTGAAATCAGCGCCGTCGATCTTTTTCTTGACGACGGCGATCGCGCCAACCCGATAACGTCAGGTAAGCTACGCCACCCGTCACCAGAATCAGCAACCCAAAAGCTACCATGCCCAAAATTGGCCCAACAGTTGTCTCCATATCTATACTTTCGCCGCAGTAATCATCGCCTCTAGTCTAGATCGAATTGTTGCCGCATCGAGCTGCTGACCAATAAAGACCAGCTGAGTCAGACGCAGTTCATCCGATCGCCAGGGTCGGTCAAAGAATTGCTCAAACCGTTGACCAACGCCCTGTAATACCATCCGCATCGGTTTATTGGGCACGGCCACAAATCCTTTGACGCGATAGATTTCTTGTTCTTTCACCAGATTTTCGAGAACAGTGCGGAGGGCGATCGGATCGAATTCTTGGCTCAATGTGATGTGGGCAGCAGTAATACCATCGTCGTGTTCGTGATCTTCCTCATGGTCATGATGACTAGGGCGATCGGCTAAATTGTTTTCGACAGCGGCTTCCCAGCCTAGTATTTTCTCGGGAGCAACTTGCCCGCGATCGCTATTAATCACCTTTACGCCTGGATTGGTGTGCTGATGAATAATTTCTAGCACTGCTGCATAATCAGCGTCGGCAATCAAATCGGTCTTGTTTACAATCACCAAATCGGCACAGGCTAGTTGATCTTCAAAAAGTTCTTGCAGCGGTGTTTCATGGTCTAAGTTATCATCTGCCCGTCTCGCCGCATTGACCAGCGCTACGTCACTGGCGAACCGTCCCTGGCATACCGCTTCGGCATCGACAACGGCAATCACGGCATCGACGGTAGCGGCATTCTTGATTTCTGGCCAGCGAAAAGCGGTAACCAAGGGCTTGGGTAGCGCCAAACCGGAGGTTTCAATCACAATACAGTCAATATCTTGACGGCGATCGATGAGCTGTTGCATCGCCGGAAAGAATTCTTCTTGCACCGTGCAACACAGACAGCCATTGGTTAGTTCAATAATCTGGTTAGGGATTTCGTCCTCTGGGCAAACACTACAGCTGCGCAGCAGTTCGCCATCGATGCCCAGTTCACCAAATTCGTTAACCAAGACGGCAATGCGCTTACCTTGGTTATTCATTAATAAATGTCGAATTAGGGTGGTTTTGCCACTGCCTAAAAAGCCAGTAATGACGGTGACCGGAATCTTGCTAGCCATGGGTGTATCTCGCACTATGGTGAGAAATGATCTTTAATGTTACATTGCCATGGCCTGGAAGCAAAGAATCCCATCGCCCTGTTTCTCAACCAATAGTGCGGGCGGGAGTGCCTTAGAACTACCCCTGATTTAGATTAGCTCATCTGCATTAATGCCCAACTCTTGTAATTTAGCTGTCAGTAGATCGGCACGTTGTCGTTCTCGATCGGCACGCTGACTTGCCAAATCAGCTCGTTGATTAGCCAACAATTCCTTCTCTTGATTTGTTGGTATCCATTCCCCCGCCCGATCGTACCACCGCAACCATTGACCTTGCATACCTTGATAAAATCCACTCCAAATCCCCAGTCCCAGTTCTATCTCCTTCAACCAAAAACCCTGACCGCTAATAGCTAGCTCGACATACTCAGTAGCTTGCAAACAAAACATCCGAAACTGATTAGAGTACCTATCAAATACTACATAGTAAGGCACTCGCAAAATTTGCTCATAAACCTGCCACTTAGTTGGTGGCTTCCCTACAACTCGCAGTGTCTGCCCTAGATCTTCCGCTTCTGTTCCTGGCGATAATAGCTCTACCATCAAAAATGGAGCCACACCCTCCTGCCACATTACATAACTCAGGCGGGAATCTGCCACGGATTCACTGGCTAATGCACCTAGCACCAAAAACCAATCTGGTCGTTTATACCAGCTAGTATGCCTAGCATCATAGTAAAGATTTAAGTCAGCCCCCATAAAAAAATCATCAGCAGCAGGCCGACAGGTTTCCTTGAGTAAGTCAGGCTGAACATCATGAAATTCATCAGGCAAACCCATTTCCTCCGGATCTTCACTAGGTAAGTCATACATAGTAGGTAATGTATTGACAGGTACGGCAGGATTATTCTGATACATAATTTCTATACCTCATGCTTCCCCCCATTTTATACTGTCCTCTAATAAAGTCCGACTAGCTGCTTGGCTTGTATTAAAGTAGTACTTAATCCATTGATCGCCGACCACCATGCAAATTGATTTTCATCATGGCGTGACTTATGTAGTCTCCCGGTTAGCGGGTTTCAATCACCCCGATGCCGATATCATTGCGCACAGCGCCCAGTATGTTGATGATGCCATCAACCAAGGGGTGATTAGATTTAAGAATAGTCAGATCATGTTTCGCCGGATTAGTTCGGCACATCGGTTGCTAGATTACCGCAACTTTGAAAAACTAGCTAATAATCCAGTTTGGATTCCCTTTCATTTTTTACCCAGCGGTGGTGAGCGTCCCGATCAAGATTTAGTAGACAAGCTCATCTGCCGCCCCAATAGTCTTGTTGCTCAACAAATGGTACGGGAGTGTATTAAGCAAAAAAATGATGCGCATAGCTTACACCGACTGGGTATTTCGATGCACGTTTTTGCGGATACTTGGGCACACCAAGGCTTTGCTGGGATTAACCACGAAATTAATAAGGTGTCTGAGTTAGTGGATGCTGACGGTCAGCCAGATCACCATGTGCGCGATCGACTAGCAGGCTACTTTGTCAGTAAAGCTTTACCTCTTGGTCATGGGGGAGCCTTGAGTCATCCCGATCGACCTTATTTAATTTGGGGCTACACCAATGGTCGGCAAGAAGTGGTTCGCCGCCACAATCCCCATGATTTTCTGACGGCTGCCGATGAGATGTGTAAAGCCATGCAGCGTTACCAGTTGGGGAATCCTGATGCCACTGTATTCGGTTTAATGGAACCCGATCGATCGCACATTGCCCAATTACTGACAGATTTTACTAATCCCGACAAAAAAGAGCGACATCAACTGTGGTTAGATCAAATTAGTCAGGGGAAATTCAGTTTTGGGCCAAATCAAGTCCACTACATAGATAAAGGGATGGGTTCATGGAAACATGAAGCGCTGGGTACGGAAAGCGCAGAAGATGCGGCTGATGCTATCTTCACCTATCAAAATAGTTTTGCGAGCAGTAACTGGAAGCTTTTTCATGAAGCATTACAAATTCATCGACTCTTTATCTTGCAAGATCTACTGCCCAAATACGGAATTCAGATCGACTAGAAACTACAGCGCCAGTCATTAACCGATTTTTCATGGATATCATGTATGGTACAGAGCTGCTGATATTTTTTAGTAGGCTATTTGGGTAATTGGTAAAAGATGCTGGAACCAAGATCAGATTCATCACGATCGTGTATTAGCAGCCTCTGGTCTTCAGTTTTGCTATTCGGTCAGGTGGTGCTGCACTTGTGTCAGGGGAAAATTTATCGACGGTTGATCCTCGAACAAATTTTCAAGGCTGGTCCACTATCTATTGCGCCCGTGTTGATGGTTAATATTTTTGCGGGCATGATTTTCACGGTGCAAACTGCCCGAGAATTAGCTAAATTTGGCGCGGCTGATGGGGTCGGGGGTCCTTTCGCCTTAGCTTTTTGCCGGGAACTGGCGCCGATTCTCACGGCCAGTATTTTGGCGGGGCAAGTTGGTTCGGCCTTCACTGCCGAAATTGGAGCCATGCGGATTTCCGAGCAAATTGACGCTCTATATGTTCTGCGCACCGATCCGATCGATTACCTCGTGATCCCCCGCTTCATTGGCTGCTGTTTGATGGTACCGGTTCTCACAGTTTTTTCTTTGGTGATTGGCGTCATGGGTGGCATGGGAGCAGCCGCCCAACTTTACCATGTCCCACCGGAGGTGTTTTTAGCCTCAATTCAAAAAATCCTGAGTCTCTCCGATCTATTAGTCATTTTATTAAAGGGGCTAATTTTTGGGATGATCGTGGCAGTCAATAGTTGTAGCTGGGGTTTAAATGTTACTGGTGGAGTGCGCGGTGTCGGTTCTGCCACCACCTCTGCCGTGGTCACCACTTGGATCGCAATTTTTGTGGTGGATTTTTTCATCTCGCTCGCTCTTTTTGAAAACCCAATTCTCTGATTTAAAACCCGGTACACCTTGATCACTAAAACAAGCTGCTATAATGGCTTCGTCGTTAAACTGGTAAGACTTTTTGGTTAACGTATCTAGCAGCATAGACACCCTGGCACAGGAGCTGGCCAGCATTCAGCAGACTGGTGCCAAGAAGATTGCCCTGCTTGGCTCCCGCCATGTCCCGATCACTCATCAGCATCTTATTGAAATGATGAGCTACGCCCTGGTCTTGTCGGGGAACCGGATGATTACCTCTGGGGCAGCTGGCGCTAACGCGGCGGCTATTAAAGGAGCCATCCGTGCCGATCGCGATCAACTGACCGTAATTTTGCCCCAAAGCTTAGATCGCCAGCCGCGCGAATCGCAAGAACAGTTGCAGCAAGTGCTGCACTTGGTCGAAAGCCCCCAAAATGACGATTTGCCTTTGGGTGAAGCCAGTACCATCTGCAATCAAGAAATTATTTCGCGCTGCCAGCAGCTCATTTGCTTTGCTTTTCACGATAGCCACACGCTGCTCCAGACTTGTCATGAAGCGGAAGAACAGCGTAAAGTAGTCACATTGTTCTACTTTGATTAGATCGGCATGAATTTTTTGAATCTCTCTACGCAGACAGTATTGTTAGGCTCGATCGGCTTGGCCGCTGCGCTGATCTACTTTCCCTATATTTTGGTGGCGATCGGCCGTTTCCAAGTTGGTTTTGACATGGGCGCACCGCGGGCTAGTTTCGATCAGCTCCCCGACTACGCCAAGCGCGCTAATTGGGCGCATCAAAACTCTTTTGAAACTTTTATTACCTTTGCCGCAGCGGCTTTAATGGCCTATATCACCAAACAAGACTCTGCCTATGTGGCGAATTTAGCGATCGCTTTTGTGGGTTCTCGCTTTTTATTCTCAGTTTTTTATATTATTAATTTTCCGATCGGGCGATCATTGATGTTCGGGGTGGGATCTTTTGCCACTGCCAGTCTGATGATTGCTAGCGTTCAGAGCGCTTTAATTTAATTAATCACACTCAAGGATAATATTATGGCTTCTTCCTATTCATTTGATATTGTGAGTGACTTCGATCGGCAAGAGCTGGTCAATGCGATCGATCAAGCGACCCGCGAAATCAACAGCCGTTATGACCTGAAAGACACCAAGACCACCTTGGAACTGGGTGATGAGAATATTAAGATCGAAACAGCCAGTGAAATGACCCTCACCGCCGTGCATGACATTATGCAAAACAAAGCGGTGAAGCGCAATTTGTCGCTCAAGATTTTTGACTATGGCCACATCGATGCGGCCAGTGGCAATCGGGTGCGCCAAGAAATTACTCTCAAGAAAGGCATCAGTCAAGAGTTGGGCAAACAAATTAGTAAGCTGATTCGGGAAGAAATCAAAAAGGTGCAGCCTTCGATTCAAGGCGACGTCGTGCGGGTGACGGCCAAAGACAAAGATGACTTGCAGACAGTGATCCAGCGGCTGAAGCAGGAAGATTATCCGGTCTCATTGCAGTTTACCAATTATCGCTAGGGGCGGTTTTTGCTACCACTGGTACGGCGACAGCGCCAACTAATCAACGATAATTAAACACATATCCTTAACAATTCCTTCAACATGATACCCACCGTCATTGAGCAATCAGGCAGAGGCGAGAGAGCCTTTGATATTTACTCGCGGCTGCTGCGCGAGCGGATCATTTTCCTTGGCCAACAGGTGGATTCTGACATTGCCAACTTAATTGTGGCGCAGCTGTTGTACCTGGAGTCGGAAGATCCGGAGAAAGACATTTTCTTATACATCAATTCACCGGGTGGCTCGGTCTCCGCTGGCATGGGCATCTATGACACCATGAATCAGGTGCGCCCCGACATTTCGACTATTTGTGTCGGCTTTGCTGCTAGTATGGGCGCTTTTCTACTCAGTGCGGGGGCGCAGGGCAAGCGGATGAGTCTGCCGCACTCGCGGATTATGATTCACCAACCTTCCGGGGGTGCTCAGGGTCAGGCCACCGATATTACCATTCAAGCGAAGGAAATTCTGTACATCAAAGATCGTCTCAATACGCTGTTGGCTGGTCACACTGGTCAGCCACTGGAAAAGATTCAAGAAGACACCGAGCGCGATTTCTTTATGTCTGCTGCCGAAGCGACGGAGTATGGGCTGATTGATAAAGTTCTCGATCGCAAACAACTCAGTATTGTCCACTAAATTAATCTGGGGCAGTTTGGGCTTGCAGATAGCGCAGCAAGCCCAGCAGTTCTTCATCACTCAGCAATGAGCTAGAACGTTTGTTGTAGAGTTCGATAATGCAGTCACGGCCTTTTTCCCGCGACCAAGCTAGCCGTTTTAGCTCCATATTAATCAACGGAATCATGTCGGTAATACTCAGTGGTTGGTCATCTGAGGAAACATCATAGGTAGCGGCAGTGATATCCTCTTGGACAATGGCCGCTTTTTTATGGTTGTTGATCGTCGGTGGTTCTGGTTCTACCGCCATATCCAAATGCTCGGTGGCGGCGGGTAGGGAAAAATCTGGTAACTCGGTCATAGTCTGGGGAATAGCGATTGGCAAGACTGGATCAAGCTCAGTCTGATTAACTAGCGGCTCCTTAATACCTAGTGTCTGGATGGCTTGAGCCGTGGCTTGAGCTTCGGCCACTTGAATTTGCTCATCAGCAGCCAGCGTGGTGGCCAAAATGACCCCATCAACTTTAATCGAAACACTAACGATGTATCGATCGTTATGAATTTGAATTAGACTGCTGGTAATGCTGCCCTGTGGATATTTTTGCCGAAATCGATCGAACATATCTGAATAGCTTGTAAAGCAGTAATTAACTATTGTATCCCGCTATTTTAGCCAAAATTCATCTGAGACTATGAACCTGACCACCCCCGGCACCAGTGCAGCGATCGACAACTGCCAAATCAACCCCGATCGTTTGCAGTCCCTGACCGAATGCTTAGAGACCTATGGCATCGAGCAAGATCATCCTAATGAAATCGACTGGCCGCATAATGTCCTCTCGACCCGGACAGTGGTTTATGACTGCGGTGCTTACTGTCTAGCTGATCATGTTATTCCGCACGATCATGACCCTGCCGAATTTGCGCTTTGCCCAAGGCTCGCGATGGCAACGGCGGCCATTATGCAGGATCAGACCATCGAGATGGGGGATGAAGGAGAGCATGACCTCGCTCCTTTCTATGTGGTGGTCAACCAGGGTAGTCCGGTGCCAATCGCCATCACACCGGAAGTGATTCGATCGGCTTTTGGGGGCACGATTTATCCCCAGGCTAGAATTACGATCTCCCCTCTACAACCTGGTGCTGGTAAATGGTGGGATTATCTGATTAATCCAGACTACACGGAGCCAGAACAGCTGCGGACTTGGCAGCGGCTAATGGATTGGTACAGCGAACATCCGGACTTAAGCAATGCGGTCTTTGTCGAAATCGATCTATGCGGTTTTGAGGATGGCCATGAGAATCGCGGCTGTGTTTTTCCGCGCTTGGTCTTGGGCTTAACGAAGGCCGGCAGCCTGGTGGGTTTGAGTAGTTGTGTGGTACATACCTAATGCTGTCTTGGCCGCCTAGTGTTTTAGAGACTGTGACTAATTCACCTCATCCCCTGCTATTTACCACCATGAGCGGTGCCCATCTCTATGGTTTCCCATCCCCTGATTCGGACTATGATTTGCGCGGTGTTCACATTCTGCCGCTCCGCGCGGTCATTCAATTACAACCCGGCCAGGAAACGGTTGAACTCTACCAAAACCAAGATGGCGTGGAGTTAGATTTAGTGACTCACGATCTCAAAAAGTTTTGTGGATTACTCCTCAAGAAAAATGGCTATGTGTTGGAACAACTCTATTCTCCGCTGATTGTGCATACTACCGCCGCCCATCAAGAGCTGCAAGCAATTGCCCAGGGCTGTATCACTCGCTACCATAGTTATCACTATTTAGGATTTGCCAAAACCCAATGGCGACTGCTCACCAAAGATTCTTTCCCACGTATTAAGCCGCTGTTGTATACCTACCGGGTACTACTAGCTGGCATCTATTTGATGGAAACTGGCGTGATTGAATCTAATTTAGTGACTCTCAATGAGAGATTTCAACTACCGCAAATTCCAGAATTAATCGATCGCAAGCTAGCCGGGGCTGAAAAATCTTTATTAGATCCAACTAGCCTAGAATTTCATCAACAAGAATATCAACGACTGTCTCAACAGCTTGAAACCGCTAGTAGCAATAGCCATCTTCCTGAGCAGCCATCTGCTAACGCCGCTCTCAATAATTTTTTGGTGCGTGTTCGGCTAGGGACGACTTAGATGTCTCTTTACTTAAATGCTAGTCTTTTGACTTCTCTTTAGCCAGCCAAATACATCAGCAATAGTGAGCCTGATCGACTGCGCAAATTCGGGCACTGGTAATACGGCACTTGCCTCATCGATGACATCCAGTTTCTGACCAACTCCGATCGCCATTACCAATTTATCTTCAGGGTCAATCAACCAGCCCATTTGGGTGCCATGAGCTAGACAGTGGTTGATATTTTGCAAAACTTTGGCCGGACGTTGATCGGGGGAGAGTACTTCAATTGTCCAGTCTGGGGCAATTGTAAAAATATTTTCGATTTCTTCAGCGGCATCAACCGGCACTCTAGAGTTCTCAAATACAGATATATCGGGAATAAGGCTCCAGGGGAGAGGCTTCGCCAACGATCGACCGCCAAAAGTACAACGTAGTTCTGTAAAAGCCGTAGCGATACCTTGACGCTCCAAGGCGATGTCTAATTCAGTCGCTAATTTACACTGAATAATGCTGTGATGACCTTGCGGCATGGGCTTTTGGATAACTTGACCATCAATATATTCACTAGCTGGCTTAGTATCTGGCAATTCTAGAAATTCCGCCAGGGTCATATGCTTAATTAGGTTCTGCACCATGAGCAATTTTCTCCTAAAAGTCTTACATCCATTATGCACCAGCTAAAATTAATACTGTCCAACTTTTTTTGGCCATGAAGCTTCCAACTTTCCAGAAATATGCTCTCGCCACAGTCCTCAGTGCCTTGCTGATTGGTTTTTCCCCGCAGATTATGTGGGGTCAGGTGCCCACCGAAAAATCTCTCTTGTGGGAAATCTCCGGTCCGGGGATCACTAAGCCATCTTATTTATTTGGCACCATTCATAGTGCCTGTGTCGATCGACTAGTCCTGAGGCCCCAGCAAAAAAAAGTACTAGACAACGTTCAGCAACTATATTTGGAAATTGATATTAGTGATTCCAGTGTGGCTATTGCGGCGGCAGCTGGGATGTTGCTTCCTGGTGGCCAAACCTTACAAGACGTGATGACAGCTGCCGAATACCGCAAAGTCAAAAATTTCTTTACCAAAGAGATTGGTGCGCCCTTTTGGACAATCAGCAATCTGCGCCCCATGGTTTTGAGCGGCATGGTGACTGGGGTGGCCGCCCGCTGCCAGACTAACTCGTGGGAAGTCGTGTTGGGCAGACTAGCCAGAAAAAAAGAATGGTCGATTATGGGTTTAGAAACAGCACAAGAACAGCTGGCCTTGTTCGATCGCATCCCCATTAAAGAACAGGTGCAACAGCTCATTGCGTCGATCGACAATCGCCAAAAAATCCGTAAACAAAGCATCCAAGACTATCAAGAACTGCAAGCTGCCTATCAAAGCCAAGATATTGCCAAACTGTATAAATTGGTCTCCACTGGTGTGGAAGCCGGCGTATCCAGCACCGCCCAACAAAAGTTTGTTATGGCTCTGCTCGATGAGCGCAACCAAAAATGGATTCCGATTATTAGTCGTGTTGCCCAAGAAAAGCCCACTTTCTTTGGAGTTGGCGCCGGACATCTGGGTGGTCAACAGGGCGTAATTTCGTTGCTGCGCAATGCTGGCTATACAGTACAGCCAGTCTTTGAAAAATAGCGGACTGCTGCAATATTACAAATTATTGATATCTCTCTCATAAATGATATCTATACGGAAATGGCTGGGTACTAATTGTAATTAGTAACAGTTATTCATGGAGAAGAGCTGATGGCAGTCTCTGTAGCCGAGCCAAGTAGTCTGGAAAATCACGATCGCACCACACCCCTTTTCTCCCTCTTCAGCCCTTTGCGTCAGTGGATCGATCGACTCCCCATCAGTAATGAGCTGCAAGCTAACCGCTTGTGTAAATTGATTCCTGCCCAATGCCCCTTCGAGCGCGATATCAAAATTCTGGGTCACACCGTCCTGCACATTCCACCACTATGTAAACTGAATCCGGTCTATGCCGAGGTCGTCGCCCTGCGCTGGCGCGCTCTTTGTTATTTGGCCGATGAGTGCGGTAGAGATGTTAGCAAGTACTGTTGATCCCAAATTTATGAAGATCTTGACAGTGTAGTAATTATCACTTTTTTGGCAGTAATTGCATGTGAATTTGCAAAAATCGCATGTATACTAAGGCAAGCAATATACCTCAATATTAGTAAAGCAGGGGCATAACGTTATTGAGATGCGGGTCGCCTTAATGACGGAGATTGTTTCTGGAATCACGCCCTGCCCTCTACTGTGGAGAAAATAGTGATGTCTGAGACCTACCGCCTGGTTGAAGCTCTACAGCAAAAAGTAGCTAGTTTAGAATCGGCACAACTCGCTCTTTTGCAAACTCATCGCACTGCCATCGATTTAGCTCATGCCGAAAAAGAACAAGCGATCATCGCCTTAACTTACGTTACTCGACTCAAAAATGAATTCCTGGCCAACGTTAGCCACGAACTGCGCACGCCCCTCAATGCCATTTTGGGCATGTCTGAAAGCCTCCAAGAAGAAGTTTATGGGCCACTCAATGAACGACAGCAACGCTCGATCGAAATAATTAGCTACAGTGGTAACCGCCTGCTTACCGTCGTCAACGACATTCTAGCCATATCCAGAATTACCGCTGGCCAACTAGAGTTAAATATTTCAACAGTAGCTGTGTTACCAATGTGCAACTCTGTCCTATCGAGTATGCGGTATCAAGCATTGCAAAAAAACATTCAACTCACCACGAATATTGCTGCTGATCTAGCCACCATCGCGGCGGATGAGCGCTGCATCCAGCAGGTGCTAACGAACCTCCTGGAAAACGCTATTAAATTCACTGCCGCGCCGGGTCAGATCACTTTTGATGTCTATCTAGAGCTGGCGGCCAATGATCAGCCGGAGTGGATGTGCTTCTTGATCGCTGACACGGGTATTGGCATCGCGGCTGCTCATCTATCCCAACTCTTTCAGCCTTTCGTGCAAGTTGACGGCAGCCTGAGTCGCCCCTACGAAGGAACTGGTCTGGGATTAGCTTTGGTCAAACAAATTGTGGAACTGCATGGTGGTGTGGTCAGTGTCACTAGCGAATTGGGACAGGGCAGTTGCTTTGCATTTAAGTTGCCAATCATTAATAATAGCGATACCTAGACCCATCATCGCGCACGAACTATCGCCCTTTCACCTTGCAACAAGTTGACTTCACGACTCTCACCGCCGCTTGCCAAGAATTATCTGCCACCTGGATGCCGGCGCGGGTCGAAACCGTCTATCAACTCGATCGACATACCATTGCGATCGGGTTACGTACTTTAACCGGACGCGGTTGGTTAGCGGTCTCTTGGCATCCCGAAGCTGCCCGGATTGTCCTCACCGATCCACCGCCCCGTCTGCCCGATACCTTCACCTTTAGCCAACAGTTAAAGCACCAGATTGGCGGTTTAGCCTTGGTGGCTATTCAACCAGTGGCTCCCTGGGAAAGGTTGATGGACTTACAGTTTGCCGCCCGGCCTGGAGAAACAGCCCTCTATCATTTGTTTGTAGAAGTAATGGGCAAATATAGCAACGCGACGCTGACCGATGCCGATCGCTTGATTATCGCCACCGCCCATCAAGTTAGTGGTAAACAGTCTTCGGTACGCACCGTGCAAACTGGCCAGCCCTACGAACTCCCCCCTGGTTTGCTGACCAGCCCGCCCAGCTTGCAAGAAACCCTAGTTAGTTGGCAAGAGCGGGTTAGTCTGGTGCCGGGACTAGTTACCAAAAAACTGATCAGTAATTATCGGGGCTTAAGCACCGCGATCACCCAGGCCATGCTCATCGCCGCTGCCATTCCAGTGGATGCCGCCACTACCGAGCTAACCGACGCTGACTGGCAGCAGCTATTTCAGGTATGGCAACAGTGGCAAACAGCCTTGATAAATGGCCACAACTGGCAACCGGGCTGGACAGCGACTGGTTACAACGCGCTGGGCTGGGGTACTAACCGTTCTGCTCCCTCGGTGAACCAGATGTTGAATGAGTATTTCACCAATATTCTTAACCACACCAATTTTCAGCAGCTCCAGCATCAACTCACCCAAAAACTAGGGGGCGTGATCAGCAAATTAGAGGTTAAAGCTCAAACCTTTCGATCGCGCCTCGCCGAGTCTCAAGATGCCGCCGCTTTGCGTACCCGCGCCGATCTACTGATGGCGCATTTGCATCTATGGCAGTCGGGAATGACAGAAATTGTGTTGGCTGATTTTGAAACGGAGCAACCCATCAGCATCTCTCTCAATCCCGAGAAAAGCGGTAGTCAAAATGCCCAAGCTCTCTACAAAAAATATCAAAAACTCAAACGTGCCCAGTCGATTGTGCTGCCGCTCCTCCACGCCGTCCAAGCCGAGTTAGATTATCTCAGCCAGATCGCCACCAGCATCAATCAAATCGAGTCTTACCAGCAGCCCAGCGACTTAGAAACCCTGGCTGAAATTAAAGAAGAACTGATTCACAGCGGCTACTTGCCTGTCCCGGCTAACCGCCCGAAGTCGATCGCCTTACCAGAAACCCAGCCGCGCAGTTTTACTAGTCCCAGCGGCTTTGAGGTCTTGGTGGGTCGCAATAATCGGCAAAACGATCGACTAACTTTTAAAACAGCCACCGACTATGACCTCTGGTTTCACGCTCAAGAAATTTCCGGCAGTCATGGTTTGCTGCGGCTACCAGCTGGCGCCGTACCGGACACCGTCGATTTACAGTATGTCGCCAATCTCATGGCTTATCATAGTCGCGGGCGCCAGAGTGATGCCGTACCAGTGGTCTACACTGCTACCAAGCATGTCTACAAACCCAAAGGAGCCAAACTAGGGATGGTGATTTATAAACACGAGCAGATCATCTGGGGGCATCCGCAGCAAGTCGCTGCCGCGATGAAATAGGCCTGGCCATATTAAAGTTGCTAACAATTGCTAAGGTATTCCTATTATCCAATTCCAAAACTAGTAGAATTTGTGAACTTGGCGGCTACGCTTCACTTTATCGCTTTTAATTTTATTTAAGATGTCTAACATTAATCCGACCGCTCCCCTCTCTCTCTCTCAGCGTCCTCGGCGCTTGCGGCGCAATGCCAGTATCCGCAGCATGGTGCAAGAAAATACATTGACAGTGGATGATTTAATTTATCCGCTGTTTGTGATGGAAGGCGAAAATACTAAAGTCGAAATTGAATCGATGCCGGGCTGCTATCGCTACACTCTCGATTTGCTGTTAGTGGAAATTGCCGAAGTCTATGCCTTGGGCATTAAAGCGATCGCCCTCTTCCCTGTAGTACCCGAAAACAAAAAATCCGATCGCGGGACTGAAAGCTATAATCCACAGGGATTAGCCCAAATAACAGTGGCCGCTATTCGGCGCAGTACTCCCGAAATCATGATCATTACGGATGTTGCTTTAGATCCGTTTACCACCCACGGTCATGATGGCGTGCTCGATGACCA
>CAXTSZ010000004.1:62132-94023 GCA_964247125.1 uncultured bacterium
CTGTTTAACGGAAAATCCATTTACCGCAGTAAATCTGGTTATTTTGCACCCAGTTTCCCTCTCCAGTTGGGAGAAAATTTGTTTAATATCCGCTATCAAAATCAAGATGTCCAAATTAAGGTCATCCGAGTTTCTGATCAGCCAGTAGTGCCAGTGGGGTTCGCTTTTTCCCAAAATAGTCTGGAGCCAGCCATCGATCTGGCAAGGCTCGCGGGCGAACCAGTTTGTTTCCGGGCAATCGCCCCGCCTAATGCCACCGTATCTGTAAAACTGGGTAGTCAGAATATTGCGCTGATGGCTCAACCAGCACAGGCTCAATTACCCGCCAGTAACGCAGTGTTGACTGGTAAAAATCAGCCGCGTCCGCCGGCCAATATCAGTAAATATGTGGGTTGTACATCGATCAAAGCCGTTGACCAAGATCTGGATTTGGGGAAACCGGCATTTCTATTAACTCAAAATGGCCGCACCATCACTCAACCCGGCGCTGGCCGGATTACCATTCTCTCTCCGACCCAATTAAAAATTGCGGAAGTAACGACTGCTGCTGGCGTGGCGCGGACGGGCGCTAGCACCGATTATTCTAGACTAACACCTTTGCCCAAAGGCACCAGAGCCGCCATTACTGGCCAAGAAGGTGAGTGGCTAAGGTTAGATTATGGGGGCTGGATCAATAGCAAGGAAGCCCAAATCCTGCCGACTGGCGCGGTGCCGCCCGCCGCCATTGTGCGGAGTGTTGGTTATCGGAAAATTTTTGATCGTACCGAAATAATTTTTCCGCTATCGGCGGCGGTACCAATTACCGTGCAACAGAGCAGCAATTCTTTCATACTCACGCTCCACAACACCACCGCTCAAACTGATGTAATTCGTCTGGATGACAATCCTGTGATTTCAAGGTTGGATTGGCAGCAAGTAGCTCCGGGCAAAGTGCAATACACCTTTAATCTAAAAAAAGATCAGCAGTGGGGATATAAATTAAGGTATGACGGTACCAGCTTAATTCTCGCGTTACGCCATCCGCCAGTGCTGGCTCAGAATAGCTCCAAACCTTTAATAGGCATTAAAATTCTGCTTGATGCTGGACATGGCGGTAAGGAGTCGGGAGCCCCAGGACCAAATGGTTATCTAGAAAAAGATGTGAATTTGCAGGTCGCTAAATTAGTCCAAGCCGAATTACTAAAACTCGGCGCTATCGTGGTGATGACTAGGGATGACGATCGAGATGTATCGTTGGTCGACCGAATGGCGCGGATTGACAAAGAAGAACCCGCCATTGCTGTTTCTATTCACTACAACTCACTTCCTGACGATGGTGATTTAGAAAAAGTTAAAGGGGTGGGGACTTTTTGGTACAACAGTCAATCGCATAGCTTGGCCGTGTTTATGCATAACCATCTCGTTCAGCAACTGCGCCGACCTTCTTATGGCACATTTTGGAATAATTTAGCGTTGACTCGTCCGACTGCCGCCCCAGCGGTGTTGTTGGAATTGGGCTTTATGACCAACCCCGATGAATTTGAATGGGTCATTAATAATCAAGAACAGCAAAAATTAGGACGATCGATCGCCCAAGGAATTAAGGAATGGTTACAAAGCGTCCAATAAAAACATGAGAAAAATCTTAATTCTCGGCAAACACGGTCAAATTGCCTGGGAGTTACAAGTAACACTGGCCACTCTAGGTCAGGTGACAGTGTTGGGTAGCCAAGAACTAGACTTAGCAAATCCCGATCGCATCAGAGAGCAAGTGCGCGCGCTGCAACCGCACATTATTGTCAATGCCGCCGCTTACACTGCCGTTGATCAAGCGGAGCGTGAGCTAGAACTTTGTTGGGCTGTCAATGCGATCGCACCGGGGATTTTGGCAGAACTGGCTTACCAATCCTCAGCTTTGCTCGTGCATTACTCCACAGACTACGTGTTTGATGGCTGTAAAAGTGGTGCCTATCTAGAAACTGATCAGACTAACCCGCTGGGGGTATACGGCGCTAGCAAGCTAGCCGGAGAACAAGCCATTATCCAGGTGGGTTGTCCCCATTTGATTCTGCGGACTACATGGGTTTATGGCGATCGGGGTAAAAACTTTTTGTTGACGATTCTTCGCCTCGCCACCGAGCGATCGGAATTAAAAATTGTGGCTGATCAGATCGGGGCACCAACTTGGAGTAGAGCGATCGCCGCCGCCACCGCTCAAATCTTGATACAGTGTCGTCAAGATTGGTCGGAGTTGCAAGGCTTATACAACTTGTCCGCAGCGGGTAAAACTAGTTGGCATGGCTTTGCTCGTGAAATTGTCAGTCAGTATCAAACGCAATATCCTCACCAACAACTAGCTATCCAAAATATTCTGCCGATTGCTACCAGCGCATACCCGACCCCAGCGCGACGACCAGCGAACTCGGTCTTGGATAACAGCAAAATTTTAGCCGATTTTGGCTGGCAGTTACCAGATTGGAATTTGAGTCTCGGTCAATTATTAGCCCGTGGGCAGCAAATCTAAAATATCAAATAAACTTGGTAACTCCGTGTCTTTTTGAGACAAAATCGGATCTTGAACTGGCCACTTGATGTCGATGTGGGGGTCATTCCAAATTACCCCGATCTCATCGCCCGGAACATAGAAATCCGTACATTTATACAAAAATTCAGCGCCATCACTCAGTACACAAAAACCGTGGGCAAAATTTTCCGGAATGTACATTTGCTTGTTGTTTTCAGCGGATAGTATCTCCCCGTGCCACTTACCAAAAGTGGGGGAATTACGCCGGATATCTACAGCTACGTCAAAAACTGTTCCTTTTGTCACCCGCACTAGTTTTCCTTGGGGATAACGCAGTTGAAAATGCAAACCACGCAACACATTTTGAGCAGAATAAGATTGATTGTCTTGCACAAAGTTATGAGAAATACCGAGGTCAGCATACTTCTTTTGTTGGTAGGTTTCTAAGAAGTAACCACGGTGATCAGTGACGACTGCTGGCTCAATGACAATTACTGCTGGAATAGCAGTTTGCATAATTTTCATATTTGTCTATTCTCCCTCTGCTGCTAGCTTTAGTAAATACTGACCATAGGCATTTTTAGCCATAGTATTGCCGATCGATGCTAATTGTTCAGCATCAATATATTTCATCCGAAAAGCAACTTCTTCAATGCAAGCAATCTTTAGTCCTTGCCGTTGTTCAATCATTTCTACAAAGGTGGAGGCTTGCAATAAGCTACTGTGGGTGCCTGTATCTAACCAAGCCGTACCGCGACTTAGTTTATCAACTTGGAGTTGTCCTATCTTCAGATATTGCTGATTAACGGCGGTGATTTCTAATTCACCACGAGCGGAAGGACTAATACCATGAGCAATGTCAATTACTTGATTATCATAAAAATACAGGCCAGTCACCGCGTAGTTAGACTTGGGTTGCAGCGGTTTCTCTTCAATGGAAATCGCTCCCCCCGCCGCATTAAACTCTACAACGCCATAGCGAGATGGATCACTCACATAATAACCAAAAATTAGCGCCCCTTGGGTTAACCGCGCTGCTTGCTGCAGGTTGCTGCTTAAGCGATCGCCATAAAAAATATTGTCACCCAAAATTAAAGCAACCGCATCGTTACCGACAAACTTTTTACCAATAATAAAAGCTTGGGCTAACCCTTCGGGCTGCGGTTGGGGTGCGTAGCTAATCGCTAAACCCAGCTGACTACCATCCCCCAATAGCTCCTGAAACAGGGGCAAATCATGCGGAGTCGAGATCACCAGAATTTCCTGAATCCCGGCCAGCATCAGTGTTGATAGCGGATAGTAGACCATCGGCTTGTCATAAATCGGCATTAGCTGTTTAGAGATCACGCGGGTGAGGGGATACAATCTCGTGCCCGAGCCACCCGCTAAAATAATTCCCTTCATGCTGATACTCCCAACCGTTGTTGCTGATACTGATCGGTAGTGACAGTGTGACACCAAGCGGAGTGGTCGATGTACCACTGCACGGTACGGCGCAGGCCAGAATTGATATCTTCTTGGGGTGTCCAGCCCAGTTGTTGTTGAATTTTGGTGCAGTCGATCGCATAACGCTGGTCATGTCCCGGTCGATCTTGCACAAATTGAATCAGTTGGTCATGTGGGCAATGGGGCGAGGCGGGTAGCAATTCATCTAAGATGGCGCAGAGTTGCTGCACTATCCACAGATTGTCTCGTTCGGCATTGCCACCCACGTTGTAGGTTTCGCCCGGTATGCCGGTGGTGAGTACTAAGGAAATCGCTCGACAGTGGTCGGCGACGTACAGCCAATCGCGGACGTTCTGACCATCCCCGTAGACCGGCAAAGGTTTGCCTGCAAAAGCATTGAGAATCATTAACGGAATCAGTTTTTCGGGGAACTGATAGGGGCCATAGTTATTGGAACAGTTAGTAATTAAAGTTGGTAAGCCATAGGTATGGAAATAGGCGCGCACTAGATGGTCGGAGCTAGCTTTGGAGGCTGAATACGGGCTATTGGGGGTGTAGGGAGTTGTTTCGGTAAAGGCGGGTTCATCGGGAGCGAGCGAACCAAATACTTCATCGGTGGAAATATGCAGAAAGCGAAACTCTTTACGTTCTTGATCCGTCAGGCTGCGCCAGTGCTGACGGGCGGTTTCTAATAAGTTGAAGGTGCCATTGATGTTGGTCTCAATAAAACTCGCTGGATCATCGATCGATCGATCAACATGGGTCTCAGCGGCAAAGTTAATAATGGCGAATGGTTGATACTTGGCTAGTAAGTTCTGAAGGAGTGTCCGATCGCCAATATCGCCCTGGACAAAAATATGTTGCTCACTGGTCGCGAACTGTTCGACGGTAGCCAAATTGCCAGCATAGGTCAATTTGTCTAAATTGATGACGGTCAGCGGCGTCGAGTTAATCATTAGTGAAACAAAATTAGAGCCGATAAACCCGGCGCCACCCGTCACTAAAATATAGTCTTTGCTCATGGTTAATCTCAAAAACATAGTTTATGGGCAGTGCCCACCTTGTAACACTACAGCACGCTACTCCTTAACAACTAGTTTTGTTGCTGAAGTTTTTGATCGAGTCGCTGTTCGGCACTGAGTCGTTCTAATTCATAGTCGTCCAAATCGACGAAGCTCATGTTGGCAACTAAGGTGGGGTGGACGGCCTGCATCTGCTGGTACATGGCCTGGGCAACCCGGCGATAGGTGGGATGTCCCTGACGAGCGCTGCGCAACTCAATCAGGTGATAGGCTTCCCGCAGATTAAGCTTAATCCGCCAGCGGGTGCGGTAGGCGAAGGGTACTAAGTACTGAGCCGCTGCTGGTAAATCTTGGGCAATTATTTCAGTAGCCTGGGCGGTCTGGTCTAACGCCTGACAATAAGCGGTAGCCAATCCCGAGGCGGCTAGCTCGGGTGGCACAATATAGCCGTGGCGCACTGTGTAGCGCTGACGCTCTTGGGTCATAATCCGGTGACGATGCAGATCGCGGTAGGCTCCTAGATCGGCCAGGATATCGAAGGTGTAGTAGGTTTCTTCCAAGGCGCGGCCCGGGCGATGGAACCGGGACTGGCGATCGCCTACGTAAGCATTAATAATTGCCAGCTTTTCGCTAGTGGTGAGATTTATGACCTGCGCTTGGACTTGGGCATAGCTCAAATCGCTCTGGGGATAGAGGATGGCCGCAATTACTTTACTCTCAGCAGCAGGATCGTATTCGATTAACTGAACGGTATCGACGGACTCCGGCGCAATCGCGCCTAATAGTTGCTGAGTAATTTGCTGGGTCTGCTGCACATTCCGAGATAGATACCCGGCATATTGCTGACCGCGATCGCTATGTGCCCGTTTGACAAAAGAGGGAATAGTTTGTTGCAATTCCTGATTCATGGCCAGCCCTAGCTCCTGCACTTCGGCGTGGTCGGTGGCCGAGAGCTTCACTAGCAAATATTCAAAAGCCCGACCGTTACCAAACAGACCAACATTGGTCAAGGTGGCCATGGGTAGCAAGCCCCGCAACAGATCGAAAGTTTTGGCGCGGGTGGCACTCAGGTACGCGCGTTCAGAGGTATTTTCATCACGCGGCGTTACCGTCTGCACCCAGCTCAACAATGGTTCGACCAGACTGGAATAGGTATCAAACAGCTGATCGAGAGTAGCTTCATACAAGGCGGCATGGGACGAAGCCATGATGGCTGGCTCGCGGTAATAGCGGTAGCGTCCATTGATTTTTTTATCAAAAGGTAGATATCTGGTGGATTTTTCGAGCGGCGAAATACCCAACCGACTATCTTCTAACGCCTTAGCAGCAATGTTGCTAATGTTTTCACAAGCGAGGTGAGCGCCACCCAATTCGGCCACCGAGTCATCGCCATAGCCAATTAAGACGCGATCGTAGAAGGCTTCCGCCTTCCCCGTGGCCACTGATTGATCAGCGCTATTGATGGCATTCATTCCTACTAAGCCGTCAAAGCCCGATTCGGGCGCTGTAATAAACTCCGACAACAAAATCTGCCGCAGGCTTTTTTCGCTGCGGCTGTAGCGGGAGAACAAAGCGCCTTTGACTACTTCTGGTAAATTGCGCAGGCCAAAGACCGATCGATCGAGATTGGTGACAAAGGGTTGAAGTAAGGATTGCTCTGGCTCAGTGAAAGATTCGTCTGCAAAGTTATTCGGCATATACTGTTCCCGTCGAGCCGAAACCACCACTGCCCCGCGCTGATTCATCTAATTCTGGGGCCTCCGTAAACTGGCCAAAAACCACACTAGCCACGACCATTTGGGCAATTTTGTCACCTGCTTGGATCGGGAAGGGGGTGGTGCCATGGTTGATTAAAATCACTTTAATTTCGCCCCGATAGCCGGCATCGATCGTGCCCGGCGCGTTGAGGACGGTAATGCCTTTTTTGAAGGCGAGGCCACTGCGCGGCCTAATTTGGAGTTCAAAGCCGATCGGGATTTCGACAGCTAAGCCAGTGGGTACAGCTAGCCACTGCTGCGGTTCAATGATGCAATCAATAACGGCAGTCAAATCCGCTCCCGAATCGCCAGGATGTTCATATCTAGGTATTTGAGCTGCTGGCACCAGGCGCTTGATTTTGACGGGCAAGTGTCTGAGGGAGGTCATTTGATTTGTCGAAATACTCAAAGTCTCAACAATATCAGGGTTCGGTCTCTGTGAGAAGATGGGCTTAACTTATCAGTCTTGGCTAACTTGAAAAAATCGTGAACGAAATCCATGTGCGCCCTTCGTGGGAAGAATATTTTATGATGATTGCCAAGTTATCGGCAGTCCGATCGACTTGTCTAGCTTTTCCGGTGGGGGCAGTAATTGTCAAAGATCGCCAGATTTTGGCAACTGGTTACAATGGTTCACCGCCTGGTTCGCCGCATTGTACAGTACAGGGGTTTTGCTATGAAGGCTTGCCCAAATGTACTGATAACAATTTACCTTCTCGATCGATTCATGCCGAGGCCAATGCGATCGCCCAAGCGGCTAAACATGGCATCAGAACCGATGGCGCGACTATCTATGTCACCCTCGAACCGTGCTTGGCCTGTCTGAAGTTGATTATTTCGGCGGGGATCAAAGAAATTTTTTATGAAACAGAATTTAATAGTGGCGATCGAGCAACGGTGCGGGACTTTTTTTTGGGAGATGGTTTGATTAAGATGCGCGCCATCCAGGTATCAGCTGACGCTGCGACCCAGGCTGCTGAATTTTTAATGAATCCAATATCAATATCTAAGACAATTTAGGGAGATAATAAGGCTACCTAATGCAATAGCTATTTGCATTTATCCCATCATTCAGCCAGGGTCAACCTCACCGCCAGACATGACTAATCAAAATATTAAGGTAGCCCCCGATAGCACCGCCCTCGTGGCGGAAATTTCGGAGTGGATTCAAAAAGTTATTGTCCAGGCGATCGAACAGCGCGGGCAAGCGCGGATTGCCCTAGCCGGCGGCAGTACCCCCCAGATCATTTATCAAGCCCTAGCCAGCAGCCAGCTACCGTGGGAGCAGCTCCAAGTATTTTGGGGTGATGAACGCTTTGTGCCCCCCACCGATCCCGATAGCAATGAGTTGATGGCTCGCCAGCACTGGCTCGACCTAGTCCCCCTGCCAGCGGCCAATATTCACCCCTGGCCAACCCAAGTGGGTTCGCCTGCCCATTGTGCCGACTTATACCAAGCAGAAATATTAAAATGTTTTAGGCTGTCTCCCGGCCAGCTGCCGCAATTTGATTTAATCCTGTTGGGTATGGGCACCGATGGTCATACGGCTTCTTTATTTCCACATACACCGGCTTTGGGGGTGATCGACCGACTAACCACCGTAGGCAGCAAAGATGCCCAGCCTCGCTTAACCCTGACAGTGCCAATTATTAACCAAGCCTGCTGTGTAGCTTTTATCATTACTGGTGCGAATAAACAGGCCGCTCTCCAGCAGGTATTTTCAGCTACTGCTGACGCGCAACAATATCCAGCCAAACTGATTCAGCCGGCTGGTGAGCTGTGGTGGTGGTTAGATGATGCTGCTGCACAGATTTTGTCTTAGTTAGCCCACCCTTTCCAAAAATTTTATGAACAAAAATGAAATTCAGCAGTTTTTCATCTATTCTGGAACTGAGGTCTTTTGGTACTGGTGATTTTAGACTGTAGCGGGCGCTGCACCGAGGCTGTTGGTATCGCCTAATCTGTGGATTAAAGTTTTCAGTATTCGATTAATGTTTAAGTAATTGCTATTTATTTATGACTATTTGTCCTAATTGCAGCCACAAAAACCCCCCCGGTGCTACTCAATGTGAGGCTTGCTTTACCCCTCTACCAGCGATGGCCAGCTGTCCTAACTGTGGTACGGCTGTTCAGTTAGATGCAACTTTTTGTGGTCAGTGCGGTACGGGTCTCACCGCTGGCGGAGCCTCTCCGTCTGGTTCGGCACCCACTCTGGGTGAACCGCTGGGGGTTTCCAGTCTGCCTAATACGGTCATTGCGGGAGCGGTCAGCCCCAGGATGAGTACTGAACCTGTTGCTAGTGTCCCACCGGTGACATCAGCGCCAGCAGCTCCATTGCCAGCAGCTAATTTGGAGGCGGAATCTAGTAGTAATCCTGTGAACTCAGCAACTGCACCGGCTCCGGCTCCACCAGCTTCGACGACTCAGCTGCAGCAACAGCGTTTTCAACTCACCCATGTGCAAAGCAGTAAGGTGATCGAGATCCCTTTGAACTTAAATGTTGTGCATATTGGCAAACCTAATGAGCAAATCCCCCCAGATATTGATGTGTCTGGTTTTCCTTGCTCAGAAGTAGTATCGCGAATTCATGCCGATATCCGGGTGGATGGCGACTCAGTCTATTTGGAAGATGTGGGTAGTGCGAATGGCACCTATGTTAACCACAACTCCTTGCCGAAGGGCAATCGTCATCTATTACGAGTGGGCGATCGCATCAGCTTAGGTAAGGGAGACTTAGTAACTTTCCTTTTTCAAGAGATGTAAACTTGCTAATTTAGTACCGAAAATATATATTTTCGGTACTAAATAGGGAAAGCTGGGGTGGTGAGTATCTCGATATCAATATTTGAATACCAATTTTTGTTTTGTAACCAACGTGATAATTGTTTCCCTGCTTCATCCTACTCAATCTGTGCCAACCCAAAGTTGGACTTTTACTACCGAAACTATGGTGAGTATTGGTCGCGCTACTAACAACAGTGTTGTTCTATATAGTGCGGTGGTTTCTAGATACCATGTTGAATTGCGTCAAAGTGGCTCTGGCTGGCGAGTTGTCAATTTAAGTACTAATGGTACTTATGGTTCAGATGGTCAGCCCATTTCAAAAATTGTGGCTACTGAGGGAATGGTGTTTCGTCTAGCTACTTCTGGACCACGGATTCAAATAAATCTGAGCGATCCAGCCAGCGTAGATAAAGCCGTAATTATTGATGAAAATGCCACTGGCGATGATGTGACCGCGATCGGCTAATTCCGCAATTGGACGGGCATGACTAGATAGATCATCTTGACCCCACCGAGGGGCGAAAAGATCACTTGTTCTAATACTCCATTCAAGTTGATCGAAATTTCCTGGGTATTAATAGTTTTCAGTCCGTCTAGTAAATAGCGGACATTAAAAGCAATTTCGATATCGTCCCCCGACACCTGAGCGGGCAGAGATTCTTGACCACTGCCAATATCTTGAGCTTCTACCGATAAATAAACAGACTGTTCGCTATTGCTGATCGTAAACTTGACCAAGTTATTGTGTTGGTCGGCCAAGACAGCAATGCGTTCTAGCGAAGAAACTAATTGCTTGCGATCGATCGTCACCTGTTTATCAAATCGCTGGGGGATCAACATCCGGTAATCGGGATATCTCCCTTCTAACGTCCGGGTCGTGAGCTGCTGCTGACCCTGACTAGTCTGCCATTCAAAGACTACTTGGCCAGCACCTAAATGCAAACCGACTTTTTCGGTGGCGGGCTTGGAACCCAGCATTTTTTCTAGTTCGCGCAGCGCCCGCGCTGGCACCGTCAGTTCCAGGCTTTTTACCGCATCTGGTTCTATGCCGTCAACATTCTCTGGATATGCTTCGACAACACTTAGCCGATGGCCATCCGTGGCCGCAAATTCCAGCTTCTCGGCTTCTACTTTTAAATTTACACCAGTCAAAATCTGCTTGGTCTCGTCTTGACTACAAGCAATTAAAGCGCCGCGCAGTCCATCGATTAAAGCGATCGTGGGTAATTGCTGCACTTCGCTTTGTGCCGAAATTGGCAACTCGGGGAAGTCTTCAGCACTCAAGCCCCGCACTTGATATTTACCAGTGGCCGACTGCACTGTCACAATGATTGAGTCCCCGTTGCTCGTTGCATCGTCCAGGGTAATTGGACCGCTGGGGAGCCGCGAGACAATATCATTTAACAACTTGGCTGGTAAAGCAATAACTCCCTCAGCACTAACCATGGCCGCAAAGCTAGTTTGAATACCCAGACTGGTGTCGAATCCGGTCAGGCGGACTTGTTGCAGTTCCACATTGGCTTCCAGTTTGATATTGGTTAAAATCGGCTGACTGGGTTTACTGGGTACCGCTCGACTGACTAAGGAGAGGCTGGCGTTGAGATCGGCTTGCTGGCAAACTAGTTTCATGGGTGGCGGTCAAGGAAGCGATGGCTCCCAAATTCTAACAAAAACCCTACCGATCCTTGTCGTTAGCTGCTAAAAACGGTAGTGATGGGTTTATTTTGATTTATAAGTAGATTTGATTACTTGAATCACCCGATCGACATCGGCCGTACTTAAATTAGAACCGGAAGGCAAGCACAGACCATCGCGAAAAAATCCTGCGGACACTTGACCACCGATCGCTTCACAGTCTTGAAAAACAGGCTGAAGATGGAGTGGTTTCCAGACCGGGCGCGACTCGATTTGCTGTTCGGCCAGAGCCAAACGCACATACTCTCGATCGACTCCAAACAGCTGGGGATCGATCGTCAAGCAAGTAAGCCACCGCGTTGACCGGCCAAAAGATGGTTCTGGCATAAAGCAAATACCCGGTAGATCAGCTAAAGCTTGGTGATAGAGCGCAAAATTATGGCGACGGGCATTGACCCGATCGGCTAGCACCTGGAGTTGACCCCGACCAATGCCCGCTAGGACATTACTCATCCGGTAGTTGTAGCCAATTTCCGAATGTTGATAGTGAGGAGCCAGATCCCGGGCTTGAGTCGCCCAGAACTTCGCCTTAGCAATAAATTCTGGATTTTCAGACACCAACATTCCGCCCCCAGAAGTGGTGATGATTTTGTTGCCGTTAAAAGAATAAATACCGATGTCGCCACAGGTACCAGTACTGCGCGATTTATAAGTAGCACCCAAGGCTTCCGCCGCATCTTCCACAATCGGAACTCCGTACTGATGGCAAACCTCGACAATGGGGTCAATATCAGCACTCTGGCCATAGATATGAACTAAAAGAACTGCTTTGGGCAGGCGACCCAGGCGCGCGCGGTGGTGAAGAGTATCAATCAGCAGCTGGGGATCCATATTCCAAGTGCTAGCGTCACTATCAATAAAAACCGGTCGAGCATTGAGATAGGTAATGGGACTGACCGAAGCGATGAAGGTGAGGGTCGAGACAAATACCTCATCGCCTGACTGCACACCCACTAGGCGCAGCGCCAGATGAATAGCCGCAGTACCAGAACTGACCGCTGCTGAATGACTAGCGCCGACTGCTTGGCAAAATTCTTGCTCAAAGGCATCAATATGCGGACCAACTGGCGCAATCCAATTAGTTGCGAAAGCCTCTTGGACAAATTGCAACTCGGCTGTGCCCATGTGAGGAGTAGAAAGGAGAATTGGTTTCATAAGTACTTTTTCTTTCAATGCAAAAATTTTGCTTGCCGAGATAATATTTTATTAGTGTGATATCAAAGCTAGATTTTTTGAGAAAATTTCTCAATATTTTACTTTTAATGAAACAATACCACCAGGCATAATAGTATCATTTTTGGCATGAAAAAGTAGTTATGTAATTTTTGTGATCTCCATCAAGATATTGGTTTGAAGCTCACTGGGGCTGATCTACTGCCGATCGCCATCACTGGCATTCCCATAAAACTCCCGCATTGTCGGGTGGTCGGTCTGAGAAATGCCCTCCCGAATCAGCACTTTCTTGACAGTTAAGAATAATATTTTCAGATCCAGCAACGGGTTGTAATTATCTACATACCAGACATCTAACTGGAATTTCTTCTCCCAGCTAATCGCATTTCTCCCGTTGACCTGTGCCCAGCCGGTGATGCCCGGTCTGACTTCGTGACGACGGGCTTGTTCGGCAGAATACCTGCTGAGATATCTCATTAAGAGTGGTCGGGGACCGACTAAGCTCATATCACCCTTCAGTACATTCAATAGTTCCGGTAGCTCGTCTAAGCTGGTACTGCGAATCAATTTACCGAATTTAGTAAATCTGTCATCATCTGGTAACAGCTCCCCGGCAGCGTCGCGGGCATCCGTCATGGTCCGAAATTTGTACATGATGAATGGTTTACCATGCCAACCGGGACGTTCTTGCGTGAATATAATCGGGGAGCCTAGCTGCATCCGGATGAGGATCCCCAGAATTAGAAACAGCGGAAAGCCTAAAGTTAAGATCGGTATGGTTATTAGTAAATCTAAGCAGCGTTTGGTAAATGTCATAGCAGGCTGATGTTTTCCATCCTCGAATCGGGCAGTGGATAAATTTCTTCCAGCGGAAATGTCAGGTACTTTTTTCCTGATATTTCCTGTTTAAGTAGAATTCCCCTATCAAAATATTACCCAATACCAGCACCAGACTAACAAATGCACCAGTTAAATGCATAGTATAAATTAGGAGGGCAATTAGCAAATTGGTAATTATGTAAAGGCTAGCTACCTGGGCATGAGTCAGTCCAGACTGTTGGAGGCGCTGAAAAAGGTGACGGCGATGCGCCTGAAAAATGTTTTCTCGATCGATTAGCCGTCGGATTAGGGTGTAGATCGCATCGCCAACCAGCGGTAGGGTAACAGCCAAAGCCGACCAGGCGATCGCTGGTGCTGGGTGCGGGAGAATGCTGATGGCGATCGCCGCCCCCAAAAAAGTGCTACCCGAGTCGCCCATAAAGATTTTGGCGGGTGACCAGTTCCAGTAAAGAAAGCCCAAGAGCGCAGCGGCTAGCAACCAGAGGTGCGGTTGCTGTAAATATATCGCGAGCAGGGCAATTTGCACGAAGCTACAGCCCGCCACGATGCCGTCTAAACCATCCATAAAGTTATAGAAATTGATGAGGGCGGTAAAACCAATCAGGGTCAAACCAATGGCGATCGTGGAGCCTAAAGTTCCCAGACTGATTAGCCAGGGTTGGGAAAATGCTCCAAAGTAGTACACAGCGATACTGGCCGTAATGATTTGAACTAAATAGCGAACACTCGAAGGGACTCCCTGTCGATCGTCAATGAACCCAATCAGCACCAGTGGTGTCAGGGTGAGATAGATGGGCAGGCGGGCGGTAAATGTTAGGACCAGTGGAAGTACAACAGCGAAGGCTACGATGAATCCCAGGCCACCACCGCGTGGTGTTGGCATTGTGTGCGAGCTGCGATCATTAGGAATATCTAAGAATTGCTGACTGAGACGAGTTTTAATTAGCCCAACGGTAACGAGACTAATGAGAAAACTAAGAAATACTGGTAGGAGCTGGTACATAAAATATTAGTTGGACTGCGTTATTTGTATTTTAAACTGGTGGCAATCGATATATTGAAGATGGTGGGCTAATGAGTAGGGTGCTAGTAACTGGGGCAAATGGTTTTATTGGGTCAGTAGCTTGCGCGGCCTTTCGCCAAGGAGGCTGGACTGTCTGTGGAACCGTGCGCGGTTTAGTCCCAGAGTCTGATATGTTCCCCATCGGTGATTTGGGAGCCATGACTGTGACAGATTGGCTCCCGATCTTAGCGGGGGTTGAGGTAATTGTACATTTGGCTGGTCGGGCGCATGTGCTGAAAGAAACGATGGCCGATCCATTAGCTGAATTTCGACGTGTTAATACCGCAGGCACCAGGAAATTAATGGCCGCTGCTGAACAGGTTGGAGTGCGGCGCTTCGTCTTTGTCAGTAGTATTGGGGTGAACGGGGATGTCTCGGCTGAGACCGGATTTACCGAAGAAAGTGCCGTGCATCCACATAAACCTTATGCTGTCAGTAAATATGAAGCAGAGCTATTGTTGCGATCGATGGCTACCCAATCTGGGATGGAGTTGGTGGTAGTCAGACCGCCCTTGGTCTATGGGGCAGGTGTGAAAGGAAACTTCGCCAAGTTGCAGCAGTTAGTGGCTAAGGGCATACCTTTACCCGTAGGTTTGGCCAACAATCGCCGGACTCTAGTGAGCGTGGATAATTTAGCGAGTTTATTGGTTTGTTGTGCCACACATCCGCAGGCCGTGGGCGAGTTGTTTTTAGTGGGAGATGACCAGGCCGTTTCGACTAAGGAATTAGTTAAGTTGTTAGGTCAAAGACTTGGAAAAAAGGTCTTTTTATTACCTGTGCCACCAATTCTTGCTCAATTCGGAGCACAGCTGATTGGCAAACAGGACCTTTATAATCAACTTTTTTGTTCACTAGTAATTAATACTAGCAAAGCTAAAAAAATCTTGAACTGGCAGCCGCCTTTTAATCTGATCGAGTCATTAGTTGGCCACAACCAATCCCAGCGCTGACGAAAAAAAGAGTATCATCGCTCGGCACCGTCACCCGCAAACCTCGTTTATTTTTGGGGGCGAGTGGAAATGCGATCGATTTCTGCGCCGAGCCGCCGGCGGGCGGATTCTAATACTTGGGGATCTCTAGTCCAGTTTTTCCAGTCCGGCCCCACTGTTTGACTGACCTGTAATGCCCAACTGCCGCGCCCCAGCTTTTTTAAAATTTCAATATATTCATAATCTTCTACCCCATCGCGTAGCCACTTTAATCGCATTGATGGGACAAATCCATCAACCCCCACCGCCGTGCCGGGATAAACCAACATGCCTTCACCCGGAAAGTTGTATTTTTCCTCATTCTGGAAGGTCTGAACATCATGCCAAGGATCTTTCGTCCATTCGTCCACCCGCGCGTAGAGCAAACCGTTTAGACCCAAACTCTGATTAATAAATCCCGGCTGAATCCGGAAGTTGATGGGCTGGAAATCGATCTCCCATTTAGGGGTATGGAGACCTTGGACTAAGGCATTATAAGACCACACTTGATCGCCTTTTTTGAGAACCTCGGCCACGCGATCAACTGCTGCTTCATACATTTCCGGGTGCAGTACCCAGATATCCACTACGGATTTCCCGGATTTGGAACCATCGTGATACAAACTGGGCGTAGGCTTCATGGTCACTAGATTTTTAACACCCGCCTGAGCTAAATTTTTGCCCCATTGTTTCAGTGGTTCATTCAGGTTCGGACAATGATCAATCTCATCAGCGGTGTAATTAAAGAGTAGTAGTCCGGGTTGATGTTGGGCAGCTTTTTTCTTTAAGTCTTGGACAGCAGGAGCTGGATTCATGCGACAAGTACTAACATTAGCTCCACTCCAAAAGCCCAGATCGGCAGATGTCAGTCCCCATTTAGATATTAAGTAACTTTCATCGGCCAACGCCACTTCCTTTGGCATCAGTTTATGTTTTAATAACTCAATACTGTTGGCCTTACTTTTGGCCTCCCAGATCGCAAAAGAAGATTTTAACGATGGCTTTAAAGGCAATTCAAAATTTCCAACTTTTAGTAATATTTGACCTTTACTTTTCCCTTGGTCACTACTTACTATGAATTCGCCTGTGTACTGGCCAGCTTTGGCATTTCTGGGTACGAATATATCTATCCAAATAGGCTGGTTATTGATCGGCTTGACATCAAAAGGAACTGCTCTCAATGGCGGATTTTGTGGCGATGATTTAGTTTTTGAATTGATGAATGGGATTAGTCCATCTGGATACCAACCTTTTCCTAAAGAAACATCTGTTTGACCACGCCATGTCGGACTGGGGCTGCGCACATAAACATAATGCTCTCGATAAAGAGTAATATTTTTTTTGGAAATGCTGTGTCCCCCGGCAGAGTGCAGATCCGAAATGGACACATTTGTATTGGTCAGACCTTGTGGTGGTGCTGTCACAACTAATTGAAATGATTCATACTCGCCCCGCGCAGCAAATAGATCGATATTTTTTTGGCTTTTGGGCGGCTCTGTTTGCCCAACTCTGGCTAAACTAGGTACTACCCAATGACTGAGATAATTGGAAGATACTAGCTTCGATGGTGATTGTAATCCCCAGGATGTTAAGAGTCCTAATATAGCGGCCAAGGCTAATATGAATACTTGGCGTTGGCTAATATAATATTTTATACTCATTCAAATTACAACTCCAGAATTGGGTACGATCTAAAGAATATCATGGAGGTTATGTAATGAAATTTGGTCAGGTATGGCACACCGATATTATGCGCGCTTATGAATATATAGAAGGCGGTAAATTAAAAAGAATTATCAACACGATGCGATCGCCCGGAGTGCAAGTCGTCACTGTATTTCGCTTTGGCCGGTGGTCTAAGTTGCAAAATAAATTAATTAGAATAGTTACTGAACCCCTCTTCTTTTTTTCACGCGGGCTGGTTACTATTATGTGGGGAATTGAACTCCCCCGCGAAACTGACATTGGTGCCGGTTTCTACATAACACACTTCGGTGGCATTATCATTTCCCCGGCGGCGAAGATTGGTAAAAATTTCACGATTTCACAGGGAGTCACGATCGGAATTTCTGGACAGGGGGAAAAAAGAGGTGTGCCCATCATTGGCGATAATGTCTACATTGCCACTGGCGCTAAAGTATTTGGCAAAATATCGATCGGTAACAATGTTAAAATTGGTCCGAATGCCGTAGTCCACAAAAGCATTCCAGATAACGCCATTGTGGTGTCTTACCCGGGATTCAAAATTCTTTCCTACCAAGAAATAGCAGTTGATCCCAATGCCACACCCAACACGGATTTTTCTGTTGAGGTAGAGGCAGAGTAAATAAATAAACTGCTACTGATTATTGCGCCAGCGCTTCACTGTACAGGGCTGTATGCAGATCTAGGATGCGCTGGATGTCATAGTCCGACATCCGCTGCTTGCCTCTGGCGGTCATTTCTTGAGCTTCTTGCGGGTGATCCAGTATCCATAACATGGCCCCGGCTAGAGCTTGGGGATCGCCCACCGGCACTAACAAACCACTATGATCGGCCAGTAAGTCACTATTTCCCCGGATGGCGGTGCCAATCACTGGAGTGTCTAGGCACAGTGCTTCCATGATACTTCTAGGTAGTCCTTCTCTTTTGGATGTCAACAGCAGCGCCGTCGCTGCACAAATTAAGACGGGAATATCTGTGCGGTAACCCAAGAAATGCACCTGTTTTTGGATACCTAATTCAGTTACTAACTGATGAATTTCGGCGAGTAGCGCTGGCGGACCATCGCCGGCAAAGACCATATGCACATCTGGTCTAGCCAATCTGGCTAATGCCCTCAGCATATCCACATGGCGTTTATTGGGGGTGAACTCGGCCACGGCCAAAAATAGCGGGGTGGTGGGGGCGATGCCAATTTCTTGATACACGCCCAGGATATCGGTTTGAGCTACTTGGTGGCGATCGTAACTATTAATATCTACCCCAATTCCTGGCATATAGCGAATCCGCTCAGGCGGCAGGAAACGGTAGCGTTGGGCAGCTTGTTCGTCATCATGATTAATCACTACCAAATAATCTGTCCAAGCCCCTGCTAGTTTCTCTAACGCTCTAAAAATAGTATTAGTGAGGGGATTGCCGCCGGCATGGAAATGGAAACCATGAGCGGTATATATTACTTTTACTTTGTGACGTTTTCTTTGGTTATTGAGAGCGTAACGGGTCACCAAGGAAGCGACTGGGGTATGGACATGGACGATATCGTACTTTCCTTCTGCGACAATTTTCCGAATAGTGTCCGGCGCGCGCGAAAAATTCCTCGGATCCAGGGGATTACGGGATAGTTCCACATCCCAAACGCGATCGAACATTTCCACACAGAGAGCATGATCCGAAATACCAGCAGCCATCCCATCCACACCCCAACCTTGAGCGCGCAAGTGTTGGACAAAAGGGAAGAGAAACCGCTGTAAAGTAACTGGAACAGTAGATACCATTAAAATTTTGGGCATGGATTTTCCTTAAGTTCGGGGATAAGCTGCTTGTAATAATTCGGCCAGACCATCACGTACACTCATCGTGGATGACCAACCGAGCTGCTGCATCTTGGCGATATCGGCCAGACTGTGGCGGATGTCTCCAGATCTAGCCGGTTGATGAATTGGCGGCAAATCTGTGCCATTTAAATCATTTAACAGCGCAAAAATTTCTAGCAAAGAGGTGGCATGGCCACGACCAACATTAAATGTTTGACCTGCTGCTGCCGGGTGTTCCATCGCTAACAGGTTGGCGCGCACGACATCGGAGACATGAATAAAATCGCGAGTTTGCTGGCCATCGCCATAGATAGTGGGAGAAACTTTTTGATGGAGGCGATCGCTGAAAATTGAAATAACACCGGAATAGGGATTAGAAGGATCTTGACGCGAGCCAAATACATTAAAATACCTCAGGCAAACAAATTCTAGCCCATAGGTGCGCGTGTAGCAGTGCCCCATGAGTTCAGAGGCTAGTTTGTCGATCCCGTAGGGCGTGAGCGGACTAGTCGGCATTGATTCGGTTTTTGGCAAAGTTGGTTCGTCGCCATACACGGCGGCACTACCCGCAAATACCACGCGGCGCACACCCTGCTGACGGGCAGCTTCCAGCACATTTAAGGTGCCGCCATAGTTGATTTTACCAGTACCGATCGGATCATCTACCGATTTTGGGACGCTGGCAATGGCCGCCTCATGAAAAACATATGTACATCCGGCTACCGCAGCGTCCACAGTTTTGAAATCGGCTACATCACCAACTAGTACTTCAATATCTGGTGAAGAAAAAGGTGCAATGTTGTCGAGTTTGCCCGTGGACATATTATCTAGAATACGTACCTGATAGCCGTTATTAACTAATGCTTCAACAAGATGCGACCCAATAAACCCACAGCCACCAGTCACTAAAATCTTTGTTTGTATCATTTTCTCGTCCTTAATTTAAAGAAGTTAACAATGTCAATGTATTTTTGTAGTGTATAGAGATTTACATCTCGATATATTAGGCCGATGATTGATCTATCTTTGATTCAGGCTGATCAGACTTGGTTACTTTGGATTCTGTATTTTTAATTGCGGCCATCAGAGCACATGAAAGTAATATATGTCTTTCCTCAAGAATATTATGGCTAAAGAAACCCCAGATCAACATGAAAGAAATAAAAGGCAGGGCAATATTTTTAGCTTCCCCCTTAGCCCCCCCTGCCACCAAAAAGACCAGAGATGGCAGAAATAAGCCTCCCACAATACCATTATCTACCATATATTTTAAGTAGCCATTGTGTGTACCTCTGCCGGTAGCCTCTCCCCCAGCGGATATACCCGCGCCAGTCCCATTCCCGGAAATGGGATTTCCCAAAAATTTATGCCAGGCTAATTCGGCTAATCCACCTCTCCCACTATCTTCTCCAGCAGAACCGCTAAAAAAAGTTTCCAATCTATCCTGATTATTAGAATGTAGCTCAAAACTAAATAGATTACTTGCACTAAGAAATAGCACTAACAGCACTGGAATTACAAAAAAAGCTAACGATGACTTAGTTGGTTTAATACTTACTACACCTTGTATAAATAGAATAGTGGCAACTACGATAAATGCAATAATCGCCCCACGCGAAAATGTAATAAATACTCCAAAACCAATTACCAGAAAATAGATAAGACGGATATTAGGGGGCAACAATCCAATACTAAAGATCAGCCCTAAAATCATTGCACCACCAGCTCTATTCGGATCGAGATAAATACCAGCCGGACGGCCAGAAAGATTAGCAATATCTAATAAACTTGGATCGATCAAAGAAACATCTTCAAATATTTCGGGATGGACAAGTTCATTAAGATTATTGAACATAGCCAATGCCATTGCCAGTAAGATTGTCCATCTAGCCCACAATTGCACCTCCTTATATTTAGAAAAAATTGTGGCAGTTGATAATATGACAACAACAGATAAGAGTCTTAATGGGAATTCTGCGGTGATCCCATCTTTAGTTACAAACGATTCTGGCGAAGAACCGATTAATGATATCACCATGAAAAACAGACACCATAAAACTAAAGATAGTGAAATATATCTAATGTATCCCTGAGCCACTAAAATCAAAGCCAAAAAGGCAAACATTTGAATAAAGAAAGTAGATACTGGTATGCTTGTCCAAGGTTTAAATACTGTTGAATAAACATCGAACCCCGTAAAAAAGTAGGCAACAACAATAACACCTAGTGTTATGTGGGTATAAGGAGCAAATTTTTTAGCTTCATTTTTTTCAAGGGTTTTCATTTTTCTTAAAAAATTGTTATTAGTGTAGTAACTAAAATTATTTGTTGACAGTTCAGATTATTGTATTGTGGTAGCAACTATATGATAGCAGAGCTATTTAATTGCTATTTCGGCGATCAATAACTTTTTCAATGGAGTCTTTCCACAACCCCATCACCTGTTCTAGTCCAAAGCGATCTAATACCTGCGGAGCTGATTGAGCTAATTGTTGTCGTTTCCCTGGGTCAGCCATCAATGTTTCCAATCCCTGGGCTAGAGCGTTAATATCTTCTGGTTTAACTAATATTCCATTGACCCCATCAGTAATAATTTCTTTAGGACCACTTGGACAATCAGCCGATATTACAGGCAAAGCACAAGCCATCGCTTCACATAGCGCCATGGGAAATCCCTCTGATCGAGATGACATTACGAATACATCTGCTTGACGCAAGTGGGCATTGACATTTTGAACCTGCCCAGGAAGATGGACTCGTTCAATTAATTGTAGTTTTGCGCGCAATTCTTCTAATTCCGATCGGCTGGAACCCTCACCTAGAATGGTTAAGTGCCAATTAGGATACTTGTTGTGGATTTGGTGAAAGGCTTGAATTAAAATATCGAATCCCTTGACTGGGTGAAGTCTACCAATAGCAATTAGCGTCGGACTGGGTAATAGTCTTTCAGTGGTAACTTCGACTAATGGCGTGATGATCGGATTAGGCATCACCATCGATCGATATCCTTGGGTTGTTGGGTAGAATGGCAAAGCATCTTGGGTTAATAATGTCACTAAATCAGCCCGGTGATAAGTGAGTTTCATCAATAGCTTCCAGACCTTACCCGTATCTGCAAAAGCTGGATAAGTATGCTCACTGACAATTACAGGGATATTTAAATTCCAGCAAGCCATGAGGGTTAGGACATTGGCAGTATTCATAAAGCTAATCACAACATCAGGTTGGCTGGCGATGATTGCCGCTCGCAGAGCTTTAATCCGCCGCCAAGAACTACCAATAGCTTCGATCGCATTAGCCGAACTACCAGCAATACCTAGTTGTTGAACATGGATTTTAGGATCTAAGGTATAAAAAGATGGTTCCGATTGACCAACTAGGGTCAAGAGCGTCACCTCCCAGCCGTGGTCTGCCCAGTAATTGGCAACGATCGACATAACTCGTTCTGCCCCGCCAGAACCCATCGCGTGAATAACTAAAGTGACTTTCATGATATTTTAATTTATGCAACAACAAATATTAGTTAAATTTCCGAGCCAAGATAATATAGTATTCTTCTAAATATTCAGTGATTTATTAATTGACTTATTTAAAAGTCGATTGGCGAAAAACCATAAAAACAAAAAACTAAATAAATACACTGCACTGGTTGACAACGCGATACCAGCCACCCCCAACCATTGCATAAATAAGTAATTAAGACCGATGTTGATAGATAGATTAAAGGCCGAGCCCCACATCATTAAATAATTACTTTGCATAGCTGCAATTAAACGTACTACCAAAGTACAACCTAAAAAGAAAGGTATTTGCAGAGCGAAATAAGATTGAATCTGAGATACCAAATGAGTATCACTAGCTGTGAAAGAACCTCTTTGTAAAAGAGTCCGGACTAATGGCTCTGAAAAAAGTATAATCAATCCAGTTAGCGGAATACTAATGGCGAAAACTATTCCCAAATAGTGCTTGAGGGTATGATGAGCGCTCACCCAATCTTCTTGAGCCAAGAGCTTAGAAAAATAAGGAATTACCGCTGTACCCAAAGCTGTACTAATAATAATAATTGGTAGAGAAATTATCCGATTGCCATAATTCAATGAAGCGACACTCCCCGATGGCAACATGGCAGCCATCGATTGATCCACTATTGATGTAGTACACATCAACAAGGCGCCGGCCATCATCGGTGCATACTGACCCATGACCTGTTTCTGATTAGCATCAAAACCCTGCCATTTTGGCCACACGGATATCTCTCGCCGCTGTAGAGTAATACCCAAGACAAAGCATTCGATCGCCGCCCCCATTACTAGCCCCCATGCCAAGACATCTATTCCTAAAGTTTTCCCAAATAACAGTAGTAAAATAGTGATGGTTGGCGTAATAATTGGGAGCAAGGCGACTAAGGCAAAACGCTCTCCGGCATTTAAAACAGCACCCCAGACGATGGCAATACCATTAATAGCTACTAGCGGAGTCATGATAAAAAACAAATGAAAAGTTAATTTCAATTTTTCATCATTAAAGCCTACTGCTATGAGTGGCAGGTAAATTGGGGAGCCAATTAACATTACTGCAATTGTTAGTAATAGCAAACCGCTAGTCCAGAGCATCACACCTGAAAAAAGGCTTTGAGAAGCTTCTTTGCCTTGTTGTTCACGCACCTTAATATAGGTAGGAATAAAAGCTGCTGCCAATGCACCAGAAATGACATTGATAATGAAAGAAGGGACGATCAGAGCAATCAAAAAAGCATCTAGAGCATCTCCTGTACCAAATTGTGCCGCTACCACTAACTCCTTGGCAACAGCAATGACCTTGACAAAAGCTGTTCCCGCAGCAATAATCATCGCTGCACCAAAGATTTGGCGATTAACAGATCCTTTTGTTAATTTTGTCCACAACTTGGAAAGATTCATGTGTACTGACATTCTTTAGTTAAAAATAGGTTGCGGCAGCATAGAGTTAGCAAAATGGGAAAGATTAAAGACGAAAGTTATGAATCTAGCGAATCATTAACTTGCACCTGTAATGCAGATGTAGTATAACATTGCAAAAAATACTTATGAAGTAATTATTTGACCGATACAGATTTCTATCTCAATCTAGAATACCCATTTCGTCGACCATTCTCCCTTTTTCGCTCATTCCACAAAGTAGTAAAAGCTGTATATTAGTATACGAGTTCTACTATTGAAATTACTAGGTTAGATATATTGACGAATATTTCAGAGATATAGAGAGTTTGGATTATCGCTGGGCATAATCAATACGTAAGCTCAAAACGCTGGTGTAGGCTCTTACCAAAAATATTTGTAAAACCAATGACTAAAAAACGAATTACCTTTTTCCTTGATGCTTTGCACGGCGGGGGTGCTGAAAAGGCAGTTGTCAAAATGCTGCAAGGACTAACTAAAAAAGATTTTACACTTGATTTGGTACTGGCTAAATTGGAAGGACCTTATCTGGATATGGTGCCCAAGGAAGTCAACATTATTGACCTAGGCACGGGTCGGGCAATGAAATCAATCTGGCCGCTAGCCAAATATCTCAAGCAGCATCAACCCTGGGCTTTTGTTGCCAACATGGGTCATGTGAATGTGGCCGCTGCCCTGGCCAAAGAATTGTCGGGGATATCCACCAAGATGGTATTGGTCGAGCAAAATAATATATCGGCTCATCCATTAACATTACCTAGAGCTAAATTGATTAAACCTTTAGCTAAATGGCTGTATCCCCGCGCCGATGTAGTAGCGGGGGTTTCGGCGGGAGTCGCTAGAGATGTGGAGTATCAGTATGGATTAGCGCCTGGTAGCGCTCAAGTGATCAACAATCCAGTGGTCGATGAAACACTTTTTCTCAAAGCTCAAGCTACTCCCGATCATCCTTGGTTTCAAGATCCCGAAATTCCGGTATTCATGGCTGTGGGGCGATTAACTCAGCAAAAAGATTTTCCTAACTTATTGCAAGCTTTTGCGTTAGTGAGAGCCAGCAGGACGGCTCGCTTAATTATCTTGGGAGAGGGTGAAGATCGATCGCAATTAGAAGCGGAAGCCAGTCGATTGGGGATCGCCGCTGATGTCTCCATGCCCGGTTTTGCTGCCAATCCCTACTCTTATATGAGTAATGCCGCCGCCTTGGTGCTGTCTTCCAAGGAAGAAGGTTTACCGACAGTATTGATTGAAGCATTGGGCTGTGGTTGTCGCATTGTTTCCACTGATTGCCCGAGTGGCCCTGACGAAATTCTCGATGGTGGCAAATATGGAACTTTGGTACCAGTGGCCAATAGTTCAGCTTTGGCCGCAGCCATGTTGCAGGTACTCGATAGCAATATCTCTAAGGAAGTTTTGATTGAGAGAGCGCAATATTTCTCTACGGATAAAGTAGTCGATAAATTTTTAGATCTTTTACACTCTTTGTAGGAAAAATTTAGAGCATGTCATTTAATTTAAATAAGTCCAGTATGGAAAGCAGTCTTGTCAAAGTTGTTTTTGTAATAACTGGTTTAAGTACTGGTGGAGCTGAAATGATGCTCTATAAATTTTTAACTCGGATCGATCGAGACAAGTTTTCTCCGATCGTAATTTCTTTGATTGATGGTGGAGTTTTTGTCGGTCGGATCGAAGCTTTAGATATTCCGGTATATCAATTGGGGATGCAGCCCGGTAAACCCAGCATCGCCGGCATCCAGCAGTTAACTAAGTTAATCAATCAGATTCAACCAGATTTGATTCAAGGTTGGATGTACCACTCTAATTTGGCGGCTCAACTCGCGAACTTCTTAGCGAAACGCAAAGTACCGGTGTTATGGAGTATTCATCATTCGATCGCCTCTTTGCGTGCCGAGAAAAAATCTCTAGCAGCGATCATCAAACTGACCGCAGCACTGTCGAGCCGAGTTCAGACAGTTGTCTTTTCCTCGGAAAAGGGTCAAGCCCAGCATGAGGCTTTGGGCTACTGCGATCGGAATGCTATGACGATCGGTGACAATTTCGATCTCTCTAAGTACAAACCTGCTGCCGAACCACAATTTAACTTACGCCAATCACTAAATCTGGCCGAAAATTCTATTTTGATTGGTTCCATTGCTCGCTACCATCTCATGAAAGATCATGCTAACTTTTTAAATGCTGCCGCCAAAATCATTCCCGACCACCCGAACGTACATTTTATTCTAGTAGGGCCAGGGGTAGATCATCAAAACCAAATTTTATCGGAACAGATTCAGCGCCTGGGTATTGATCAGCAAGTTCATCTATTGGGAGAACGGCAGGATATTCCTGTTTTGATGACTTCGTTAGATATTTTTACTTCTAGTTCAGCTTATGGTGAATCTTTCCCCAACGTATTGGGAGAAGCGATGTCTTGTCAAATTCCCTGTGTAACTACGAATGTGGGTGATTCGGCCTTAATTGTCGGTGAAACCGGCTTGGTGGTGCCAATTCAGGACGCAGCCGCTCTGGCGGCAGCTTGGCAAAAACTAATTGCACTGGGTGAAGAAGCCCGCCACCATATGGGAGAGCAAGCTAGAGATCGAATTAAACAACATTTTGATTTGGATGCACCCAATTCTTTTGTGCGGCAGTATGAAGATGCCTATCAAACAGCGTTATTAAGCGCCTCAAAATAGCTGACAGCTACTGACCGCCATTAAATGAAAAATTTAAAGCTGAACACAGACATAGTAAGATTGACTAGGAATGTTAGCTAATCAGGGCTAGCGGCTGTTTGTGGCAGAGCTGAACTAATGTCTTTTTCTAAAATTTTGATTGCTAACCGCGGCGAGATCGCCCTCCGCATTATTCGTACTTGTAGTGAAATGGGTATTGCCACTGTGGCTGTCCATTCTACTGTCGATCGACAAGCCCTACACGTCCAGCTCGCTGATGAGGCTGTCTGCATCGGCGAACCCGCCAGCAGCAAGAGCTATCTCAACATTCCCAATATCATTGCCGCTGCTTTGACCCGGAACGCCGGGGCGATTCATCCCGGCTATGGCTTCTTGTCAGAAAATGCCCGGTTTGCCGAAATCTGTGCTGACCATCAAATTACTTTTATTGGTCCATCGCCTCTGGCCATGCGATCGATGGGTGACAAATCCACTGCCAAAGACACTATGAAGCGGGTGGGGGTGCCGACTATTCCCGGTAGTGAGGGCTTGCTCGCCACCGAAGACGAAGCGCTAGTAGTGGCTGCTCAGGTTGGTTATCCCTTGATGATTAAAGCTACTGCTGGTGGTGGTGGTCGCGGGATGCGGTTAGTACGCGAAGAAGGCGACTTAATTCGGATGTATCGCGCAGCGCAGGGCGAGGCCGAAGCAGCCTTTGGGAACGGCGGTGTTTATATTGAACGATTTGTGGAAAGACCGCGCCATGTAGAAATTCAAATCTTGGCGGACAATTTTGGCAACGTGGTACATCTAGGCGAACGGGATTGTTCCATTCAGCGTCGGCACCAAAAACTGTTAGAAGAAGCCCCTAGCCCAGCCGTAACCCCCGAAATTCGCGCCAAGATGGGAGCAGCGGCCATCGCCGCCGCTAAATCGATTAATTACACTGGGGTGGGCACCGTCGAGTTTTTACTCGACAAACAAGGTAACTTCTATTTCATGGAAATGAATACCCGCATTCAGGTAGAGCATCCTGTGACCGAGATGATCACGGGGATTGATCTGATTGCTGAACAAATCCGCATCGCCCAGGGTTATCCTTTATCTTTTACCCAAGAACAAGTGGTGATTAAGGGTCATGCGATCGAATGTCGGGTTAATGCCGAAGACCCGGAGCATAATTTTCGACCCCATCCCGGCAAAATTAGCGGTTACCTGGCTCCCGGTGGCCCGGGTGTGCGGATGGATTCCCACATCTATACCGACTACGAAATTCCGCCTTACTACGATTCCTTGATTGGCAAATTAATTGTGTGGGGAGTCGATCGCGATATGGCGATTAAAAGAATGAAGCGGGCACTGCGCGAGTGTGCTATTACCGGTGTCCCAACGACTATCAATTTTCATCAACGGGTACTCGAAAACCCTGCCTTTCTGGCTGGGGAAGTCTATACCAACTTCATTGAAGAAATGATGACCAAAGATTCTGTCTAAAAGCAAAGGCAGCAGAAAGTTAAAACTTCCTGCTGCCTTTGCCCGGTAATGAGCAAGGAGGGATTCGAACCCCCGACCTTCTGATCCGTAGTCAGAAGCTCTATCCACTGAGCTACTTGCCCAAGCGCGGCTCTCACTATATCACATCCATTCTGGCAAATGCAAAACAATTTTTCTGATCATCAGCTAACCCATCTTAATGAGTCTGGAGAAGCCCGCATGGTTGATGTTTCGGACAAAGAGAGTACTCAGCGCAGTGCCACCGCTGAAGCCTGTGTGAAGATGTCGATCGCCACCTGGGAAGCGATCGAAAGTGGCAACAATCCGAAAGGCGACGTCTTCGCCACTGTGCGCGTCGCGGGAATTATGGCCGCCAAACAGACCGCTAACTTAATTCCGCTTTGTCATCCATTACCCATTAGTAAGGTGGTGATTGAGGTGATCAGCGATCGGCAATTACCGGGCTACCGTATTCAGGCCACCGTCAAAATCGAGGGCAAAACTGGGGTGGAGATGGAAGCCCTCACAGCGGCGACTGTCAGTGCTTTGACTCTGTACGATATGGCAAAGGCTTTAGAAAAGTCGATCGAAATTACGCAAGTGCGATTACTCAGTAAAACTGGCGGTAAGTCTGGCAGTTACCAAATTAGCTAAGGGAGCAGCAGCATGAGGACGAGAATTCTAATTTTCGTTGGGCAACACCCGCACCCGAATAGAATTCTGCCCCATCTCATCTAGTGGCACTTCTACAATTTCACCCGATAATCTCTCCAAACAATTCAAGAGCGATCGTAAGTGCGGCGTGCTCGCCCCTGTATCGACATACAACCGATCGGCCAATGTGCCAATTCGTTTCCAGGTCATATAAAACTTAGTCAGCGTTTGCTCTAGATTAGCTGCCTGTTTGAGTAAATCAGCCGCCACTGGCAAACAGCCAACCCGCAAAGCTTCTTCTAGGGCGATCGACAGATCCACCGCCGACTGATTCAGGGTTTGTACCTGTGCCCCCGCATCCAGATAACGTGACAAACTGCGGGCGCTGGCCGTCAGCTCCTTCACATTGTCCACTTCGGGGTTATCCGCCATTTCTCGCTGGAGCGCCTGCTGATGTATTTCTGGTAGCTTCTCCATCTCTCGTACTAGTGGGGCTAAGTACCGAGGTGGCATGGAGCCACTGGCCGCTCTTTCCTTTAGTTCCTCGGGTAACAGATCTGAACTCATCGCCGTCCATTCTTCGGAGAGCTGCTTCACTTCGCGGCGCGATATTTTATCGCCGCGCGCTGCTGCTTCGGTGACCATTTGCTGGACTTCCGGCGAAGACTTGGCCGTTTCTATAAAGGCTCGTTTGGTAAAATTGTTTAAAGTCTGGGGTGATAATTCTCCTTGCTCCATGAGTGCGTCAGCACTATTGGCTAGCTCAATCCAGGCATAGGCTTGGCTTTTACTTAGCTCTCTTTCTTTTAGCCAGTTCAAAAAACCTTGGCCACGACTATCACCACCGCGTTTTTCTCGATCGCGCACCACTCGCAAAATCCGACCACGCCAAATTTCTGTTTGCAGATCAAATCTGTCGCATACTGACCAAGCACTCTCAACTTGCTGCTGAAAATCGTAATCACCAACGCTTTCATCATCTGGATCAGGGAGTTCGAGATTGATATCGTGGCCTAACTCTAAAGCCAAAGCAAGATCTTCTTCGGGGAGCGGACGTTCTAGCGAACTTACCATTGGTCATTCTTGGTAGAGACGGACTTTAGATTATAGAGACAAGGATGCAATATCTGCAAGCTAGGGAATCAATGACTTAATCAATGTAAAGAGCAGCGCGATGAGAGCAGCAAAGCTAGCTACCATCAGCCCTAAGACCATTACCAAGAAGATAATAAATAGCAAGTCAGCTCTAGCTTGGAACTGAGGTTGACTAACATGAGCATCAACCAATTTCAGGTTGCGGGTGTTGGATTTGAAGGCAAAATCAAACATATCACCTACGATCGGCACTGTCCCAGTGAGGCCATCGATCGCAATATTCACAACCATCCGCATCAAGGTTGCTTTTGGTAGCCCCAGCAGGGCAGCTTCCACTACGATGTAGGCCGACAGCAACATGCTCACGGTATCACCGCCACCAGGAAACAAACCAATAATTGGGTCAAGACCAATGCGCTTATTGATACCAGGAATCAAAATCGCTTCATCTAGCAGGCGGGAGAGCTGTCTAATGCGCTGGAGTCTATTCTGCTGGGCAGGATGCAAGTGAGCGAGCATAGCAAAGGCAATATGAATTCACATTCCAATCCTAGCATAGAAGTTTTGAGGGGTTGGAGATGAGCTATGATGTTTTTGACGAGCTTTTGTCGATACGATCCCGTGCAAATACCACATTTCCTTGAAGCCGATCACGAATTGATTCGGTCTCTAAAGTCTGTTAGTGATGCTGAATTAATCCAAGGCTGTCGCCAAGAATTAGGTCAGGCCAAGTTTTTTACGGCCTTCTTTTGCCGCTACAGTGCCGTCATCTACAGTATTGTTCAACATGCTTCTAAATCTTCCATCCAAGTAGATTATATCTTTGCCAGAGCTTGGCAAAATATCTTTGATCAAATTCAACAGCTAGACTACGACAAATTAAACACCATTGTTTGGCAGAACTGGGTCGTAGATGTGGCGGGGGAGTTTTTTGATCGGTATCAAGTACCCCCAGTTGAGAAAATTCATTATCGATTAGCGGCCGTCCCCCCACCACTCTTCTGTTATGTGGAACGCTCTTTGAACCTGATGCCGCCGCTATCTCGGTTGGTATTTATGATGGCCAATCAGTGGCATTGGTCATTGTCACGCATTGCCAGCCATTTAAAAGCCGAGGGCGAGCAGATCGAAGACTGGGATTTACCCCGCTACTTATCTGACAGTCAAAAGGCTTTTGAACAGACACTGCCGATCGATCTACAGGAAATCTATGGTGCGCCCACAGCCCCCGACTTTGACATCAACACCGCCGGGGAAATCGTCGAACGGCGTTCGATCTAGCCCGCCATCAACTCATTGCTAACATCCGCTGGATTGGTTGGAGTGCCAATTGTTGAATGGCGATCGGCATGGTAATTTCTGGCGACTGGTCGCGCAGGGCGAGGTAGACCTTCTCCAGCGTATTCAGTCGCATGTAGGGGCATTCATTGCAATTACAATTGTTGGCAGCGGGTGGTGCGGGAATGTATTCCTTCTCTGGTCGAGCTTTCTGCATTTGGTGAATAATCCCCGGCTCCGTCACCACAATAAAACTGTGGTAATCGTCTTGTTGCGTAAAGCGCAACAGGGCGCTGGTCGAACCAATAAAATCGGCCTGACGCAGGACTGGCTCTTCACATTCGGGGTGAGCGATTACAGCTGCTGTGGGATGTTGAATTTTCAACTGTACCAATTTTTTTTCTGAGAAAGTTTCATGCACAATGCAGCTACCCTGCCATAGCACTAGTTCTCGCCCCGATTGTTGAGCCACATAACGCCCTAAATTGCGATCGGGTGCAAAGATAATACCTTGGTCACGCGGAATTTGCTGGACAATTTTTACGGCGTTGGAGCTGGTACAAATAATGTCACTAAGTGCTTTAATCTCCGCTGTACAGTTGATGTAAGAAATGACTATGTGGTCGGGATACTGTGCTTTGAAAGCGGTAAATTTATCCGGTGGACAACTATCGGCCAAAGAACAGCCCGCCTCTAGATCTGGCAGCAGAACTAGCTTATTAGGATTGAGAATCTTGGCCGTTTCGGCCATGAAATGCACCCCGGCAAACAAAATTACATCAGCAGGTGTATCGGCTGCCCGCCGCGATAGCTCTAGGGAGTCACCAATAAAATCGGCAATATCCTGAATCTCGGATTCTTGGTAATAGTGTGCCAAGATCACCGCATTTAGTTCGTGCTTGAGGGCTTGAATGGCTCCGACTAAATCAGTGGGAATCTGGTTGACGGGACGGTTGGTAACAAACATAGCTGATGAGTAGCAGAATCGTTATTTT
>CAXTSZ010000005.1:0-25663 GCA_964247125.1 uncultured bacterium
GCCCGATGGGGGGCCGGCGGCAAAAGTATCAGCGGGAAGAGAAGCAAAACCTTTTAATGTAGTCATAGTGAAGGATAGTGATTTACGGTGAGAACAGTTATGCAGCTGTTAATTTCGACAATTTGAAGAATCTCAAATAAATACTGGTAGTACCCAATATCAGCGGATTCTAGCCCAGCGCGATTTAAGGAAGGTTGTGGTAATCTTATGTAAGGATTAAGCTTTTTTGAGAGAATTTTTGAATATTTAAAATGACTAGCAAAAAACTACAAAACCCATTTGAACTTTTAGAAAAAGATATCAAATGGGTTCTGCATTGAACTCGACTGAAGTCTGAAATGCTGAGAATTAAGTACTAATTCTGGCGTTGCTGAATTCAAGCATAGAAATCGATTTTGCCCTTACCCCCAGCCCCTCTCCCGAAATTGGGCGAGGGGGAGTAAGACTCCGATCCCCCTTCTCCCAAATTTGGGAGAAGCGATTGAAATCGCGCTGAGGTTTCCTCAGCTTGCGTTTCAGTCAAGACAGGGGCTAGGGGATGAGGGCAATTCATACTTCAGATCAGCAACGCCAAAATTGATAGCCACCTCGATCGAGGTGGCTATTTTTATTTATTCCGAAGCTTTACATCTCCGGTGACTGCGGCTAACTGACTTTGATAAATATGTACTTGATCGATGAGACCCGGAATACCAGGAATATCGAAGCCATAGCTCTTAAACCCCCGCCCGATCGACTTATCTAATACCCCCGCAGCAAAGCCTTGATAATAGACCGGCACCGGGCGGTTGGTGTGGTTACCCCAGCCATACTTGCCAGTTTCAGCTACCGTTTTACCTTGGCTATCTGGTCGTGCCACTGGCTCTGCCCCCCAATAATGACCAGCTCCAGCACTGTCGTTAATTGCGGTTAGTCCTTTGGCGCCGTGGCGACGTAATTGGGCTGGGAAATCGGCCTTGAGGGTGAGATAGTGGTCGTGATCGGCAGTGACAATGAGTTGATTTTGTTGCCAGCCACCGTGTTTCTCAATCCATTGCATGACGGTGCCGACTGCTCGATCGAAATCCTGGACAGTCCCAATTAAGTTGTCCATATTGTTATCGTGAGCCGCCCAATCAATGTCACCGCCTTCGACCATCAGCCAAAAGCCCTGAGGGTTTTTACCTAAAACGGTCAGAGCAGCTGTGGTCAAGTCCTGGAGAGTCGGGTTCGCAGCGCGCTCTTGGCGAATAAATTGCTGCGTGGTTTGTCCGGCTGCTAATGGTCGATCGGTATCTGGTTTTAATCCTTGGGTGCTATGAACTTTGAACATATCTAAACCAGTGGTGCTGTAGTCACTGGTGGCTGAACTGACTGGCAAGTTTCCATTTTGACCTTGAGCGCCAAATAGTCCGAGTAAGCGCTGGCCACGATTGGGATTTAGCTGTGTGGCGATGGCCGATAGCTTACTAGCAGCTTGGTCACCGCGCTCTAAGAAAGTATAGCCATAGATATTGTCGTTGGGTTTAGCCTTGAGGGTCTGATAGGTTTGGTCGCTGATGTAAGTGAAGTCGGGTTCTACTCCCGATGGTAAAGGCTGCTTAATATTGGATAAGGGATGACCGCCCCCCAGCAACACCGTTGGCTGGTAGATCCGCAGTTCTTGCTGCAAAATATTATCGAGGGGTGATGTCTTGGGAGAGTTGACATCATACTTACTCCGGCGATTGACATTGGCGGCAGCGGCTCCGGGAGTGGCATGATCGATCGGCACTGAAGTCACCAGTCCCGTGGATTTACCCTGATTGGCAGCAGTCTTTAAAATAGTCTCCAGGGCTTTTTCCTGAATATCTACGCCGATCGCATTGTTATAGCTTTTAACTCCTGTATAGAGAGTCGTCGCTGTATTAGCGGAGTCTGGGTAACTATACTTTATATAATTAGGATCGTTGCCGGGAGTCCAAGGGTTCCTGCCACCACGCTGCGGATTGTAGCCTACTAAGTTGCCGGTAATGTTGGTGTTGCTGGCTCCGCCACTGGGCTTTTTACCCGGATTAAAATTAGGATTGAAGCGAAAATTTGGTCTGCTCGGACTCTGGCCAGTGCCGGGTTGTGAATCATCTAAGGCACTGAGATTATTGCTATATATCCCATCAGCACCAGCTACTGTTGTCCCATAAGTAGTAGCCAGGGCATAACCCTTCAGCTTTTGCATATTCAGACCAAAACCTTTACCTTTGGTATAAAAATCGGTAAGAGAATTGCCGCGCTGGCCATTTTTGATGAGACTTGCGATCGCGGCTGCTCTGGTTAATTCCCAACCCATGCCATCGCCAATCATCATGATGGTGTTGCGCTGGGAGCTGGTGGCGTTGCCGATAGAGACCAAGGGCATGCCACAGACAGTTACCAGTAGCAGTGAGCAAAATAATACTGTCAGAAATTGGCAGATTGATTTAAAAGCTCGGTGGGATTTCAGCATTATTTATGTCTCTCCTGTCCGTAAGTATAAATATAAAAACACTACTCAGTAATAAACTGAATAGTGTTTGCAGCCAAAAATTTAATCCTAAACAGTTCTAATAATTAGTTAACTGCTTCTCTAGCCAATAGGTCTTCGATTCTAAGACCGATTGCTTCTTTGCCACCAAAGACGGTACCTGTTCTTTTGCTGTTAAAATGTCCAGCAATTTTAGGGTAAGCAGAATTTGGCAAAGCTACATACCTTGCACTGGTTGTGAAGCGAGCGCCGTTCTTTAAGTAGAAATTAACGAACTCAGCTACTTCTGGCTTGGCCGCAGAACCGGCATTGACGTAGATGAAAATTGGACGAGATAATGGGTTGTAAGAGCCATTCTTGACAGTAGCGACGGAAGGACTTACGCCATTTACGCGGACTGACTTTAAGCGCTTTTTGTTAGCTTCATAATAAGCCAAACCAAAGTAGCCTAATGCTCCTTTATCTTTGCTTACACCATTTACCAAAACATTGTCATCTTCGCTGGCAGTGTAATCACCACGACTAGATTTAGCCTTACCATTGATGGCTTCGGTGAAGTAATCAAAAGTACCAGATGATGCACCCGGTCCAAACAATTTTAAAGGTTGGCTGGGGAAACTGCTGTTAATTTGGTTCCAGTTGGTTACTTTACCTTGGGAACTGGCTTGCCATGCTTTCTTTAGATCCGCAGTACTCATGCTGCTGGCCCAAGAGTTTTGGGGGTTGATTACGACAGTAATCGCATCATAAGCAATGGGTAGCTCGATAAATTTGATACCGGCGGCCTTACAAGCATCAATTTCTTTTTGCAAGATGGGGCGAGAAGCGTTGGAGATATCGGTTTCACCACGACAGAATTTTTTGAATCCGCCACCAGTTCCAGATATGCCTACAGATACGCGCACACCAGAGCTTTTTTGGAACTGTTCAGCAGCGATTTCTGTGATGGGGAAAACAGTACTGGAACCATCAATTTTAATGGATTTAGCACCCTGCGAATTAGCAATACCAATAGGTAGAATCCAACTAGTTGCAACAACTGATATTGCACCTAATAAAGCGGTAGTCTTTTGTTTCTTTGTTGCTGGAAGCATGACTTTAGTTTAAAGGTATGAACTTACAAATGCAGATGATTTGTTTAATCACCGTATTGTTCCGCACTAACATTAACGATTGGTAAAGAAATGGTTAACTTATGATTATTTGGAAAATGGTCATGGGAATTTTGTAAAAACCCATTGCCAAATAAACAGTTCTACATATTGGTAAATTGAATTTAGATTTTAATTAGCAATTGCTTCTGGCGATTTTACGGGATGGATGAAACTATGGTTAGATGTTACCACTACCATATGACGAGTACTATCAAATTTAATAGTGCCGCTTTCTTGCAGTTTGCCGAGCATGCGCGTGACCGTTACTCTGGTGGTGCCGATGGTGCTAGCTAAATGCTGATGGGTGAGGCGAGCTGTCAGGCGGATGCCGTCGGCGACTGGTTCGCCAATTTCTTTGCTAAGTAGTAGTAGAAATCGATACAGGCGCTCTTGAATATGACGACTTCCTAAGATTGATTGAATGGCTTCCGACTGTTGCAGTCTGAGATCTAAGCCCCGTAAAATTAAGCGATTTAGGTCAAAATACTGCTCGATTTCTGCCACCGTAAATCTAATTAAGATGACGTTGGTAAGGGCGGTTGCAAAGTAGGGATCAACGAAAGTGAGCGGCAAACCAAATGGCATGGAGGGCGAAGCCAATGCCAATAAAATATCATTACCTTCAGCATCAAATGTGGAAATTTGAACAATACCCTGCTGCACTAACAATACATCTTGCTTGAGTAGGGGGATTTCTTTGCCTCGACGGTAATGCAAAAAGTTTTTTTGCCGATAAAGTTCTTCTAGTGTGCGCTCGGCATAGGGCAATCTGAGAACTTCTGGACGGGGAAGAGTTGAAAGCATAGTTAATGCCTGCGACAGTCAATGCCATCAGCTTAGGGGTCTAATCCAAAGAAAAAGTAATCTTTAGGTTAGGGTTTGGTTAAGGAGTATACAGAATTGCTAGGAATTATGGTACAAGCAAGCATAGAGGAGTAATCTTTAGTTAGTATTCTGCTTTTAACAATATTTGCTGTTTCGGAAGTTTTATGACGAGGACTGATTCAAATTTTCAGCAAGTGTCGATGGCCAAAAAAAGTGTTTTGGTGGTAGAAGATGAGGCTACGATTCGGGAATCGGTCAGTCAGTTTTTGTTAAATGAAGGATACGATGTCATGACTGCCAGTGATGGTCGGGCAGCGATCGAGATCTTTGGTCAGATGATGAGTACGCGGGAGTCCGAAAAAATATCGATCGATCTAATTATTTTGGATGTCATGCTGCCCGGAATTAATGGCTTAGACCTGTGTCAGTTCATTCGCAAACAGGGTAGCATGGTGCCAATTTTGATGCTGAGTGCGAAGGGGAGTGAGGCTGATCGGGTGGTTGGTTTAGAGACTGGTGCCGATGATTATCTGGTGAAGCCCTTTGGTTTATCAGAATTACGGGCGCGTTGTCGGGCTTTGTTCCGGCGGTCTGGTTCGGCTGAGACCGACTTAGAAGATACCGTAGAACATGGCAATATTATTTTGTACCCGCAGCAGTACCGAGTTTTGGTGGGTGGCAAAGAAATTAATTTATCGCGCAAAGAGTTTGCGCTGTTAATTCTGTTTATGCAGAATCCCCGCCGGGTGTTTTCTCGCGATCTACTAATTGAAAGGGTTTGGGGAGCGGATTTTATGGGCGATACCAAAACTGTCGATGTGCATATTCGCTGGCTGCGTTCTAAGATCGAAGACGATCCAAGTCATCCCCAGTATTTAATGACAGTGCGCGGTTTTGGTTATCGGTTTGGTTAGATATAAATAAAAAAGCCCTCAAATTATGAGGGCTTTTTTATTTATTAAGTAGCAAATCAAATTAGAACTTGAAGGTAGTCCGAATTGTTCCTACATACTCAGAGCCAGTAATGGCCGTAGTTGGATTAGAGATCAAAAATATACCGGGGGTGATGTCGATGTTGTCGTTAAACTTGATCTTGTAGAGAGCCTCGATGTGCAAAGGATTGGCTGTATCCCGGGAGGTGCCAGCTCCAAAGTTACCAGTTACCTTTGGTGGGCCACCAAAGATGAAACCAAGAACGTTGCCCTTGGCTCCGAAATCGGGGAAAGCTGCTGTAATGGCATAGTTAAAGATGTCGGCACTACCACCAGCCGCTGTTTCCCGATTGGCATTGGTCAAACCAGCCCAACCAGAAAGCACAAAACCAGGGCTGATTTTGGCGCTGGCTAGGACGTTGTAGGAATTAGCCGTAGTGGGTGAAGTCCCGAAAGGCGCATCTGCCAAACTTGTACCTGTACCACCACTGATGTTTCCACCACCGGAGCTATAGGAGCGAGCATAAACTAAACCGAAGTCAAGATTGGGAGTGGGTTGGAAGCGCAATTGGCTAAATAAGGAGTTGGAGCCGCTGAGGAATCCAGCACCAGCGGTGGGTGTTGCTGCGATTATGCCCGGAACTGCATAGCCGATCGAGCCAGTGAATTGATCGCTAAATTTGTAGTCTAAGATAACGGCTGCACCGTCATTACTCTGCCGATAGACTGGATTGAAGCGCCCGAAACGGGAGACGGCACCAGAACCAGAGCTTTGAAGCAGCGGGTTAAAGTTGTAAAGTTCATCGTTGTACTCAGCACCTACTGTTTCTATAACTAGTTTAGCTTGGTTGCTGAGAGGTAAAGAGTAAGAAAGGAGCGAAACAAAGGAACTGTTGGTAGCATCGCCACCATCAAACCCGAGCCGAGTTGTGTTAGTACCGGTAACGGCAGTATTGAATGCTACTCCGTCTCGGGCTTGTAAGCGAGTCCGCAGGCGATCTTTACCATTGAAACTAGTATCAAAGTTTAGCCGGATGCGATCGGTAAAAACAGTGCTACTGCTGTTGGGCGCGGGCGCGCTACCAAAACCACTTAACCCAATAATTACTTCACCTGCCAACTTGGTGGTAGTGGAGAAAGAGCTAGTGTTTTGAGCCGTGATCCGTTCATTGACAACCGCTAAGTCGTTAGCCAAAATGTCGATTTCATCCCGGAAAGCCGCCGTGATTTCCTTTAACATCTCTAAGTCTTCGTTAGGCAGAGCGCCCGGTTCTTGCGCTAACTTGACTTCGATCGCATGGAGACAAACGCCTACTTTCTTGGAGAAGTCCGAGCGGGAGATGGGAACTGTGCTGTTGGTAATGCCACACTTGTGCCGATCGTTTAGTCTGTTTAATACTTGTGCTTTGCGATCGGTTGGGTTGACCAGATTGCTGGCGATTTTGGGAACTGGTGTTTCGCTGACAACCGGATTAGCTGCTGGCTGGGCTGGGAGAGCTTCCGCCAACTTCAGATCGGGAACGCTCACATCATCTAAAGAAATAGTCAGAGCTGGATTGCTGGTAGCAATGTTGTCTGAAGAATTAGCAAATGCTGGATTACTAGCCGCAATGATCGCCAGACTCGCTACGATTCCAGAGAGTCTAACTGCCCGATACGCTGTTTGGGAAAGCATACTTCTCACACCTATAATATTTTTCTACATTTACATGGACACAGGACATAGTCTATCGATACCCTGCTGAAAATCCTGGTAAACGCGTATACATAGTTGCAATAGAAATTCATAATAATTTTATACTATTAGTATTTAAATACGGTAGTCTAATCTATTGGTAACTTGATTTTGAGCCAACCATGGCCAGTTGCTGGGTGATTCTGAGCAGTGATGCTTCCGCCATGCGCCAGGATAATTTGTTTGACGATCGCTAATCCCAGGCCGCTGCCCGTGGTAATTGAAGAAGAGTTCCTTTGCTGTTGACGAGACGTATCGCTACGAAATAGCCGATCGAAAACATAGGGTAAATCCTGCGGCGCAAACCCTTTGCCGGTATCGATAATTTCGATTTCCACGGAGCGGTCTTGACTATGCGTAATAACCTGCACTCGACTATTAGCTTGACTGTATTTAATGGCATTATCGAAAAGATTGATCAATACCTGGGCGAGGCGGCCAGGATCTGCCGATAGCTTAATGCCCGTATTACCCAGTTGCTGGAGAGAAATATCTTGTTGATTCGATAGCGGCTCTAAACTATGCCAGGCATCGTGAATTAAATGATCTAAACTCACCAGTTGCTTTTTGATGTGCTGGTGGGGAGTTTCTTCGAGCTGACTTAACTCCAGAAAACCCTGGACTAGTTTAGCCAGTCGATCGATCTCCATGAGGATGCGGTCTGACCATTTATCTAGGGGTGGTTCCAACTTGCCTTGAATCGTTTCGGCCATCAAGCGAATGGAAGTTAGAGGAGTGCGTAGCTCGTGCGCTAAATCGGTTGTCCAGCGTTCTTGGGCTTGGTGCATGGCGACGAGCGGCTGGCGGTTTTCTAAAAAAATCCCCACTGACTTTTGCGGTAGAGACACGGTAGAAGCTTTGAGCATAGTTGCTAAACCATCTGCTGGCTGATCGGTATAATTGGGGTAAAACTGCCATTCTCGTTCGCTGCCCACCTGCGTTTGCCTGGTTTGGTTGACCAGCTGATCCAACTCGAAAGATCGTACCACTGCTAGTAGTAAACGATTTTGATCTGTTTGCCAGCCATTAATATGCAAGATTTCCTGGGCGGTGGTGTTGCACCATAAAATCTGATTTTCGGCACTGATATGCATATATCCGATCGGTGCCGCCTGCCAGATATTTTGCCAGTTTTCTAATTCTTCTTCTAGTTCCTGTCGCTGGCGATTGACCCGGACTGCACTGCTGCGGAGTCGGGAAAGAATTGGCCGGGAACTAGCCGGTAAAATACTATTATCTGGCTGGTTATGAATGAGATTTAAAATAGTTATTAATTGCGCGGTATTTTGGGCTTTAAACCAAGTAAAACCAGCAAATCCACCAATGATGATCCCCACTAGCAAATAGGGTAGAAAAGTCATTGGCTTTCTCCATCAAAATTTTAGACTGCTTCTCTAGTCTACTGCTAGCGGGATTAATTCCGTTCGCCTGTGACCACATAGCGAATCCGCCGCGCCACATTATTGGCATGGTCGGCCATCCGTTCGAGATGGCGACTACTCAAAATAAGTAATATTACTGGTTCTAGGGAACCGCTAAAATCTCGTTGTGAAGCTAGCTTGTGGTAGACCTGAGCATAGGCCTGATCTACTTCATCATCCAATCGCTCGATCGCCCGATAAGCTTCTCCATCCACATTAGTTACTGCGGTTAAACTTTTTTCGAGCATTGACCTCGTCTTGCTAGACATTGTTTCAATTTGGGGCATACATTCATGCACCGGATAGATAAAGAGTTGTCCGGCAATTTCCCCCAACTCTTCGGCGTAATCCCCAATCCTTTCCAAGTCTCGGACTATTTGAATAAAGGCACTGAGCAGCCGCAGATCTTGGGCAACGGGTGAGGCGATCGACATCAGTTGGGCGCTTTGGCCATCAATTTGGCGATAAAACTCATCGATTTCTTCGTCTAGCTTGACGATGCGATCGATCGCCGAGAGATTGCGATCAAACAAAGCTTCATGAGCAAGGCGGCAAGAGTTGCCCACCAAAATACCCATCCGCAGAACATCCTGTTCTAGATCGCGGATTTTTCGTTGGAATTGGGAGGAGGCAAAAGCAGAATTGTAATTAACTGACAATGTATTAACCCTGCTAATCTTAAATAAAAATATCGATGCTCTATTAAACTTTTTTAAATTGAAGATTCATTATAGACTCAAAATTTCTACTCGTTCGGTGGGAATCAGCACATTATTTTGAATTCTTTCGACCAGATTTTGGTCAGATCGCGCATAATTTGAGTAAATGTGTTCAGCTGTTTAGTTTTTGCCCGTGGATATTTATCAGCTTGTTCTGCGTCCTCTACTGTTTCAACTTCTCCAATCCGATCCTGAACAGGTGCATCGACGATCGCTAGATTTGTTAGGTTCCATTGATCTCGATACCTTTCCTGGTTCGCCTCTGCTGAAAGCCAGTGGGCGACAGTTATTTTGCCAAGAAGATGCTCGCTTACAACAAAATTTGTGGGGAAAAGTTTTCCCTAATCCTGTGGGTCTGGCGGCGGGTTTTGACAAAGATGGTGTGGCGGCGGGGATTTGGCCAGTACTAGGGTTTGGTTTTTCTGAACTGGGCACCGTCACCTATCACGCCCAATCTGGTAATTCGCCGCCGCGCCTCTTTCGGCTGCCAGCGGATCTGGCCGCGCTGAATCGGATGGGCTTTAATAATCAGGGCAGTGCGGTGCTGGCCGAACGCTTGGCTGCTCGGCAGGGACAATTACCTAGTAATCCGATCGGTATCAATTTAGGCAAATCCAACATTACCCCGGCGGCTGAAGCGGTTTCAGACTATGTTGGTAGTTTTCAAAGGCTGCAATCTTATGGGGACTACTTTGTCGTGAATGTGAGCTGTCCCAATATTCCGGGCGGTCGGGATGCCCAGGCCGTGGAGTCCTTGACAGCGATCTTAGACGGTATTCAGCAGATCAATCAGGGAGTCAAACCTTTGCTGGTAAAAATTTCTCCTGATTTAGGGTGGGCAGATCTGGACGCGATCGTCCAGGCTGTTCAAAAATATCCTTTGATGGGGATGATTGCCACCAATACCACTACCAGTCGTGCCGGTCTGCATACTAAAACAGTGGCGGCTACCGGTCGGCTAGTGACTGATGAGAAGGGTGGTCTTAGTGGGGCTCCGGTGCGCGATCGATCGACAGCCGTAATTCGGTTTATTTACCAAGCCAGTCAGGGGCAACTACCTATTATTGGGGTCGGTGGTATTTTTTCGGCGACGGATGCCTGGGACAAAATCACCGCTGGTGCCAGTTTGATTCAACTTTATACTGGCTGGACATATCAAGGTCCTTGGCTAGTGAGTCGCATTTTGGCCGGACTATTGCGGGAGTTAGACAACGCCGGGTTAGACCATATCAGTCAAGCCATTGGCCGGCAGGCTACTTCGGCATCGCTAAACCAGCCTGACCGTGGAAATCTTTCTGAACCCTTTGGGTGAGTCGCTTAGAAACTTGGCGGACAATCTGTTTGAGCAAATTATCGCCAGTCTTTTGAATAACTGATGAGGGCAACTTGTGGATGAATTTCGGAAACTGGATGGTCACTGCCAAATGGAGATGCCATTCTATCTGGGTTACTAGCCGATGGGCTTGCACAAGTTCTACGAGGTGCATCTCGGCCTGGAAATCGACATCGTAGCCCGGTGGACTGTAGTCGGGAATATCAACGGTTCTAATCGGGTATACACCTTGCGCCTGGGGCAATAATTCTAATCCGATCTTTGGTTCTACCACATAGCCAAAAGAATTAAATCTGCCGATGGTGAGAGCGTAACCATTTGTACCCAATGATTCCACCTGCATCGGTTGGGCACACTGCGTAAACCAGGCTTGATGTTTGTCTAAATATTGAGCGACGGTTTTCATGTCTGCATTCATCGACATGGTGTCGGCGAATTGATTTGCGAATCTACTTTTTTTGCCGGACTCTAGCAACTCTTGCTGATCAGCTATAACTGGCTCTGCTGATAGCAATGGCTGCTTTCTATTGACCACCGACGGCTGCTCCATTAATGTTGTGCGCATTAATCTCACTATTCCCTTATATACCATTCAGTTTACTAATACAGGCTGAAGAACCTGTTTACCGGACATTTTCTCTGATCTGTAGATGATGAGAAGGTGATCTATGTTGCTGAATATCGTGATAAATTTTTTTCCTCCGTAAAATATTTTTTCTTCTACCATAGATGTAAGGTGTAGACCTGGCAAATTTGCTCCACAACCCTGACCTTAACATATCGTTATGAAAGTATTTGTAGCTGGTGCCACAGGCGCAACAGGCCAACGGGTCGTTCAGATTTTGTGCGATCGACAGATCGCTGTGCGGGCGCTAGTCCGTGACCTTACTAAAGCTCGGCAGGTGCTCCCGGCTAGCGTGGAGTTAGTTCAAGGTGATGTGGGTTCTGCCGAGAACCTCGCCATTGCGCTAGGCGATTGCGATGCCATCATTTGTGCGACTGGAGCCAAGCCAAGCTTTGATCCGACGGTTCCCTATCAGGTGGATTATCTTGGTACCAAGAATTTGGTAGATGCTGCCAAAAATCGCGGTATTGAGCGGTTCGTGATCGTTTCTTCGCTCTGTGTTTCCAAGTTATTTCATCCCCTCAATCTTTTTTGGCTCGTGCTGTACTGGAAACAACAGGGTGAAAACTACCTAAAAAATAGCGGCTTGACTTATACGATCGTGCGACCGGGCGGCTTGAAAAATGATCAAACAGCTGGGCCATTGGTTATGTCCAAAGCTGATACCTTGTTTGAAGGCAGCATTCCACGTCAGCAAGTGGCAGCGGTTTGCGTAGAATCACTTACCCAAGCTGCGGCTCAGAATAAGATTATAGAAATTATTTGTCAATCCACGGCTACTAGTAAAAATTGGGAAGAACTATTTGCGAGTGTTTAGAGTAAAGTTCCTCGAACAGCCTCAGAATGTGGCAGGTCTTTTGGTAGCGGTGAGCTTATTTGGGATGGGTCTCTTGTCCTTGAGTAAGCTGATCATTGCCGATGATACTGCCAAAGATCCTTTGTTTCGGTATGCCAATTCTGCCCTAGTCATGCAAGATGGTGACCCTTACATTCGGGCTTTGATGCGGATGATTTCAGCTAGTGAAGCCAATGATCGACAGCCCTATTCGCTGATTTATGGCGGCAGTAGAGCGAAGAATTTGAATAGACATCCCAGTGTCTGTGCCCCGATTAAGATTGGGCCGAATACGGGGAATTGCAGCACCGCTGCTGGTCGCTATCAGATGATTAATACTACTTGGTATCGCACAGCTCGTCGTTATGGAGCCGAAGAAAAAGGCTGGCCGTGGGATCGGCATTACAGTTTTGCCCCTTTGCAACAAGATCGAGTAGTTCACAACTGGCTCAATGACCCGCAGGCTTGGGGCATAAATATTGCGGAGGAATTACGTCATGGTCATATTGAAGCTGTCCGCAAGCGCTTATCTAATACTTGGACAAGTTTAGGTTACGGCATTGAAAATAACTCCATGACCCCACAGTTATCTCGTTTATATAACAACATCTTGAAAGACGAATTGGCTAAGAATAACTAGTTTGTGTTAGAGCCGCTGTCGTGGTAGAAACCATTGCTGCGACTAGCTGCTCTGGTGTGACGGTAAAAGGTAAGCGGTGAATATCGGACTGGGGCTGACAGGCGATCGCCGCTGCGTGCTGAAGTTCTGTTAGGGTGACTTGTGCCAGACCCAGATCGGCGAGGGTGCTGGGCAAACCAATTTGCTGATAAAAATCTAAGAGCTGGTGGCGGGTGGTGGCTGCCAGCTGATTGCTCCCGATCATTTCTTCGAGGCGGAGCTGGACGAGAATTCCAAAAGCGACCTTTTCACCGTGCAGAATATCATGACAGGCTGGTAGATGGGTGAGTCCATTATGGACAGCATGAGCAGCGACGGTGCGGCATTGTGCCCCACCTAAACCGCCGATGACCCCGGCCAGTAAGACTGTGGCATCGACCACTTCTTGCCACTCGGTACCACCAATTTCGGCGAGAGCCGCTGCGGATTTTTGAAAAAGTAGATCGCGCAGGACTCGTGCTTGCTGGACGGCGGCAATTAACAGCGTGCGATCGGAGTCACCACTGCTGACACTGGCTTCATACCATTTGGCGATCGCATCACCAATCCCGGCGATTAGAGTACGAGTTGGCGCGGTGGCAATAATTTCGTAGTCCAGTACTAAGAGGTCGGGACAGTGCGGTAAGCTGACATCGTAGGCAAAAGCCCCAGCCTCGGAATAAATATTGGAGAGTGCTGTCCAGGCGGCACAGGTGGCGGCGGTCGTGGGGATCGTTACCACTGGTATTTGGGCGTTGTGGGCAACTAGCTTGGCCATATCTAGGCATTTGCCACCGCCGATGCCAATAATGAGGTCGGCTTGGTGGGAGGCGATCGACTGTTCTAATCTTTGCCGGGTGATTTCACAGCAATCTGGTGCATAACTATCTTGTCTAATATCTAAGCTTTGGGCTTGCCACAGTGGTGCTAACTGATCTAATGCCAGACTGTGGGTGCCGCCAATAACTAGTGGTCGCTGGCCAAGTTGGGTAATGTAGGGAATGGCGGCGACTAATGCTTGTTGGCCTCGGCATACCTGCCGGGGAGCAACCATTAAATTTGTAATCTGGTTAGTCATGATTTCGAGGATGAGGGCTAGGTTGGGGAATTCTGTACTCAGATCTATACCTAGACTCCATTATAGGGCTGATTTCGTCTTACTAGTCAAGATTAAGGGGCACATCAGAAATCAGTAATTACACTTTTATCCGGGTTTCTATTTGTTCTAAAACTACTAAGAATGTGATATTTACTTAAGTATTAAGTCAAACTATTACATCTGAAATAAGTATTTACTCTGGGGCTTTAGTTAATATTTTATGACAATATAGATATATGCAGAAAGTATTGATAACTACGATTTAAAAAACACACCTTAACTTTGTATTTGGCGCTCCGTCCTTAGTGAACTATCTGTTGCAGTATAAAGCCTACACTTATGACGAGTTGTAGTAGCCGTAGATTGAACCCTACCAATGCGAAAGCCATGAATAAAAGCCCACTAAACGAGTGGGCTTTTATATTTGGTGTGATTTAGATCAATAGTCAATGTGATTTGAATTTTAATGTTTCCTACGTATTTATATCATTTATAAGTTCAGTAATTTTACTACGAATTTGTTTTGTATTGTGGGAAATATAAGAAAGCCTAGCATTTAGATCTGTGCTTTTATCGCAATGAAAGTAGAGCCTTGAATTAGCTGGCGATCGACTCCTTCTGTAATTATATCTAATCTCGCTGGGGTCAATTTCAAAACAATTTACCAATATTTAGGTTGATTCTCTTTTGGGGGAGACTGCACTAGTGCGGGGACTTATTTGGGAAGTATCTTGTTTTTCTATATATCAGAATTAGCTAAATTATAATCTCGATCGCCATGAAATTTTTTCTGTCATCTCTACGCAAACTTGACTCTTCTACTCATGCACTCCGCGATCGAATAGCTTCGACTAAGCAGTTTCAGTTATTTTTATCCTTATCTCAGGCTTCGAGATCGATCGATAAATCTAGGAGAAAAGGTATTCCTGGCATCAGTCTTTCCCTATATACATCTTTACTTACGATCGGGACGAGTATTGGCATTGGGATTACGTTCAATCCGCAGCGCAGTTGGGCAGGCAGTACCTGTGTTGGCACATATTCCAGTCGATCTGGGGTGACAATCGATGCTTTAGGTGCAGTTGTAACATCTACGACCAACAGCGTAATTGGTTACTTTAATGCTATTACCAATGCCTATGTGCCTCTCGTAATTTACACGGGTGGCAACAATATTAATGCGATCGCCACTCAGCCACTGACTGGTAATTTATTCTTTGTAAATCGAGCCACAGGCAAAACTATTGTTTACAATCCCAACACAGGTACTCAGACTACTTTAACTGGAACTCTTGCGGCACCTACCACTATTATTGGTGCTACTTTCAATGCCAGTGGCAATTTATATATTTACTACACCAATAAAACTCTGATCGAGGTCAATCCCAGTAGTGGCAGTCAAGTGGGGTCAACAATAACCATCAGTGGTATCCCAGGGAATGTTAGCGGCAACAGCAATGGAGACATTGCAATTGGGACTAACGGTACTTTGTATGCACTAGGCGATACTGGTGGTGGAACCACAGGCACCGATTACACTTCTCGACTATATTCAATTGCTATTAGTGGCACTACGGCTACCGCCACCGCAGTGGTCGCCAGCAATATTACCGGACTAGGCGGTTCCGCCGCAAATGGGTTGGCGATCGATCCAGCGACTGGCAAATTTTACATCAGCAGCAGCTTAGGCACTTATGAATTAAACACCACCACAAATGCAGCAACTCAATTAACAACTGCAACTGGAACAAATGATTTAGCAGCCTGTGGAACACCAAAACCAGATTTACCAACAATTACTAAAGTATTTAGTCCAAATAATGTTGTGGGGATACCAGCAAACAGCACGTTGACATTGACATTGGGCAATACCAACCAGGTGCCTATTTATTTAATATCAACATTAACTGACAACTTTCAAACAGGGTTGACAGTTAGATCACCTAATGGATTAGGTGGTACTTGTCTATTAGATGCTGCCAACAGTAATAAACTAACCGCAGTAGCCAATAGTAGCTCTATTAGCTTGTTAGATGGATTAAAAGTTCCGGCTGGTGGTTGTACCGTGACGGTTAATGTCACAGCTAGTACGGCAGGTACTTTTACCAATACTATTGCGGCTGGAGCACTAAAGACTACCGCCGGAAATAACCAGAGTGGTACCACTAGCATTTTGACAGTTCCTGGTATTGACTATGGAGATGCCCCCAGCAGCTACGGATCTGCCTCACATCCGATCGTTAGTGGCACGCAATTGGGCGCGACAGTAACGGCCGAGAGTGCCGACTATAACAGTACTCTGGCTGATGGCGATACAGGTGATGATGGCATTACTCTCAACGGGGCAGCCATTGGGACTTATGTGCTCAAGGCAAGTACCGAGTCTGCCGCCACGAATAAAATTAGTATAAATCCATCGAAAGCGGGCTTTGCCAGCCTCTGGATTGATTACAACCAGAACGGGATATTTGATGTAGGTGAGCAGGTTTTAAATGATCAGCCCGTCGTTAGTGGTGCCCAAGATATCAGTTTCGACGTGCCTAAAACTGTCATACCTGGTTATACATTTGCGCGGGTGCGCTACAGTACCGTTGCAGGTACAGCCAATACCGCAACTGGAACGGCACCTGATGGCGAAGTAGAAGACTATGTGTTCAAAGTTCAGAAAACCTCAGCACCGTTAACCTGCAACAATACTTCTTCAACCATCTACACTTCGTTAGATTTTCGACATTTTGAGCGGGTCAGTAATGCAACTCATTGGGCGCGGCGAGCAGGAACATTGCCTGATGGCACAGTGGTAGATGTCAAGTTTACTCGCTCCGGTTCTGGTCTGAACGCAAACGATATCTGGGATAAGAATGAAACAGCACCATTCGGTGATGTGACAACCCCTGCGACAGCCGTTAGTACCCCACCTGTGACAAACATTAATAGCCCAAAAAATGTCGATCGGAACTTTCAGATTGATGTTTACGAAGCTGGTACGACAATTCCGGTTGTCGGGAACTACGTTTTTCGCTTTGCCGATATCGATGGTCACAACCAGAATGGTACTCGTACCACTTCGATGCCATCCACTACCTATACCAACGGTTATGAATACCAGCATTTTTATGGTGTTACTGGTTACACGATTTCCACTGATACAAAATTGTATTTAGATCCCACATCAAATGCCCCTAGCGATCTGTTTGTTCAATCCGCTGCTAGTGATAATACTGGTTTTGATCCCGCACTATTGCCTCGCCAGCTTGCGATCCGAGTTGCGTGGGAAAATACAAGCCAAATGTCTTTTAGCTACTACAGTGGTGATTTTGGCGGAACAGGCATTGATGGACAAGGCTACAATACCGCTGCTAGTACAGATAATTGTAGTGCTAGTCGCACTATCAGCGGGACAGTCTTTAGTGATACAGATAGCAGCAAAATCCAAAATGGCACTGAAGCAGGAACCAATGGCGGTGGTTTAAATGCGGTCTTACTCAATAGCAGTAACGCAGTTGTAGCCACCACTACTGTTGCCGCTGATGGGACTTATAGCTTTAGCAATGTGTCACCTGCTACCTATACAGTCCTGATTACAACTGGCACCACAGTTACCATCACACTACCGACGAACTGGGTGAGTACAGGCGAAAACCTCAACAACGTAACAGATACCACCGTTGATAGTAAATTATTAAACGTTGTAGTTGGAAGCAGTAATGTCACTGGTGCCAATTTTGGCATCAAGCAAAACCCGGCGCCAGTCTCTACCAACGCAACCTGCGGCGTAATTTATGGTTCTTACAATGGTGGTGTTTTTAATAGTCTTAGAACTTACAACCCTACCACGGGTACGGTCAGTGCCCAAATTGCGTCTTTGACTGATGGTGCTGGTGGCACTCCCCCAATCGCCGCGCTAGCCGTTGACCCGCTCTTGGATAGCAACGGTCGGCGCCGAATTTACTACGCTGAGAATGTCAATGCTACTGCTCCCCGACTGTTTTACTATGACGGAGTAAGTGTGGTGAATACTGGTATCACTTTAAGTATTCCCTTTGCTACCATTACAACCACTCGATCGGATGGTACATCGGGAACTTTGAATGATACCTTTAACCGGATGGGATTTGCGACAGATGGTACTCTATACATTGCTGATGGGCAAAAAACATTCTACCGATTTATTCCCAATCGGACTGATACTGGGGGTAGTCTCAGTGCTGCTATTACGATTCAAGATAATCCTAACAACGATGCTGGGAATAATTTTCGGGCGCAAGTCGGTAAATCTGGTGGTGGTGATATTGCCTTCGATAACAACGGTAGAATGTATATTGTTACTTATGATTCTGATAGTAATAATATTCCGACGGAGTTCCGACTATTTCAAATCTTGGATCCAACTACGAGTAATCCGACGGCTGTTTTATTGGGTAAACAGCCTAGTACTGACACTGTTGCTGGCTTGGCCTTTCAGGCTAGTGATAACAAGTTATATCTTCAGGGTAGTGGGGGCAAATCATTTAGTTGGGATCTAGCTACTAATAGCGTTGTCTCTCTTGCTCAAGTCACACCTGGTTCTGCTGACTTGGGGAGTTGTACCTATCCCAGTCTGGATCCGGTGAATGCTGTTGCCAAGATCGTTACCAATATTACTCACCCCACAGCTACGACCCTGACGGCTAACGATGTTCTGGAATATACCATTACTATTGCCAACACTGGTAATCTCGTGGCGGGGAATGCCACCTTACTGGATGCCATTCCCAATGGCTCTACTTATGTGGTTGGCACCACCAAATTAAACGGTACGATGGTGCCGGATGGTAGTGGTAATGTCATGCCATATAGCATTACATCTCAGCCTGTTAATACCCTCAATCAAGCTAGTGGGGTACTACTGGCTGGCACTATCAACCAAGCCACAGTGGTTTTTCGAGTAAAGGTGAGTGCTAGTAATACTCGGATTTGTAATCAGGGTACCTTTAAGTACGATGGTGGACCTGTCAATGGCATCCTCTCGGATGATCCGACGATCGCAGTTCAGGTTGTTGATCCCACTTGTATTGGTCAGGCGGTAGCTAGCAATCCCAACGTGCTACTTGTCAAAAGAATTACCGCTATTAATGGGTTACTGACCAAGAGAGATGGCTCTCCGTTAAATACTTATCAAAATGACGTTGCCTATCCTTATGATGACAATAATAATGCTGCTCCCACCGCTGCTTTCCCCCAAAAAGCGACTGATAAATGGCCAGCCACTGTTCTAGATACTAGTAGTACTTTTCTATTGGGGGCGATCAATGGTGATGCGATTCAACCAAATGATTCGATCGAATACACTATTTATTTCCTGTCATCTGGCGATGCTGCTGCCACTAATGTCTTATTCTGCGATCGGGTGCCTAGTAATGTTTCCTTTAATCCCACTGCTTTTAACGGTTACGCTACTAAAGCACCAGGTGGCGTGATGGAAGCTCGTGGTATTCTCGCTCTGATTCGTGGAACTACAGCATCTTATACGAATGTCGCTGATGGTGATGCAGCTCTTTACTTCCCAGCAGGTATCGATCCCACTATTACTTATCCCAGTGTTAACTGTGGAGGAGTAAATGATAATGGTGCTGTTGTTGTTAACTTAGGCAGTTTGCCCAATGCCACAGCTCCTGGCCTACCGACAGACTCATACGGATTTGTGCGCTTTCAGGGATATGTAAAATAGCTCTGACTGAATTCATTTTCAAGATGCTGTAGATTTGCCATCATACAAATAAGGCAGAAACAAATCACGAATATCAGGGGCAAGAGGAAATGGCCGGAGTGTTGTAGAGTTAACAAAAACACCCTTTTGATGCCCCATCGCTACCAGTATCTCTTCCCCGTTATAGAATCGAAACTCAATGACGTGAGTTACCTTCTCTAACTTTGATAGCCAAATCTCTAAAAAAACTTTGTCTCCCAAATAGAGCGGTTTTTTGTAAGCAATATGCATGTTAGCAATGACAGGAGCGATGCCTTTAGCGATGGCCGCTTGAATTGGGAACCCAACGGCCTCCAAGAATTTACAGCGTCCTATCTCTACCCACTTAAGATAAACATTGTTACCGACGTGTCCGGCAAAATCAATATCGAAGGTGTAGATGGATAAGTCGATGTTTAACTTTTTCATGTTTATTTTGGGGGAGGCATCACTACTTTTTTCGCTAAACCCAATTTTTGAAGTCCTTGAATCACCCACCAAGTGGTGTCAATTTCCCACCAAGTCCGACCCGCTGGCGCTACATTAGGATAGGCATGATGATTATTATGCCAGCCTTCGCCATAAGTGAGAAGTGCTGTCCACCAAAGATTACGAGAATTATCACCAGTTTCTGAAAAAGAGCGATAGCCAGTAATGTGGGAAGCGGAGTTAATTAGCCAAGTTGTATGCCATAGTACTACAGCTCGCACGAATACACCATAAACCACAAAAGACCAGCCACCAATCATATATAGCAAGATGCCAACCGGAATTTGCAGGGTCAGAAAATATTTATCTAGCCACCGATAGAAGGCATCTTTTTCGAGATCTGGTACAAAGCGCCGATAAGATTTGGGGTCAAAAGACTCCTGCGTAGGGTAAAAAATCCACAGCATGTGGCTCCACCAAAAGCCACGCTTGGCCGAGTATGGGTCTTTGTCCCAATCTTCGGTATGTAGATGGTGTTGACGGTGGCCGGCTACCCAAAATCCGGGTCCGCCCTGCATGGCCATGGCACCAAGAATGGCGATCGCATATTCCAACCATTTGGGTACTTGAAAACTGCGGTGGGTCAACAAGCGATGGTATCCCAAGCAAATGCCGATGCCGCCAAAGAGCCAATGCAATAGCACCATGGTGCCCAATGCTGACCAGGAGAAAAACCAGGGGGCTAGCAAAGCTAGCAGATGAATCGAGCCAAAGAAGAAAACGTTTGTCCAAGACAAACCTTGAATCCACTGGGATGTGGGCTGAACTGATTTAGAAATCATAAAATCCGGAAGAGAGATAAATAAAATCCGCAGTGACCTGACATCCCAACTGGCGAAAATGCCTTAAAGTAGAAATAGATGTAAGTGTCACTTGCATACCTAGCTTAACAAGACCTTCTCAAATATGCAAGTGCTGCTTGCATTTTTATGGCAACTCCCCGAAACCCCACCCGTCAGCGCCTAGTGAGCGCGGCTTTAGAACTATTTGCCCAACAGGGCATCACGGAAACCACCACTAAACAAATTGCAGAATTAGCCGAAGTGAACGAAGTCACGCTTTTTCGGCAGTTTGGGAATAAGCAAGGTTTGGTGCTAGCGGTCATTGAAGAATCAGAGGTTTTTGATCAACTGGCGGCTTCTTTGGGAGAGCAAAGTATTCAGGCCAGCAGCCCCGCGCAAGTGATCAGAAAATATGCCCAGTCTTATTTACAATTATTTGATGCTGTACCGGAAATGGTGCGATCGATCATTGGGGAAGCTGGTAAGTATCCGATCGAGAACCGCGAGGCACTGGGGCGCGGTATTCATCAAGCCAATCAGTCGGTGGCCACTTATTTGGGTGGGGTGGGTTCACCCTTGGCGAGCGATCGATTGGTTAGTTTGGTAAATAGTACGTTGTTGGGCTATGCCGTACTCGGATTTACGACAGAGTTTCATGAACTGTGGCCGAGTCGGGAAAGCTTTGTGGAAGATTTGGTGCAGTTGGTGTTAAGTCAGCCACTGGCCACAATTGCACCACCGCCAGTTGCCGATCTGCCAGCACCGCTGGTACATACTATTTTGCAACGCGCTCAGAAAAAAGGCGTACGGGAAGCTGCCTTGGTTTATTTGTTTTTTGGGGCAGGGGTGAGTCCGATCGAAATTGTGGACTTAGAGCGGGCGCATTATTTTAATGATCAGAATACTCAGTTTTTGCAAATTGCGCAGGGGGCAGTGCGGCAAGTGCCAATAAATCAGTGGATTTTGGGTAAGCGCTATGGGTCTTATCAAAAGAATCCACTAACACAATGGTTGAAGGGTCGGAAGGATCATCAGGCATCGTTATTTGTCGGTGCTGACCAAGAGTCATTAACGATCGCCGAGCTGCAAGAAATCTGGCAGGGGTTAACAACAGGTTTACAGAGTTTGCATGGTCAACCGCTATCGATCGAACAGGCACAGCAGACTTGGTGTGTAGAGATGTTGATGCGTGGCCTTAGTTTGGAAGATATGCAGATTTTGACTGGGATGTCGATCGGACAACTGGCCATCTATGGGCGACGTGCCCAGGAGAAAGCGGTGCTAGAACAAGGGCAGGCACTCGACAAACAAAGATGAATCAGGAGCGTGACCAGGGATGCTAGCGCCCAGTCCCAAACAGTAGTACATTAGTGACCATTACTATTAATTAGTCCCTAAGAGAGAACAATCATGTTGGTTAACAAGTCTTTGCTGCGGCGAGTATTGCCGATGTTGGCTTTGATGAGCTTCGCTACTTTCACCCTCCCCAGTAAAGCCGAGTTCACGCTATTCAGTGGGGTTGATCCTAAAGACCAGCTTAGTTACAACCTAGATTTTGGCAATCGATCGGTATCCGATAGCTATCGCCTCAATTTACCAGGCCGGAAGCTCTCTCTCGGTGCCGCTCAGATCAATATTGTCTATCCCAACTACTACAGCGGGATATTCGATGAAAGCCAGGTGACCGTTATGGCTGGTGACAGAGTAGTGCCCTTAGCTGGTGTCAAGTGGCTCAAAGACAAGAGTACTTTACAAATTGACCTGCAAGAACGCTTGCAAACCAAAGGTGACATTAACATTGTGCTAGGTAATGTCCGCAACCCCGACAACGGTGGACTGTTTTATTTTGATTGCCAAGTGAAGAGCAGCGCCGATTTCCCGATCGCTAGATATGCCGGCACTTGGATTTTAAGCATCAACTAGTAGCTGTTTACACAGAATATCCCCAGGCCGGTGGCATCCCACCTGTCTTTTTTTTTGGCCGTTCATCCAGATTTTCCCGATATTTTAGTCTCGCCATCGTAAATTGTGTTAGCGCCTTGGGCACTCTAGGTTTAGTAGCGTCAGCTCTGCTTATCTATCCAAACATGTTCAGATGTTTCGCTATTTAATCAACATCTAATTTCCCACTGATCCTGTTGGCCAGATTAATTTTCAGCAGCAGCCTTCACACACCAAATTTACGCCCCGTGCCAAGCGCGGCCTTGAGCTGACCTCATGGCAACGTGCAGCACTTTAGTTGAGTAGGATTGAGATTCTTATTTATGCCCACTACCCCTGACCTACTAAAAAATAATGAATTACCTGTCAATGACATCCCCTTAGAAATAGAGGATGACAGCATCGACGAAGAATTGTCAGCTACTTGGCAAGAGCTAATTAGTATTGAAGATTTAGAAGATCCGATTGCGGTTCAACCGGGCAAAGATAATCATCCCTATAGCCGCGATTTAGTACGCCTCTATCTGCAAGAAATTGGCCGGGTGAAGCTATTGACCCGCGATGAAGAAGTGGCTGAATCGCAGTTAGTACAACGCTATGGGCAGTTGTTAGAAATTCGCAATTTAGCCGCCGCCGCCGTCGCCACCGGGGCAAGTAATGATGGCATTATTGAGATGTATGCGCGACTGGTAAACATCCGCGATCAGTTGACCGCACACAGCAGTCATCGACCCTCACCAGAACGTTGGGCAATAGCGGCAGGCATTGACGTTGGTTTGCTCAAGCCCCAAGTTGCTGCTGGCAAAAAGCGCTGGGCCGAGCTGGCTAATATTACCGTTGCTGAATTAGAAGAAATTCAGCTCCAGGGTCTGGCGGCGAAAGAGCATATGATTAAGGCCAACCTGCGGCTAGTGGTGTCGGTGGCCAAGAAGTACCAAAATCGCGGCTTAGAACTCTTAGATTTGATTCAAGAAGGCACGATGGGTTTAGATCGAGCTGTAGACAAATTTGATCCGACCAAAGGCTATCGTTTTAGTACCTACTCCTACTGGTGGATTCGGCAAGGAATTACCCGTGCCCTCGCTACCCAGAGTCGCAATATTCGGTTGCCAGTGCATATCACTGAAAAGCTGAATAAGATTCGGAAAGTCCAACGTCAACTGACCCAGGCAGGCGTAGCACCCCGGCTGGAAGACGTAGCTCGGGCTTTGGAGATGACTCCAGAACAGGTACAGGAAGTCCTGTTGCGGGTGCCTCGATCGATTTCTCTTGACGTGAAGGTTGGTAAAGACAAAGATACCGAATTGGGTGATTTACTCGAAGCTGCCGAAACTTCTCCCGAGCAATTGTTGATGCGGGAATCGCTACATGGTGAATTACTACAATTACTGGCTGATCTAACCGAAAGAGAGCGTGAAGTCATTGGCCTACGCTTTGGTTTGGGTCATGACCAATCTTATTCTCTCGCTGATATTGGTCGAATTTTGGAGCTGTCGCGTGAACGGGTGCGCCAAATTGAGGCTAAGGCTTTGCAAAAACTGCGGCAGCCCAAGCGCCGTAATCGGGTGCGCGATTATCTAGATATTCTGTGCTAATTTTCGCTAGCGGTGGATTGCCCACTAGATTCGGCACTAGCACAAACTTTTTTAGAATCGGGTACTCCTAGCTCGGCGGATTGATAAAGGCGATCGAACTCCTGCTGAAAATGGGCGGCAACGATCGGACTGTTGATCACGAGCAGGGTTTCATCATTTTTATAGTTAGCAGTGGCTGACCAGTTATGGGAGCCGGCAATGACCAGCCGTTGATCAATAATCGCAATTTTGTGGTGCAGCAAGTCTCCCGTTGGTAAACTCGGTACACCAGCGGTGGTAATCGGATTAGCCCAGACTGAGCGGCGGCTGTGACAGGGTGGTACACCCAACATCGTCAGCATTTGACTGTAGGGGCGATAGGCAAAACCGCGATCGATTAAAGCCCGAATTTTCACCCCGCGCTGTTGGGAAATTTCTAAGGCATCAGCTAATTGGTTGTCAGAGAAAACAAATTGGGCGATGTCAATTTTTTGCTGGGCTTGAGTCATGGTCTGGCCAATTACACCATTGGTGGTGGTTGACCAATCTTGGCTGTGCAGGGCGGGCGAAAAGTGAACAGTGATGTAACTATCCCCAACCGGAATGTTCACCGGTGGTCGATCGGGTTTATTGGTGCCGAACTTGCTATCGAGCTGACCACCAGGGCCATCGCCCCACATCAGGTTGAATTCGGTGATAAAAACCTGGGCGAGGGCGGGGCTTTCGATCGATAGTAGATTATTTTGATTGCCGCGACTGGCGGGGTGGTTTAAGTCGCCATGTATATCACTCATTGTCCAGTTAGCCGACGTGATCATCGCCGTATGGCCATCGACCACCATGAATTTGTGATGCATTAGACCACTACCAGTGGAACCATCGGCAGTGTCGTCAATGACTGGCACTTGGGCGGCTTGCAATATTTTCAGCGCATCGCGTTTGCTAATTTCTGCGGGACTGAGCTGACCATTGTGATCGATATCTACCAATCGAAAAAATTCCCGGTAGCGCTCTTGTTCTCGGGCGGATAGCTGCTCAACCTCCGTCGGCGTCAATTCGCTCCAACTACGGCTGTACAGGTTTTCCAGAATTATGCGCACTTTTACGCCAGCCTGTTGTTTTTTGACCAATGCCAAGGCAATGCGGGGGAGCTTGAATTCTTGGACAGCGATATCGATCGAAGTCTGCGCGGACCCGATCGTCTCAATAATTTTGGCTTCTAGGTCGTCGCCGGGGCGCTGCTGTGGGCGATAGGCTTCCAAGTATGATGTAGCCAGGTTGTGATTGAAATAAACTTTGATGAGCGGATCTTGCGGCAGTTGCACAGCCGTGGG
>CAXTSZ010000005.1:25763-51502 GCA_964247125.1 uncultured bacterium
TGTGATTGAAATAAACTTTGATGAGCGGATCTTGCGGCAGTTGCACAGCCGTGGGAGGTGGACTACTCGGGTACTGCTGCTGCCCAAAAGCAAAGCCTATTGCCCCGGCGAAGACCAACCCAACTAGCAATAACCAGCGGCGTTGTTGAAGAATTTTGGCAAACAACATTTACTCAAAACATGTAATGAGGTGAGCAGAAATTGTTGATACTCGCCGCTCATGCGCAGCTAAAGTTATGAACAATTTGTTTGGACTTAGCTCGTGCCAACAGTTTACTGCATTTTGATTGCTTAGGTTAAAATAAAGCTCCATAGCTTATATTAGTTTCGACATGTTGCCCCGCGAAGACCTCCTCAAATCCGTTGAAAACCGAGACACCGTAGCGCGAGTCATTGACTTAGCCGAACAAGCCATCAAAAATTGGGAAATGGTCGTCAGCGATTTTCTGTCGCCACCAGAATTAATGGAAGTGCAAACTTTGTTTAGCCGCCTCACCGAAGTCCAACTTTTTCCGGCGGGCGGCTATCCCCAAGCCGAACGACAACGGGTGGGTATCTGTCGATCGGAGCTTCCTCTAGACGAAACCAGCGTTCCTTTGATGGCTATTAAGATTGCTGGGAATTTCTTATTCGACTCCGCCACCCATCGCGACTTTCTCGGTGCCATGTTGGGCTGTGGGATTGTCCGCGAAAAAACTGGCGACCTAATTGTCTTGGGTGAACAAGGCGCTCAGGCCATCATCGTCCCCGAGCTATTAGATTACTTGCAAGCTGCTTTAACCCAAGTGCGATCGGTACCCGTCAGCATTCAGCCGATCGAACTTAGTGAATTGCGCATCAGAGAACCCAAAAAGAAAGAAATGACCACTACTGAAGCTTCTTTACGTTTGGATGCGATCGCCTCTGCTGGTTTTGGGATGTCCCGTAGCAAAATGGTAGACTATATCTCTGGTGGTGATGTGCGGGTGAACTGGAAAGATGTTGCCCAGCCAGCTCATCAACTGCAAGCCGGTGATATGGTGGCAGTGCGGGGGAAGGGCCGACTAGAGATCGGCGAAATAGCTATCACCAAAAAAGAGCGTTATCGAATTAACCTCACTCGTTATGTGTAACACCCATGAAAAGCTATGCCTTTGGAGAGAGTGCCAGATGAGTGTGATGTAGTATTATTCATCTCATCACTAACTGTCGTAAGGTGGAGTACAAAATGCCTAGTAACTATAATGATCCCCAAAACAAGAGAGAATTAGCCGATCGCAACAAGTTTATCGAGGAGGATATCCATCATCAACAAGAACAAATAGCCGAAAACAACGGTACAACTAAAGGCTTATTGGTCGGTGGAATTGTGACAGCCTTGCTGGGGATTGGTACAGCATCGGCTTACTACTATCTAAACCCTACTCCCACAACCATCATTAATAATGTACCAGTTAACCCCGCTACTGCGGTATCACCGGCATCTCCACAAGTTAAAATCATTGAAATAGAAAAGCCGGTGGTCGTTCCGGTTTCTCCGGCTCCCGCACCGCCAGCGACAGAGGTACCCAAATCAATAGTTGTCCCACCGGTTACCAAAATTATTGCAGTCCCCACATCTTTGGCTCCTAGTTTGGAGCAAAACTTAGATACCCCCCGAACGGAGCGCGCCCCTGCTACCCAACCGCCCTCTGCGGCTAGTGGAAGCTCTGAGCCAAATAATTCCGCTCTTCCTAGTAGTCTGGATAGAGGCAATAACTAGTAAATGCCATCAAAAGCCACTGTAAAAATCTCCCCAACTAATTTAATTTGGGGAGAATAAGTGTTCAATATTAAAACTTGGATGGTGGCCAATGCTGCCCTATTTTTCTTGGACAAGTTTCACGTTGCTAGCCAATCCCAAAAGCTGTAAGACTTGAATAGTGATCCAAGTAATATCAATTTCCCACCACTCCATGCCATGCCGCGCTGAGTACTGATAGGCATGGTGGTTATTATGCCAACCTTCGCCATAAGTAGTGATCGCCACCCACCAACAATTTGTGGAGTGGTCATTAGTATCGTGAGTCCGATAACCAAACTTATGAGTAGCGCTATTTACTAACCAAGTGCAGTGATAGACAAATACTAACCGCACAAATATTCCCCAGAAAAAAATCGACGGGCCAGCCAGAAAATAGAGTAGGATACCCAGCACAATCTGAATAGGTAAGAAATATTTATCTAAAAATTGATAAAAGCGATCGTTCACAATGTCCTTCGTGAATTTATCGACTTCTTTCTCGGCTGGAACTTCATGGAACATCCACTGCATATGACTCCACCAAAAACCCTTCTTGGAGTCATGGTGGTCATTGTCCTTATCAGAATGCAGATGGTGATGACGGTGCATTCCTACCCACCAAATAATACCGCCCTGCATGGCCAATGTGCCACAGAAAGCTAATAGATACTCTAACCACTTGGGGGTTTGGAAGCTGCGGTGTGCGAGCATCCGGTGCCAGCACAGGGTGATTCCTAAGCCGCCGCTAATCCAGTGTAGCAATAGTGCTACGCCGACACCCTGCCAGCTAAAAAACTGGGGCAAAAAGGCGATGATCGCCCCCAGGTGAATAATGGCCATAAAAATGATTACACCCCAATCCAGGGGCAGTTTGTTTGATGCCGCAACAGTCATTCCATAACCCTATATATATTATTGTTTATCTTCAAGATGCCCTATCTACATCAAAATTAGATCTATACATCATCTTCCAGCACCACTGCATGAACAACGCTGCACTGATCCAAGAGGCAGAACAAGCCCTAATCCAAATTTTTGTTGGTATTGATGGACAAGTCAAGGAAAATCTGAGTCGAGTTTTACAAAGTTTTCGGAATCACCGGGTGGGGACTCATCATTTCAGCAGTGTAAGTGGCTATGGGCATGACGATCTGGGTCGGGAGACCCTCGATAAAATTTTTGCCGAATTGATGGGAGCCGAGGCCGCCGTGGTGCGGGTGCAGTTTGTCTCTGGTACCCATGCGATCGCCTGCGCTCTCTATGGCGTGTTGCGACCGGGGGATGAAATGCTGGCGGTGGTCGGTGCGCCCTACGATACTTTAGAAGAAGTAATTGGGGTGCGCGGCACTGGCCAGGGTTCTCTGCGCGAGTTGGGAGTAAGTTATCGAGAATTACCTTTAACCGCTGATGAACAGGTCGATTGGGTGGCGCTGGCTCAGGCGGTGCGGCCAGCAACCAAGCTGGTACATATTCAGCGCTCTTGTGGCTATGCTTGGCGCGCTTCTTTGTCGATCGAAGAAATCGGTCGCATTATTACCATCGTCAAGCAACAAAATCCTAATACCATCTGCTTTGTGGATAACTGCTATGGCGAATTCATTGAAAACTGCGAACCACCTGCGGTTGGAGCCGACCTAATTGCCGGATCTTTAATCAAAAATCCGGGTGGTACGATCGTTACCAGTGGGGGCTACGTGGCTGGTCGGGCAGACTTGGTCGAGGCGGCGGCCTGTCGATTGACCGCACCGGGCATTGGGAGCGCGGGCGGCGCTACTTTTGAGCAAAATCGGCTGTTGTTTCAAGGGCTATTCCTGGCACCACAGATGGTCGGGGAAGCTAAAAAAGGCAATCACCTGACGGCCTATGTCTTTGACAAATTAGGTTATCCAGTGAATCCAGCGCCGTTGGCACCCCGGCGTGATGTGATTCAAGCCATTAAATTTGGCTCACCCGAGAAATTAACGGCTTTTTGTCGATCGATCCAAAAGTACTCGCCGATCGGTTCCTATCTCGATCCCATTCCTGCCGCCCAGCCCGGTTATGAGGATCAGCTAATTATGGCGGGCGGCACCTTTATTGATGGCAGCACTTCGGAATTTTCCGCAGATGGACCGTTGCGCGCGCCATATATTGCTTTTTGCCAGGGTGGTACTCACTGGACACATGTGGCAATTGCGTTAGAGGATGCGATCGCTGTGCTGGCTCCATAGGTGATCACTGATCTGTCATTATCGATCGCCTTTATTTCAATCACCATTGCGAGTATAATACCAATATATCATCCGGTATAGTAGCCATGTTCCAGTATGAACTGCCCCGATACCTGCCCAGCGCTGACGAATTACCCTGCTCCGATGACACACCTGTGGACAAGGACTGGAGCTGGAGGCTCCATCCAGCTAAGGAAGTCCGTAATGAACTTCAAGAATTGATACCTGGTTTGCTGAAATCAATTTTATTGATTCTGTGGGCAGAGCGCCTCGATTGGTTTCTGGGCATCGATATGGGCATTTATTTTCATCCAGACCAGCCACCGATCGTCCCTGATGCCTTTTTGAGCTTGGGAGTCGAAAGATTTTATGACGAAGAACTACGCCCTAGTTATGTCCTGTGGGAAGAAAAGGTGGTGCCCAGCTTTGCCCTCGAAGTCGTCTCTACGACCCCTGGCCGAGAATACACTTTCAAAATGGATGAATATGCCAGGATGGGGGTGCTGTATTACGTTATTTATGCTTCTAAGCGGCGACGTAAGCCCAAACTAGAAATTCATAAACTAGTTAATGGTCGATATGAACTGCAAGCCCATAATCCTTTTTGGATGCCCGAAATCGGTCTAGGTATCGGCTATGAGCGCGGTAACTATGGTGGCATTACTAGAGATTGGTTGTATTGGTACAACGAAGACCATCAACGTTATCCCACGCCAGCTGAGTTAGTGCAGTGGGAACAGCAGCAATTCAAGGCAGAGCAAGAAAAGGTAAAACAGGAGCAAGAAAAGGTAAAACTAGAACAAGAAAAGGTAAAACTAGAACAAGAGAAGTTAATCTTGGCGCAACAACGATCGGCTAAATTAGCTGCCAAACTGCGCGATCTAGGTATTGACCCGGATGATCTCTAGCAGCATCTATCCCAATACAAAGTTCACTAATTTCCCTGGCACCACAATCGTTTTTTTGATTTCCTGGCCAGCAACATATTTTTGAGCTGTTTCTGACACTAGTGCTAGTTGTTCTATTTCTTCTTTGCTAGTGCCGGCGGGCACCTCGATCGTTCCTCGCGTTTTGCCCATAATTTGAATAACGATCGTGATTTCATCCGCCACCAACAAATTCGGATCGAACTGACACCAATCTTGGGTATGAATCGAATCACTATGACCCATCAGTGACCATAGTTCCTCAGCCAAGTGGGGGGCAAAAGGAGCCATTAACCGCAGTAGGGTATCAATGCCCTCCGCGTAAGCCGGAGAATCTGGGCAGTCGGCATCGCCCAAGGCATTACTTAACTTCATCAACTCCGACACCGCTGTGTTGAACTGATATTCACCCTCTAAATCTTCGGTGATTTCTTTGATAGCGATATGCGTCGCGCGGCGCACTTTTTTCTCTGCTGAACTGAGTTGTTCGGGCATTGCCGCTGCTGGGTTCCCGCTCTCAATGAATTGTTTTACCAACCGCCACACTCGCCCCAAAAAGCGCGACTGACCTTCTACATCGGCCTCATCCCATTCCAGATCCTTTTCGGGGGGCGCTTTAAACAAAATAAACATGCGAGCAATGTCCACGCCATACTGGGCAATCACATCTTCTGGTGATACTCCATTGCCCTTGGATTTGGACATAGTGGCATAGATTAGCTCTAGGGGTTCGCCTGTTTGCGGATCGATCGGATTTTCGGCATTAACCTGATTAGCCGGAATCCATTTATCCTTGCCGCCTTTGTTGGGGTTGAAATAAGTTTGTCCCTGCACCATCCCCTGGGTCAACAGCCGTTGGAAGGGTTCGGCACATTTTAATAGTGGTTGATCGCCTTGTTTTTGATCGCGTAAAAACTTCGTGAAAAACCGGGAATATAGTAAATGCAAAATGGCGTGTTCCACACCACCCACATATTGATCGACCGGGAGCCAACTATTTACCCGATCGACATCAAAAACTTTTTCGGTATTTTTGGCATCAGTGAAGCGTAAGTAATACCACGAAGAATCAATGAAAGTATCCATCGTGTCCGTTTCCCGCTTGGCCGCAGTGCCGCAGCTCGGACAAGGTACATTGACCCAGCTATCTAGCTTGGCCAGCGGATTGCCACCTTTGCCACTAAATTCCACATCAGCAGGTAGTTCTACGGGTAGATCTTGCTCTGGGACGGGCACTGCACCACACTGCGGGCAATAGATAATCGGAATTGGTGCGCCCCAGTAGCGTTGCCGTGAAATCAACCAATCGCGCAACCGATATTGAATCTGGGCATTACCCCAACCTTGAGCTGTAGCGTGCTGGATAATGGCTTGCTTACCAGCGACGTTGTCTAGTCCATCAAACTGCCCAGAGTTGGTCATGATGCCGCTGCCTGTAAAGGCTCCGGTCAACTCAGCTGCTGCTTGCGGAGCTAAAATTACTGGTTGAATATCTAAGCCATATTGCGTAGCAAACTGGAAATCGCGATCGTCATGCGCTGGTACGCCCATCACTGCGCCGGTGCCGTATTCGTACAGTACATAATCGGCAATCCAGATTGGGACTGCTTTACCCGTAAAAGGATTGAGAACGCTGCCGCCCGTGAATACGCCGCGTTTGGGTCGGTTATCGGCAGTGCGATCGATCTCACTCTCTTGTTTGACCTCAGCAATGAAAGCCGCAACGGCAGCTTGTTGCTGGCTCGTGGTTACTTGTGCCACCAAGGGATGCTCGGGTGCTAGCACGACATAAGACACGCCATAAATAGTATCTGGGCGAGTTGTAAAGACTTTAATCTTCTCGCTGCGATCGATGATAGGAAACTCCAAATGGGCGCCAATCGAGCGGCCAATCCAATTGGTTTGCAGGGTTTTGACCTGCTCTGACCAACCATCTAAGGTATCCAGATCCGCCAACAGCTGATCGGCATAATTGGTGATCTTCAAAAACCACTGCCGTAGTAGCTTTTTCTCGACAAGTGCGCCCGATCGCCAGGAGCGGCCTTCGTTATCGACTTGCTCGTTGGCCAGTACGGTGAGGTCGATCGGGTCCCAATTGACAGCAGATTCTGATTGGTAAGCCAACCCCGCTTGGAAAAATTGCAAAAAGATCCACTGCGTCCATTTGTAATAGTCCGGCGAGCAGGTCGCTAGTTCACAATCCCAATCGATCGACAGCCCCAGTGTTTTGAGCTGAGTGCGCATGTGGTCGATATTTTGATAAGTCCACTGAGCCGGATGTACTTGATTAGCGATCGCCGCATTTTCGGCGGGTAAACCAAAAGCATCCCAACCCATCGGGTGCAACACTCTAAAACCCTGCATTCTCTTCAACCGGGCAATCACATCGGTGATCACGTAGTTGCGCACATGCCCCATATGCAAGTTACCCGATGGGTAAGGAAACATTGAGAGTGCATAAAACTTGGGTTTGCTGCTGGTGGTATCGGTTTTGTAGAGGCCGATTTTGTCCCACTCTTGCTGCCATTTGGTTTCAATCGAGCTGGGGGTATATTTCACAAAAACAGGGCTGAGAGCTAGCAGGGGTCAGGCTAAACATAGCATTTTTGGTTGTGCTGCTGCAATTGTCGGTGGCACTCTATGGCCAGCATTTCATAAGTTTTGAGCAAGACACCGTATCACGAGATACTGAAAAGTGGATCAGTCATTCAGCTTAGTTATGTTGATGGGGGTCAGCTGTATGACTGAACTAGACTGAAATAGCCAGATGGCGCTTGTCAAATCTTTGACTAGAGTCGTATCGTGATACATATTGAAGTCTAGAACAACTTCTATCAAATAAGTTCAAGTCACGAAGCTCTAGCAACAAGCTAATCTCTGTTGTATGGATCGTGAATTGAAAGCTCGGGCAGCATCGCTAAGAATTCAGCTTTTAAATGGGGTGATCGATCGAGGTTAAGAGTTTCAGGAATCTGAACTGCTTGATTTGTATCTAACAAAGTCTAATCTGTACTACAGAATAGCCTCTGCCAGTTGCACTTTCAGTGTGGACAGACAGTTTCCAGATAAAGAAACCCGCCAACCTTTAGCACCCTCATACGACCTAAAGCTGGAAAGTAGCAATGATCTCTATTTGAGTGGTTTTGTTAGCGAGTTAGATTTCGTAAAAAATTTGCTCTCGGATTGTACGTTATTCACCGTAAATTAAGATTAAGGTTCAGAAAAATATGAAGTTCCCAATTAAACTTTCCTTAGCTCTAGTTGCTAGCTCCGTCTTGTTCCCAGTTGTTTCCTTGGCTGCTCCTGCACCAACTGGTTCCACTGCGGCTGCTGTATCCATCAAGTTTCAAGATGGCTTCAATGGTTCCGGCGGTAGTGTTACTTCCACTCCCGGCACTACTACTAGTGGTAGTGGTACTGGCGTAAAAGAACTCTCCGCAGCTGTTTCCACTAGCGAAACTACCAGCACGGCTACTGCTTCCAGCAACGGAGCTGGTACTACTGCAACAGCTAACGGTTACAGCGTACCTGTAACTTTCAGCTACCTGCGTACTACTTACGCCAACACCTCCAACACCACTCTTGAGAATACTTACAGCAACACTGCTCAGAAAAACCAAGCTCAACAGTCTGCTAATGCTACTGAGAATGCTTCTAACGTTGGCAGCACTACTACTTCTGAAACTGCTAACGGTGCCACTGCTCAGAAAAACCAAGCTCAACAATCTGGTAGCGCTGTAGACAATGCCACTGCTAACGCTGCTGGTAAGAACTCGGAATTTGCTAACGGTAACACTGCTCAAGGTAGTGCCACTAGCCAATCCTCCAACGGTCAAGGTGCTCAGAACAACACCTTGGGTTTGAATGCTTCGGTTGAAAACCTCGCAATTGTTGGTCCTGCCATCAACCTCGGTAAGGGTACATTGGGCTTAGGTACTACCAGCTATGATGCTGGTAACTCTGCTCAAGCTTCTGCTAGCAACCAAGGTAGCAATTCTGCTAGCGCCAGCGGTAAGAATTCCGAGTTTGCTAACAATACCGCATCTCAGAAAAATACCAACAACCAATCCTCTAATTCTCAGGATGGTTCTTCCAATAGTTCTACTACCAAGAACTTTACGACTGCTTCCAATGTTAATTCTCAGAAGAACACTGCCAGTCAGTCTTCTAACAGCCAAGATGGTTTCACCAACACTGGTAGCAACCGCAACCTATCTGCTAGCACTAACAACGGTGGTTCTTTGAGCTACTCTTACACTGGTTCTTCCGCTGGTTTGTCCTTCATTCCTCTGAACCTCAATCCCTAGTCATAAAATTTGATTCGCTGCTGCGTCTAGTCCTGTTTTTCCCTGCTACGGTTCGCCCTAGCTCAAGTAAACAAGGCGACGCTGGTGAATCTAGATGACCTTGACATAGTGAACGAATCTATCCACCTCTGGTGTTGTCTGGTGCCAGCACTGTGCAATAGACCTAGCCGGGGTGGATATTTTTGTGGCTTGAATCAGTTGATTTGTGGAGAACTTCCGATCGTGTATTCCCAGTTACTAGCCTATCTAAAGACCAAATCTAAATTAGCTCTTTGTGGCGTGGCACTCTTTGCTGGCTCCTTGTTTTATGCTGGAGGTGTGAGGGCACAGGTAGTAACAAATCTAGAGAGCGATTTTTCAGTAACTCCAACCGAGTTAACTGGCGTTCCCACCGACAAAGCTGCCAAGCAAGAAATTCTTGAGCAATTCAAGCCAGAGCAAGAAGAGAATAATGATAGCGAACAGACGCTAGAATCCCCCAAGGGATTGACAGTCGCTCAGGTCAAAATCCCTGTTATTATCGCTCCGGCGATCCCACCTAATTTACTCCCTAAATTTTCGCCGATCGTTCCTAACCCGCCCGCTTTCTCGACCGATCTACTGCCCATCCCCAATAATTCATCAGCTGCTCCTGACCCCAACACGCCAGTACCACCCAGATCCAGATCTACTCGGGACCCCCGCTACATTATCCCGCCTAAAGATCTAGATCCCAAGGTTGTCGATCCGTTTTCGACGCAATTTATTCTCAATGGCGATCGGGTTTCGCACTTCGTCAACACAATTATATCGGCGGGCTACGAGTCAGGTAACTTCCGGTCTAGCGATCTGAACTTTAATGTTTACCAGCTGATCAGCGCCAAGAATGTGCAAAGCGTGACTACTGATCGAGTAGTGCGGGTAAATAGTAAAATCGAAGTAATCGGGTTGCGCAGTGTCACGCAAGACCAAAACGTAATCGTCTCTACCTCCCAGCCGCAAACTCTATTGGGAGTGCGTCAGCAAATTAGTTTAGATGGGACTTGCCTCGATGGTTCGGGACGGATCTGTACTTTTTTACCGGGCGTGAAGATTGATGATAGCGTCATCGATCAGCGAAAATTGCAACCCACTGGCACCAGAGCCACTTCCAACTTTGGCGATGTCATTTCTCCGGCTTCAGTAGCAGCCATTCGAGCACCGGGCTTTCAGGGTGGTGCCAATGGCGAAGAATACGGGCTAGATATCTATGTGCCGGCGGTGGGAGTGGTGGCTCCCGCCGATGGTTTGCCCCCAGTTCTGACTGGAGAAAGACAGGAGAAAATTAGTAGTGGTGTAGCTGTTAACTACACTAGGATGAACCAGAATTTTGCCACCAATGGTGTCGAGTCAACCATTGGACGCACCATTCGATCGCTAAATTATGTCAATGGCGATCGCAATCAACTACTAAACTTAGCTGTTAATGCTCTCGGGCAAATCCTGCCAGAATTTGACACGCCTATTGCGCCAGGTCAGCCCGGTGCCCGGATTGTCGTTAATCCCAATCTCTATCGAGCGGCGAATGCTTTGCGGCTACCCGATAATAGTCTGACTGTGTATCAAGCTGGCACTGGTCGGGCTGTTAGTTTGGGGAGTGACCCCAGCATTCCGCCCGGTGCTAACCACTTAGCACTGTGGGTGGGTTTGTCGCCAGTAGTAGAGAGAACGTTTGGGAAAGATTTTTTCTATGTCACGCTTGCTGACCCGCGCATTGTGGCTAGTGGTGGTGGCGAAGGTGGATCGGTTCCAGTAGATGTTAATATCAATGGCTTTGGGTTTAACTCATCTGCTCTGCAAAGCGCCTATGCTCAAGGATATGTAACTGTTTACAATCGCGATGTTAAACGAGTTGATGTGGAAACGCTCCGGCAGCGCACCGATTACTATCCGCATATCAGCCTCACCGGGTCAAACCTCACTGAAAATTCCCTGTGGCGATATTATACTGGCGCAATTATCCATGCCAATTTAGAGCAAAACACTGCGGCTCCCAACTTCGTCTCCAACGTTAAAGCCTATGTGGGTACTGACTATGCGGTCATCAATCCCCACGGTTTTAGTTTCAATGTGGGCGGCATTGGCTATCTCAATCCCGATCCGGAATATTACAGTCAGCTGTTTGCAAATGCTAATCAGTCGATCGCCCTCGGCTCTAACCCTCGTAATAATCTAGTTCTAGGCGTCGGTACTAACTATATTATTGATGGGTCATTAACAATTCAATCCCTGCCAGTACGTTCTGCTCAAAGTTTTGTTAACGCTAGTGCCTCTGTTAATTTAGGCGATGTTTCGGTGGGTGCTACCCAATTTGTGGGCGGTCTGTTTGCCGATTCGGTCGATAGTAAGACTATTTTCAATGTCGGCTGGAAGGTGACCGATCGATTGAAAGTGGGCGCATTTATCAGCGCTTTCGACCAAAATATTTCGACTAATCCCTACGGAGCCAGCTTGAGTTTTGTCTTAGACCCTCGATCGGACTCCACTCTATTTTTAGGCTGGAATGCCGCTTCGATCGACTTTCGCCGTTCACTAGGAGCCACTTCTAATATCTACCGAGACAATACCCTAAATCTATCGGTACGTTACGGCTTTTAATAATACCCAGCTCAAGTGTAAGGAAATGCGATCGGATTTATGATCTGGGCCTCATTGATCAGGTTGAGATATTTATTTGGGTACTCTATTTATAAATCACTTGATCGATCAAATAATGGGGAATTAGGATAATGTCTACAATTTCTGGAATCGCGCTTATGATTGCCAGCGTCTATTTTCTGGGGCAAAACATCGTTTTTACTAGCCACTACTACAGTCGTTGGTGGCAAGGAATGCCAGCAGCGGCTTCGGTTCTAGCATTATTGGCGGGAATTTGCTCGCTGACTGTTTGGCGGCAGACAATCGGCAACTTTGGCTGGATTTTGATTGCCGTCGGTATTATTTTGGTATTTGTTAATGCTGGAGTTGTTTTGCGGCCTACTAGCTTATGGACATTTTGTGTTGCCATGCTGTTATTTACCAGTGGCTACCAACTGCTGACCAGAGGTCGGATTAGGTTCTAGGTGAAATTTGTAGAAAACGCTAAACCATGGAATGAGCTGCCATTGAATTCGAAATCATCAATGATTTCCAAGTTGAGCTTGCGGGTATGAGCAGCTAAAGATCGCGGATTCTGTTTATTGATGAATGTCACTCCCAGGGGATAGCGGCTAGCAAAGCTCGCTTTCATTGTCTCAAATAGCAGCGGCAAAGCATTACTACCCCGGAGAGAGCGATCGATACACACCGGGCCATACTGAAATGAATTCTCGATCGTAATCTTGCTGCCTTGAAATTTGAGCTGTGGAAACCGCGCCACCATATGCGGAAAAATTGGCCACTGAGAGAAGAAATCCCAGCTCCCCGCCAAGGCATAGCCCACCACTGCATCCTGTTTTTCTACGACAAATGCTCCAGTTTGGGCAATCAAAGTATTGATCTGCTCGACTTGGAATGGCGTTGTAACGAATCCAGCCGCTCTTTCTGCTTCTGATAAATTCGTATATAGGTTCAAAGACTGTAGCTTGAGAATGCCACTAATATCCGACTCCACTGCCTTTCTGGTAATCATCGTTATTTTTGGTATTAATTTGATAGCTAAAGGACTTTTCGTTTCAAAACTTTCTTAAGATATTTACCAGTGTGCGACTTGGGATTCTTGGCGATCGCCTCCGGTGTCCCCACCCCCACAATTTGACCACCCCGACCCCCGCCATCGGGTCCGAGGTCAATCACCCAATCACTACAGCGAATCACATCTAAGTTGTGTTCGATCGCAATTACCGAATTACCCTTATCCACCAGCCGTTGCAACACATCCATCAGCTTGTGGACATCATAAAAAGACAAGCCCGTCGTGGGTTCATCAATTAGATATAGCGTTTTGCCCGTGGCTCGTTTCGATAACTCTGCTGCCAACTTCATCCGCTGTGCCTCTCCGCCCGACAGGGTGGGCGCCGTCTGGCCGAGGGTCACATAGCCCAAACCCACATCCACCAAAGTTTGGAGCTTGGTGGCGGCACGGGGAATATTAGTGAAAAATTCTAGGGCATCTTCCACCGTCATCGCCAACACATCGGCGATCGACATTTCCTTATATTTAACCTGCAAAGTTTCCCGGTTATACCGCGCTCCTTTACAGACTTCACAAGTCACATACACATCCGGCAAAAAGTTCATCTCAATGATATTCACACCCTGACCACTACAGGCTTCACAGCGGCCACCTTTCACATTAAAAGAAAACTGTCCTGGTCGATAACCCCGCGTTTTGGCTTCGATGGTCTGCGCGAACACATCCCGAATCAGATCGAAAATTCCGGTGTAGGTAGCGGGATTCGAGCGCGGGGTGCGGCCAATCGGCGATTGATCGATCACTATTACTTTGTCGATCGCACTAATTCCTTGCAATTCTCCTAAATCAGTTGGAAAAGGCACTCGTTTAGTTAAGTGGTGTTGCAAAGCTGGATAGAGCAGATCGTTCACCAGCGTGGATTTCCCCGAACCAGAAACCCCGGTAATTGAGACCAACATCCCCAGCGGGAAATCTACGTTTAAGTTTTGCAGATTGTGACGTTTCGCTTGCTTGAGAGCAATTACTAAACCAGAACCTGGGCGCCGTTCGGTGGGAGTGGCAATCGCTTTCCGACCAGATAGATAGGCACCAGTGATCGAATCCTCTGCCGCTAAAATATCAGCTAAATTTCCTTGGGCGACCACGACCCCACCATGTACCCCTGCGCCAGGGCCAATGTCTACCAAGTGGTCGGCGGCACGAATGGTATCTTCATCGTGTTCTACCACAATTAAGGTATTGCCGAGATCGCGGAGTTTTACCAATGTGGCTAACAGTCGATCGTTATCGCGCTGATGGAGACCAATGCTGGGTTCATCCAACACATACAACACCCCCGTTAGGCCGGAACCAATCTGAGTGGCTAGCCGAATCCGTTGGGCTTCGCCGCCCGATAACGTGGTCGCTGACCGGGAAAGCGTCAGATAATCTAAGCCTACATCCAACAAAAACCGCAGCCTTGCCCGAATTTCTTGCAAGACCAATTCAGCAATTTTGGCTTGTCGTTTATTGAGCGTAACTTGATTGATCCGCTCTAAGCACTGATCGATCGCACAGTTGGTAAAGTCCAGAATATTGTACTGACCCATCTTGACCGATAGAGCTTCAGGCTTCAGTCGATCGCCAGCACAAACTAGGCAAGGGCGATCGACTAAATAGTTTTCTAGGCGCTGCTTTTGCAGCTCAGATGCCTCATCATACTGCCTTTGTAAAATTTTCAGGACGCCCCGAAAATGCCGAAACTCGCCGATCTGTTCCATCCAGACTGGTTCATTGGTACCCTGCAATACCAACTGCCGTTGGGCGGCGGTCAGGTCTTGCCACTTGGTACTTAGCTCAAAGTTGTAGGCTTGGCCCAAACTATACAGCAACGATAGATAGTAAGAATTATCTTTATCCGACCAGGGCAGAATCGCACAATAGACCTGTGCTGTCGGATCGGGAATAATTAATTCTTCGGCAAACAGGCGCAGATTGCCTAAGCCATGGCAATCTGGACAAGCACCGTAGGGCGAGTTGAAGGAAAAGAGGCGGGGCGATAGTTCTTCCATTACCGCTCCGTGTTCGGGGCAAGCGAACTTTTCTGAAAAAACTAAATCGGGGCTGTCGGCATCATCCGCCAAAATATTAATGATCGCCATCCCCTCCGATTGCTTCAGGCAAGTTCCTAGCGAATCGGCCAAGCGCGAATTGATGCCCGCTTTTTTGACTAACCGATCGATCACAATCTCGATCGAATGTTTCTGATTTTTATCTAGTTCAATTTGGTCGGCTAGCTCGCGAATTTCACCATTGATTCGTACCCGCACAAAGCCACTAGCGGTGAGGCTAGAGAGTAATTTTTGGTGAGTACCCTTCTTGCCGCGCATTACGGGCGCCAGAATTTGAAACTTAGTTTTATCGGGCAAGGCCATCACCCGATCGCACATTTCATCGATCGTTTGCGGTGAGATGGGTAGTGCGCAGTGGGGACAATGGGGCAGTCCGGCGCGGCCAAAAAGTAGCCGAAAATAGTCGTAAATCTCGGTGACAGTCCCGACGGTCGAGCGGGGATTGTTGGAAGTAGATTTTTGATCGATCGAGATTGCTGGACTCAGACCCTCGATCGCATCCACTTCGGGCTTATCTAACTGACCTAAAAACTGCCGAGCGTAGGCACTTAGGGACTCCACATACCGCCGTTGGCCTTCTGCAAAAATCGTATCAAAGGCCAAAGAAGATTTACCGGAGCCAGAGATACCCGTAAACACAATCAGTTGATCGCGGGGCAATTCTAAGCTGACATTCTTGAGGTTGTGCTGTCTAGCACCAGTAATCCGAATCTTATTTTGGTCAATTGCAGCCATAAATTCAGATAGTGCTAGCAGTGCGAACCAACTAATATATCAGAGATTCTCTGATTCTGCCAGAACTCTAGTACCAAAAAGAAATGGGTGCTAGGCACCCATTTCTTGGCTTAACTATTTAGCTTAGTCTTAAGAGCGAGAACCAGAAGGCAAGTAGGCTACTGGATTCACCGCACTACCCCCAGCAACGTGGAGCTCGAAGTGCAAGTGTGGACCAGTACTATGGCCAGTACTACCCATTGCCGAAATCTGCTGGCCTTGCTTGACCTGTTGGCCAACAGCTACCAATAGACGACTGTTGTGACCATAGAGGGTTCTGGTGCCATCCGCATGTTGAATATCAACACGATTACCAAATCCACCACTATCCCAGCCAGAAACTACCACTACTCCATCCGCTGCCGCCACAATTGGTGTACCAACTGGCGCTGCGATATCGATGCCCTTGTGCATCCGACCCCACCGCCGACCATAGCCAGAAGTAAAGGTGCCTTTTGCTGGCCAAGCTACACCCGCAGGTGGAGTAGCCTGGTTGGTTGTTTGGACAGCATTGTAAGAGTTGATCGCCACCTGGGGAACTGACGGTATTGGTGCTAGTGCCGGCAGCTTATAGGTGCGGGGAGCAGGCACTGGAATCACAATGCCAGTAGCGACAGCGTTGCCATTGGCGGCGTGAACAGGAATAACATAACCAACGTTGGCAGCTTGGCGACTATCAAAGTGCTGGGCAACTAACTGCGGGAGTGGTGCCACAAAAACAGCATCGGTACCACTTTGGGTGCGCAGCGTAGAAACATCCTGCCGCAGTTGCTGCATGTAAACATCTTCTTTGGATACAGAAGCAGTAATTGGCAATACTGGCGAGCTGGAAAAATGATCGTTTTTGGTGGCCACGGCCGAACCAGAAAACGGTGAAACCAGTAAACAAGTTCCTAGCGAGAGCGCTAGGCCAACTACAAATTTTGAAGTTCTTGGTTGGTTGTGATCTGGGGAAAAAACGAAGCGATCGGAATCCAGAGAAGCTTGCTGAATCAAATCTTCCTTAACGTCTGGTCCTGCGATGGTAACTTGGCGATCCAAGGTCGCGCCATGGGCGGCTGGGGAAGGAACTGACTGAACCTTCTGAGTAATCACGTTCTTCAAATATAACCTCCTAATTTGAGTAAAACAGAAGATGGCATTTCATCCTCACTAGCAGAGAAAATAAATTTCCTCTAGGTATTGGGCCAACTTAGCAACTCCAATCACACCAAATAAAATTTATGTAACAGTATTTTTAAAACTGTTGTCGATCGCAGCGTTGCCAGAAATCAGGGTGATTTTTGAGCGGCGGCTGCTTGCCCAAATACTTTATGTCAATGTGTAACAATTTGCAAGTTTTGCTAAATTTGCTCCATTTTGCTAAAGCTACACGGCGATCCGAATAATATTTCAGCTAGATATTGAATAATTCATCCAATTTTCACTGCGATATATTTTCGATGGCCATTCTGAATCATCAAAGAGTTAGATGATAGATGTTTGTAGGACTTTGGGCTAACTAACTCGACTTTAAGCCATGCGATCCCCATCTCGCAACCGTATATTTTCGGAGAAAACTCTGGCTATTTGTAATTACTAGTCCATTGAGTAACGCTGAAACATTAACTGGGACTTACTTTGAGCAACTAGAGCGAAATTGATGATCGACAAAATGCAAAAAAGCTATCAATATCGAGTCGCTCAATTGGTAATTCATGATAGAAATTCCTTATGTTTTGGCGGTAGTATTGTTTACTTGGATACTCCCGCCGACGACGGTAAGAAGCCCTGGTAACAAGACTTTGAATTGTGATCTGCTGCTACAATTTAGTTAAACTATGCGATTGGATTGATTGTGGTAAAACCAATTTGTCGATAGGCTTCGAACAAACCGACTGCCACGCTCACTGACAAATTTAGACTGCGGACGCCCGGTTCGCGCATAGGAATATAAAGGGTGGCATCACAAGCCGCCAAAACCTCTGCTGGCAAGCCTTCGGTCTCACTACCAAAGAGGAGCCAATCGGTGTCTTGGAAGGCGAAATCATGGTAAGCCGTCTGTCCACCGACACTAAATCCGACCCAACGGCCACCAGCTTGCACGGCTTGCAGTTCAGCGATCGATTCATATGTATGTAATTTCACGTAGGGCCAGTAGTCGAGGCCGGCTCTTTTTAGATATCGATCGGTCAGCTCAAAACCCAATGGTTTGACCAGGTGTAGGTCTGTTTTGGTGGCGGCACAGGTGCGGGCAATATTGCCAGTATTGGGCGGAATTTGAGGATGAACTAAGACGAGGTTAGGCATGGATATTTAAATAATTTTCGTAAAATAATATACAAAAAATTTCATATATGAAATTTGTATACATTGTTGCAAGTGGCCACTCATTAATTATTTCAATCAATTGCAGTAATGGAAAAGTAAATTATTGCTCTAAGTGCCATTTGGAAGGCTTTGTAGCCATTGAACTACTTCACTTTAATTCACTGGCGAGCAATTTAGCCGTTATTTAATGTTCAGCATGGACAGTAAGCGGCTCAAAGAACAAAGATGGTCAAGTTGTTAGCCGGAATTGCTGGGGAGCCGGAACTAAACATATTGATCCTGGTCTAGCAATAACATAGCCAGATTGTATAGATTTTATCTAGCCTAATTGGGCACCAGTCTTTGCAATAGCCCCGTAATATCAACATTTCTTGGGCATCTCACCATGAAAAATATGCGATCGATCGTGATCATCCTAGTGGCACTCTGTTGCTGTTTGCCAAACTCAGCGCAGGCCGACCCTAATCGCCCTCGAAAAATTCGCCCCAAAAACTTTATTGGCCCTGCTTTGACGATCGGCAATGGTCAAAGTATTTTTGGGGTAGGCGGACGGTTGAACATCACTGATAATATCGCACTCCGTCCGGCTTATCACTTCACCAACTTAGAAGGAGCAGGGGTTACGGTTTTTGGCGGCTCGGCCACCTACGACTTAAATACCGATAATCCTCAAATTGTGCCTTTTGTGGGGGTGGGGATGAATTTTTATACGGTGACGGTGGGCGGGGTCACGACATCATCGAATACTGGTTTTGCCCAAGCGGGAGTAGATATCAATCTCGATCGAGGTTTGGCAGTTACTGGCGATCTCAAAGTTCCTTTTAATGGCAATTCGGTGCTGGGGACAGTTTTCAATATTGGTGGTGGCTATCGTTTTTAGCTATTTTGATGCAGCTGAATGGGCAATTTGACTGCGACTCCTCGGTAGTTGACATAGTATCGACCACGCGGTTGCTGGCAGTTGATGCGCTGACAGAGATGTTGGATAAATTGCTGTTCGCGATCGCGTGCTGCTTTTTCAAACTGGTTGTGTTCGTAACTTTGGTGGGCTTGTTGGTAGGCCGCGAAGTAACTGGCCCCAAATTCTGGTAAACCGCCTAGCTCGGTGCATTGTTGGAAGTGGGTCAGTTCATGGGCGATTAAAACCAGTTGGGCGGTATCGCGGGGCTGGTAGCTGGCTCGGACATAGATGCGATCGCAAAAAGCCTGGGCGGCGGCATCGACAGCTCCCACATGGACTTCTTTTTCGCCGTTGGACCAGCGATCGAGCAGTTTAGCATCGTAATTGATTTGGACGCGATCGACTAAATCACCAAAATCGGTGCGCAGGTATTTTTTCTGGATGGTGTTCAGGGATTGTCCGGCTGGATTGCGGCTGGCTGTTACTTGGGCGGCTACTGACATCATGACGCCGCCGGTATTGCCCCAGACGGCGGTGGTATTTTGTGATTCCCAGAAATGTTGGAGAGTGGGGGCGGCGGCGACGAGTTTGGTGGTGGCTTGGTGGCGGAGGATACTTGGTATTGAGCCGAGATTGGTAGTGGTGGTCAAGATCACTGCTGTGGCGATCGCGGTGGTGAGGAGGAGCAGCTGAAGTAGTTTCTTCATGGTGCGGGTGATCGGCAGGGTCTTTGTTGAGGATACAAGGCAAGTTTGGTTAATTCCGACATCTGTTTAACATCTGTTTGGATTGAGGGAATGTCTTTACCTTGATTTTTTGAGAGAACCTGGATCTGGGGGTTCTGACCCCCAGTCCCCCCATTGAGGGGCGGGACGCACCCCCTCAAACTCCCCATCGTAAGGGTCAATTTTTAGTTGGACTATTTCTGGGGGCAGAATGCCGCTGTTTTTGAGGACTGTATCAATTTTACACAGGAGCTGAAAGTCAGCTGAGGGCAATTGTTGACCTTGGGTCAGAAAGTCGAAGGCGGCGCGGAATTCGGTGGGGGTGGCGGGAATGGGAGCCTGAAAATGGCAGGGAATAATTTGTTGAAAGTCCCATTGCGCTACCCGATCGACCCAGGCTAGGGTCTGTTGTGGATCGCGGTTGAGAATTAATTGCTGCAAGATCGGGGCGACGAGGAGTTGACCGTGGCTTTGAATAGCTTGAAAAGAATCTAACCAGTTCGATCGCCATTGAAATGGGTAAAGACCAAATAGTGCTGGCCAAGATTTGTCGGGGGCTGTTGGAAAACTGGCTAACACCTGACGGAGGCTGCTAATTTGTACGGCACTGGGCCGCAAGTAGAAGGTAAACAACACCATACGCTGCCAGCCTTTTAAGCGGTGGGCGGGGGTATCTTCGATCGCATCACTTACTTGATCGCGGGCGTGAAACAACAGGGGATAGGGTGCTAGCTGAATAATGGCGGGTGGCTGGGCGGGAATCGATAGGACGGTATCGGTGACGAGTAGCAACTGGAGCTGGCGATCGAACAGCGCCACCTCACCGAATTTACCCAGGTTCAAATCGATGGGGCCCAGGATGGCGTAGTCAAATCGCTCCCCAAAGGGATTCTCGCTGCCCAATAACTTGGTACGGCTCGCTGGTAAACCCAGCCAACTCAAAGGCAAATCGATCGGAAAACTCCACTGGCCGGGAGCGACATGCACGGTGGCCGTGGGGTAGTGGCGGGCAAAGGGCCCCACAAAGACCTTGTGTTCTAGCCCCGATAAAGTCGGCAGAATAATATGTTGGACAGCGCCATAGAGATCTACTAGCTCGTTTACTAACCGCAAACATTCGGCTGTGGGGGCGATCGGTGCATAGACTAGCAAACCCCCTGCATTTAACCGAATTACCGTCATGCGTAGGGGTGTTACGACATATAGAATGCCTTGAATTTGTTCAAAACTCCATGCCCATTCTGGAATGATGGCAGTCCGCAGCGTTTGGCGGTGGCGGTAAGGATATAAAGGCAATGATGGCCACCAAGGCCACTGCCAATCGGCCTGGCGGGCGGGGGGCTGATGGCTGGTGACTGACGGCACGGAGTTGTTTCCTCTTGAACTGATATGGCTCAATCGTTATACCTTACGAGCGCTGTTGATCTTGGCCTTCTCTACAGAAATTAATAAATTAGCTAGTTGCTTTCTATACCGTAACTGGGCACTTTAAGTTTAAGTCCATATTCCCTGTCGTTATCTACGAGGTGAGTGCCGTTGGCACCAGCCGAGAAGAGGAATTAGTCATAAATTATGCAAGTACGAGCTGGTGAACTAATTAGTTCACTCCATAAAATTCAAGCGGAAGGCTTTACTGGTATTACTGAGTTTGAAAGTATTACTAGCGATGCTGCCATCATTGGGCAAAAACAGATACCAGCCAAAAAATTTGCATTAGTATTCCAGGCGGGAAGTATTACTTATGTTGGCCATAAGATTCTACGCCCGCTGGAATTTGCCCAATGGCTGCGGCACAAAATGCAGTTGACCCATATGGAATCAACGCTGCAAGTGGTGGCCAATCGGATTAAAAACCCGGATTCTGTCCGGGAGATTGTGGAGTTTATTGCCCGCTTTGGACTGATTAAGTGGGATGACCTAGAAACTCTCATGCTGAAAGAGGTGGCCATTTTCTTGGAGCAGGCGTTGCCCCATGCTGGGTCGTACCAGAATATTGTGGGTAGTTTTGATTTGTCCTATGGCGAAGATCGGCACGGCCTAGATTTGGCGAAAGTCCAAAAGGTGTTAGCCGTCCGGCAGCAGACTTGGCAGTCGATCGCTCCCCTGATTACGCTCGATACCATGCCCAGCACCAGACCGGAAGGTGTCGATTTTGTCCCAGAAAAGATTCTGCCGCACCTCAAGCGGTGGACGACGGGAAAGTTTAAGCTGGCCGAGATTGCCACTGGTTGCTGGGAAGATCCCTTGCAATTAGCGCAGGCTTACTTAACTTGGTCGCAACAGGGCTGGCTAAATTTAGAAAAGCCGGCAGATGCGGCACCGCCGGTGGTGACCAATCCACCCCACTCGGATCGCCCGATTATTTTGAGTGTGGATGATAGCAAAATTGTGCAGACCATGATTGCGCGGGCGATCGGCGATTTGTATAACGTCCAGCTGGCCAACAATGCTATTGATGCTCTGAACATTTTGCACAGCCAGAAAGTGGCACTGCTCCTGCTCGATGTCACCATGCCCGACATGGATGGTTTGGAACTATGTCGGACGATTCGCGGTCTGCCCCAGTTCAAAAACCTGCCCATCATTATGCTGACAGCGAAAGACGGGATGATCGACAAGGTGAAAGGCCAGTTTGCGGGGGCGACGCAATATCTCACTAAGCCAGTCGATCGCGAGAAGTTGCTGCCCGTTTTGGAAAAATATATTCCCCAAATAGTAAAAGCCCGATGAGTACTCAAACCTACCTAACTTTTCAGCTGCAAAACTTGCAATATGCCATCAGTACCGACCAGGTGCTAGAAATTTTTCCATTGCCAGAATTGCAAATTGTCCCCGAAATCCCAGCGGATATCTTAGGTGTCATCAATCTGCGGGGCAAAGTTTTACCAATTATGCACCTGCGTCGTCGTTTGGGTCAGGCCATGCCGGTGTGTCAGGCCAGTGACACGGTGGTGGTGGTGGAATGCCAAGGTGTGCAAGTCGGCATGATTGTAGACCAGGTGAACGAAGTTTGTGCGATCGACGGGCTGCATATTGACCAAGATTTGGCCTACGGTCGCGAAAGCCATGTGAATACCGCGTTTTTGTTGGGTGTGACTCAGCTCGGTGACGATCAGATCCTATTGTTGAATCCCCAAGCACTGATTGTATTGGCGGATGAAGTCGCTGATTGGGTGAACCCTTCCGATGGCTTGGCTAACAATGTGGAGCGTTTGCAAGCGATTGCCCGCGCGCAACCCTATCTAACTACCGATTTCTACCAGCTATATTTTGCGACGGCCACTGTGGCCGAGCGTCAGCTTTTGCAAAATCGCGCAGTCGCACTGCGGCAGTTTGCCGCCGTCAATGACACCAGTCGCTTGATTCCCCTGGCTGTTTTTGGCTTGGGCGGCGAATACTTTGGCATGAACTTGGAGCTGGTACGGGAGTTTATTAAGGTGCAAAATGTGCGCCCGATTCCCTGCTGCCCAGAGCAGATTATTGGCAACATGAATCTGCGCGGTGAAATCATGACCCTGGTGAATATTCGACCAGCGTTGCACCTAGCACATCGCTCTGGTGGTACCGAGGCGATCGTTGCCCAAGTAGGCGATTTGGTGGCGGGCATCGCGATCGATGAACTCCACGATATTTTCTATCTGGACCCGACCGATTTGGCCACTGTCCCCGTGGCTAATCAATCGAGCCGTCAGGGTTTGGTCACCAGTACGATCCCTTACCGTGACCACATGTTGAGTATTCTCAACTTGCCCCAGCTACTCAGTGTGGCCTAATTCCATCTCAACCCACAAATATTTCCACCCCTAAAAATCAGGAACTACCAATATGAAAATTACTACTCGTCTGAAAATTGCTATTGCCGGACTAATCGGCTTGTCTTGCTTCAATGCTTACTTTCTCCAGACTCAGATTGCTCAAATGAAGGAAGATGCCCGCGTCTTGAACGAAGCGGGGCTAGTGCGGGGGGGATCACAACGCTTTACTAAGCAAGTGCTGGCTGGTCAAAAAAGTGACGATGCTTACCAACTAGTTATTAAATCTCTCAAAGATCTGGCCGAAGATAGTAACAAAGAGCTAGCTACTTTGGCTAAAGGCTTACAAGGTAGTTTAGACAAACTGCAAAATTTAGCAGCCGCCTATGCCGTTAACCCTAAACTGGCGGGTCAACTCTCGAATGATGCTGATGCCATGTTTGCGACGGCGAACAAAATGGCCTTGTCGGCAGAAAAAGAAAACGAAGGCCACGTAGCCAGTATTCGGAATACGGCGATCGGTCTCTTCTTGTTAGATTTGACAGCCCTAATTACGGTGGGCGTGATTGTGCAGGGTATTACCAAGAGCCTGAACAAATCGACCGAAAACGTTTCCAGTAACTCTATCAAGATTGCGAACACCCTTGAGCAGCAAGAAAAACTGCTGACCGAACAGGCTAGCTCGGTGAGAACCACTACTTCCACCATTGAAGAATTGGGTTCTTCTTCGATGCGATCGGCGATTCAGGCAGAATCATCTAGTACAGAAGCTCAAAAAGCCCTGACGCTTTCCGAGAATGGTTCCGACACGGTATCCCGCACCCTGGAAGGTATTGTGGATCTGCAATCGAAGGTGGAAGCGATCGCCAGTAAAATTATGCAGCTGAGTGGCCAAACTGCCCAGATTTCCACGATTTCGGACCTAGTGGCCGACATTGCGAACCAAACTAACATGCTCTCGCTCAACGCAGCGGTGGAAGCGGCACGAGCCGGCGAACAAGGGAAAGGTTTCGCGGTAGTTGCGGGGGAAGTCCGGAAGCTGGCTGACCAAAGTAAAAAATCTGCCGAAAAAATCAACATTCTGATTACTGAAGTACAAGCTTCGATTAACAACACGGTAATGGTGACCGACGAGGGTACCAAAACAGCCGCCGCCGGGATTATTTTGGCCTCCGAAACAGCCGAAGCCTTCGCTGGTATTGAACGCGCTATTAACGAGGTATTTAATAACTCCCGCGAAATTTTGGACGGCTCCAAGCGCCAAGCAATTACCGTTCAACAGGCCGTAGCTTCTATTAATGCCATCAACTTGGGTTCCCAAGAAACCGCTGCGGGGGTCGCCGAAGTACGATCTGCCACCAACGAGTTGGTAGAAACCACCGCCCAACTCCAACTGATCGTTTAATACCTATCCCTCCTAGCCATTATGTTCATTGATGATGAAGAGTTGCGCAGCCTCTACGAGGTGGCCAGTGCCGAACATCTCACGGCGATCGAAGCAGGTTTGCTCCAACTAGAAAAAGATCCGATCGATCTATCCCCGCTCCCCATGTTGTTGCGGGAAGCCCACTCCCTCAAGGGCGACTCCCGGATGCTGGGGGTCGAAGATGCCGAAACCGTCGTTCACCAGATGGAAGAAATTCTGATGGCGATCGATCGGCAGGCCACCCCGGTCACCCCATTGTTGTGCGATGGATTGTATCAAGGCTTAGATGCCGTCAAAAAAATTGCCAACGAAGCCATTACGGGGGAACCCACTGGTCTGCGGCTATTTGAGGTAATCGCGACCCTGATGGAATTAGGTGGCATCCCGGGCAGTAGCACCAGCAACGTCGCTACGGCGGCGGCACCAATCCTGGATATCCCGACATTTGCGCTGCCAGAGTTGGCCGAACAATGGGCTCCAGTATCCTTCGACGACCTCAGCTTCCCCACTAGTACCGAACTAGATGACTTCGCCAACTTTACAAGCTTTGCAGACGCGGCGATCTGGGATAGCGGTAGCGAGCTAGAGCAGCTCGCTGCGGTTAATTCCAGCACACCTAGCATAGAAGAGGACTTGCTCGATCCCACGACCTGGTCGATCGCAGCGGCTCATCAATCACCAGAAATTACAGCGGATCGCACCGAGCCAAAACCAAACGAGCCAAAACCAGTAGATCCTCTCTCTGGACATGAGACCGAGGTCTTTGAAATCAATACCATTCGGGTGGCCACCAGCCGCCTCGAACGCCTCATGATTCAGGCCGATGAGTTGGCCGTCGCCAAGCTGCGGGTTGTCCAACGCCATGACGACTTGCTGAATCTCTACCGTCTCTGGGAAGATTGGA
>CAXTSZ010000005.1:51602-67049 GCA_964247125.1 uncultured bacterium
GTTGTCCAACGCCATGACGACTTGCTGAATCTCTACCGTCTCTGGGAAGATTGGAGCCGCATTGCTCCCGGTCATGATCCGCAGATTGTGCAATTTAGCAATCTGCTCCACCAGATGCAGCTAACTTCATCAGAAGACACTGCCCGTCTAGAATCTGTCACTAACGATCTAGAAAATGGCATTCGCCAAATTCGGATGTTACCCTTGCGCACAGTGTTCGCCCTCTTTCCCCGCATGGTCAGAGATTTGGCGCGGCAGCAGGGTAAAGAAATTAATCTGACGATCGAAGGCGGCGAGGTCTTGGCCGATAAGCAAATCTTAGAATCTCTGAAAGATCCACTCACCCACATTCTGCGCAATGCGATCGATCATGGCATCGAACTCCCGACCGATCGCCAGGCCAAATCAACCACTGCCCAGCTATCAATTCGCGGTGTTCAACGGGGTAACCAGATCGAAATCATCATTACCGATGACGGACGCGGCTTAGACCTAGAGGCTATTCGCGCTACCGCTATTCGACGGGGCTTATACAACTCCGCCGAACTCGATCAAATGAACCCCGAGCAGATCCAATCCTTGATTTTTGTGGCTGGTTTTTCCACCCGCACGACCGTCACCGAAATATCGGGTCGCGGTATCGGCATGGATATTGTGCGCACCAACATCGAAAAACTAAAGGGTTCTATTCGGCTGGAATCTACTCCGGGCAAGGGCTGTGTTTTCCGCATCTTGCTCAACAATAGTTTGGCCACCGTCGATGCCTTAATTGTCCAGGTGAACAACCAACCCTTTGCCCTGGCTTTGGATGCGATCGAAACCATGCAATTCATCGATCGGCAGGAAATCTTCACCCTCGATGGCAAGTTAACTGTTCACTGGCAAGAGCGCGGTGTATCGGTAGCTTGGCTGGCCGATTTACTAGAATTGCCCTTGGCCTTACCTACTTCAACCCTGTCCCTGAGCCAAGTTTCCTCGAAAATTCCCTGTATCTTCATCAAAATAGATGGGGAGTATTTGGGCATATTAGTAGATGAGCTGCTGGAGCAACAACAGATTGTGGTGAAATCCCTCAATCAGTTACTGCAAAATGTGCGGAACCTATCGGGAGCCAGCATTCTGGGCAACGGCGAAATCTGCATGGTGCTAAACCCTGCCGATCTGTTTCTGGCTGCTGGCGGACGAGCGGTCAGTACCGAGCGCCGCGCCATGCTAGTAGCCGAAAAAACCGCCCCGCATATTCTGCTGGTCGAAGATTCAGTGCCGATTCGGGTGCAGGTAAAACGCATTCTTGAAGGCGCTGGCTATACCGTCACCACGGCGATCGATGGTTTAGATGGTTTCGAGAAACTACAAGCTGGCTCGTTTGCGGCGGTAGTGTCCGATGTGGAAATGCCGAACATGACTGGCCTAGAGCTGACGAGCCGCCTGCGGGAAATCCCGGCCTATGGCGACTTACCAGTAGTTTTGGTGACCACCCTCTCCAAACCAGCCGATCGGCAACGTGGTGCCGAGGCGGGCGCTAACGCCTACCTGACCAAGGGCAACTTCGATCAATCTTTACTCTTAAATACTCTCAGGAAATTAGTAACATCATGACACCCGTTAAAGTTGTTTTAGTCGAAGACTCCGTTGTAGCCTTAGAAGTTTTGGAGCGCCTGCTCAATTCTTCGCCCGATGTTGATGTGGTTGGTACGGCCCGCGATGGTGCCGAAGCCTTGAACATCATTGCCCGCTCCAATCCTGATGTCATCTGCACCGATCTGCAAATGCCAACCATGGATGGCCTCGAATTCACGAAGAAACTGATGGCTCAAAATCCATTGCCAGTACTAGTGATCAGCAATGCCGTCCACCCCAGCGATGTGGACAACATTTATGAATTGATGAAAGCTGGCGCTTTAGACTTTTTTCCTAAACCAAGCAGTGGTTCTTCCACCGACTACGAAAAAATCAAAGATGCTTTAGTTACCAAGATCAAGGTCTTGAACAGCAAAAGAAGAAAATAGCCCTAGCTAGATTTCCCCACTAAAAAGCGCCCTACTTATACAGTAGGGCGCTTTTTAATAAGGGCGAATGACGGGACTCGAACCCGCGCATGGTGGCACCACAAGCCACTGCCTTAACCACTTGGCCACACTCGCCACCGAAACATCATGATAGCGCAACTGCGTTTAAAATGGCAACGGGTGCAGAAATTTTTTAGTAGTGTGGAGTACGGCTGGAACAAAGTATGACAAAGTGGCAAATATTACTCATGAGCGGCTGGGGCTTGATCATCCTGGCGATCGGTTTGATCTTCACTAACCCAGTTCCCGCTGCCTACGAAGATTATCTGGTCGAACAAGTGCGGGTGCGCACTCAACAAGAATGCCAAAAAGCTAGTGAAAATGCGATCGGAGCCTTGGTCGCCAATATCACCTGCCAAAATCTGATGTCGGCTGGTCTCCCCTATTTACAAAACCTTCTTCAACCAGTACTGGCCGACCATACCACCAGATATAACTGGGGGATTGCCAGCCTCTACATTACTCAGCTTGACATCACTGCCCTCAATTTTGCTGGCCAGGTGGAAACGATCGGGATATTAGATCGTTTTTTCACCTACAAAATTCCCTAGGCTACTTACCGAGTTTTCGTTTGAGTGCTTGCAGCTCTTCCTCCGCTTCCCAGCGCAAAAACTGTGCCTCTAGCGGATCACTTGGATCGCTGCGGCTGGTCTCCGAGCGCAGTGTATCCATCGGTTTTTCCCAGGCCGTCGAAGTGGTTTGCGTCGCGGCTTGCACCGCTGCTGCTTTTTGCTGCAATTCTTGGCGACGGACTTTAATTGTTTCAATTAACTTAGTGGTTTGGGCGGTGCGATCCTTAATACCCTGCATTTTGCCCCACAGCTGATTGCCTTGCCGTAGCAACGTATCTACTCGCTCTTGTGCTGCCGTGGCCAATTCTTGCCGACCAGCAGCTTGAGCCTTGCTAACGCGATCGTGCCAACTTTTGATTTCCTGCGCTGTACTCAGCACTTCTGACTGCATTTGTTTTTCCTGAATCCGCAGCTCTACCAAAAAAGTTTGACTATCCTCGGCTTGCTGTTGGAGCTGTTCTTCCAGCACCTGAATTTGTAGGTGTGGATTTTTACTCATGAAGTCATCGAGCTGCGTTTCCAAAAACCGCTTCATGTCATCAAATAGTCCCATGGCCTGTCCTCTGCTATCTATAAAATTAACAGTTAAAATTTCTGGCCAGCTTTCAATGTGCGCAGTTCACCGTTGCGTTTAATAATCACTTCATTATCTAAAGCACTAATCACTGGAGTTAGTACCCAGCCACTTTTCCCAATCTTGTCACCAGCGGCGAGCTGTTGAGTTTTACCCTCAATGATAAATTCTGCCCGAGGGGGATTGCCAGTTAAGACCTTATTGAAACTGCTATCTGCTGACACCGCTGGCACTGTCGCGACGGCGCTAGGGGTAATGACGGCAGCTGGGACGATCGGTGGTTCCAATCCAATGGCGGGCGCGGTCGCCACTGGTGCTGTGGGCGGATTAGGAATAGTTACTTGGTTAGCAGCAGCGGGGCTGGGGGTACTATTACCATCAATCTTTCCTAAAGCCCGCCGCAGATAATCGGCAAATTGGATATCCGATTTGCTAGCATCACTGCCGACCTCTGGTCTAGTCAGCCAGTTGAAATTAAGGCGGTGTTCTTTGGCTAGCCACCAGATCCCCCCACCAGCGACCGCTGCCGTTAAACCCAAACCAATTAAAATCTTTTTCCAGGTACCTTTGGCCGGTGATGGACTGCTGGCGATCGCACTAGCCGCCGTGACTGGTGGCTGCGGATACTCGGCAATGCTACCGGGAGCGACTGGCTGCAAGTCAGGGCTTTTTACAGGTCTAGTTGGTGGAGCAGCAGCAATAGCAGCGGGTTGAGACTTATGATGCTTGCTCAAATCTCCACTCAAGAGTTCTTCGATATCGGCAAACAAACCATCCATTAGTCGATCGGCATGATCGCTAACAACCTTGGGGATGTTCTTAGAGTTGTTGCCAGTGGATGAATCGGCAGAATTTTGCGACATGACAGCGGTAGATGCAGTAAAAGTTAACCTAAGCATTCTACAAATAGTAACTGAGATTCGCTCATTTGGCGTACCCACTTCGGATAGCTGGTTACTATAATCAAGATTAGCAAAAAGATACTACTGCCATCCACCAATATCCTCAAAGCTTAGAGCAACCACAGTTTATATGCTGGAGCAAGTAATCCATAATCTGGAAAAACAGGGTCAAATTGCCAGAATTAAAAAATTGGTGTTTGCGGCGCAGTATGGTCGCTGGAGCAACGATGCCCAGTGGATGTCTCGGGATGAATTTCAGCAAAATGTGCAGCTGCTCGGCGATCGATATGCTTCGATCGCTGAATTGCGTCAGGCTCTGGACCAGATAGTCCAGCGACTCAATCACAGTGAATTGTATCAGTCGATCGCGACGGCTATTAGCAACGAATTGGAGCCAATTTATAGCAACTCACTAGCACCGCTATCGGCGGTGCCGACCAACTCCAAAATCGATACTCCAGATCCTCCAGCGGTGGGACGGTGCCCACAAATAATTCATTTACAAATTGTAGGATCTGCTCAAAATCAGCAGATTGTCTGCGAGATTCTGGCGCATGGTCAACAACAAGCCCAAATCGCGATCGACCTGCCGAGCTACTTAGTCAGTGAATATCACGAATGGCAGTCTCAATATCGTCAACTAGAACCAGAGCAGAGCGCCCCCCCCCAAATTCGGCAGTGTCAAATTGCCAGTAATGAATTGCTTCAGCAGTTTCACGATTGGTTTAAAGGAGCCGATTTTCAGCCGCTGCGCAAAAAAATTCAACAACATGTCTCGCTGATCGCTCCCATCCAAGTGTTGATTACTAGCCTGGAAGTACCGATGCTGAAATTGCCTTGGAATCTCTGCCTCCAACAAATCTTGCCAGCACATCTCCAAACCGAAGTGGTGGTGAGGTGTGCCGCGCCGTTAGTGACCGCTAAACCTCAGGTATCAATCTGTGCTGTTATTTCTAGCGGTGCTAAGATTGATATCGATAAGTCTCGGTCTCAGCTGCAGTCCTTGCCTGCTACCCATAGTCATTTTTTGGTAGGAGCCCAGCCAGCAGAAGTATTGAGGGCGATCGCGAGACCGGGCAATGTCTTACTCATTAGTAGTCAGCTCTCCGGCTATGCCCACTCCGATCGGATTCTGGTCAATGCCCAAGATAGTATTACTAGTACAGAACTGCGTACTGCTTTACACTCGGCGGTTTGCCATGGTCTTCAGCTTCTGGTTTTGAATGTAGGAGATGGAGTCGAATTAGCCGCTGAACTCACTGAAGTAAATATTCCTCACATGGTGGTGATGCGCGAACTAATACCCGATCGGGTGGCGAATGAACTAACGAAGCTGATTCTCAAAGATATGGCCAGAGGCCAGTCTTTATCTCTCGCCCTGCGGGATAGCCGCAGCAAGTTGCAACGAGTAGAGCGAGTATTTCCGGCGGTGAGTTGGTTGCCCTTACTTTTTCAATCGCGAGCAGTGGCCGATTTACAATGGTTTGATCTGGCTACCGCCCAGTTACCTACCACCATTACGATCCAACCGCCTCCGCTGCATTCCAATCCCATCGGTGCCACTCCTCCTGCTACGGCGTTGCTGGCTCCGGTATGGGCGGCAGCGCCATTGATCTTAGATTACAATCGGTTATCTTTAGTAAAACAAATTACGGGCTATCACAGCGCTGTGCAGAATCTGGCCTTTAGTCTCGATCGCCAGTATCTGGTGAGTGACCACCAAGACCATATTACTAGAGTGTGGAGATTAGCCAACTGTGAACTATTGCGGAATTCGATCGATCGCGATCTATTGGTGCAGTCGATCGCTCTCACTCACGACCAGCAGCGCCAACGACAACAAGCATTATCTGACCAAGAGGGCATGCGGCAAGCACTTGCCCACCATCACAATATCAATGATCAGGCCATTGCCATTACGGCTGACGGTCAGCAAGTTGTTAGTGCTGGCGCTGATCAAACAATCCGTATTTGGGCGCTAGCCACTGGCCAACTGCGCCAGACTCTGATGGGTCACGATCGCGCTGTCAATTGCCTGGTAATTACCCCTGATGACCAATCGATCATTAGTGGCAGTGACGATCGCAGTATTAAGGTTTGGCGGCTGGCCGATGGCTGTTTGCTGAACAACTTAAGTGGCCAGCAGGAACCCATTAAGGCGATCGCCATCAGCGCTGATGGGCAAGTTTTAGCCACGGGGGGCGGTAGCGAGATCCGCATCTGGCAAGTGGGCTAACCGCGCGTTTTTTCTGACCAGACCCGAGTAGGCAAGCCCCATACATAAATAAAACCCTCGGCGGCGCGATGGTCGAACTGATCATCGGCACCATAGGTAGCTAAGTCCATCGAGTACAAGCTGTTGTCGGACTTGCGACCTACAATCACGGCGCTCCCTTTGAAAAGCTTGAGTCTTACTGTGCCACTAACCCGCTGTTGGGTATTGCTTACGAAAGCATCTAGAGCAGCTTTTAGCGGACTGTACCACAGGCCGTTGTAGACCAATTTGCTGTAGGTTTCTTCGATGCCGCGCTTGTATTGGCTGACGTCGCCAGTCAGAGTCAGACTTTCTAAATCCCGATGTGCCTGAATCAATACCGATAAGGCTGGGACTTCATATATTTCCCGAGACTTAATCCCCACCAGCCGATTTTCGACCATATCGATGCGGCCAATGCCATGATTGCCCACGATCTGGTTGAGCTGCCCAATCAGATCGACTGGGTCTAAAATAAGGCCATTGACACTGACTGGCACGCCTTGCTCAAAGCCAATTTCAATATATTCGGGTTGGTCAGGAGTATCGGTGATCGCTTTGGTGAGGGCAAATACTTCTTCGGGTGGCTCTAACCAAGGATTCTCTAAATCCCCTGCTTCGACACTGCGTCCCAACAGATTTAAGTCCACGCTGAAGGGTGAAGACTTTTTGACTGGTGATGGAATCCCACATTTTTCGCCGTAGGCAATAGTTTCTTCCCGGCTCATGCCCCATTCTCGGGCAGGAGCCAAAACTTTTAGTTGCGGATTGAGGGCGGCGATCGATACATCAAAGCGCACCTGATCATTGCCTTTGCCAGTGCAGCCGTGAGCTACCGCATCAGCACCATATTTCTCAGCTGCCTCTACCAGCATCTTGGCAATTAGTGGCCGCGCCAAGGAAGTCGAAAGCGGATAGCGATTTTCGTAGAGGGCATTGGCCATCAGCGCCGGAAAGGCGTAGTCGCGGACAAATTCTGCTCGTCCGTCTACTACCAGCGAAATACTAGCACCGGAATTCAGCGCCTTCTGGCGAATTGGTTCCAATTCATCGCCCTGACCCAGATCCGCCGCGAGGGTAATAACTTCTTCGACCCCCCACTCTTGCTTCAGGTAGGGGATACATACTGAAGTATCTACTCCACCGGAATAGGCTAAGACTACTTTTTTTGCACGACTCATGATGGCTCGAATCAAAAACACAGACCCTATATTAGCGTGAGTTTGGCTGAAGGAAGCTGAAACGTCCCAAAATCGCTGCAATGAGGCATTTAACAAAATTCGATCGGCGAATTTAATCCCTTTGGATCAAGAAATAGTCGATAATAGATAGCTGATACTTTAAAAAATGTGTTCCGGTGAGCAATCTGAGTACTGTTTCTGATACTAAGCGCAAGTTTTATAGCGCCTATACTCGTCCTATTAATTCGATTTTTCGCCGAGTTGTAGAAGAGCTAATTGTAGAAATGCACCTGCTGTTGGTCAATGATGACTTTAACTACGACTCGATCTATGCCTTAGGCGTGGTTAGCAGCTTTGATAGGTTTATGGCTAATTATCGTCCAGAGGACGACAAGGCACCGATATTTGCCGCTTTGTGTCAAGCAGTAGACAGTTCCGTGGAAAAGTATCGCCAAGATGCTGTGGCCATTACGACCGCTGTCAGCCAACTAGGTAACCAGGATATATTAGCTCAACTGGCTAGCCTGACTGAAAGTACGGCCACTGATGCTCTGAGTCAAACGATTAAAGCCGTGAGCAGCAATCCCAAATTCAAGTATAGTCGTCTGTTTGGAATTGGCTTGTTCACCTTAATTGAAGGTACCGCCGCCGATCAGCTCACCACCGAGGAAGGCCGTAAGGAAGCGATCGAGAAACTCTCTACTGCGCTACATTTGCCCGCCGAAAAATTAGGCAAAGACTTAGATAGCTACCGCAGTAATTTGACCAAGCTGGCTCAAATGGAAGCGGCGATGGCTGATGTCCTAGAAGCTAGCCGGAAAAAGCGCGAACAGCGAGAACAAGAAAAACTGGCCAAGCAAGCCGAAACTTCAGCCTAACCAGCTTTTCAGGCTCCAACCGATCAATACTCCCAAGCCACCAAAGCGCACGATATTCCAGAATATGTTGTGGACGAGGTTTTTCCAACTGCTTAAAGTTTGGTGACTCTCTAGGACTTGTTCTAAAGTTGTCAGCAGCTGGCTCTCTAGGACTTGTTCCAGGGCAGCAATTTCTTGTAGTTCTTGCTGCCCTGCCAAAGATTGACCGCGGGCTTGGACAACTTGTTGTCTGGCTTGGAGATCTGTCCAGGCGGCATCAGCGGCTGCCGTTTGTTGATAGCGCTGTTTGAGTTCAGCTAGTTTGGTTTCTAGATTGGCGATATCGCTGAGGAAAACAGTGGCAATGGCCGGGGTACTGGCAGTCATGGGCAGGGGGGAGGGCGATCGGGCAAGATAGATATACTAAATATTCCAACATTTCTGGAGCAAACTACCAATGGCATCAGATATTTCCCAGCTGACAACGCTCGAACTAGCTCAACTGCTGGCTAACCGGTTGCGCATTACAGAAGGTGATTGGCATAAGTTGAAGTCTAACCGACCAGTGCGATCGCAGGAACAGGCGGCAGCGGCTTTGGTGTTACTGCTCAGTGACCGACCGGTGGAAGCTTTAGCCTATTTGCAGCAGGCGGCGGGTTGGCTTGATAAATCTATTTCAGCGCCGCCTTGCCCGACGCACGGTGATGCTCGTAGGGTGAGCACTACATAGCTGGAGTAAGTGATTTAGAGAACTGTATTTCTGCGATGAAGAACAATTAGATCATTCTCTAGTCCTGGCACATATGGAATTCTCCTCTCACGATCCTTTATCCAAACTGACCCGCGCTGACCTCGAACGCTTAACTGAACTAAGAACGAGACAACCCGCTAGATCAGCCACCGTCCCGCGCCCCACTCGGGGTGAGCGTATTGCCGATGTCGTCACGGCCACCGTTGGTTCCTGGCGATTCATCATCATTCAAAGTTGCCTCTTAGCCATTTGGATTGTCCTCAATGTTATAGCTTGGGTTGCTCACTGGGATCCCTACCCTTTTATTTTGCTCAACCTCGCCCTTAGTTTTCAAGCTGCCTACGCCACGCCCTTCATTCTGATGAGCCAAAATCGGCAATCTACGATCGATCGCGATAAAGCCCAACAAGATCTAGATTGCGATCTCAAAGCAGAAATAGAGATTGAACTATTACACGAGAAGCTAGATTCTCTGCGCGAACGAGAAATTGCTGAGTTACGGACTTCGATCGATCGTCAGTACGAAATCATTCAAAGATTAGAGAACTTATTGGCTCAGGAAATAGCCGCCAATCACCCGACTAGCAATAACTCCGATCCTAGTAAATGATGTAAAAAGCTACTACTTAACTCTGGTTGCCAAGACCGGAGCCGCACCATCATGCGCGTAAACACAAACCCTAGCTCGATGCCATGAATCAGCTGTTCTTTCGCGATCGACTTTTTCATCAAATCTTGACCATGAGTCCGCTCCTGCTGTTGATGACGCAGAATTTTTAGCAAATACTGGCTAACATCGTTGCACTGCTGCCAATAGGGTGTCGCAAAAGCCCAGCGACTAAAGCCCCAAAACTTGGCCAGATGATTAATTTCATCCTGCAATGGTTGAGCGATCGCTTGCTGTAATGCCCCAGTAGAATGTGCCATCAGCCAGAGATAGGTCGATACAGCACCCCATTCAGTACTAATACGGCTGATCGTGTGATGATACAAATCGGCCAAGATATCAGCGCTGGGTTGATGGCCCAGCACGGAGTTAGGCTTGGCTTGCATCTTCTCGCCAGTAAGGTGGTAATAAATTTTGCTGAAAGCGGGAGCGTGCTGACGCTCTTCTTTTTCCCACACTCCGACTTTTTTTAATGAACCATCTGGATGCCAATCCCCGCCCATAAAATAAGCCATTTGAGGATGTAGTGTTTGCAGATAGCCCCAGCTTTCGTGAGAATATTGCCGAATGGGTGCTTCGATTTCGGTCGCTCCAGCTATGATCATGGCAAACAGAGCAGGATCAACACCGATAATTTGACTGGGCGCAATGGACTGCCAATCGATCGGCTCCCAAGGACGCTGATGGGGGTTGGTGAATTGACTGGGTAAATCACCCAAGTGACCACTGAGAATAGGAATTGATACATATCGATCGATCAAGTGGTTGAGGCGAGAACGGATTTGTAAATAGCTAGGGTGAGGGTGATAAGTACCAGCTAGGTCAGTCATAATAGTAGTGATGTTTTTCATAGTTGTCGTGGGTAATAGATTTAGGGGGGGACGGTTGATTATTTATTGAAGGGATCGTTTTCGACTAAGAATTTTTCCAGTTTGGCTTCATCAACGCGACTGATGATGCGTTTGGATTCGGCAATATCGCGTGTGGTTTTAGCTAAGTTAATGGTGGAACCGATCGAAAATAGTAATCCCATCCCCAGATATCCTTTGACCCAGCTATCTGCCGGTAGATAGGCGATACCATATATCGTTGCTGTGATCGAGACCGTGAATGAGATCCAGGTTTGGGCGACCCAAGCATTATTATGTGCCACTGAATTTCCGTATTGCTTGCTGTTCATTGCTAACCTCTAGGTTGAAGAGTAATTAGTTGTCGGTATTTACATTGTGTCAGCCGTCTCGATGTAGCCACAATGAGCGATACCAAATGACTCCAATCAATTAGTCGGTGGGTGAAGTAACCTGAAGCAAGGTGAAGTAGAATGGATTTGTTGTCTTAGTAAGTTTTTATGGACGCAGACCAATTAGCCGTCTGGTTACCGCCAGCACAACAACAGCAATTGATCGAGAAGGCGATCGCACTGGTCGGTGTAACTCGGGTACGAGCAGAATGCTTTGTGCGGCTATGGATTTATTTGTTAGTGAAAGAGCAGCTGGTTAGTCAGCCCCGCCTGCAGCCGCCTTTGTTAGAGCTAACCTTGCTGACGGCAGCGGTGAGCTGTACCCATCGAGAGGCAGCGGAAATTTTTTATCACGATCGAGAACGGGGTAGCGATCGATCAGCGGGCATGATGCTAGATAAGTTAGCAGCATTGGGGTTGATAAAAAAGCATTTTGATGGCAATACTACCCGAATTACCATTCAGTCTTTACTACTGGTAACCTCCGCGATCGAGACAAAAGTAGAATTGCAAATTACGGAGTTCGAGCCGCGCTGTGATGCGATTACAGTAGCTAATCTATTGGCTCATAACTACAGTTGGATGAATCGCGATCGGGCAACGATGTCTCAGCGGATTGCCCAATTACTCCGGCAGTGGTCGCGGCAGTATCCGGTAGGAATGCGGGTATTGCGCCGTCCAGATAATTCTCATCCGGTGGGTTTTTGTTTGCTCTATCCCACCGCCAGTGCCTCGGATGCCAAGTTTTTTGGCTCGCCGACGCAAGGATCGCATTTGAGTAGCATGACAGATATCGATCCTTTTCAGTTGGCAGTTCCGGGCGACCAGGATTGTGTATCAGTTTTTGTGCGGAGCTGGACGATCGAGCTGGCTCATATCAAGCAGTACCGACCGCTGTTGTTGCAAGATGCCCAAGTTACTCTGCGGCGGATGCAGACTGATTTTCCTAATTTATGCGATTTACATACGCTGGTGGTGCACCCGATGTACGAAGAAATGGCGATCGCCCTGGGTTTTCAAAAAACTATTGCTAGTACTCAGCAGCCTGGGGTTTCGTGGATGTATTTGCCGCTCGATCGATTTTTGAGTTTAGACGCGCCAGCATTAAGTTTCTGAAAAAGTCAATAAGGGGCAAGTTGGGTTAACTCGCTAGGCGAATTAAAGAAATATAGTGGTGCTTCATGGGCTAGTTCAGTCCGAGAACCATAGCCCCACAGCACACCGCCAGATTGTAAACCGTTTTGGTGGGCAGCGATCAGGTCAACAGCCCGATCGCCAATCATGACGGTGGAATTGCTTACTTGTTTTTGGGCTAGCAGAAACTCAATTTGCTGAGATTTGGAGATCCCAACTTCTCCGCCATTAATAAATTGAAAGTAATGGCTAAGGCCAAACATATCGATAATGCGTTCGGCAAAATCTTGGCGTTTGGCGGTGCAAATGGCCATTGGGATATTAGCAGCGTTGATCGCAGACAGTGCGGTGGCAATGCCGGGATAGAGAATGTTTTCGGAGTAGCCAATCTCACCATAGCGATCGCGATATTTGGCAACTAGAGCAGTAGTTTCGGTATCATTGCCGATGAGGGCTTTAAAGGTTGAATCTAGTGAGGGACCAACGTACTGGGCTATCTCGGCAACTGCGCGGGACTGGTGTCCGAAGTGGGTAAGGGCAAAGTTGATCGATCGGCTCACACCCTCTAGAGGGTCACTGATTGTGCCATCCAGATCGAAAAGAATAAGATCGTGCAATGTTCTTGATTACGATGGGACGATATCATTTTAAGCGACTAAATAAGGGTAATCAGTATAGCCTTCAGCCCCAGCAGAATAAAACTTAGTCGGATCGGGCGCATTCAGAGCCACCTTCTTGGCAAAGCGATCGGGTAGGTCGGGATTAGCTAAAAACGGCACCCCAAAAGCCACTGCATCGAGCTTGCCACTGGCGATCGCTGCTTCTGCTTCTTCGGCACTGTAGCCCATATTGCCCACGATCGCGCCTTGGTAGATCGATCGAATCGGGGTCATCACATCGCCCTGTTGTGCGCCCATAAAATCTGCTCTCATCACATGAAGATAAGCCAGGTGATAGTCATTGAGCTTAGTTGCCAGCCAACTAAACGTCGCTATCGGATCGCTATCGATCATGCTATTGAAGCTATTTAGTGGTGAAATTCTCAAGCCCACGCGATCGCTACCCCAAACATCGATCGTTGCTGCTAGCACTTCTAACAATAGCCGAGCGCGATTTTCGACAGAGCCGCCATAAGCTCCACTACGTTTATTAGAGCCATCCCGTAGAAATTCATCTAATAAATAACCGTTCGCACCGTGGATTTCCACACCGTCGAATCCAGCCGCCTTTGCATTTACCGCCGCCGCTTTGAAACCAGCAATAATCCCAGGGATTTCCTCATCAGCTAACTCGCGAGGAACAGTATAAGGAAATTTCCCCTCAGGAGTATGAATTTCGTCATTGGTAATCGCGATCGCACTCGGCGCGACCGGAACCTTGCCACCATTCAATAATGGATGACAAGCCCGCCCACCATGCCAAATCTGGAGTACGATTTGACCACCTTTGGCATGAACCGCATCGGTGACTTGTTTCCAGCCCGCAACTTGAGCATCATTATAAATTCCTGGTTCCGCACCAAACGCCGAGCAACCATCCATCGCCGCAGTAGCCTCGGCAATAATCAATCCAGCACTAGCCCGCTGACTATAGTGTTCGGCCATCATGGCCGTCGGGACATGGTCTTCGTCTGCCCGACAGCGGGTCAATGGTGCCATCAGCACTCGGTTGGCTGTGGTCAAGGCACCAAGTTTCAGCGGCTTAAATAGATGGGTAAATGTCATAGCTAAACTAGGTAATTGAATGAAGGGCTAGATTTAGTCTGCATCAGTGATTTCGATAGTTCGATAATCTCGAACTATTACACCATATCAATTAATATGAGATAATGCAAGTAACTGTCGATACAGTTAGAAATCGTTGGCATAGCCTTTGTCTTGACTGAAATCACGTGGAGAATCGACACATCTGCAACTGTCAACCCTACACACCATGCGCCCCTTCTATCATCCCCAATCCGTAGATATCTCCCTCGTCGGCATACTATATGCCCTGGGAGATCCGGTACGGTTGCAGATCGTCCAACGATTAGCCCAAACAGGGGAGTTAACTTGTTCGGATCTAGATTGCGCTGTGGCTAAATCTACGATGTCCCATCATTTCAAAATCTTGCGCGAATCGGGGTTGGTGTTGACGCGGAAGGAAGGAACTCAACACATCAATACGCTACGATCGGATGATCTCGATCGGCTTTATCCTGGGTTGCTAGAAGTAATATTGCGATCGACTGTTACTACTGTGGAATAATGCGATGGAACAACTACGACAGGGAGAGATGATTGTAGAAATCGGCTAGCTCCTTCATGTTGTAGTAACCACTGCTTCCGATCTAATCCTCCAGCATAACCAGTAAGTTTAGCCTGCGCGCCAATCACTCGATGACAAGGCACCACGATCGCCACTGGATTCAATGAATTGGCCATCCCTACCGCTCTCGCTGCTGTGGGTTTGCCCAATTTGGTTGCTAGCTCGCCATACGTAATCGTCATACCCACTGGAATTGTCTGTAGTTCTTGCCAGACCAACTGCTGAAAATTAGTCCCGTCACCATTAACTGGCAGATTATTTAAACTACTAAAATCCCCCGCCAAATAAGCCCGAATCTGGCTGCTAAATCCTTGGGGATCGATCGCCTCCACCAATTCCACCGACTCATAACGTTTCTGCAATAGCCCCATCATCCGCGCTGCACAGTCGGCAAAATCCAAAGAGCATAGGCTTTTCCCATCAGAAACTAGCAGCATTGTACCCATCGGCGAAGGAAGGCGATCGATTAAAAATTTCATAGCAACCAAATATAAAATGTACCGTAGCACTACTCGTCATCTCAGTTTTAGTCCACAATATCGATCATCCTGATGACCATAAATGCATGGCGGCATAAGCCCGCCAGGGTCGCCAATCCTCCGCTAGCTCAGATAACCGAGCCTTGGTCATGGGCTGCTCGCGCTTTTCCATCGCTTTTAATAATGCCAGATCACCAGTCGGAAAAGCATCTGGTTCTCGTAGCGATCGCATCGCAATATACTGTGCCGTCCATTCTCCAATTCCCGGTAATTTGCATAGTTGTTTCACCGCCTCCTCCAAGGTATGAAAGCCGCTGAGAGTATCGGGATTTTCTACCATCATGGCCGCTAAAGACGTGATAGCTTTAGAACGAGCTGTTGTGATTCCCAACTTAGTCAAATCCTCACCAATCAACAACTCTGGCCGAGGAAATACAAACTTTAAATCTGCCGCCGCCCA
>CAXTSZ010000005.1:67149-92785 GCA_964247125.1 uncultured bacterium
GATACTTTAACTATGCCATGCGAGCCATCGATAGAAATAGTCCGCTGATAAGCATCACTAGTCACGGATTCAATTCCAGGCATCGCCCTCCCAGCCAAAAACCTGACCAAAGTAGTCCAATCATAGGGTGGGCTAAAGGGCAACTTCAGGGTGATATTTGGTGTTTTAGAAAATTCAGTAGCCACTGCCCGGGTTTTGCGTAAATCGCGCGGTGGTTGCTGATAAGTTTTTTGCATCACATCATTGAAACGGCGAATACTAGCAAACCCAGCAGCCATTGCCACATCGGTTATCGAGAGCGTTGTCTCATCTAGGAGCTGTTTCGCAAATAGAATCCGCCGAGTTTGCGCCACCGTCACTGGTGATGCTCCTAAATGTTCAGTGAACAAACGGCGGAGATGTCGATCGCTTACCCCCAATTGCCCAGCTAATTCTGGCATCCCAGCATCATCCAAAGCTCCAGTCGCGATCGCACTCCAGGCTCGATCGAACACCGTTGAGTCTGACTCCAGCCGTCTCAGTAGGTTGGGAGAAATTTCTGGACGACAACGTAGACAAGGTCGAAACCCGGCACTGTGTGCTGCTGCTGCCGAAGGCATAAACAGACAATTTTGGCGATGGGGAGTACGCGCCGGACAAATTGGGCGACAATAAATTTTAGTGGTCAGCACTGCTGTGAAAAAATGCCCGTCAAATCTGGCATCCCTGGCTTGTAAAGCTCGATAGCAAATGTCTTGGTCAAGTTTCATGGCTCTAGCATAAACTTGATCTCCACCAAAATCTAGCTGTTTTCGGACATGAATATTTGGATTGTTTCATCCACCATTCATCGTTATTAATGAGTTCATCACCTATGATTTTAGAAGTCGCTATTCTCGATGTGAAAGCCGGATTAACCACCGAGTTTGAGGCCGCTTTCCAAATAGCTGCGCCAATTATTGCCTCTATGCCGGGATATATTACGCACGAGCTGCAAAAATGTCTGGAAAATAGCGATCGATATATTCTACTGGTGCGATGGCAAAAGTTAGCAGACCACACAGTAGGCTTTCGACAGTCGCCAGAATATCAGGAATGGCGGATTTTGTTGCATCATTTTTATGATCCTTTTCCTACAGTGGAGCACTATACGGTCATTAATCAATCGATTTAACCACAAAAAAATAGCCCTAGCAGTCGTCTGGCGGGCTATTTGTAAAATAATTCCGAAATAGTGGTCGACTAATCTTGATTCTGGTACCACCACCAAGTAGCCATCGGAATAACCGTAGCAGCAATTAGTAACAGCACCACCGTCAGCGTGAAACTACCGCGATTCGCTTCTGTTTCTTCTGCCGTTAGGTAGGTACTGCCAACTACTTCAGCTTCTTTAATTACTGGTGGACCAGGATCGGGTTCCCCAGACAATACAGCGGACAGCCGATCGATCGCATCCCCAAAAGACTGGTTGTACTTATTGCCATTGCGCAGAGGCACCAGCATCGTTTCACCAGCAATACTGGTAGCAATTTCATCAGATAATACTGTTTTGACAGCAGCACCTGTTCTGATCCCAGTAGTATTCGTCAAATCATCCAACAACACTAGGGCTTGATTAGCTTGTTCCGCTGGCGTGGGGAACCACTTTTGAAAAATTTTATCGGTAAAAGTTTGAGCGTTATCACCATAATCGAAGCGATGAATCGTAATAAAACGTACTTCCTTACCAGTAGATTTGGCCAGTTTTTCGAGAGCGCCACTGACTTTGGTTTTAGTGGCCAAGCTTAAAACACCAGCTTTATCAATGAGCCAGGTTGGCACCCCTGGTGAAATTGTGGGGATTTCATAGAGAGCGGTGGCTGTCGCGGGCAGCAACCACAATTGCCAAGTGGCCAGCAGGACAGCGCCGGCTAGACCTAACCTGCGACCAATAGTTGATAGTTGATTCATAGAAATATTTGTAAAATAATTAACTTCATAATATCCTCCCTAAAATACAACAGAACGATCGGAATAGCAGTTGTCATTTTTATGCTACGTCAGCACACATAACCCGCCGCCGAAAATAATTGATATCACCCAAGATGGGTAATCGATCGCAAGCGCCATCAGCCCAATAGACTTACGACTCAGCAGAATGCTTTAATAGGGTCTGAAAATAAACTTTTAAACTTTAGGAGAAATTTTTATGACTGGCGCAATTATATATATTGTTTACTTGGGTGCAATGGTTGGTATCGCTCTAGCACTGTTTTTTGGTCTCCGTGCCACCAAAATTATTTAAGACCTGTTTCGTGAAACGCTTTATCCACTTCGCTCGCTCGCACTATTAATGAAATCTTATCTCGCTGCCGCTGTCCAAATGACCAGCTCTCCCTATCTAGAGCAAAACCTCGCTCAGGCCGAGGATCTGATCGATTTGGCGGTACGGCAGGGGGCGGAGCTAGTGTCGCTGCCAGAGAATTTTGCTTTTTTAGGTCCAGAAGAAACCAAAATTGACCAAGCCAGTCAAATTGCCACGGCTACCGAAAAGTTTTTAAAAAGCACTGCTCAAAAGTTTCAAATCACTTTACTCGGTGGGGGTTTTCCCGCACCAGTGGGGGATAGCAAGGTTTACAATACGGCTCTCCTGATCGCCCCCGATGGTGCCGAACTATACCGCTATCAAAAAGTTCACTTATTTGACGTGAACGTGCCAGATGGCAACACCTATCAAGAATCGCGCACAGTCATGGCTGGCAACAAGTTACCAGATGTGTATAAGTCAGCAGATTTAGGGGTGCTGGGAATTTCGGTCTGTTACGATGTCCGTTTTCCAGAGCTATATCGCCACCTTTCCCAACAGGGTGCGGAGGTTCTGTTTGTGCCGGCTGCCTTTACCGCTTATACCGGCAAAGATCATTGGCAAGTATTATTGCAGGCGCGGGCGATCGAGAACACCTGCTACATGATTGCTCCCGCCCAGACTGGCAATCATTATGGTCTGCGTTATACGCATGGCCACGCCATGATTATTGACCCTTGGGGAGTCGTGTTAGCCGATGCTGGTGAATCACCGGGGGTGGCAGTGGCCGAGATTAATCCGGCTCGGATTGAGCAAGTCCGACGGCAAATGCCCTCATTGCAGCATCGGGTATTTGGCTAGAAGTAAATAGAGACTGGTCAAAAAATTTAATTGGACATAATCGGACGTAATTGGCTACAATCGGTTCATTAATTGGACGAAGTAGCTAAGTTGATGGCAGATATCGAGATCGAAATCACCCAGGAAATACTGCTCCTGATTGCTGAAATTGATGAATTCAAGGGTCAGTGGCGAGCGCTGCATACTCTTGCCCCGGAGCGGTTGGCAGCACTACGGCAGATTGCCACCATTGAAAGCGTCGGTTCATCTACCCGGATTGAAGGCGCACGGCTTTCCGATCGCGAGGTGCAAAAATTGCTGGCTAACGTGGGGCAACAAAGTTTTACTTCCCGTGATCAACAGGAGGTGGCGGGATACGCTGAAGTCATGGATTTGATCTTTGCCAGCTGGGAGTCAATCCCTATTTCGGAAAATTACATCAAGCAGTTTCACCAAATACTCCTCAAGTACAGTCCGAAAGACGAGCGACATCGGGGTGAGTACAAAAAGTTTTCTAATAGTGTGCAAGCGTTTGATGCAGATGGTCACAGTCTGGGTGTTGTGTTTGAAACCACTTCGCCTTTTGATACACCACGCCAGATGACTGAAATTGTCATGGGGACAGCTAATCGGCTACTGTCTCCAGTGATTCATCCGCTCCTGACGATCGGAGTCTTTGTGGTGACATTTTTAGCGATTCATCCCTTTCAGGATGGCAATGGTCGGCTATCACGCATTTTGACAACGCTATTGTTGTTGAAGGCTGGCTACGGATATGTGCCCTATTCTTCGCTGGAAAGTATTGTCGAAGAAAGCAAGGAAGGATATTATCTGGCACTCCGCCAGACGCAAGGGACTCTCCATTCTGAGCAACTACCGAATTGGGAACCATGGTTACTTTTTTTCTTGCGCGTTCTGCAACGGCAGAAAAATAGACTGCAAACTAAGCTGGATAACGAACGGGTGATGGCAGCGGCTCTCCCCTTACTATCTGTGCGTATTCTGGAATTGGTCAAAGAACATGGTCGGGTGACGACTCAATCGATCGAACAAACTACGGGGGAGAGTCGCAGTACGATTAAGGCTCGGCTCAAACAACTGACTGCCGATCGACTTTTGATCCGCTATGGCCAAGGGCGATCTACCTGGTATGGATTTAGTTAAATTTAGTTGTTCTCGATCATATCAAACCGACTACCCACTAAATATCAGCCTAGTCTCGATCGATAGTCAGCATAATCAAATTCTCGCCATAACTTGAAATTACCATCTTTATCAATGCGCCCGATCGCAGGATGTACTACACCGTTAAACATCGAAGTTTTGACCATCGTGTAGTGCATCATGTCTTCAAAGATCAGTCGATCGCCCACGGCTAATTCTCGATCGAAAGCATAGTCTCCTAAGAAATCCCCCGCCAGGCAACTAGAGCCACCCATCCGGTAAATGGTTTCGCCGACTTGCGGTTCGTGAGCGCCGCGAATTGCTGGTTTATAAGGCATTTCCAAACAGTCTGGCATGTGCGCCGTAAAAGACACATCTAACATCACATTGATCAGATCATCAGTAGGAATTAGATCTAATACTTTGCCCATCAAAAATCCGGTTTCCCAGGCAATGGCCGAACCTGGTTCCATAATGAGTTGAAGGTGGGGATGACGATCGTGAAAAGCTGTTAATACGGTGATCGCGTGCTCCACATCGTAACCTTGACGAGTCATGAGGTGTCCACCACCAAAATTCAGCCACTTTAGTTGGGGTAAAAATCTGCCAAACAATAGTTCGATATTGGCGATGGTTTTTTCCAAGGCGAAGGAGTCACTCTCGCACAGATTATGAGACAAAAATCCTTCAATACCCGCTGGTAAAGTATCCCTCAATTGTTTAGCTGTCACTCCCAGGCGGCTATTGGGGGCACAAGGGTTATAGAGCGCTGTTTTTACGGGGGAATACTCGGGGTTAATCCTGAGTCCGGCGGAAGGTTTCGGGGTATGGGCGGCTACTTGCTGACTAAATTGTTGCCATTGGGTCACCGAATTGAAGGTCATGTGCGAGGCACAGGCGAGAATCCCTGGTACATCTTCCGATCGATAGGCTGTGGAATAAACATGCACCTCCGTGCCAAATTCTTCGGCAGCTAGGCGGGCTTCCCATAAAGAACTGGCCGAAGCTCCTTGCAAGGTTTGGCGAATCTGAGGGAAGCTATGAAAGAGCGAGAACCCTTTGAGTGCCAGCATTACCTTAATTGGTGCTGATTTTTGGACGCGATCGAAGATCGCCAGATTGCGATCGAGTAGTTGCTCTTCTAACACAAAACAAGGTGATGGAATGGTGGCTAAGGTCGCATCGATATTTTGGGTCATAATTTACGAAGAAATCAGCAGTTTGTATCGTTAATAACAGAGAGGACATTGCCCATCGCTTAGATCCTAGCGATGATCGAGACCACTAACCACCTTTATAATTCAGTTTTATCGATCAGCTCCAAAAATTGGCGCTGCAAATTCTCTTTGGCTTCTTTGTGCTGTCGATCGCGCACTAATTCTTGCTCCTGATACTCTTGCAGTTGCTGAAGTAGTGCTGATTTGGTCAGCATTAGACTGATTTGGTTTGCTACTTGGCTGAGCAGCTCGATCTCTGACTGTTGCCACTGGCGCGGCTCTCGACTCATATGGCCAATTAGCAAACCGTGCAAGTGGTTATTGACGATCACTGGCGCCACAATATTGGCACGAATTTCTAGCCTTTCCATCATCTGGAGATGACATTCTGTTAAATCGGTAGTGTAAATGTCATCGATCGCAGAAATTCGCCCCGTGGCGTAACCACAGCCTCGGTTAGTCTGCAAACAAGTATCAACGATCTTTTCACCGTGAATTGCTTTGATGGTGCGATCGACTGATTCAGCCCCAATTTCACCCTCAAACTCTGCATCCAGTTGGAAAAAAATTGCCCGATCTAGATTTAAAACCATTCGCAGTTTATCTACGAGCATTACCCAAAAGTCCGGGGAATAAGGTGACTGGGAAAGCTGATTGCTAACCATCGATAGCAGCTGTAAGTGTTGGATCGTCTGCGGCTCGTTCACCACAGCTGCGGCAGTAACATCGGTCTGATTTACCGCCAACCCTAAGAAATTAGCAATATTGGCACACAGATCTACTTCCCACTGGCGCCAACGGCGCGGCTGGGCACATTGCTGAATGCACAACAAACCCACCAACCGCTGCCGAATCATGATCGGAGCCACAATATTTGACTTAGTTTGAGCCTGTTCATAAGCAGTCAGTCGCTCCGGTGGCAAGCTACTAGCCTGGGCATCATGCACGACCAAAATCTGACCCTGGCGATATTGCTCGACTTCCACCATCGATTTGGTAAAAAAGGCATCGGTCGCCTGTGGCGCCACCAACTGGGAAAAATGGGGGGAAACTGCTTGGGCTTCGATCGTCCCACTCCAGTTAGGAGAAAAATGATAGACAAATACGCGATCGGCTCCCAAGATTTTTTTGGCTGCCAGCACGGCTTTGGCATAAACTGCTTTGGTATCATGGTGACTCTGCACCAACACCAATAAGTCGCCGAACAAAGATATCTGGGCGGCGGCGGCCTGCTGTTGCCGCAGTGATTTTTGTAAATTGCCAATCAGTTGGTGTGTACTGGTGGTAAGTCGTTCCAATTCCTGCGCCCGGACAGCTTGCAGAAAACCACTGTGATGAGAAGGCGTGACCGATGTGAAATTACCGCTCGCTGCCCGCGAAATCTCGCGATCGAGATGATGTAAATCTTCCGATAACCGGCGCACCATCACAATAGCTAACCCACAGCTGATGGTACCGATCGTCAGAAAAATTATTGTAAACCACAGCGTCTGGTGGCTGTCAGTCTGGGCAAGACTATGCGTAATTCCTAACATTAGCAGCGGTGCCATTACCCAGGGCAGAATGATCCAGAAAATTTGTTGATTTAAACTTTGAGCTGGTCTGAATTGCGATGGTTGACTAGGAGTCTGATTGTTCAAAGCCATATTTCCTGGATTACGATACGTTATTGTTGGCCAGTAAGTAGATCGCCGCAGCCAAGACAGTGCGCTCACTAATTTGCCAATTGGCGATAGTGGCATTCGTAAAATCGGCGGCGGCAAAGTTGCTATCCACCGCCCGCAGATTAATAAGTTTGGCGTTGACGAAGCTAGCACTATCACAATTAGCTGCACTGAGATCGGCATTGCATAGGTCAGCACCAATGAGCTGTGCTCTGGTCAGGTTAGCGCCTTGCAGATGGGCATCTGTCAAATCAGCGCCATTTAAGAGAGCGGCTGTGAGGTTCACCGCACAGAGATTGGCTCCCAGCATGAATGCTTTTTGAAGATTGGCTCGACTGAGATTGGCTTCTGATAAAAGAGCCAGTGTCAGATCGGCATTTGCTAAGTTGGCGCCGATAAGATTAGTCGCTGTTAAGTTAGCTCTACTGAGATTGGCCTCGCCCAAGTTGGCTCCTCGCAAGTCGGCAGCTTGTAGTTCGGCCCCTTCTAAATTGGCACCGTTCAAATTAGCAGCTCGCAGATCCACGCCCCCTAGTTGGGCACCACTTAGCTCGGATTGACTAAAATCAACGGCGCGTAACCAGAAAAATTGCCAGTTGGAAAGAATGAGAACAACGCCACTCAAGTCTGGATGGACGCGAGAATTTGCTTTTCGCCAATTGTTCCAAGCCGCTGCTCCCATCTTGAATTGAGCCAGGTGCGCAGGATTAGCCATCTCTATTGAACCCTCAATCGCCGAATTCTGGGACATTGCTAGCTGTTCACCAATTTTACTAGTTACTGCTTGGGGTGATTGCACAATACTACGGAAATCAGCAGAATTACACAGGCCATACCGCAGTAATATGCGATAATTGGTCGGCTTATTTGAGAAAAGTCATGGTTAAAATCGGCATTTTGGGATTAGGCACTGTGGGCACTGGTACCGCGCAGATTTTGCTAGACCCCGTTGGTCGGCATCATCTCCTGAAGGAAATAGAGATTGCTAAGGTGGGCGTGAGCAATACTACGAAACCCCGTGCCATTAGCTTTGCCCCCGATATTTTAACCACCGATTTAGACTCGATCGTCACCGACCCTCAAATTTCGATCATCGTCGAGGTAATGGGGGGCTTAGAGCCAGCCCGGAGTTTGATGCTCCAAGCGATCGCCCACGGCAAGCACATTGTCACTGCCAACAAGGCCGTTATTTCTCGGTTTGGGGATGAGATCTTTACGGCGGCCAATAAAGCAGGGGTCTATGTTTTGCTGGAGGCCGCTGTCGGTGGGGGTATTCCGGTCATTCAGCCTCTCAAACAATCCTTGGGGGTGAACCGGATTAGCAAAGTGACTGGCATTATCAATGGCACCACTAACTATATCCTGTCGCGGATGACGACTGAGGGCGGTGATTTTGAGCATATTTTGGCCGATGCCCAACAGCTGGGCTACGCCGAAGCTGACCCCACTGCCGATGTGGATGGCTTAGACGCGGGGGATAAGATTGCCATTTTGGCGGCTTTGGCCTTTGGCGATCGCATTAAACGCGCTGATGTCTATTGTGAAGGCATCCGCAGAGTGGGTGCCACTGATATTGCCTATGCCGATCGCTTGGGATACGTTATTAAATTGCTGGCGATCGCCGAAAAAACGCCCGATGGTTTGGTATCTGTGCGCGTTCACCCGACTCTACTAGTTAAGTCCCATCCGCTAGCCAGTGTGAATGGGGTATATAACGCCATCTTGGTCGAAGGGGAACCCCTCGGCCAGGTGATGCTGTTTGGACCTGGTGCTGGTGCTGGTGCGACAGCTTCAGCAGTGGTTTCGGATCTGGTGGCTGTAGTGGCGGCGAGTCAATGCAACAACCTGATTAATCCGCTCTTGAGCTGTCCCCACCAGCACTACGCCCAGATGGCTTCCCTCGAAAATCTGGCTGGTCGTTTTTATGTCCGCTTTCAAACGCAAGATTTACCAGGTACCATTGGCCATATCGGTACTGCTTTTGGCGATCATCAAGTCAGTATTGAGTCGATCGTGCAAACGTCAGTCAGTAATGCCGGAGCCGAGATCGTGGTGGTAACTGGGGAAGTGGTGGAGTCTAACTTTAGACAGGCATTACAGGCGATCGAGCAACTGCCCGCGATCCAAAACATTCCGGCCATCTTAAAAGTGGTGCAATAACACAAAGAACTTCGCACAGTCAGGGCGGATTAGGTGTCATATCCGAACCTGTATCCAAAAAATCCTGTGTTAGAATTTACAAATCAGGCTAGCAGCAGGTGATGGAGACAAACCATGTTTGAACGCTTTACAGAGAAAGCCATTAAGGTCATCATGCTGGCCCAGGAAGAGGCACGTCGCCTGGGACACAATTTCGTCGGCACCGAACAAATCCTGCTGGGTTTAATTGGTGAAGGCACTGGAGTCGCGGCCAAAGTCCTAAAATCGATGGGTGTTAATCTCAAAGATGCTCGGATCGAAGTTGAGAAAATTATTGGTCGGGGTTCTGGATTCGTAGCGGTGGAAATTCCTTTCACTCCCAGAGCCAAGCGCGTTCTAGAACTGTCCTTAGAAGAGGCCAGACAACTAGGTCATAACTATATTGGTACCGAGCATCTATTACTAGGTCTGATCCGGGAAGGTGAGGGCGTAGCAGCTAGAGTACTAGAGAATTTGGGTGTGGATCTATCTAAGGTACGGACTCAGGTGATTCGGATGCTGGGTGAGACAGCTGAAGCTGTGGCACCGGGCGGCGGTTCGTCTGGTCGTGGGAACAAAACGCCCACCCTCGATGAGTTCGGCTCCAACCTGACCCAGATGGCGATGGATGGGAAGCTCGATCCGGTGGTCGGTCGCGCTAAAGAAATTGAGCGAGTTATTCAGATCCTCGGTCGGCGGACCAAAAATAATCCAGTTCTCATCGGTGAACCGGGTGTTGGTAAAACGGCGATCGCTGAAGGTTTGGCACAACGGATTATCGCTGCTGATGTTCCTGATATCCTCGAAGACAAACGAGTGGTCACCCTCGATATTGGTTTACTAGTGGCTGGTACCAAATATCGCGGGGAATTTGAAGAACGTCTGAAGAAAATCATGGACGAAATCCGCCAAGCGGGTAACGTGATTTTAGTTATCGACGAAGTTCATACGCTGATTGGTGCCGGAGCTGCGGAGGGGGCGATCGATGCCGCCAACATCCTCAAGCCAGCCTTGGCGCGTGGTGAGTTGCAGTGTATCGGTGCTACGACCCTAGATGAGTATCGTAAGCATATTGAACGCGATGCGGCTTTAGAACGGCGCTTCCAACCAGTAATGGTCGGCGAACCGAGCGTCGCCGAGACCATCGAAATTCTGCATGGTTTACGGGAACGCTACGAGCAGCACCATAAACTGCGGATTACAGATGATGCTCTAAAAGCAGCAGCGGAATTGGCCGATCGATACATTGCTGATCGGTTCTTACCGGATAAGGCGATCGATCTGATGGACGAAGCTGGTTCGCGGGTAAGACTGCTGAACTCTCAGTTACCAGCTGCCGCCAAAGAACTGGACAAAGAGCTACGTCAAGTCCTCAAGGACAAAGATGATGCTGTTCGTTCCCAGGACTTTGAAAAAGCCGGTCAACTCAAAGATCGTGAGCTAGAAATTAAAGCTGAGATCAAGAATATTGCTCAAGCCAAGCGCGCCGAATCCGCTAGCGAAAACAAGGATGCCAAAACTCCGGATGTAACGGAAGAAGACATCGCTCATATTGTCGCTTCCTGGACAGGCGTACCCGTCAGTAAGCTCACCGAGTCGGAATCGATCAAGCTGCTGCACATGGAGGAAACTCTCCACCAGCGGTTGATTGGTCAAGACGAAGCAGTACGAGCTGTATCCCGCGCTATTCGTCGGGCGCGCGTAGGGCTGAAGAATCCGAATCGTCCGATCGCCAGCTTTATCTTCTCTGGTCCTACTGGGGTTGGTAAGACCGAGTTGACCAAGGCGTTAGCGGCTTACTTCTTTGGTTCCGAAGATTCGATGATTCGGTTGGATATGTCCGAGTACATGGAGCGGCACACCGTTTCTAAGCTGATTGGTTCACCACCGGGCTATGTGGGCTTTAACGAAGGCGGTCAACTGACCGAAGCCGTCCGTCGTCGGCCTTACACCGTCGTACTGTTCGATGAAATCGAAAAAGCCCATCCCGACATCTTCAATATGTTGCTGCAAATCCTAGAAGATGGTCGCTTGACCGATTCGAAGGGACGCACAGTGGACTTCAAGAATACCTTGCTGATCATGACCTCCAACATTGGCTCAAAGGTCATTGAGAAAGGCGGTGGTGGTTTGGGCTTTGAGTTTGAAGAAAACAAAACCGAAGCTACCTATAACCGCATCCGCAGCCTGGTCAACGAAGAACTGAAGAACTACTTCCGTCCGGAGTTCCTGAACCGCTTAGACGAAATCATCGTCTTCCAACAATTGACCAAGGATGAGGTTCGGAATATTGCCGACATCATGCTTGCTGACCTGTTCAAACGCCTAACTGAGAAGGGTATTACCCTCGAAGTTACCGAAAAGTTCAAAGGTCGTCTAATCGAAGAAGGCTACAACCCGGCTTATGGTGCCCGACCACTACGGCGCGCCATTATGCGTCTGTTAGAAGATGTGTTAGCTGAGGAAATGCTCTCTGGTCGTTTGACGGAAGGTGATTCTGGCATCGTCGATCTAGATGATGATGGTAAAGCCTTCGTCCGAGATAATCCCGCTATTCCTACACCACCCCAAGATCAAGCAGTCTTGAGTGCCGTTGAATAGGGCAGGATTTTCCACTTATTAAATTAAATGCTCCACTGTTGTCTATACAGTGGAGCATTTAATTTATCGACTGTTATTTATTCCCACTCAATCGTCCCCGGCGGCTTAGAAGTAATATCGTAAACCACCCGATTCACGCCCTTCACCTCATTCACAATCCGGTTAGCAATAATCTCCAGCACATCATAAGGAACCCGCGCCCAATCCGCCGTCATGCCATCTTCACTAGAAACAAAGCGCAGCACGATCGGATGGGCATAGGTGCGCTGATCGCCCATCACGCCCACACTCTTCACCTCCGCTAGCAATACCGCAAAAGCTTGCCAAACTTCGTGGTACAAACCATGTCGGTTCACTTCTTGACGCACAATTAAGTCCGCATCTCGCAGAATATTCAGGCGGGCCGCCGTCACTTCGCCCATAATCCGAATAGCGAGACCCGGACCAGGAAAAGGCTGACGATTGACGATTTCCTCGGGGAGATCAAGTGCCTTCCCGACTTTGCGCACTTCATCTTTAAATAATTTGCGCAGTGGTTCTACCAGCTTAAACTGCAAGTCTTTGGGCAAACCACCAACATTGTGGTGGCTCTTGATTTTAACGGCTACTCGTTCACCCGTCTGCGGATCGACATTGGTATCCGCCGATTCAATTACATCCGGGTACAAAGTCCCTTGGGCTAAATAATCGAAGGGGCCGAGGCGTTTGGATTCCTCTTCAAAAACACGAATAAACTCCGTGCCAATGATTTTACGTTTTTCTTCGGGGTCAGTCACCCCAGCGATCGCATTAATGAATCTTTCCCGTGCCATCACATGCACTACTGGAATGTGGAACTGCTCCTTAAAAAGCGTGACCAAGCGCTCTGGCTCTAGCTTGCGCATAAAACCCTGATCGATAAACATGCAGGTCAGCTGATCGCCGATCGCTCGATACAGTAAAAAGGCCAGGGTTGAAGAATCTACCCCGCCCGACAGAGCTAGTAGTACCCGCTTATCGCCGACTCGCGCCCGCACTTCCCGGATCGCTTCTTCCACAAACGCCTCGGTTGTCCAAGTTGGTTGACAACCACAGATGTGATATACAAAGTTACGAATTAGGGCAGCCCCACCGATCGAATGCACTACTTCGGGGTGGAACTGCACACCATAAAGATGGCGTTTGTGATTGGCAATGGCCGCACAAGGGGTGTTGGCCGTATGTGCCAGCAGCTCAAAACCAGTGGGTAATTTGGTGCAAGAGTCCCCATGACTCATCCACATGGTGCTATTTTCGGCAACGTTTGTCAGGAGATCGGTGGGATCATCAATTTGGATCGCAGCTTTGCCATACTCCGCCAGGTCGGACTTGACCACCTCCCCACCCAACTGCTGCACCATTAGTTGCATCCCATAGCACACCCCCAAAACGGGCACACCCAAATCCCAAATAGCTGGGTCGCACTGCGGCGCACCGAGGTCATAGACCGAGCTAGGACCACCAGAAAGAATGATGCCTTGGGGATTGAGTAATTTTAACTGGGCGGCAGTAGTCCGATAGGAGATTACTTCAGAATATACTTGCGTTTCTCGAATGCGTCTGGCAATTAACTCGGAATACTGAGAGCCAAAGTCGAGGATGACCACAATTTGGCGGTGGAGTTGGCTGGTGCTGGACGATTCTTGACCAGCAATAGTTTGAATTTCGGCGGTCACTGCGGGGCTCCCTAATCGCGACGTGGAATAAATATAAAGGGATTAAAATTTTACTAGTAAATTATTTTGATCAGGAAGATATAAAAAACAAAATAGTTGATCAAACTTAGCACAGTTGCAGTAAAAAACCCTTACTCCGGCCATTCTGGAATTACCCACTGGGGTGGAGCTGACATTTTTTTGCGCCGCGCTTCTTCCGCCATTTCGTGCATTTGATCCAAGGAAGTTTCACCAATGAAGCTAGCGGCAGCATTAATGTGTTTTTCCCCCGGACAGTTGTCTGGCTGAAGGCAACCATTTTGACAGTCGAGCGCACAGTTAATAGTTTGACTTTCCATACTTAAAAATTGCTAATAGTCCTTCCAAAGTATAGAAAATGGCTGTTGATTAATGCAAGCCAGCTTGCACTTCAACAGCCATTAACAAATTAATAAATTAAATTTGTTGAATTGAGATAGCTTTATGGCCGCCGATCGGACTTATAGCTAGACAACCATTCCCGCAGCTGTTCGCCGGCGACATCTCGACCACCCAAGCCAAAGGCGATGGCACTGGCGATCGCTAGTGCCCCCAAGCTCAAGCCAAAGGCCAAGTTGACGATGTCGGGAGCAATACCCATCTGTTGTAAGCCCATCGCGCTGACTAGTACAATTATCACAATCCGGGCAGCCTGCGCCAAAATAGCTGCTTGGCGGTTGCCAGCAGCATTGATTAACCGATAAGCCAAATTGGCTAAGAATAAGCCGATCGCCACTATCACTAATCCAGTCAGGATTTGACCAGCAATGAATAAAATACTTTGAGTGATGTTAGTCAGAGCCGGGATATTAATAATATCCATGGCTGACACCACTGCCAGCAGCATGGTACCAATGAGAGTGATAATTCCAGCGATTTCTGAAGGAGTTTTACCCTGGATCTGAGTTTGAGCATTAGGGTTAGCTTCATTAACTAAACTACTCAGACCCAGTGTCCGAATAATGTTGTTGAAACCCATGGCCGCTAAAGTACTGGCAACCAGATCGCTGAGAAAGCGACCGATGAAGTAGGAAATAGCAATTACTGCACCGGCAGTAAATAACCGAGGCAGCATCGACATTACTTCATTCAGCATGGTCACTGCTGGGCCAGAAATGGCAGCAATATCCAGAGCCTGTAAAGCTGAAATAATCCCAGGTACGAGGATTAAGACATAGACAATCGTGCCGGCAATACCCGCCAGCGATTGGCCGGGAGCCGTCCGGTTGAGACCAATACTGGCGGCCAAGCGCTCAGAACCAGCGGCAGCGGCGACATTTGTGACAATATCGCGCACGATTCTGGCCACAAACCAGCTGACTACGCCAATAATGCCGGCCTTGAAAATTTTGGGTATAGCACTGACAATTTCACCAGACAGGTTTTGAACTGGTGCGAGAGAACCCGTGAGACCCAGTGTTTCCAAAATTGGACCGAGGAAAAATAGCAAAATGAGCCAAAAGCTCAAGTTGGCCATTGTGACACTGGGTAGCACTGCATCGCGGTTACTGGTATCAACTTGCAGTTTCCGATCGAGACCAAAAGACGTTGAGACCCGCAAAATTAGTAATTTGACGGCAGTTGCCACTAACCAGGCCACGCCAGCGAGGGCTGCTGCTAAAAAGATCTTGGGTAAGAAGCCCAGTACTTGATTGAGTAAATTCTGGATGGGTGCCGAAACACCGGTGAGGTTTAAGGCGTTGAGGAAACCAATAACGCCAAAAAGAAAGACGATCCAAAAGACGATCGTCGAAGCTATTTTCTCTGGTCTGATACCGCCAATGGTGGGATTGCCGGTGAGGCTGTTGAGAATTCGACTATCAACATCAGTTTTAGAGAGCAGACTGTTGACGATCCAAGCCGCAATCATGGCTACCAACCAGCCAATCAGCAACATGCCGATCGCCCCTAAGATATTGGGCACCGAGCTACTCACTTGTCCCACTAATTTGTTAACATCTACCGCTGGCGCTGCTTGCATTACTAGTGCTTGCTGAAAAGCCACGGATTGCCAAATTTCATTCATATGTACGCCATACCCAATATGTAAAAGCTGTTGACGGTCATGAAACCTATCTTTTTAGTGAGGTTGATTTAAGTAGCAGTTGCTGCTACCCAGATATTTACCCACTCTCGATACAAGATAATGTTACTGATTCTACGGATTTTCTCCAAAAATCACAAATTTGTTAGTAACAAACCGTAACAACTTAATATTTCCCCCAATTGTAAACATGCTACATAATTTTAGGAACCCATCCTAATTCAGGGCTAGAATTAAGGTGCAAATAAGGCTATAAGCTTTACCTACTCCAGTCAGCTCACCAAAATTTCGTTGCCGAATTACATGAAATTTTGACTACATATTGACTGGCAGCGGATATAATTGCAGCACAGCAAATACAGGTAGTAATTTAGCAATTAGTTAACATTCTTTCTTAACCAAATCTAAACCTTTGGCGACAGAATCTACTGTTTTGGTAGCTTGATTGGCTGTTTAATTTGGAATTAACTGATCATCTTTGGCCAAACAGCCATCTTCTAGATGCACAATGCGATCGGCGACATCCAAAATCCGGTTGTCGTGGGTCACCATCAAAATAGTTGTACCTTGTTCTTTGGCCAGCCGCTGCATAATAGTCACCACATCCCGCCCTGATTTACTATCTAAGGCGGCAGTTGGTTCATCGGCCAACACTAACTTCGGACGACTCATTAAGGCGCGGGCGATCGCTACCCGTTGCTTCTGACCACCCGATAGGCTCTCTGGGTAATAGCTTTTGCGATCGGACAAGCCCACCGCATCCAACATTGCCGAGGCGCGCTGCCTGGTTTCCCGATTGCTGATCTGAGAGTGCAGCTGTCCAGACATTTCGACGTTTTGCAGGGCCGTCAAGGATTTAAGCAGGTTGTGCGCCTGAAAAATATAGCCGATGTTCCGACGCATTTTGGTTACTTTGCCTTTACTGGCTCCGATCAACTCATCGCCTAACACCTTCAGGCTACCGGCTTGCGGCGATCGCAATCCCCCCATTAAAGTCAGCAGGGTAGTTTTGCCGGAACCCGAGGGACCCGTCATGATCACCAATTCACCTTTGCCCACTTGCAAGCTGATGTCATACAGCACCTGCTTGCGTAAAGAGCCTTTGCCAAAATAGTGATTGAGGCGATCGATCGACACCACCACTTCATCAAAGTGGTGCGGGGGTTGAATAATCTGCGGCGTGGGCATCTGGTGGCCATTGCGATCGGTCTGGGCAGTGTCAAACATGGGGATTTCCTCTAGAACATATCAGCTGGGTCAGCGGCCCGCAATTTACGTACAGCGATTGCCCCTGACACCAAGCACATAATAAAAGTTAGTAACAATACCGTCGCAGCTCTGGCGACGGTCATCAGCAATGGCAAATTGGTGGCATTCCGCGTCATGGTGTACAAGCCTACTGCGGCCAGCATTCCTGGAAAAAAGCCTACTATTGCGAGAATCACTGCTTCTTGAAAAACGACGATGAGCAAATAGAAATCTGTATAGCCCATCGCTTTGAGTGTTGCATACTCGGACAGATGATCAGCCACATCGGTGTAGAGAATTTGGTACACAATCACAATTCCCACAATAAAGCCCATCACAGTGCCTAACGTGAAAATAAAGCCGATCGAGGTGCCCGTCTTCCAGTATTCCAGCTCAAAGTCAATGAACTGTTCACGACTCAAAACCTTAACATCGTCGGGCAGTTGCTGATCTAATAGCTTAATTGTTTGCTTTAAGTCTGATCCAGGCTGGAGACGGACAACCCCAATATCGAGTAGTCCTTTATCTCGCTTAAACAGCCGGATAAAATTGGTATCACTAGTCACCACATTGCCATCAGCACCAAAGGATGCTCCAAGGGTAAACAAGCCACCCACCTTGATTTTACGACTGCGCATCTCCGTGGTGACAGTTTTGCCTTCCTTAAACCACTTACCTACATCCCCAAATTGTTCACGCGACTGAATATCAAAAAGATAGGTATCCGGTAACAAAATTTGGTCGATATTTTTTTGGTCTTCTGGCTTTTTACTAATCCCGGGTAGGTCAAATAGTGCGCGATCGGCTGGGTTGTAGCCAATCACCATCATACTTCTGGTGGTTTTATTTTCTGGGTTTTTCCACAGACCAAAATCGAGATAAATTGGTGTAATCGCAGCCACATTGCTCAGTGACCTGCTTTGATACAGACGGCGGAGCGGGAAGGTCTTCATCGCAATCAGCGAAGTAGACTGGGGACTTATCAGAAACACATCACCCTGAATACCTTTGTGCAGCGTTACCGCACTATCAAACAAAGCATCCCGAAAGCCAATTTGCATAAACATCAAAATGTCGGCAAACGAGATGCCGGCGATCGCGACCAGTAACCTAATTTTTTCATGACTGAGTTGCAGCCAAGCTAGCGGAATTTTTCCAAACATAGGGCAAGTGCTAGTTTTTAATGATGACTTCTACTTTGGAGTTAGTTAGACCACGCACCAAATTACTATCGCTAGGCTCCAATGTTAGCTTGACTTCAACAATGCGCGAATCAGCGTCAGCAGCGGGGTCAGTACTCAACACATCTTTTTTGGCGATCTGTAGCCCAATTTGACTGACAGTGCCCCGGATTGTGCCCTTAAAAGCACCGGTTTCACTTTTTATTTCGGCAACTTGTCCGATCTTGATTTTGCCAATATCGCTTTCGTAGATCTCCGCCACCGCGAGCATCCGATCGTTCTGACCAATCTCCACAATGCCTTTGCTACTCGTCGCTTCGCCCGGTCTGGTGTAAATTTTAAAAACTTCGCCAGCAATTGGTGCGCGCACATAGGCTAGTTCTAAATCAGCTCTGACCTGACGAGCGGCGGCGATCGAACTTGTCACTTCGGCCTCCGCTGCGCGCACATCCACTGGTCGCACCTCCGAGACCTTCGCCAAATTGGCATTAGCCTGTTTGATTTGTTCCTTCAGCGTTGCGACCGTCTGGGCATAGGTCGATTCGGCTTCCTTGATTTGCTGGGTGAGGTTACTGACTATCCGATTTTTGGTGGCCGTATTCTCCGCAATCTGTTGCTGAAGAACACTCACACTCTGCTGATATTGAGCCTTAGTTTCGACCAGCTGCTGTTGTAAAGTATCTGGCTCTAGACATTTGCTATCCCGCCGACTGGCCTCAATCACCTGCTGGGCAAAGAGGGTATTATAACGCTGGCACTCTACTGTGGCATTGCGGAACTGGGCGCTTAAACGATTGATCCGCGCTTGATAGGTCGGTTTTTCGCCAGCCAATTGGGCAACCAGCGATTGAGTCTTGGAGCTTTGTGCCTGCGGCTCAAAAATCAGCTGTTCCTTAAGCCGGGTTAGAGTAGCTTGAGCCGTGGTCGTCTCGCCGCGCAACTGCTGCTGAAAGCGGTTGACTTCGGCTTGCTGTGCCGAAATCTCACCAATTTTAGCTCCAGACTTGACTTTGTTGAGGTTAGCCTGAGCCACCCGCACGTCTTCTTTGGCTTTGGCAAACTGGGCTTGCTTCGTATTACTGCTATCCAAAATAGCTACCACTTGACCAGCAGTTACTTTGTCACCCTCCTTGACTAGTAATTGTCGAAGCAAAGATCCCTGCACCGAAGAGGCACTCAGCCTAATCACTTCACTTTCGGGTTCTAATCTTCCCAAAGCAGACACGGCATTAATATTAATTTCTGGCGCGGGCGTGGTGGCAATCTTCGGTGCCGCCTTGGGAGTCATGATGCCGGCGGCGTATAGGCTAAAGGGTATTGCTAATAGCCCCACAGCCGCTAACGCCCACACCCATTTTTTCATGAACCAAGGATCGTTCTCGGGTAATGGCTCAGACTCCATAATAGGAGAAAGTTCATCAATGGCTAAGTTGCCACTAACGGTGATGGACTCGTCTGCTGGTGATATCAGTTCGGCCTCGGTCACAAGAGTGTCCGTGCGCGTAGCGTCTCTGGGAGAGAATTGATCTTCAATTCTGGTGGGAGGTTGTGACATAAGAACTGTCTGAAAGTAATTAGAAATAAAGTGAGGGATAGCTGTTCTTTGATCAAACAGCCAATCCCCCAAGCTAGCTGAACCCATTAATTAACTTACTTGTTAGTTATCTTACCCAACTGTCTTCGGCAATGTCAAGGATGGGAACTAGTAATTGAGGTCTTTGGTCATCAGTGATACAGGGTCTATAATGGACTTACTAGTTAGTTAGCAAGGCAACGACAACAGCACCGTAATGAACACAGTTAAGAAACTCAGAAAGCAGTGTGCTACCCGCGATCCAGAATTCACCAAAAATCAAATTATGGATGCAGCGGAGGCTGAGTTTGCAATCGGAGGCTTGGCCGCAGCCCGTACCGAGGCGATCGCTGCCCAAACGGGGGTCACCAAAGCGATGATTTACTACTATTTTGACAGTAAAGAAGACCTGTATCGGGCCGTGATGGAACGCTGCTTAAACGAAGATTTGCGCTTAGTGGAAGAACTTCATTTGGAGATGCTGCCACCCAAAGAAGCGCTAGTGATGGGGCTGCGGATCATGCTCCAGAAAATGTCGGCCAATCCGCAGATGGCCAGTATTATGACCTTGGAATCGATTCAAAACAAGGGTAAGTATTATCCGAAGCAGACTGCCGACATCCTCTATGGCAAACTGATGTGTCTGTTAGAACAAGGTACTACGGATGGGGTGTTTCGGCAGCTAGACCCCCGCCATACGGCGATCAATATTGTGGGCACCTGTGCTTTTTACTTTATTGCCCTGGAAAATATCAAATATTTATGGCCGGGTAAAAAAATGTTGGGTAAAGAGATGATGCAGCAACATGCCCAATCTGCTCTGGATATGATTTTGGCGGGCATCTTAGCGGAGCCTTATGTAAGTAAGTCGATCGATGCCAACCTGCCTGTTTTCTAAATTAAACCGGATTATCAAATAGCACGGTAGTCATATACCGCTCTGCCCACTCGGTGCCGAAGGCTTTTTCTAACACCCGCCGCGTTTTGTCATTTTGTTGCTGCTTATTGCAGTAGTAGTTCTGAGCCGCAATAATCTCATCCTGCTCTTGCTGATTCACTGGTTGCGAGGCATTAGCAATTTGGCAATGAACAGTCAAAAAACCCGTAACTCTCTCCAGAAACCACTGCTCCTCTTGGGTATCCTCTGGTCGAATGAAAAAGCAAAATTCCGAAAAGATATCCGCCCAGTCCGGCAACTCGCGGGGCTGGCTAAACTGACGCTGGGGTAATTGAGCCAAAGCTTGGCAATAAGCCTCTGGTAAGACGCGCTGCTGGTTGAGAGGTGACAGATCGGCAATGGCGGCGCTGATCTGGCCGCGTCCGCCCACAATATCAGAGCCAAACATCGGCAGCGCATACTCTGGGCGGGGAAACATCACACAGTGCAAAATATCTAGGTTCTTGCCGACCTGTGCTAGTTCTAGATGCAATTTGCGAAACTGCGGCGTTTGGTAGCACTTATTTTCGATGATCAGCTTTTCACCTTCTAGCTTGCCCTCGACATACCCCAAATCATCGGGCAAATAGTAGGGTGATAATTCTAGGTGTTCATGCCAAATAGATTCGATCGAGTCGGCCAGTTGGCGAATCAAGAGCTGTTGGCGATCGCGGATCGAAGAAGAGTTGGTAGCAGGCATGTGGAAACTAGCAGGGGCAATTAGGTATAATTATTTTAAGAACAGGTACCCATTCCGAGCTAAATCAACAACATAAGTACACACTAAGTACACCCAAAAAAATATGCAGAGCCATACTATAACTCTGCACATACCCGTAATTCACGTTAGAAACTATGATTTAGTACAAAGATTCTTCTTGGTGAGTTTCGATCGTACAGTCAGATTTAGGATAAGCTACGCAAGTTAATACGAAGCCAGCTTCAATCTGATCATCATCTAGGAAAGATTGATCGGATTGATCAATTTCACCACTAGTGAGCTTGCCAGCACAGGTGGAACAAGCACCAGCACGGCAAGAATAAGGTAAATCTAGACCCTGCTCTTCAGCAGCATCCAAAATATAAGTATCATCAGCGACTTCAATGGTTTGATTTAAACCTTCAGCGGCACTGATCAATGTAACTTTGTAAGTTGCCATGTATATTTCCTCTCTAAAACAATCGCGAAAAAAAGTCGTGGGTTCGCCACCCCCATCTGCATACTAAGGGAAAAATCCCCATTTGCAACTGTTATCTAGTCCGGGGTTGAACGGTATTCATAATCAGATTGGCAAAATTCATCCTAATTACTTATGGGTGGATCGGGATCTAGGGAGTAGAATCTTGAAACTGGAGATTCATCATGAACCTTGGTAAATGAAAATTTTAGTGTTGACCTGGGAATTCCCACCCCGTCTGGTGGGCGGTATTTCTCGCCACTGTGCCGAGCTATACCCAGAAATGACCAAACTAGGGCATGAAATACATCTGATCACGATCGAAGTCGGTTTAGCCCCCGCTTACGAAGTAATTGATGGCATTCATATCCATCGGGTAGAAGTGGAGCCTAGCCCCCGCGATCATCTACTGACCTGGATTGGCAATATGAATGCCAGTCTGCTCGAACAGGCGCAGCTTTTGATCGCACTGCATCAATTTGATCTCATTCACGCCCATGATTGGTTAGTAGCCACCGCCGCGATCGCCATTAAAGACATCACTGGTCTGCCATTAGTGGCCACCATCCATGCCACTGAATACGGCAGGCATCAGGGCATTCACAGCCACGACAGTGAGCAAATTCATCAGCAAGAGCGGATGCTGGTACAAGAAGCTATCCAGACGATCGTATGCAGTCACTATATGCGCTGGGAAGTAGATGAAGTGCTGGGCTGTCCGGCTGATAATATCCATATCATTCATAACGGCATTAAGCCCGAGAAAAAACAGCGTCCCCAAGATTTTGATTTTTGGTCACTGCGGCGCAGCTTCGCCACCGACCACGAAAAAATCATTTACTACGTAGGACGGATGACCCCCGAAAAAGGGATTTTTATTTTACTGGATGCGGCTTCTAATGTTCTGTGGGAAATGGAAGGTAAGGTCAAAATTGTGTTTGTGGGCGGCGGCAATACCGATCAACTCAAGAGTCGCGCTTGGGATTTAGGGATTTGGGATAAGTGCTTCTTTACGGGCTTTATGTCTGACAGTGAGCTAGATAAGTTTCAGACAGTGGCCGACTGTGCTGTCTTTCCCAGTCTCTATGAACCCTTTGGCATTGTGGCTCTGGAAAGCTTTGCTTCCCATGTCCCCGTGGTGGTATCGGATGCTGGGGGGCTACCGGAAGTCGTGAGACATGGGCAAACCGGGATCGTCACCTGGAAAAACAATCCCGAATCTTTGGCTTGGGGTATCTTGGAAGTGCTGCGCAATCCTAGCTATGCCAAATGGCTGACCGATAATGCTTACGCAGAATTGCGCTTGCGCTTTAACTGGACAGATATTTCCCAACAAACCGCCAAGGTCTATCGACTGGCTGTGGCGAAGACCAGTTCTAGATAATTTGGGCGATTTTAGACAACAGCTGTTCGGGCTGCACTCGGTTCCAAAATAGTCGATCGACAGCCATCGCTTGCTCTTGATTATTTTGTTGATCGGGAGTAGCAATTAGCAAATAGCGAATATGCTGTGTTTCGGTCAGATTATGCAGGTACTTTAAAATCTGATTAGTTGATTCTGAACCAATTTCTTGGTCAATAATTACCAAATCTGGCTGCCATAGTTCAATTTGTTTGTGCGCCAGATAGGTCTCCGTCAGGGACACTACCTGATAACCAGCCGCCGTCAAAATATCGGCAACCAAGCCACTAGAGACCCGATCATCTTCTACAAGTACAATCGTCTTCGTCGGTTGCGGATCGTCATTATTTTGGTTTAAGCTCGGTAGCTTCTCGGATTTCGGTGAGCGCAGCGCTTGGGAAGATAGCCACACCGTAAAGGTTGAGCCGTCATTTTCGACAGATTCTACTTCAATCCAACCACCATGTAACTCTACGAGCTGTTTGGTAAGCGCCAGACCGAGTCCGATCCCCTCATAGGCGCGATCGAGAGTTGAATCAAGCTGTTGAAATTTTTGAAAAATGCGCGGAATCTGTTCCTGGGCAATTCCAATGCCCGTATCTTCGACCTGCAACACTAAATAATCAAATTCACGCCAAGTCCGAATAATAATTTCACCAGATTCTTCGGTAAATTTAATTGCATTGGTGAGCAGATTAATTAAAATTTGCTTAATTCGCTTAGTGTCGCCCCGAAACCGCACATCCTGAGTCAGATCTTGGCTAATATCTTCTGCTCCATCCATAATCTGAATTTGCAGACTGATTTTACGTAGATCAGCTCGCTGTTGTACCATTTGCACTACCTGCTGGAGTAGTTTTAATAGCGAAAATTCACTGATTTTCAAAACAGCGCGTCCAGCTTCGAGCTTGGACATTTCCAACATGTCATCAATCAATTCCAGCAGGTGATCGCCACTATTCTTGATGGTTTGAATATAACTTTTTTGGCGAGTATCTAAATTGCTGTTCAGCAGATTGAGCAATGTATAAGACAAGCCTAAAATACTGGTTAAAGGAGTGCGAAGTTCGTGACTGAGGACGGCTAAGAACTCAGTTTTGGCATCACTAGCCGTCTGAGCCACAATGAGGGCATCGCGCAGTTCGTTGGTGCGCTGATCGACCTGTTTCTCTAAGGTTTCTTTCTGAATTTGCAGCTGCGTAGCAATCTCCGCTTGATAGATAGCGATCGCCAAGTGCCCAGCCACCTGGTGGAGTAGTTCCTGTTGCCAGCTTGGCCAAGCAGTATATTGGTGGCAATCATGGGCAATTAGTAGCCCCCATAATTGGTCAGTAACAAAAATTGGCACCACTAGTTGGGACTGAGCTTGCCAATTTTCCATTTGCTCTCTAAAACAGGCCGATGGCAGATCTTCAGTAGCTAAACCTAAATCGCTGCCAGACTGGCGTGGCCAATTTCGCTGGTTTGCCCACTGCTGGAAATCATGCAGATCAACTAGGGCGGTGTGCGCAAGAATCGAGAGAATAGATGAATCTAACCGCGCTTCGTAGGCAACTTCACCACCTCTTTTGAGAATTTTAGCTTCCTCGGTCTGTTCTGGGCTAAACCGATAAATCAGCAACCTGTCGACTTGCAAATAATATTGCACCCGATCGATCGCCGCCCCTAGAATTACTGGTAACGCTATTACCTGCCGAATATTCTGGGCAATATCATCTAGTAACTGAGCGGGGCTGACCTGTGGGGACTGGAGCATAGATAGCGCAAGAGAAATGTTGGGGAAGCCCCAGTTTGCTATTTTCAACTCTAATCTAGAGTTTTTCACTCTGGTCTAAAATTCCGCAAACATTTAACAGTTGCCATCGGCACTGCTAAAATCCCTGCGCCGTGCCTTCGCCCCGAGGATCGGCAGCGCCAGCCAACAGACCATCGGGTAATTGCTGAATGGCGTTAGCATTACCCCAATCACTGCGCTGGTCAATATTGTGACCGCGCCGCCGCAGTTCGTCCAGGGTCGCAGCGTCAAAGCTCCAAGTTTCCACACCCAATTTGTCGGGCAACCACTGGTGATGAATCCGGCCAGCCGCGACAGCAGTACCCAAATCCATTTTATAGACGAGGGTGTTGAGGATAATTTGGAGCACGGTAGTGATGATCGTGCTCCCACCGGGGGCCCCGACGGCCAGTCGAAATTGGCCGTTTTCGGTAACAATTGTGGGTGTCATACTAGAGAGCGGCGTTTTGCCCGGTGCCACCGCATTAGCGTCGCCCCCCACCAGACCAAACACATTGGGAATACCCGGTGCCACGGCAAAATCATCCATTTCGTCGTTTAATAAAATACCGGTACCGGGCACTACGACTCCAGCGCCAAAACGATAATTAACAGTGAAAGTGAGGCTGACTACCTGCCGATCGCGATCGACTACTGTCA
>CAXTSZ010000006.1:0-3669 GCA_964247125.1 uncultured bacterium
GCCCGATGGGGGGCCGGCGGCAAAAGTATCAGCGGGAAGAGAAGCAAAACCTTTTCATAGCCAAGGATGGTAATTTTCGGTGAGGACAATTATGAATCTGCTAATTTCGACAACTCTAAGAGTCTTGAACAAATACTGGAAGTGACTAATATCAGTGGATTGTAGCCCAGTGCGATTTAAGGAAGGTTGCGGTAAGATTATGAAAGGATTAAGCTTGCTTGAGAGCATCTTGAAGGTTTGAAATAACTGGCAAAAACTACAAAACCCATTTGAACTTTTAGGAAAAGATATCAAATGGGTTCTGCATTGAACTCGACCGAAGTCTGAAATACCTAGAATTAAGTACTAATCCTAAGTATTGTTTCTAGACGAAGGCAAAGTTAGCTGCGGTCAAAGTAGAAGTTTCAACGCCAGTTAAGGTAGCGATGATGTTGGTTCCGATCGCAATGTTGTTACCAGTGCGTACCAAGTCAGCAAATTTAATGGCTCCACCACTTTGGATACCAATGACATCAGTACCAGCTTGGAAATCTAAGATGGTATTTGCAGTCGCCGGTGTTTCAGCATTATAAATCCAGAATTGGTCAAGGCCAGCCCCACCAGAGATGATGTTGCCGCCACCAGTACCAACATAGAATTTATCATTGCCATCGCCACCTAACGCGCGACCATTGGCACCTAAGTAGAAGGTGTCATTGCCAGCACCACCGGAGAGTCGATAGTTTTTAGCATCAGTTGCATCTAGTTCATCATCACCAGCACCACCGAAAGCCCGATCGCCATCACCAACGAAAATGACATCATTACCACTGCCAGTATCAATCCGGTTGTTACCAACCAAGGCACCACCGATCGGAACGTCAACAGTATCGTTACCGGCACCCGTAAAGACGGTGTTGCCCCGACCATCAAATTTACTACCAGGGGTAGCAATAAGATTGTCAATTGCCGAGGTACCAACTGGGGTTAGCTCATTGTCAATGATACTAACCGTGGCCGTAGATTTGGCCGGATCGATGTTGTAGCTTACGCCGCCGCTGAGGGTCAGAACAACGCTTTCAGTACCTTCGATAGCGGAATCATCAATAGGGGTGATGGCAATATCAACCGAGGTTTGACCAGCAGCAATGGTGGCTGTCCCACTGAGACTGTTGTAATCAGCACCGTTGGTGGCAGTACCACTGAGGGTGTAGTTAAAGGTTAAAGGAACATTGTTACCAAAACCAGTGACCTTGAAAACACCAGGAGTGCTATTTGTTTCGGTGGCGGTTGGAGTAGTCGCTGCCACAGTAATAACTGGCAAAGCAGCATCCAAACTGAAACTCAGAATCGATCGGACGGGATTAGCTGAGGATGGTTCCAAGAAGGTATTGATAGCCGCAGAGTTAATCCCTTGCACGTTGACATTCAACGTTCGGCCATCAGCCGAAACATCAAAGACAGTGTAGTTAAAAGTATCTGGCGAGTAAAAGTCGATCGGCTGGCGCAGCGTGTCCGCGTTAGGGTCACCTTCTCGCACCACATTGCGTAACCCAGAGAAATTAGCAGCCAAGCCAATTGGGTTAACACCAGCGGCTATTTGTGCGGCAGCTAGTTTATCAGCCAAGGCTTTGACGTTAGCAAAACTATGATCGGTAATGGTATCTGGGCCAGTGGCACCGATTGGTCCATCCACAATGGCTAAAGCATTAGGCAGGACTCTAACGCTGGTGGGATCGTTGAAGTTATCTAAGTAGGTTAACTCGTTGACCCGGTTTTGGTGGTCATCAGTAGATAGGAAAACTACATTTTTGATGTTGTTGTCAGCAATGAATTTTAGAATTTCATTGCGTTCGGCGCGGTAGCCACCGACCCAAGATTTACCGCCATCTGCACCGGAACCAATTGCTCCCAATTGATCGATCGGATCGCCGACTGCGACAAATTTCCAAACCGTGCCATTTTTCTGAGCATCCAGCAAAGTTTGCTTCAACCAGGCTAATTGGGTGACTCCCAGTACAGTCCGTTCAGGATTATTAGCCCGAGCACCTGTGTCATCCGTAGTAGTGACATTACCGTTGGCATCAGTTGTCTTTAGGCGTACATCACGATATGAGCGAGTATCCGTATTGATGTACAGGACATTCTGACCCCATTGATTCGCATTGTAAAGTTGCTGAGTCCCATTGGATCGCGGGTCGTTGGGGGCAACAACGATTTTCTCTTTAATGGGCTGGTAATCAGTATAGGCTTGTTCTAAGGTTTTGAATCCAACCGTTTGGTTGATGAATGTACCTGTTTTGTTAGCATCAAATGCGGTGTTGTTAGTTCCATTGCCAGAGTTGGGAGCCAAAACACTGGGGGCACCACCATTGATCAGTTGTTTGTTGCCGAGTTCATGGTTGTCCAGCAGTGTGTAGTTGCCTTGGGATGCAAACAGTGTTTGCAAGCTAGCAAATCCGCCATCGCTGACGGGCTGAAGATTTTCTAAGTATTTGCGATGATAGTCAATTAGAGCTTGACCAGGATTAACGACGGCATCAGCTGCCGCCGGAGAGCCGGTGCTGGCTGTTTCATAAATGGTGTCGCCTAAGAAGCCAAAAAAGTCTAGGTTCAACTTGCCAAAGTTAGCGGTAGAACCATAAGGGCGCAGCAGACCATCGGCATCACCACTAAACCCAAAACGAACAGCTGCCTTGGTATTGGCAGCGAGAGCCGTTTTGAAAGTACCGACTTGGCTGAATTCGCCGGTTTCATTCTGGAAGCGATAGTAGTATTTGGTGCCACTGGCCAAACCTGTGGCATCAACTTTCGCTGTGCCATCGTGATCAAGACCATCCGTTCTCGCCGCAACATTGTAGGTGAAGGCGATCGTGCCAAAGTTGGGATCGGTGGAAACCTGAGCCGTCAAATTTACATTGCTGCTCTTTTTAGTTTGGGAATCAAAGGTGCGTGTCCACAGAATAGCATCGTTGCTGCTAGCATCCCCGGCGGCGACTGCCGAGAAGGCCACTTTGTTTTTAACGGTTCCGGGTGATCCAGTTTCGATCTTGTCGAAGGCCAGAAGCGCACCATCAACTCCGACTTTGCTTAAATTAGCAACGAGGGGCAATGGCAATGTTGCGGCACCCAGACCAGCTTTGTTATCAAAAGATAAACCGGTAGTGGATGCGCCGAAGCCAATACCTGTGACCCGGTTACCCGCTGCGTCAAAGAGGTTTACTTCATCGCCGGCAGTACTAAGACCCACGCCAGAACCACCATAGCTACCAAGGAGGAAACCAGTAGGCAGGGTGGGAGTTCCAAACCAGGCAGTAGAGAAGCCAGCGGCGATCGCCGCATCAGTAGAGCCATCAGCAAGACCTTCAATAAAGATCACTGATTTCCCGGGGGCAATGCTGGTGATACCGCGTAGTGCGACCGCATTAGCAAAAGAGTTGGAGTTGTCGTCAAACTTCCAGCCAGTGATGTTGACCGCGCTAGTACCAGTGTTTGTGACTTCAAACCAGTCGGCGGCATAGGCAGTGTTTCCACTAGCCCAAGGTGCGACCTCGGTGATGACGAGAGTTGAAGGGGTGACAGCGGGAGTTGGGACTGGAGCGGGGGTTGGAGCGGGAGCGGGAGCTGGGGTTGGAGCGGGAGTCGGGGTTGGGACTGGAGTGGGAGCCGGGGTTGGGACTGGAGTGGGAG
>CAXTSZ010000006.1:3769-41047 GCA_964247125.1 uncultured bacterium
GCGGGAGTCGGGGTTGGGACTGGAGTGGGAGCCGGGGTTGGGACTGGAGTGGGAGTAGGACTCGCAGATCTAGGGGCATAGACCCAAAGCTGTGGATTATCTATACTTCCACCACCATTTTCACTGACAACATAAAGAATGCCATCTTTATCCACTGTTAGACCTTCATGCTGCTGGTCTGGAATAGACAATGGATTGCCTGTATCTGTAGCGATCGTCAATGAACCGAAAACTTTGCCAGTGCGATCGACTTCGACGATCTTGCCGTCTTGCTGACTTAACACTAATAGGTGACTAGAATCTTCCTTCCCATTCAATGCTGTCAAATTAGACAATGCAAAAACGTCGGCGAAATCTCCCAGGCCAACTAACGCTGGGTCAAACAGGTTGATAGAATTCTCTGTGGTGGGCGAACCATTGCTGGCAGTGCCTTTGGCAAAGTCGATAGTTGTTTGAAATATCCCTTCAGGGGTAATCTCCTTAACGGCGATGTAGCCGCCAGTCTGGGGGTCATAGGAGATGCCTTCGATCCCAATGTTTCCGATTGTCGTACCGAGTTTGACCGTCTGGACATCGGCTCCAGTGAGAATGGTATTGGGCTTGTACGTAAATAAGTTGACCTGGCGGAAGCGCTCCTCTACAAAGACAAATTTACCGTTTCCAACGTAGGCTAGACCCTCTGGATCATAGAAGAAGGTTCCTTGAGGCTTGGAGGCATCGGCAGCCAGGGTCATAGAGTCAATCAATTGTCCCGTTTTGGAGACTTGCACAATCGATGTCCCGCCATCACCCAAAACAAACAGTGTGTCAGTATCCTTGTTATAGGTCACAGCTGAGACTTCTTGAGCCAGTAGGCTACCAGCTGGTGGAGTAGTCCGGGTGGGTTCGGGCAAGTCATAGCGACCAATCCGGACATAGGTCGATAAATCTATCCCAGAAAGTGAAGTGGGAGTAGGAATAACACTAGGCGCTGGAGTGGGAGCAGGAGTAACACTAGGCGCTGGAGTGGGAGTAGGAGTAACACTAGGCGTTGGAGTAGGAGCAGGAGTAACACTAGGCGCTGGAGTAGGAGTCGCTGCTACCACATAACGTCCGGGGCTACCGATATCACCGCCAGTAGCCAACACCGAACCTTGAGAATCGCCAACAGCGGACAGCTTCCATTTGAGAATGTCATTTTTGCCGAGGCTGGTGGGATCGGTCCAAGCACTAACATTTTGAGTACGAACTGAACCAGCGATCGTGGCATCATCAAAGGTCAATCGATCGATCAGGTTGTTGGCATTGTCGTAAATATTGATCTCATCAGCACGTCCTAATGCCTGCGTCGAACCGCCGATCACTTTGACTGTAGCTGGGATGCCCCAAGCCGTCCGAAAAGCATTGACATCAACAGTTTCTGTGACAATAACAGATTCTCCAGCCTTAACAGTGCCAAAAGCACTCAGCAACAGTGAAGCTGAACCAGGGATGCGAGTGTTGTCATCAAAACTCCAACCAGTCAGATCGATAGCAGTGGTACCAATATTGGTAAGTTCAAAAAATTCGCCGTTAGCAGCAGAATAAGAATATTCGGTAATTACGATCGTCATAGTTATTTTTCAGTAATTGTGAGTTTTAATTAAAAGTGCCACTCTAGAAAAAACTGCTAGAGCGTACGGTAAGCAATAAGCACAGATACTGCCAAGACTAAGGGAGTCGCGTTAAAAGATTGTTTAAATCAGGTTATCAGTTGATTAAGTCTTATTGCCCAAATCAATATGAGATAAGAGTTTTTATGGGTTCAGTACTATAAAAATCTACTTAATAAACAGCCGCCTGGAGCAGTGCTCTGGCGGCTGTTTATTGAGGAGTAAAATACTACTAGTTGCTACCAGTAAAGACAACTTCTGGAAATTTAAGCACAGCATCAGCATAAGGGCGACCCTTGCCTTCCTCTTGCCAATAATTAATTACTTCAGTTGCTTGGTTCAGAACCTCCACCCGATCGACTTCAGCGATCCAGTGCTTCGCTTCCATTTCAGCCTTAAGCTGTTCCCAGGCATCAGCACGTGGCCAGAAAAAGTAGGCCGTCAGGGGGCTAAGTCCTTTGCCCACCACTTGATCTACTGCTAAAGCAACGTTCTCATCTAACCACAGAACTTTTAAAATAAACTTTGACAAACAATACCTCCGAACGGATACCCAAAATGCTTGAAACACAATTTCTCATTATAGCACTAGCGTAGGTGTAAGAAGCGATCGAGAGCCGACACCATCATTGGTGGCCAGCGCCGATTGTTTTTCACCCAATCTAAATCTTTGTAACGACTATCTAAGCCAATCACCGCAATCCAGTTGCTCTCGGCCTCCCCGCGCTGTCCAGCTTGCCACAAAGCTGCGGTTAAGGCCGCCCGCACATCGGGGAAATCTCGATACTTGCGGACAATATTTTTCATTTGCCGAATAGCTTCCGACCTGTCGCCCACCTGATACAAAGCTAAAGCATAATTAGCCCGAGCAAAAGCAAATGCTGGCTCTAGCTCAGTAGCCTTAAAATAATAGGTTTTAGCCTGTTCCCATTCTTTGAGGCCAGCATAAGCATTACCCAAATTGTTGTAGGCCATCGCATCTTGGGCATCTACTGCCAAAATATGTTGGTAGTCAGCGATCGCTTTATCCCATTCTTTTAAGCCTTCCCATGCTGCCCCCCGGTTGAGATAAGCATCAGTCAGTTCAGGAGCTAGCTGAATCGATTTGTCAAAATCGGCCACAGCGGCGGTCAACTTCAGTTGACTAACACGCGCATTGCCCCGATTACTCCAAATCGCGGGGTTTTCAGGAAATAGTTCCAGTAATTGTGTCCAATACTTTTCCGCAGTAGCAAAGTCGCCTTGATGGGTAGCTGTAAAAGCCTGAGTGCGCAGTTCATCACCCCGATCAAGCTGTTCGGAAGTATATGCAGTCAGCAAATCCGAGGTAGCGCTGACCGGACTGAACCAGCTAAAACACAAAATAATAGAGAGGGCAATTGCCCACAAATAGCGCGACATATTAGACACAACCAATTAGGTATCAAGGAGAGAAAGTTGTTCATTAACTACTGCCCAGTCCCCCAAATGACGACGGGCAGCATCAGTAACCACTCTACCGCGCGGCGTTCTTTGGAGGTAACCAATCTGTAATAAGTAAGGTTCATAGACCTCTTCAATTGTTTGGCGATCTTCCCCGGTAGCAGCAGCTAAGGCTTCTAAACCCACTGGGCCACCATTGAATTGTTCGATCGCGGTTTGCAGCAATAGTCGATCGATCCAGTCCAAGCCGCGCGGATCGACATGATACAGAGCGAGGGCTTCCGTGGCTAATTCTTCGGTCACCACCAGATGTTTTTTGACCTGGACAAAATCTCGGACTCGCTTTAATAGCCGATTAGCAATCCGTGGCGTACCACGCGCGCGTCTCGCCACCTCCGCCGCCCCGCCGGGCGTAATTTCCAGCTGCAAAATGGCCGCTGTCCGCAGCACAATTTCCTGCAACTCATCAACCTCATAGAAACGTAAGCGCTGAATGAGACCAAACCGATCGCGCAGCGGCCCAGTGAGCGACCCGACCTTAGTGGTCGCACCCACTAAGGTGAAATTGGGTAGTGGAATACTACGAGTTTTCGCCGTCGCCCCTTTGCCCACCGTAATATCTAGCCGAAAATCTTCCATCGCCGGATACAGCAGCTCTTCAGTCATTCGCGATAAACGATGAATTTCATCAATAAATAAAATATCCCCAGGTGCCAGACTAACCAAGATCCCCACAATATCGCGGGGTCTTTCCAAAGCTGGCGCCGAGGTGATCCGACAATTTACACCCATCTCCGCCGCCAAAATGAGCGAAATCGTAGTTTTCCCCAATCCAGGCGGACCGTAGAGCAAGATATGGTCTAACGATTCTTGCCGTGCAGTGGCTGCCTGCATAGCAATTTCTAACACACCTTTAAGATCCTTTTGGCCAATATATTCATGGAGGCGCTGAGGACGCAATCCTTCATCTTTCTCAGCAACTTTTTCTTCTGTAGTAGTGGCATCCCCTTTCAGTAGAGCAGGATCTGGCTGCTTTTCGCTAACAACTACTGGTTTAGTCGCTTTAGTACGGCGCGGTGGCGAGTCGCCCGGCAGATCACCCGCATCAGGTTTTTTGGAAGAGATGATCGCCATAGTAGATATGCACCATTGTACTCTTCATATTTTAGTCGCTAGCGGCATCTAATGACGGCAGACCAACTGTTTGTTTAAGATGGCTCAGGAGCCAGTTGGCAGCGGTGGCGCGTCTAGTTTCGGCAGGGCCAAATTCACCAATCTTGTAACCCTTAAAGCCCAAATATTCCTTTAGTAATTGTTTATCGGTAGCGGGAATCGATCGGGTAAGCTGCACACTAGCCGGTCGCCCTGCAATAAAATCTGGGGGCTGGGGATAGTTAGTAACCCAATCAGTGGCAACTCCACTGGTGTCCCAAGTTTGGCTGGCGGGGTCAAATTGATAACCCAAAGATTGCCAGAGTAATTGATTAATTACCATATCGGCAGTTTCTTTATTCAATATTGACCAAATGGCTGCGATATCTAAAGTTGGGAGAGTTAACCAGATTACCTGAGAGTAATCAACTGTTTGGTCAGGATCAAAACGCATGGAGCTGTATAGATTGTTAATATGAGTATAGTGAAACACAAATGTACTGCGCCATTTACCCTGAAGTACCAGGCAGTGCCGACTCGCTTAACCTACAGTTAATCTTTGGCCAGTTTAATGTGCGATTAGGTACGAAAACAGATCTTAACCAAGGCATCCCTTAGAACCTATGTCTGTCAAAAAACAAAAATTCACTGCTGTACTGTTATCCACAGTCCTACTAACAGCAGTTTTAGGTGTGACGAGTTGTGACAATAAGGCGACTAAAGCCCCGGATAAAGCTGGTGAAACACCAGCGGCTGGCAATAACTCACCAGCTGGGGATAAAACGGCTAGTAGCGAGATCAAAATTGACGGTTCGAGTACTGTTTTTCCCATTACAGAAGCAGTAGCCGAAGCTTTCCAAAAAAGCAAAGGCGGTAAAACCAGAGTTTCGGTAGGTGTATCCGGTACTGGTGGGGGCTTCAAGAAATTCTGTCGGGGTGAAACCGATATATCTGATGCTTCTCGTCCCATTCTGCAAAAAGAAATTGATGCTTGTAAGGAAAAAGGCATTGAATATTTAGAATTGCCGATCGCCTATGATGCCATCACCGTGGTGGTCAACGCCAGTAACACTTGGGCGGGCACGCTCAAAATGGATGAGCTGAAGAAAATGTGGGAACCCGCTGCTCAGGGCAAGGTAAATAACTGGAAAGATATTAGAGCAGGTTTCCCCGATGCGCCACTGAAGCTGTTTGGAGCGGGAACTAGCTCTGGTACTTTTGACTACTTCACGGAAGCAGTGAACGGCAAAGCCAAAGCAGGTCGGGGCGATTACACAGCCAGTGAAGATGACAATACCTTGGTCAAAGGCATTGCGGGTGACAAAAATGCCCTCGGTTATTTTGGTTACTCCTACTATGAAGCCAATAAAGCCAAGCTCAAAGCGGTAGGCATCGATAGTGGCAAAGGCGCCGTATTACCTTCGGTCGAAGCCGTAAAAGATGGTACTTATAGCCCGCTGTCGCGTCCCTTGTTTATCTATGTCAATAGCAAAGCATTAGACAAACCCGATGTGAAAGAGTTTGTAGAATACTACATGACCAATGCTGACAAATTCAGTACTAGTACTAAGTACATTCCACTACCAGCGGCGGTGTACACCAAAATTGCCGAAAAAGCTAAAGCCAAAAAGCTGGGCACTGTTTTTGGCGGCAAAGAAGCAGTCGGTTTAAAAATCGAAGAGATTTTGAACAAAGAATCGAAGTAGATAACCAAGATTTAAAGAATGAGCTATATGTTTACGGGTGTCATCTCTTGTTACTTATGGCTCTTTTTTAGGGATTTTGATACTAGAATGCGGGTGAAGCCTCATTTATCAAGATTAATTTTATTCAATGAGAGACGATGCTGAACGTCATACACTACAGCTTTATCAATAAAGTACTAAATTCTTAATAATTTGCTCGAAATATTCTATGCAACTTAATGAAAGCGCCGCTGCCGAATTCTCCCAAAAGAAATGGCGAGCCTGGGGCGAAAAAGCGATCGAGATTATTCTGTCATTAGCCGCTCTCTCCTGCGTCGGTATTACTGTCTCAATTGTCGGCATTTTACTGTACGAATCTTGGGGATTTTTCCAGCAAGTGCCGCTTCTCAGATTTCTGACTGACCCGATGTGGACTCCCGGTACTGAACAGTATGGGGTGATGTCATTAGTGTCAGGAACTTTGGTGACGACGATGGTGGCTTTGCTAGTAGCCATCCCCGTGGGCACGGTTGCCGCTATTTATCTCAGTGAATTTGCCAAGCCTGCTGTGCGCGAAGTGGCCAAGCCGATGCTAGAACTACTAGCCAGTATTCCGACTGTAGTGTATGGCTACTTTGCCTACCTTTTTGTGAGTCCTGTGCTCCAATCGATCATTCCAGGTTTGGGCGGTTTTAGTATGCTGAGTGCCGGCTTAGTGATGGGAATTATGATTATTCCCTACATTAGCTCGGTGAGTGAAGATGCCATGCGGGCGGTGCCGGTGTATCTCCGGGAAGGCTCATTTGCGATGGGGGCGACCCGGTTGCAGACAACGCTGAATGTGGTGCTGCCAGCATCCATCTCTGGGATTACGGCGGCTTATATTCTGGGTATTTCCAGAGCGATCGGAGAAACGATGGTGGTGGCGATCGCCGCTGGTGGTCAACCTATTTTCACTTTCAATCCGTTAGAACCAGCCCTGACCATTACGGCCTATATTGTGCAGATGTGTTTGGGCGATGTGCCACATGGCAGCTTAGAATATCAAACCATCTTCGCGGTTGGTCTCACCCTGGTATTGATGACGCTGACATTCAACATTATTGGTCACTTCCTGAAGAAGAAGTATCGTGAAACCTACTAGGTAAATGTTTATAGAAACCTTAGCTAAGATCAATATATGACAACTCAACCTACCGCTCTTCCCAGACAGCAGAGTCCCGATCTCAAGGCAACGATCGCCAAAAGTAAGCTGCTCGATAAAATTTTTATGGTGCTAGGGATTCTTTCTTTAGCGATTGCACTGGTTACTTTGCTAGCCATGATCGGTAAATTATTTGTTGATGGTGCACCCAAACTCAATCTAGCATTTTTGTCTTCATTCCCCGGCTCCCAAGCCGCCGAAGCTGGTGTTCTCTCTGCCTGGGTGGGTAGCGCACTCGTGATCGCAGTGACAGCGATAGTCTCAGTACCACTCGGGGTCGCAGCGGCCATTTACTTAGAAGAATATGCCAAAAAAGGTTGGCTTTCGGACTTGATTGAGATTAATGTCACTAACTTAGCTGGTGTGCCTTCCATCATCTATGGTTTGCTGGGTTTGGGTCTGTTTAAGTATGGACTTAACCTCGGCCAGAGTATTGCCACGGCGGGGTTAACTCTTTCACTATTGGTTTTGCCCGTGGTCATTGTCACGACGCGGGAGGGTATTCGATCGATTCCCAGTACTATTCGCGAAGCAGCCTATGCCGTTGGTGCTACCAAATGGCAAGTGATCTGGGACCACATTTTGCCTTATTCAACGGGTACAATATTAACAGGGGTGATCGTAGCGGTTTCTAGAGCTTTTGGGGAAACAGCACCACTAATTACAATTGGGGCGCTGACTTTCATAGCTTTCTTACCAGATTCGCCTTTTCAATCGTCATTCCCATTTATTTCATTTGGCTGGTTGTTATCTGGATTTACCGTACTACCGATTCAGATGTTCGATTGGGTAAACAGACCTGACCCTGAATTCCAGCATAATGCCGCTGCTGCCGGAATTGTGATTATTACAATGACCTTATTGATGAATGGATTAGCAATCTACTTCCGCTACCGTCTACGTCGCAGCATTAAATGGTAATTCTCACCTTATAACTATTTGCTATGAATACTTCCAACGTTCAAGAACTAACCAAGAAAGCTGAAGTCGATAAACTGAATTTTTACTACGGCGGCACTGTACATGCGCTAAAGAATGTCAGCATGTCGGTGTTCGATCGCAAGGTCACTGCTCTCATCGGGCCATCAGGCTGCGGCAAAACAACTCTATTACGTTGCTTTAACCGGATGCATGATCTCTACCCCGGCAATCGCTATGAAGGTGATATTTGGTTGGATAAAGGGGTGAACCTACTGGGCCGCAAGATTGATCCGATCGAAGTACGGATGCGGATTAGTATGGTGTTCCAAAAGCCCAACCCTTTTCCTAAATCTATTTTCGAGAATGTGGCCTATGGCTTGCGGGTGCGCGGCGAAAAAAACCGCACTGTCTTAGAACAGAAAGTGGAAGAAGCGCTAAAGGATGCCGCGATTTGGAAGGAAGTAAAGGATCGTCTTAATGACTTAGCATCGAGCTTATCTGGTGGTCAACAACAACGGCTTTGTATTGCCCGGGCACTGGTAACTCAACCCGAGATTCTGCTCTTGGATGAACCAACATCGGCCTTAGATCCGATCGCTACTGCCAGCATTGAGGAATTGATTACTGAATTGCGCGAACGGGTCACTATTTTGATTGTGACGCACAGTATGCAGCAAGCCGCCCGGGTTTCTGACTACACCGCCTTTATGTATTTGGGTCAACTCGAAGAATTTAATGAGACTGCTCAAATCTTTACGCAGCCAGCCAACCAAAAAACTGCCGACTATGTGAGCGGTAGATTTGGCTAACATATTCTCATCTTCCCCGTTCGCGAGGCGGGTCTTCTCTGTCGAGACGCTTCGCGAACGGGGAAGTGTTAGAGGCAAAAATCAGTACAAGTATATTAATTGGCTTCATCGATTTCCTATGTAACTAGGTAATTAGAATATTTAAACTGTTCTTACGCGCCAGAATTTTGCGGGGGTGCAGGACAGAATCTGAAGCCTCTAATGCTACTAAATCTTGTGCTAAATTTCTTAGCTTGGTCTGCGTGATTTTATACGGACGTTGAAGTTACTGCTGTATACAAACGTTTTTATCTGGCTTAATGATGCACCTCATCGGGTGAGTGCGCCAACTAGCAGAGGAGCCACAATCCGCTTGACGATCACTAAACCCAAGCTTGTACCACTTGCCTTTGTCGTGAAAAAAGTACTAAAAAATACAGCGGATTCATGGCTGGATCTGAGCGAGAATTGCTTGCGATTCTCCGTTGGAGAGGCTCCGCCAACGAGCTGCGGTAGCATCCAATTCCGCCTCAATCAAAGCATCCAACTGCCACCTAATGTTTTAGACCACCAACCAATTACCACTAGAGAAGAAGATCGACCCGCGCTGATTAAACTAGAAAACTTCTTCGATCGTCTAGAACCAGAATCCACCAGCTTTCAATTAGTCAGCACCCCCGAGAACCCCCAACGCACATAGAAAGGAAGCAACCTTGTCATCTTTTGGAGTAGTTTTAGATGCCTGTGTCCTGATTCCTGCCACATTGCGCGATACCCTGCTCCGCGCTGTCGAAAAAGGCATGTACCAGCTGCACTGGAGCGATGAGATCTTAGACGAAGTAAGGCGCAATTTGGTCAAGAGAGAAATGACCAGCCCCGAAGACGCTCAAGATCTAATCGAGAAAATAGATCGTTTTTTTGCAGAAGCCAATGTGCGAGGGGTTGAAGTACTCATCCCTGCCATGACTAACGATAAAAAGACCGTCATGTACTAGCGGCGGCGGTCATATCTCGATCTCAAGTGATTGTTACCAGCAATATCAAGGACTTTCCCCAGCAAGCCTCAGATCCATTTGGGATTATCGATCGACTATCATAATTACACAGAGTTAGTTAGCACCAAACAAAAATACAATGAATGCAAAACTAGTAGACTCCCTAGCCCAAATCATTCAAACACTAACAGTCGCCGAACGAAAAGAGCTAGACATCAAACTCTCCACTCCAGCCCAAAACACCGATTCGGCTACCACTAACGGTCACACCAAACCTACCAACAGATCTGCTCGGTTCCAACAGTGGGATCGAATCCCCGATACTGATGCAGCAGCATTGAAAGCTGAATTTGTCCAAGAAGATATCATCTTTGCCGAAACCATTCGGCCAGAATACTCCTCAAATCTTCAACAAGAGGATTACGCATGAGTCATGGTGATATCTACCTTGCAGATCTAAATCCCAGTAGAGGTTCAGATAATCCGACAGCTTGGCAAACTCTCATCGTTATATGTTCAACAGTTAAATGAGGCTCTAATCTACACATTGAAGTTGGATGAATCCATCAGTGAAATTAATTGAGATATTTTGGCAGTGCTGCGGCAGTTTCGCGAACATGTCACCCAGCTGTGATTTGAATAAATTATAGGTTGCTATTTTACCAATAGAATTCTTCTCAGCTATTTCAAGAAAGACTGCCGCCAGGAAGCTAATCGACTACAATTCAGAAAGAATTTTTTCCGCTCAGGGTAGCTCGGTGCAACTAAAAAACGTAATTATTGCCCACAAAGCACACGACCAATTCAGTCGCAGCTTTGCTGAAAAATCAGCAAAAGAGCTAGAAGCCCTAGGTTGTCAGGTAATGATGGGACCCAGCGGCGCTAAAGATAACCCCTTTCCCGTTTTCTTAGCATCTACCCACGCACCGATCGATCTTGCCCTCGTTTTTGGTGGAGATGGTACCGCCTTAGCTGCTGCCCGCCAGGTTTCCCCCGACGGTATTCCAATCTTGGCAATCAATGCGGGCGGTCATTTAGGCTTCTTAACCGAATCCTTAGACTTCATGGACGACTCCATGAGTATCTGGGAGCGGTTAACCAGCGATCGATATGCAATCGAACGACGTATGATGCTGCAAGCAACGGTTTACGAAGGCGATTCTAGTAACCGCGAACCAGTCAGCGACACCTTTTTGGCCTTAAACGAAATGTGCATCAAACCAGCCGCCGCCGATCGAATGCTCACTTCGATTCTGGAGATGGAAATTGATGGTGAAATTGTCGATCAATACCAAGGTGATGGCTTAATCATCGCTACGCCGACTGGTTCCACTTGCTACAATTTGTCCGCTAACGGTCCGATCGTCCATTCTGGGATGGAAGCAATTAGCGTTACTCCCATCTGTCCGTTGAGTTTATCGAGCCGCCCGATCGTGATTCCACCTGGAGCGACGGTAGGAGTGTGGGCGCTAGGTGATTATGAATTAAACACCAAGCTGTGGATGGATGGCGTCATGGCCACAGCAATTTGGCCAGGACACCGGGTAGAAGTTCGTAAAGCTGACTGTCAGGCGCAATTTATTATCTTACGCGATGACTACTCTTACTACCGCACGCTCCGCGATAAACTCCTGTGGGCAGGAGCGCGCATTCGCTACAACAATCACCATCGGAACTAGGATTTATTAATGCTGCCTTGGCACTGGCGATCGCTACCTCTCGATAATCGGAGTGGATCACAAGTTTTTCGTTCTCTGTTTTTAACAGAATCAATCGCGACTCTCCTAGAAAGTCCGGTGCAGTCAGGATTAGCCATGTCTCGTTACTCCATCTGTGCCGGGTCGCCTAGAGTTATCCATGGTCAGCAACAGCTCTGGACACCGCCGACCGGTGAAATCATGCCTTTCTTAAGACAGCTTCTTGAGCGCGGACAGCCAGCAGAAATTGAGCGGGATTTACCATTTACGGGCGGTTGGCTGGGCTGGCTGGGTTATGAAATAGCCTGGGAACTAGAAGAACTGCCACCGCCGCGCCTGGACTCCCTGCCATTTCCGGTGGCCTATTGGTATGAGCCAGCCAATTTTGCTGTTTTAGATCATCAACAGCAGCTATTGCACTTAGCCACCACCGATCCAGATTACTTAGTAGTGATGGTCGAAAAAATAGATACGATTGACCATCCTCCAACTACAGTAACGCCGACACGACCACTATCGAATATTACTTTCCTGACAACTGCTGAAGCTTATCAACAGGCCGTTCGGCAAGCCAAATCATATATTCAAGCTGGTGATATCTATCAGGCTAATCTCTCCGTGCGCTTTACCGCCCAAATTGAACAGAGTAGCTGGTCAGTCTATGAAAAACTCCAGCGCATTAATCCTTCGCCTTTTGCCAGCTATTGGCAAACACCTTGGGGAGCGATGATGAGTTGTTCGCCAGAGAGGTTAGTACAGTTTGATGGTTGCATTGCTCAGGTGCGCCCGATCGCAGGGACGAGACCACGCGGTACCGATGATTTTCAAGATCAGGATTTAGCCCAGACATTATTAACAAATCCCAAGGAAATCGCCGAGCATATTATGCTCGTAGATCTGGAACGGAATGATTTAGGGAAGGTCTGTCAGTGGGGAAGCGTGGCAGTAGATGAGTTACTGTCGATCGAGCGTTATTCCCATGTCATGCACCTAGTAAGCAATGTCCGAGGTCAATTGGCAGCGGGGAAAGATGCGATCGACTTAATCCAAGCCACTTTCCCTGGTGGGACGATTACAGGCTGCCCCAAGGTGCGGTGTATGGAAATCATTGCCGAACTAGAGCCCAGTCCCCGCAACTTGTTTTATGGTTCTTGTGGTTATTTCGATCGGCGCGGCCAGCTAGATTTAAACATTCTGATTAGAACCCTGCTATATCACCAAGGGCAAATTTGGGGACAGGTGGGCGCTGGAATTGTCGCAGACAGCGACCCAGTCCAAGAATGGGCAGAATCCTTGCAAAAAGCTCAAGCTCAAATTCAAGCGATCAGCTAGTGTCAAAAACGACAGAACGTCAGATAATTAAGCATTGGTGTGGATATTCAGTCCAGAATTCATCAATATTCTCCTTAGTTCTGTACTCCACAATGACTGCTGAAAGCTACCTCAATCACCCCACTTTTGGCTTGCTATATCGCATTTGCGATTTAGGTGATCACCAGGAAATATTTACGACCCTCTACGCCCAACGGATGTTTTTCTTGGTGACCAACGGTGATGAAGGCATTGCTTTTCAACCAATGACCCGGGCCGACTCGCGGATGATGATGGACAATCGGCTGCGCATCTTGCGCCGAGATGGCGACTTGGCCGCTTATGGCAAACTTCAGACTATTCACAAACAAACATTTAGTTGATGGTCGTAGAAAAAGCAATACTACGGCAACGACTATTAGTCCAGCGCCAAAATCTGAGCAGTCCGCTGCACGCCCAACTGAGCCAACAAGTTTGTCAACATCTGTTGGAATTTTTAGGTAAGAGTATTGCCCAGAACCAACTGGTCTTGGCTTATTGGCCACACCGCCAGGAGTCGGATCTAGCTATTTTGCTCAGGCTGAATACCTATCGATGGGGTTTGCCACGGTGTTTACCCCATCGACAGTTGGCTTGGCATTCCTGGCAATGGGACGATCCACTGGTGACTAATCGCTATGGCTTGGCGGAACCAACAGCCACATCCCCAATAATTGACATTAATCAAGTTGGTGCGCTATTAATTCCAGCAGTGGCCGTCGATTGCCGGGGCTATCGACTAGGTTATGGGGGTGGCTACTTCGATCGGTTGTTAAGCCAGGAGCCTTGGCCGCAGATCATGACGATCGGAGTAGTGTTTGATTTTGCGTGCATCCCCGTTCTACCAGTAGATAATTGGGATCAGCGGTTGAATGCGGTTTGTACCGAGTCAGGGGTAGTCCGTTTTTCGTCAACAGCCCCAGCCTAGTCCAATACTCTAGCGATGACTGGCTGTCCGCGATATTATAAAAAGATTGTTAAGCTCGTTCAATATTTTTTAAAGTTTCTAGCCTTAATAATTTCAGGAGATAAAAATTTGGTTACTACAAATATGCTAAACACTACCAAGTCGGAAGAGATTTTTTCCGCTGCCCAAAAACTGATGCCTGGTGGAGTTAGTTCCCCCGTTCGAGCCTTCAAATCTGTGGGTGGCCAGCCGATCGTGTTCGATCGCGTCAAAGATGCTTATATTTGGGATGTAGATGGTAACCAATATGTCGATTATGTAGGCAGCTGGGGACCAGCGATCTGTGGTCATGCGCACCCGGAAGTAATTGCTGCGCTCCACTCTGTTCTGGAAAAAGGCACCAGCTTTGGGGCGCCTTGTTACTTAGAGAATGTTTTGGCCGAAATGGTCATCGATGCCGTACCTAGTGTCGAAATGGTACGCTTCGTTAACTCGGGGACAGAAGCCTGTATGGCTGTCCTGCGACTAATGCGCGCTTTTACTGGTCGGGACAAAATTATTAAATTTGAAGGCTGCTACCACGGACATGCTGATATGTTCTTAGTCAAAGCCGGTTCAGGAGTAGCGACGCTTGGTTTGCCGGACTCCCCCGGAGTGCCTAAATCGACTACGGCCGACACGCTGACAGCTCCTTACAACGATCTAGAAGCCGTGAAAGCGCTGTTTGCGGCCCATCCCGATGCTATTTCCGGGGTGATTCTAGAGCCAGTTGTGGGTAATGCTGGGTTTATTACGCCGGATGCCGGATTCTTAGAGGGTCTACGTCTCCTCACGCAAGAAAACAATGCCCTGCTGGTGTTTGACGAAGTGATGACTGGTTTTCGGATTGCTTATGGTGGAGCCCAAGAAAAATTTGGTGTTACGCCCGATCTAACGACGCTCGGCAAAGTAATTGGTGGTGGCCTACCCGTCGGTGCTTATGGTGGCCGCAAAGATATTATGTCGATGATCGCTCCGGCTGGCCCAGTATACCAAGCGGGTACCTTGTCGGGCAATCCTTTGGCGATGACGGCAGGTATTAAAACCTTGGAGTTACTCCAAAAGCCCGGTGCTTATACCTACCTAGATCAAATCACGAAAAAACTGAGTGATGGCTTGCTGCAAATAGCTCAGGAAAATGGTCATGCAGTTTACGGCGGTCAGATTAGTGGCATGTTTGGCCTATTTTTCTGTGCTGGCCCTGTCCATAACTATGAAGATGCCAAAAAGTCAGATTTAGCCAAATTTGGGCGCTTTCATCGGGGCATGTTAGAGCAGGGCATTTACCTGGCTCCTTCTCAGTTTGAAGCTGGTTTTACATCTTTGGCGCATACGGAAGCCGACATCGATAAAACGCTAGCTGCTGCTCGGATCGTGATGGCCAGTCTGTAATTAATTTTAGTTGCTTCTATCATTCAATTCTGAGAATTAGTTTTGGCTTTGCTCATCTCTTGGGTTATGGTGGTTTGAGCGCAGCCAAAACCTTTTTCAGGTCTCTTCTGCTTCAATTTCTGGGGTATTTTCTAGCACAAACAACCGCACTAATCGATCGTATGTACCAGCCCCAAAGTACATCGGATGAGCGTGGGAACGGCTGTAGACCCAGACCACATTACCGTTTTCACTAATTCGAATATCTTGTAAGAAGCTGCGGCATTGAGGGCGTAGTTTATTGCCAGCCGCTAATGCCTCTGTCCATTTCTCAAACGACTCGTCAAAGCCCTTAGTAATTACTCTAAACATTAACTGTAACGCTCCTCTGTCCAGGGTTCGCCCCGCTGGTGGTAGCCATTTTTCTCCCAAAAACCAGATTGTTCTCGATCGATAAATTCAATGCCACTAATCCACTTAGCACTTTTCCAGGCATACAAATGTGGCACCATTGTCCGCATCGGTCCGCCATGTTCTTTAGGCAATGGTTCACCATTTAACTCATAGGCAAAAAAGTTTTCGTCCTTCAGGAAATCTGCCAATGGTAAGTTAGTAGTGTAACCACCATAGCAATGCTCCATCACATGAACAGCTTTGGGATCTAAATCCCCCACTAGTCTCATCAAGTCCAAGATTTTAAAGCCCTTCCAGGTCACATCCAGCTTTGACCAGCGGGTCACGCAGTGAAAATCCACAGTGAACTCCTGTTGCGGTATTTTCATCACGTCATCCCAGGTAAAAGTCAGCGGCTGGGATACCAGTCCCCAGACCTTAAGTTTCCACTCTTTACGGGTGACATCGGGGGTTTGGCCATAGGTCATAATCGGAAAGCCATTAGTCAAGTATTGACCGGGCGGCACTCGATCTTTTTCTTCAGGTTGAGGTTGATGGAGGAACTTACCGAGCATGGGAATAGATATAAGTTTTAGACTCCCACTAGTCTAACAAGCTTGCTTTGAATATTTTGTTTAAACTATAGAAAAACATCACCGGCAAGCATTAAGTTATGGCAACTACTACCCTCGGACGTACTGATATTCCGGTGACCCCCATCGGCTTTGGCACTTGGGCTTGGGGCGATAATCTCTTTTGGGGCTATGGCAAAGACTATGGTGAAGCCGAGTTGCGGCTGGCTTTTCAGGCGGCGGTGAATAAGGGTATTACTTTTTTTGATACAGCGGAAATTTACGGCTTTGGCAAGTCGGAGGAGTTGCTCGGTAAATTTGTGAAAGAGGCGCAGGTTTCGACCCAGATTGCGACTAAGTATATGCCGTTACCCTGGCGGTGGCGATCGGCAGATATCACTGATGCGGTGACGGCTAGCCTGAAAAGATTACAAATGCCGTCGATCGATCTCTACCAAATTCACTTTCCTTTTACGCTGCTGCTCAGTCAAGAATCTTTGATGAATACCCTGGCTGATGAAGTACAGCAGGGACGGGTAAAGGCAGTAGGGGTGAGCAATTACAGTGCAGCACAAATGCGCGAGGCGCAGGAGTTACTAGCCCGGCGCGGGGTGCCGTTGGCGGTGAATCAAATGCGCTATTCGCTGATTACCCGAGAGATTGAAACAAATGGGGTGTTAGCAGCAGCACAAGAATTGGGAGTGACGATTTTGGCTTATAGCCCCCTGGCGCAAGGATTACTGACAGGTAAATATGACGGTAGCAATGTACCGACGGGGGCACGAAGTTGGGATCAGCGTTTTCAGGCTAGTGGGTTGGCAAAGTTTCAGCCCGTGCTGGATAAACTCCAGGAGCTGGGTCGTAAATATGATAAAACGCCAGCGCAGGTAGCTTTGAATTGGTTGATTGCGCAACCGGGAGTGATTCCGATTCCGGGGATTAAGAGTGCGGCACAGGTAGAGCAGAATGCGGGGGCTTTGGGATGGGAATTGACGGCGACAGAAGTGCTGGAGCTGAGTCAAGCAAGTGCTACTCAGGGCTAACTTGCACTAATTTAGCAGCCTTAGTAGCTTTGAACCTGGCCTGCTCGATCGATGCCCCCAAGGCTAAAGCCACGCCCATCCGCCGATAGGGACGGCTATCTGGTTTACCAAATATTTTAATATCCACATCTGGCTCGGCCAAAGCTTCTTCCACACCTGTAAAGTAAATATCCGCAGACTGGTGATCAGCCAGAATAACTGCGCTGGCAGCGGCTCCCAATTGCCGAACAATTGGAATAGGCAAACCTAATACTGCTCGCAGGTGCAGCTCAAATTCATTGAGATTTTGAGAAATGAGTGTCACCATGCCAGTGTCGTGGGGGCGCGGGGAAAGCTCTGAGAAAATTACTTCATCGGCGGTGATGAAAAACTCCACGCCAAAAATTCCAGCACCGCCTAGAGCATTAGTTACTTGGGTAGCGATCGCTTGCGCCTCCCACAATTGCCGATCGCTGACAGCTGCTGGTTGCCAAGATTCTTGATAGTCTCCCCGTTCTTGCCGATGACCAATGGGAGCACAGAAGAGGGTGGCGCCCTGCCATTGCTTAATAGTAAGTAGCGTTATTTCTAGATGAAAGTTGATGAATTCTTCAATGATCACCTTGTGACTGTCGCCACGCGAGCCTTGGATGGCATATTGCCAAGCCTGTTCGACATCAGCAGCGCTGTTCACTACCGATTGGCCTTTGCCCGAAGAGGACATGACTGGCTTCACGACGTTGGGAAAACCAATATGGTCAGACGCTGTAACCATTTCGGCCAAAGTGCTGGCATAGGCATAGTTAGCAGTGCGGACTCCCAACTCACCATGGGCTAGTTCGCGAATGCGATCACGATTCATGGTGTAGTCGGTAGCTTTAGCAGTAGGAATAACAGTAATACCACGCTGTTCAAACTCCAGGAGCTTTTCGGTACGGATTGCTTCGATTTCGGGGACGATGATGTCAGGCTGAAATTCTTGCACAACACGTTCTAGATCGTCACCATTAAGCATCGAGATCACGGCGCTCACATCAGCCACTTGCATCGCCGGAGCGTGGGGGTATCGATCGATGGCGATGACGTATTGACCAAGACGCTGGGCGGCGATGGCAAATTCTTTGCCCAGTTCGCCAGCACCCAGCAACATGATTCTTTTTGGTAATTTCATTGGCTGATTCCCCTATGCTCCAGGCTTGATCATACCGCTAAAATACTTCAGCATAGATTAGGATTAAGACAGATACCGATTTCTAACTTGCTATGCCCCATTCCTACTTTGATGAAGCTCCCAGTCACAAATCCTTCCAGATGCCAGGGGCGCGTCCACACTATAACCCCGACAGGCCCGGACAGGTGGAGCATATTTTCTTGGATCTGGTTCTGGATATCCCGAATCAACACATGCAGGGCAATTGTCACATTCAGCTCAACCCCGTGCGATCTAATGTAGATTGTCTGATTCTTGATGCCGTAGATCTGCAGATTCAAGCAGTGCAGATCGATGGCGTTAGCCAGCGGTTTGATCACGATGGCGAAAGGTTAAATATTTACATCGCCCCAACACTTACTCTGGGGAAGGTCATCGATATCTCGATCGACTACTCAGTCACTAAACCCCAGCGCGGCATCTATTTTATTCAACCTTCCACCGCTTATCCCCACAAAGCCACCCAGGTTTGGACGCAGGGCGAAGATGAAGATTCTCGGTTTTGGTTTCCCTGTTTCGATTACCCCGGCCAATTAGCCACCTCCGAAATCCGCGTCTCAGTACCGGCGGACTTCATGGCCATCTCCAATGGCAAATTGCTCCAAACCGAAACAGTGGGCGATCGCAAAATCTATCATTGGCAGCAACCGCAGGTACATCCCACTTACCTCATGACCCTAGCGGTGGGACGATTTGCCGAAATCAAGGATAGTTACCAAGGGAAGCCCGTTAACTACTACGTCGAAAAAGGACGAGAGCAGCAAGGCAGACTCAGCATGGGCAAGACCCCACGCATGATGGAGTTCTTTGCCGAAAAATTTGGCTATCCCTATCCGTTTGAGCAGTATGCCCAGGTTTGCGTCGAAGATTTCATCTTCGGCGGCATGGAAAATACGGCAACCACATTGTTGACCGATCGTTGTTTACTAGACGAACGTGCCAGCTTGGACAACTACACCACCGAAAGCTTAGTGGCACACGAATTAGCACATCAATGGTTTGGTGATTTGGTCGTCATCAAGCATTGGTCTCATGCTTGGATTAAGGAAGGAATGGCCTCCTATGCGGAGGTTTTATGGACTGGCCATGAGTATGATGCAGATGAAGCGGCCTACTATATGCTGGGCGAAATGGAAAGCTATTTAGGTGAGGATAGCAATCGCTATCGCCGTCCCATAGTTACCAATATTTATCGAGAAGCGATCGAACTCTACGATCGACATATTTACGAAAAAGGCGCTTGTGTTTACCACATGATCCGCGCTGAACTGGGTAGCGACGAGTTGTTTGATCAGTTTGTGCATACTTTTGTGCGGGATCATGCCCATCAAACAGTAGAAACAATTGATTTGTTACGGGCGATCGATAAAGCCACTGGCCGCAATCTAGCATTTCTCTTTGACCAATTCGTCTATCGCGGTGGCCATCCCGATTACAAAATTTCTTACAGCTGGGATAATGATACTAGTACTGCTCAAGTGACAGTCAAGCAAACCCAGGCCAAGGAAGGAATCCACACTCTCACCAACGATCTCTTCGATCTAAAAATCCCGATCGGCTTTGGCTATGTCAACCGCCAAGAAGTGGAAGTCAAACCCTTTAAGGTGCGGGTCTTCGAGAAGGAGCAAGTGCTGTATTTTCCTTTGCCCAGCAAGCCCAATTTTATTAGCTTCGACATCGGTAACTACTACCTCAAGACCGTGGAACTAGACTATCCATTAGGAGAGCTAGCTGCCCAGCTAGAACACGATCCTGATCCAATTTCGCGCATATTTGCAGCCAGAGCGATCGCTAAAAAAGGTAATTTGGCCGCGGTGCAAGCCTTAACCAAATGTTTGGCAGAAGAAGAATTTTGGGCGGTGCGCTTAGAGGCAGCGGAGGCTCTAGCCGATATCCAGATCGATCAGGCGATCGAAGCACTGGTCGCTGAAATTAACGACGAAGATCCTTTTGTCCGCCGCGCGATTATCGATTGTTTGGCCGGACTTAAAACGCCTAGTAGTTTAGCCGCAGTGCAAAAAATTGCGATCGCTGGCGATGAAAGCTACTATGTGGAGTCAGCGGCTTGTGAAGCACTAGGTAGTATAGTTATGGCACCGAGCTTACAAGATCAGCAAGCAACGGTGATTAAATTCTTAACCCAAGTGTTAGAAACGCGTGGCGGCTGGAATGAAGTGGTACGCAGTGGTGCCATTAAAGGATTAGCCAAAATCAGTGATGCGGAGGAGGCGGTCAAGCAGGTGTTGAAATACACCGAAGCTGGCATCCCCCAACCCTTAAGGTTATCGGCAATCCGGGCTTTGGGCGGCATCTCTACTCAACAGTCCCTACCGAATGTCACTAAAATTCTCGATCGGCTGCAAGAGTTAGCGCGGGAAGCTTTCTTTCTTACGCAAGTATCAGTAGTAACGGCACTGAAGCAAATGACCACGATTAAGGCCATCGGCGTATTGCAATCGCTAGCGACCGGGAGTCCCGATGGACGAGTAAAGCGCATGGCAGATGAGGCCATTCAGGTGGTGCAAAAAAATGCGGGTACCGATCCGGCTTTGCAGCAACTACGTCAAGAATTGGATGAGGTAAAAAAGGTCAATCAAGAGCTGAAGAGCCGCTTGGAAACGTTAGAAGCTAAAAACAAACCAGCAGTAACGACAGCATCGTAACTAGCCAAACCATCATCTAAATGACAAAAATCTTCTCTCGGCTGGACTTTTCATGACATCTGTCAAACGCAAATTACTATTTTTACTACCGGGAACCACCCCGAATTATTTTTGTGGCGGTTTGGTGGCAGAGATGAAAGCCATGAAATTGGCTCAACAATTCACCGAGGCGGCGCTCGTCACCTACCGACAACGGGAAGCAGATCACCTATTTTTACCAGATTTGGTAGCAGCGGGACCGCGGCGGGACCAAATTTTGGTGGTGAGCTGGGGCTTTGATGTACCCAAGTTAGTCCAACAACTGCCAGGGCACCATGTGATTTACCATGCCCACAGTGCTAACTATGGCTTTCAGTTAGCGAACCACATCCCCATTGTGACGGTTAGTCGGAACACTCTGGGCTATTGGGGTCAACAGGCTCCCCACTCGCCGCTGTATTACCTACCCAACGAAATTTCGCCAGAGTTTACTAATCGTCAGCAAGACCGCGATATTGATGTGCTGGTGCAGATTCGGAAAACTTCTAGTTACCTGCAAAAGTCACTGATTCCAGCTTTGAGCGCACGCTGTCAGCTGCAGGTTGTGGATGGTTTTGTTGAAGACTTGGCCGGACTTTTTAATCGATCGAAGGTCTATCTCTACGATTCAGCTGAATATTGGGCAATCCAAGGATTGACGGAGGGGTTTGGTCTGCCACCGTTGGAGGCAATTGCTTGCGGTTGCCAAGTATTCTCTAGTGTAAACAACGCTCTGGCGGACTATTTAGATCCAGGTTTCAACTGCCAGAAGATTGCCATTTACAATACGGGCTATGATGTACAGCGAATTTTATATAGTTTGACTCAGCCATCAATATCGCTACCGGCAGAATTTTTGCAGCCCTATCGAGAAGCGGCCATCGTCCAGCGTTGGCAATCTGTTTGGCGGGAAGTTAACGACTTTTTTGACTATCAAGAAAAACATGGCTCAGATATTCAACCATTGACAAGCTGGCGGATGCAGAGTCTTTGGTGGCAATCGAAGCTGACTAAAATCAAGGGCAAGTTCCGCAAATCTTAATCCAGAAAAAGATCAGTAAAAAGAGCGATCACCTACCCAAAATTCAAGTCTCTGTGGCAATTGTTTTAGTGAATTTATAACTTAATTCCGAGTAATTTCAGTTACTCATAGTCAGACATTGCCGGACAACTACAGACCAAATTCCGATCGCCATAAGCCTGATCAATCCGGCCAACAGTAGGCCAAAACTTAGCATGCTGGAGACCGGACAACGGAAATACCGCCTGCTCTCGACTATAAGGCCGATCCCAAGTGGCATCGACTAAATCAGCAAGGGTGTGGGGCGCCTGTTTGAGCAAATTGTGATCTAGATCTGCTTGGCCGGCTTCGATCGCTCTAATTTCTTGGCGAATGGCCAACAGAGCATCACAAAACCGATCGATCTCACGGAGCGACTCACTTTCAGTAGGTTCCACCATCACCGTCCCCGCCACTGGCCAAGAGACCGTTGGTGGATGGAAACCATAATCTATTAACCGCTTGGCAATATCATCGACATCAATGTTGGCAGTCTTTTTAAAACCACGCAAATCCAAAATGCATTCGTGCGCCACTAATCCCCGCTGACCAGCGTAAAGCACTGGGTATGCGCCCTCTAAACGCTTGGCAATATAGTTAGCACTCAAGATAGCCACCTGGGTAGCCAGCTTCAAACCAGCACCACCCATCATCACTATATACATCCAGGAAATCGGTAAAATACTAGTGCTGCCCCAAGGCGCAGCGGCGACAGCACCAATACCCTGGGCACCGCCCACTGGGACTAAGGGATGGGAAGGTAGATAGGTCGCTAAATGAGCCGCTACCCCAATCGGGCCAACTCCTGGACCACCACCACCGTGGGGAATACAAAAAGTCTTGTGCAGGTTCAGATGACAAACATCGGCACCAAAATCACCAGGCCGGCACAGACCCACTTGAGCATTCATGTTAGCGCCATCCATATAGACCTGCCCACCATGCAGATGAATAATCGCACAGATTTCCGCGATCGCGGTCTCAAATACTCCATGGGTAGAAGGATAAGTGACCATCAATGCCGATAAATTCTGTTGATGCAAAGTTGCTTTCGCCCGCAGATCGGCCACATCAATATTGCCTTGGTCATCGCATTGCACGGCGACGACTTGCATCCCAGCCATCACGGCACTGGCCGGATTGGTACCATGTGCAGATTGCGGAATCAGGCACACATTGCGATGACTATCCCCGCGGTGGCGATGATATGCCCGAATCACTAACAGTCCAGCATATTCTCCTTGCGATCCGGCGTTCGGTTGCAGGGAAATCGCCGCAAAACCAGTGATTTCGGCTAGCCATTGCTCCAAGTTGGCGCACAGGATCTGATAGCCAGTAGTTTGGGCGAGGGGCGCAAAGGGATGAATTTGGCCAAATTCTGGCCAGGTAACTGGAATCATTTCTGCCGTGGCATTCAGCTTCATCGTGCAAGAACCCAACGGAATCATCGCCTGTGCCAAGGATAAATCCTTAGCTTGCAGGCGAGTGATATAGCGCAGCAGCTCAGTTTCGGATTGATAGCTATTAAAGACCGGGTGAGTCAGATACAGCGTTGTCCGGACTAAATCAGGATGGGGTTGGACATCAAGAGTCAAGCTATCGGTGATTTCGGTGAAAGTAAAACCGACTTGACCGGCCAAAACGCTCCAAATATCAATAATGTCTTGCTTAGTAGTAGTTTCATCTAAGGAAATACCCACTGTCTGGGCATCAATTTGGTGAAGATTCAGGCGATGGGCGACGGCCCGTTGATTGACAGCATGAACATCGGCAACGACTACGGTCAAAGTGTCAAAGAAATGGCTATTGGTGACCGTCAACCCCAATTGCTGGCAACCCGCCGCTAAAATCTGGGTCAGACTATGTACCCGCAGGGCAATTTCTTTCAGCCCCGCTGGACCGTGATAGATGGCATACATACTGGCCATGATGGCTAACAATACCTGGGCAGTACAAATATTACTGGTGGCTTTATCGCGGCGGATGTGCTGTTCGCGGGTTTGCAAAGCAAGACGCAGGGCAATGTTGTCACGTTTATCTTTAGACACACCCACTAACCGACCCGGCAGCTGACGTTTATAAGCATCGATGGTGGCAAAATAGGCGGCGTGTGGTCCGCCATAACCCATGGGTACTCCAAATCTTTGGGTGTTGCCCACCACAATATTCGCGCCTAGCTCACCGGGAGACTCCAGGAGGGTCAAACTCAGCAGGTCAGCAGCCATGATGACGATCGATCCCGCCACCTGCGCCTGGGCAATGATCGATCGATAGTCGTACACCGATCCATCCCCGGCTGGATATTGCAACAACATCCCAAAGTAGCCCTGGTTGAAGTCGATCTGTCGCCAATCACCAACAACAATTTCAATACCTAACGGCTGGGCACGGGTATGCAAGACTTCGATCGTCTGGGGATAACAATCCGCAGATACCCAGAAACGGTTTAAGCCTGTTTTACTCTGGATGCCATAGCTCATGGTCATCGCTTCGGCAGCAGCAGTACCTTCATCCAACAGCGAAGCATTAGCGATCGCCATCCCGGTCAGATCCATAATCATGGTCTGGAAGTTAAGCAGGGCTTCGAGCCGACCCTGGGAAATCTCGGGTTGGTAAGGGGTGTATTGAGTGTACCAACCGGGATTTTCGAGAATGTTGCGTTGAATCACTGCTGGGGTAATGCAATTGTAGTAGCCACTGCCAATGAAGGAACGAAAAACTTGATTGTGATTGGCAATTTCTTGCAGCTTGGCCAAGGCCATTTGCTCGGTGAGGCCAGTCGGAATAGCTAACGGTACTTGTAATTGAATATCAGCAGGTACGGCATAAGCGGTCAATTCATCTAAGCTGGTATAGCCCAATACTGCCAGCATTTTTTCGATGTCAGCAGGTTGGGGGCCAATGTGTCTCCCGATAAACTCTGCTCCAGTTTGCCAAGGACTCTGGGGAGTATTTGCGCGGTGGGAAGCCTGGGCGGAAATTTTGGGTAAAGACTGCGTCATAAAACTTAGTAAAAATGCAGGATGCTCTTAATAGGTTAATATCAATCGTCAGAAAAGTGCCGTGTTCTGGGTAACTTTCGGCTAATTTAGATTAAATTATTGAGGCCAAAAGCTAGTAGTGCCGTGCCGATCGGCAAAGTCAGATTGTCAATACCAAATTGGGAGATCGATTCTAAACCAATAGCCGCGATCGCGATCGGCAATCCCACCAACCAGGTATAAGAAGAGCTGCCTGGCACGGAGGATAAAATCACCACAGTGATTAAATAACTAACTATCACCAAGACTAACGTACCTTCCACACTTTTTTGGTTGCCCCACACCTGATAGGGATGCTTGCCCAGCTGTTGGCCAACAATGGCCGCGAGTCCATCCCCCCAAGCCATAGTCAAAATGCCAATGACGGCGTATTCAGGGTGTTGTATTGGCCAAAAAATTGCCGTTAATAGACCAATACTGACGGCATAAAAAAAAGTGCCGAGGCTCTTACGACCAACGCTGTTCACACCGGGGAGAATCGGTAATTGATAGGACACTAGAGCAGCAATGCCCGCTAGCACCGCCGATGTCACGCCTACCCAAGTTGGGAGTTGCAACAGCCAAGCAATCAAAATGACGTTGCCAGTGCCGATGTGTACAATTTTACGAGTTGGTTCGGGCGGCAGCCAACAGCGCCGATGGCTGAGTTCCGCAGTGAGAACAATTACGCCCACATAGATCGGAACAACGGTAATTCGCCACCAGAGCGGCAAGTCTGTCAAGCAGGCCATAGAAGTTAACACTGAACGATTTTATCGATAGACTGAAACTTAAATCTAAAACGATTTGGCTTAGTTCTGTGAAAAAACCGCTAATTAAAATAGTTCGGGGTTATCAGGTATTTGTTTCGCCCTACCTGCTGCCGGCCTGTCGGTACCAACCCACCTGTTCTCAGTATGCGATCGAAGCCCTAGAGACTTTTGGAGCCATCGAGGGTAGTTGGTGGGCGCTCAAGCGCATCTGCCGTTGTCATCCTGGCTACCCTGGCGGCTACGATCCAGTACCGCCCAGGCAACGGTGAGTTTCGCTAATTTAGCTCCGCACTAAACTGCCACTCTTGCCGACAACATACTTATCCAAAACAGAAAATATTTTTTGGTGACTAAAAGGTTTGGAGATGTACTCACTGGGGTGTGATGTTCTGTTTCTCATCCAAGTCATCACACCAGTATCATTACTCAGAAAAATTATCGGTGTATCTTTAAACTTGACGGTGCGGCGTAGTTGAGAACAAAGACCATGAGTATTAACACTACCTGCTAAGTTGTCAATTAGGATCAGAGTTGGTTGATATTTCAAAAAAGTAAGAAAAATCTGCGAAGATTCCTGAAGATTTATATAGCCATGGCCTGCTCTTTCTACAATAGTCTGGATCGTTTTAACTTCAGCCTTATTGCTACTAACATGAGCTACTAGAATATTATTTTCCAGCGATTTTATATTACCAAATATCGAGGATTTTCTCTTGGTGTCAATGGCAGTTGTTAATCTCTTTTTAGCAATATCAATATCTGGCATCAGGCGCAATGATATGATGTTAGCATCATGATATTTGAGAATTGCTGTCATAATTGTCTCAATATCTTCGCCAATCTTCACTGCTATATCGCGCAGCGTTTGTTCATTATCTAACAGGCAGGCTAGCTTCTCGTAAGTTTTAGTAGGCACAAACTTCTGTAGTTTCAAATAGTCATCAATACAAGGGGTCAAGTTGGGTGAATATTTAATAAAGCCTAGATCTTGCCATCCCTGAAAGTTAGATATTACCTCTTGCAAGATCGGTTTAGAACTGATGAGTATTTCTGGTACTAAAGAGTTTTCTCTCTGGTTAGTCTGTAAAATATAAACAGGAGAAGATTTCTTGTGAATGATTGCTCTCATTTCTAGATGCAAGATATCAAAAAGTGTTTCGATGAGACTACCTGTAATGATTCTTTCAGCCTGTTCTCGATCGATATAATTATCTACGAGCAGTTTCTTAATTAAAAGATGACTAGATTCTGCTAGTTCTTCTGAACTAAAAAAGTTGTCCTGAATGGACTCTGGTAAATCAATTTGCTGTTGAGAAAGCTGGCGGCGCAAGCGGCGCGTGGGATGAATCCCAGCACTGTCACCAATTAGACGACCACGATAAAAGTAAATGTTCCAGCAGTTACCATCAAAGTCGTTGATATTATTACCATCAAGACTAGTTACACATAGTTTCCCGGTAAATCTTTTTTCGCGACAGAAGTTGATTTGTTGTAAAAGGGTCATGGTAAATGTGAGGATGGGATGCTGCTACCGATGAAACGAACAGTGGAATTTCTAGATTGTATTTAAAGGCAATTTTTTGCTATCCAGTGGTTCTGCCTGATAACAAAATGTTTGGCCAACATCCAGCACTGACTCATATCTTCAAGCTTTCTTTAGTTTTATCACTCTCACTCACCAATCAACATCAGGGAAAGCACGGAGATCAGTTCATTGGAGTTAATGACACAATTGTACTAATTTCGCTAAAATAGCCCTGCTACAATACAGCCAACTACCTAAACTGCCACTGCCATGACCAAATCGCCCAGCGACAAAGCGATCGATCCCGAGCTATACAAAAGACTAAAAGCCGAAGCGCAGTCACCATTTAAAGGATTACGGAAATTCTTTTATTTGGCCTTTGCGGGTTCGGGTTGCATTGGTGGCGTTGTCTTTTTAGCCAGATTAGCCGCTGGACGCGACTTAGCCAATACTATTCCCAGTCTTGCTTTACAAATAGGTGTCGTCGCACTAATGATTGCTCTTTACAAGAATGAACGCGGAGAGCGAGAATAAAGCCAGAAGAAGTCGGCAGATTATTTACGAGGGTTTACTGGCGTGAGTCAACAATTTGACTATGATTTAGTGATTATTGGAGCTGGAGTTGGCGGCCACGGCGCAGCTATCCATGCCGTGAGCCGTGGACTCAAAACTGCCATCATCGAAGCGGGCGATATGGGCGGCACCTGCGTCAATCGGGGCTGTATTCCATCGAAAGCGCTGCTCGCCGCTGCTGGGCGAGTGCGAGAAATGCGTGATACTCAGCACCTGAAGGCTTTAGGTATTCAGGTCGGAGCGGTGACCTACGATCGGCAAGCCGTGGCCGATCACGCTGGAAATATTGTGAGCAAACTGCGTGGCGATCTCACCAATAGCCTCACGCGCCTGCAAGTAGACATCATCAAAGGCTACGGCCAAGTAGTTGGTACTCAAAAAGTCAGTGTCGCCACCTCGGCAGGTGAAAAAATTGTCACCGGCAAAGATATTATTATTTCCTCTGGTTCGGTACCCTTCGTCCCACCCGGTATTCAGATCGACGGCAAAACCGTCTTCACCAGCGATGATGCCATTAAGCTAGAATCAGTGCCCGATTGGGTGGCGATCATTGGTAGCGGTTACATTGGTCTAGAGTTTGCCGATGTCTATACCGCCCTGGGTTCAGAAGTCACGATCATTGAGGCGGTCGATCAGCTGATGCCGACCTTCGATCGCGATATCGCCACCTTAGCCGAACGAATTTTGATTAAACCGCGTGATATTGAAACCAGATCGGGGATGCTGGCCATGAAAATCACCCCTGGTAGTCCAGTCCGGATCGAACTAGCCAATGCTCAGACCAAAGAAATCGTCGAAGTACTGGAAGTCGATGCCTGCTTGGTAGCTACCGGTCGCGTTCCCGACACCAAAAACCTTAATTTAGAATCGATCGGTGTGATTCTAGAACGGGGCTTCATTCCCGTTAACGATCGGATGCAAGTACTCATCGATGGTCAACCAGTTGCTCATACTTGGGCGATCGGCGATGCTACGGGCAAAATGATGTTGGCACATACCGCCGCCACCCAAGGGATCGTCGCTGTCGATAATATTTGTGGCACGCCGCGCACGGTAGACTATCGCAGCATTCCGGCGGCGGCTTTTACCCATCCCGAAATCAGCTTTGTGGGCATGACCGAAGTTCAGGCCAAAGAACAGGGAAGTACTGAGGGATTTACAGTAGCGTCCGCCAAGAGCTATTTCAAAGGTAATTCTAAAGCGATCGCTGAAGGTGAAGCTGATGGCATGGCCAAGGTCATCTATCGCACCGACACTGGAGAAATCCTCGGCACCCACATCATTGGTCTCCATGCCTCTGACTTGATTCAAGAAGCCGCCAATGCGATCGCCGCGCGGCAGTCGGTCAAAGAATTAGCTAATATCACCCATGCTCATCCCACTCTTTCCGAAGTGTTGGATGATGCCTTCAAGAAAGCAGCTCTTGCCCATTAGGCACCTATGGAAATACGTCGCATTCAGCCCGGTTTGTCAGTCAATATCAGCAACCTCGAATTTCAGATTAAGGTGCCCGACAGCCAGCCCCGGCACATCTTAGAAGAAATTGTCTGGCAAAAGGAGCGAGAAGTAGCTCGCTGGCGCGAAAAACTGCCCCTAGCCGATCTGCGCCAACAACTAGCGGCGACAGCACCACCCCGCGATTTCTGGGGCGCTTTGGCCACTAGTCAACGCCAGCCCGCCCTGATTGCTGAGGTTAAAAAAGCCTCGCCCAGTAAAGGTGTCATTCGCCCCGATTTTGACCCGATCGCGATCGCTCAAGCCTATCAGCAAGGTGGGGCGGCTTGTCTGTCGGTGTTAACCGATCGCCAGTTTTTCCAAGGCAGCTTCGAGAATTTGTCGAAAGTGCGATCGGCCGTGGATTTGCCCCTACTCTGCAAAGAGTTTGTGATCTATCCTTACCAAATCTATCTAGGGCGCAAGCACGGTGCGGATGCCGTGCTGTTGATTGCCGCCATTTTGTCTGATGGCGACTTGCAATATTTTCTTAAAATTATCCAGGCGCTGGGCATGACAGCACTCATTGAAGTACATACTGCAGCAGAATTAGAGCGAGTGTTAACCTTAAAGGGAGTAAATTTGATTGGGATTAATAACCGCAATCTCACCACCTTTGCAGTGAGATTACAAACTACCAGTGAGTTACTAAGCAAGTATCATCAACAGTTGCTCGATCGACAGATTTTAGTCGTCAGTGAGTCGGGCATTCATCAGCCTGCTGATCTGCAAATGGTCAAAGCCGCTGGCGCTCAAGCCGTGCTAGTGGGCGAGTCGCTGATTAAACAACCCGATCCCACTCAAGCGATCACTAATTTATACAGTTCGACGTAAAAAGCCACTGGTTGAATGTATACATCTAATCTACAAATTTACCGGAGTTGACCGCGTGACTACCATGCAAATGCCTTCTCTAATTCACTACGAGTTGATTTTGCAAATATTGGAAAAGCAAACTCTGCTAGACGCTGACGATCAAGATCCTTTACTTCGGCAACAGGTTCAACAGCTCATTGTCACTATGCGGAAGGCCATCTCTCAGCAGCGGTTACTAGCAGAAGACTGTATTCGTCGTCAGATCGAAGTTGAGCATCGGTGGGGACTCAATAACCCCCTGCCCACTCCCAGTATCAACTCGTAGCCTAGGAAAAACCCTGGCCACAGCGATCATGCGATTGTTGGGCAAAAAGCCCAGCAATCCAGGGTAGAATATTTTTTCGGTCTAGGCGATTGGCCGCTAGCTGAATTCACATAGCAAGTATTGAGAGAGAAAAGCACAATGGAAAATAAATTAATGTTGATGATTCCTGGCCCGACTCCGGTGCCAGAGAACGTTTTGTTAGCTCTCGCGAAACACCCCATTGGCCACCGCAGCGGTGAATTCAGTCAGATTATGGCCGAAGTGACTGCCAACCTCAAATGGCTGCACCAGACCACTAATGATGTCTTGATGCTGACGGCCTCGGGAACCGGCGCGATGGAAGCGGGTATTATTAATTTTTTCAGTCCCGGCGATCGGGTACTAGTTTTACACAATGGTAAGTTTGGCGAGCGCTGGGCAATTGTGGCCAAAGCTTTTGGCCTGGATGTAGTCGAAGTAACCGCTCCGTGGGGACAACCTTTGAATCCAGCTGATGTCCAAACAGCACTGCTGGCGGATAGCCAAAAAGAAATCAAAGGCGTGGTGATCACCCACAGTGAAACTTCCACAGGCGTAATCAACGACCTCGAAACGATCAACAAGCACGTCAAAGCCCACGGTGCCTTGATGATTGTGGATGCCGTCACCAGCTTAGGCGCGACGAATGTTCCGATCGATGATTGGGGCTTAGATGTGGTGTGTTCTGGTTCCCAGAAGGGCTTTATGATTCCGCCCGGATTAGGTTTTGTGGCCGTCAGTGCCAAAGCTTGGGCCGCTTACAAGACTGCGACCATTCCCAAGTTCTATATGGATCTGGGCAAGTATCAAAAAGATGCCGCCAAGGATACCACCCCTTTCACCCCACCCGTCAACTTAATCTTTGCGCTCCAAGCCGCTTTAAATATGATGCAGCGGGAGGGACTAGCCAATATTTTCGCTCGCCATCATCGCCACCAAGCAGCCACTAGCGCAGCCATTCAAGCGATGGGATTAGAACTCTATGCCCCCGCCAGTCATGGTAGCCCCGCCATCACGGCAGTAGCTACCACTGCTGCCGAGCAAATCCGCAGTGTGATGAAGAAGAAATACGACATCGTCTTAGCTGGTGGCCAAGATCACCTCAAAGGTCAGGTCTTCCGCATTGGGCATTTGGGCTTTGTGTGCGATCGAGATATCCTCACGGCGTTAGCGGCTCTCGAAGGAACGCTGGCTGAGTTAGGGCATGTAGTTAAGGACTCCGGGGTTGCAGTGGCAGCGCAGATTCTGGGTAGTAAATAACATTAGTGACCACAAAAAAATTATTTGTGCGATGTGACCGGTCACATTAGCTGCTAGAGTGTTGTACAAAGTTGGTAGTGGTTAAGATTACATCAAGTGTTCTTAACAAATATTTGTGAATTGCGACTGTATCCAATTAACCCTGGCCGATGCTAAATTTAAGGAGGATCATTAATTGTCTCGTCGCTACTTATTTACCTCAGAGTCAGTCACAGAAGGTCATCCTGACAAAATTTGTGACCAAATCTCCGATACTATTCTAGATGCTCTCCTGGCGCAAGACCCTGCCAGTCGAGTCGCTGCCGAAGTGGTTGTCAACACTGGTTTAGTTTTGATAACTGGCGAAATCACCAGTAAAGCGCAAGTCAACTACATTGATTTGGCTCGTCAGAAGATTGCCGAAATTGGCTATACCAATGCTGACAATGGTTTCTCAGCCACTAGCGCTTCGGTGTTAATCGCCCTGGACCAACAGTCAGCGGACATTGCCCAAGGAGTAGATTCAGCTCAAGAAATTCGCGATGATAACAGCAGCGACAGCTTTGATAAAATCGGCGCGGGCGACCAAGGCATTATGTTTGGATATGCCTGTAACGAAACTCCTGAGCTAATGCCCCTCCCCATCAGCGTGGCACACCGACTAGCCCGCCAGATGGCAGTAGTGCGCAAAAATGGGATCATGCCTTACTTACGGCCTGACGGCAAAACTCAAGTCACAATCGCCTATGAAGGCGGTAAACCAGTGGCGATCGATACCATTCTGCTCTCCACTCAGCATGATGCCACTATTGGTGACATTACCGATGATGCGGGCGTTCAGAAAAAAATCAAAGACGAGCTGTGGACAAACGTAGTGGAGCCAGTTTTCTCGGATCTCAGCATTAAGCCCGATGCCGACACCAAGTATTTGGTAAATCCGACGGGCAAGTTTGTGATCGGTGGTCCCCAAGGCGACGCTGGTTTAACTGGTCGCAAAATTATCGTGGATACCTACGGTGGTTACTCGCGGCACGGCGGTGGCGCGTTTTCGGGTAAAGATCCCACCAAGGTGGATCGTTCAGCAGCCTACGCTTGTCGCCACGTTGCTAAAAACGTAGTCGCAGCGGGTTTGGCCGAAAAATGCGAAGTCCAACTCAGTTACGCGATCGGTGTAGCTCGTCCAGTTAGTATCTTGGTTGATACCTTTGGGACGGGCAAGATCAGCGACGACGATATCTTAGATCTGGTCGAAAAGCATTTTGAACTACGGCCAGCGGGTATCCTGGCTGCTTTTGGTCTGCGTCAACTACCTGGGCAACGCAATGGTCGTTTCTATCAGGATGTCGCTGCCTATGGTCACTTCGGTCGTAATGACTTAGATCTACCCTGGGAAAAAACCGATCAGGCTGATGTTTTATCGAAAGCTGCTCAACAATTAGCAACCGTCTAGTTCGGACTGAAAAAACGAGCATAAATGAGTAGTGGCAGAGGTGTATCAAAACATCTCTGCTAATTTTTCAATTGAAATTAAATCCATTGGGCTGTGAGGATTGTATATCAGATAAGACAGTCAATGCCGCGAACATCATCTGGTGTCGAGGCATTGACTGTCACTCCTAAGTCTGCTCCATCATCGATTCCTAATTTCCCACCGCACCCAATTTTGATCGAGTATTTTTATGTAATTAGGACAGTGTGATCTAGCTATACATTGGCAAAATCCCACTGTACTTTTCTAAAAATCGCCAATTCCCTAACTAAAAATCTCATGAAACTTAAATATCTCGCTATATTTACTGCCATTGCACTGCTAAATCTGGGGGCGATTACCTCTTGCTCTAGTCCTTCGGCTAGCACATCTGATGCTCCTAAAGCCGATTCTGATAGCGCTGCTCCGAAAGGTAATACAAATAGCTCGATTGGTGGTCCACTAGCTAAACAGTTGCAAGGTAAGCCTGTCGTTGTTGATGTTTATGCCACTTGGTGTCCGGCTTGTCAAAATATTGCACCTACTATCTCACAACTAGAGAAGAAGTATGCAGGTAAGGTTGAATTTGTTGTATTAGATGTGTCCGACAAGTCTACTACCACTGCTGCCGAAGCTAAAGCCCAAGAGCTAGGACTCAGTAAATTTTTGGCCGCGAATAAAACCCAGACTGGATCGCTGACCATTGTTGATCCAGCAACTGGCAATATCTTGGCACAACACCGGAATAATCCTGATGCCACAGCTTATACCAAAATATTAGACGCTGCGCTCTTGAGATGAAGGATCTGGTAAAAACAGCATGGCATCACCGAAAGAATAAAATCGGTAGCTGGCCGCGATCGCCACTTGATACAAATCCAATAACCGTTGCCGCCCCATCAAAGCACTGACCAACATCAGCAAGCTCGATCCTGGCAAATGGAAATTAGTCACCAAGCCATCCACCACCCGCCATTGGTAGCCGGGATAAATAAAAATATCTGTTTGACCACTGTAAGGCAATAAAACCCCCGACTGAGCCGCTGTTTCTAGCGATCGCACAGTAGTAGTACCCACCGCCAATACTTTATTTCCTCTTTTTTTAGCGGCCAGTACTTTGGCTACCGTGGTCTCGGGTACTACCAGCCATTCACTATGCATATGATGGTCAAGAATATTCGCAGCTGTCACCGGTCGAAAGGTACCTACTCCGACATGGAGGGTCACCTGGGCTTGTTCAATGCCACGGTTGGCGAGCTGCACCAATAGTTCATCGGTAAAGTGCAAACCAGCCGTCGGCGCTGCCACCGAGCCGGGATCTTGAGCATAAACTGTCTGATATTGAGCCACTGTCGCTGTTGTCGTTGTGACATAAGGTGGAAAAGGAATCTGACCATAGTCATCTAAGATCTCTAGCAGTGGTCGATGATGGGGCACCTGAAATTGCAGAATCCGGCCCCCAGTCGACTCATCACGATCGATAATCTCTGCGACTAAATCCGGTGAATACCCAGTCTGGGCTGGAAAAATCAACTTGGTACCGATCGGCAGCTTGCGCCCCGGTTTGACTAAAGCCAGCCAATTATTTTGCTGCTGTTCGGATAGCAGTAGCACTTCCACCTTTGCCCCACTGACTTTGTGGCCGTAGAGCCGCGCTGGTATTACTTTGGTATTGTTGAATACTAGCAAGTCGCCTGGTTGCAGCAAGTCGGCAATTTCAAAAAACTGGCGATGTTCATGTTTCTGGGAGCTGACTACTAAGAGTCGGGACTGATCACGAGGCACCACTGGCACTTGGGCAATCAGTTCGGTGGGGAGTTCATAAAGGTAGCTAGACAGCAACTGATCCATAAGCAAATAGTTATCCCAACGTGGGTAATAGACGTGATTTAGCCACTGTTGACGTTCTAAGTCTAGCTGAAAGATTTAACATAAAGATCCATGCTCCATCCAAACTATGACTCCTGCCTCTCCCCCCACTTGGCTCACCATCATCCGACTGTTACGCTGGGACAAGCCGACGGGTCGTCTCATCTTGTTGATTCCGGCACTCTGGGGCTTTTGTCTGGCCACCATTCAACTGGGTCTAATCCGCTGGCCACTGCTAGGAGTAATTGTATTAGGCACCTTGGCGACGAGTGCTGCTGGCTGCGTTGTGAACGATCTGTGGGATAGAGATATCGATCCTCAGGTCGAGCGAACTAAGCATCGACCACTGGCCGCTCGATCGCTATCGGTCAAAGTGGGGGTGGGGATTTTGCTGGTTTCCCTGGCTTGTGCGGGCGTGCTGGCGCTATACCTCAATCCGCTAACTTTTTGGTTATGTGTCGCGGCAGTACCAGTAATTTTGTTATATCCCGCCGCTAAACGAGTCTTTCCGGTGCCCCAGTTGGTCTTGTCGATCGCCTGGGGTTTTGCTGTATTAATTAGCTGGTCGATGGTCACCGCTAGCTTACAGCCAGCTACTTGGTACCTCTGGGCAGCCACAGTGTTTTGGACGCTGGGGTTTGATACGGTTTATGCGATGCCCGATCGATCGGATGATCGGCGGATTGGGGTGAATTCGAGCGCTTTGTTTTTTGGCGATCGGGTACCATTAGCGGTTGGTATTTTTTATCTAATGACTTTTGTGTTTTTAGCTTTTACTGGTCAGGCAATGCACTTAAACATTGTTTTTTGGATAGCATTGGCCAGCGGAGTGGGCGTTTGGTTCACTCAATATCGGCGATTGCGCCATCCTGAGCTGCCAGCCGATAGCTATGGCCAAATGTTCAAAGAAAATGTCTGGCTGGGTTTAGTGATTTTAGGAGGAATGATGGGTGGTTTTCTACATTTTTAAAAATAATCAACCGATCGAGGATTCACTTTATACCCATCGAACCTTTTGAGCTAAGATCTTCCTTACAAGTAGCTACCAAAACCTGCCAATGTCATACTGGGAATTTCTGATTCAGCGCGAAAACGATCGAGCTTGGCGACCACTCACCAGCCGAAACCTGCAAATCTTTGCAGGAAACTACCGCATTATTGCCAACACCAGTTTCACCAACGCTGCGGTGCGCACGCAAGTTTTTTATCAGACCAATGAGCAGCCCCCTCAGCTATCCCAGAATCGTTCTCAATCCACCAGCAACGAAGGTCTTTTGGTAGTACTGCCTTTCACACACCTGCAAACAGGTACCTGGCATCTCAACTGCAATGTGACGAATACCAATGACAGTGATATCCACGAGAGACTCTGCCTCAAAGTAATCCCCCGACCAGTAGCCCCTCCTACCGCCGTCCACCCAGTAACAGAGCCGATCGGCGCAGCGATCGCGCATGATGATATCTACCCCGATGAAATCATGGCTTCTTCAGTTTTTAGCTTGGATGTATTGCTATCGGACATCGCGCCGGCGGCCCAGCAGGCGATCGCCACGCCCCCCGCCATCCCCCCAGAAATAGTAGCCGATGTTTTAGATTTATCGGTCATTCCTGATCATGATGGATTGCAGGTATCTGACCCATTTGCAGCGGCGCTGCAAATTGCTTTGCGCCAACGGGAAGAACAACAAGCCGATAAGCTCACGATCGAAGATCAGCGGCTACAAGAATTTTTGGCTGTTACCGATCTAGAATTTTCGGTACTAGATCCTGATGACTTGCCCATGAATAGCTATGATATCAACAGTTATGAGGTGGTCGTAGACTAGCGGGTTTTCTCTAACCGATTCCGGGGCGGTACTTCTTGGCCATAACGCAACCGATGAATCAGTTGTCCGGCTTGCCAGCGCCCCCCTAAACTGGCGCCTGTGATGGCAATGGCCAGATAGATCGGCCAAGCCCAGCTGCCAGTCATCGCCAGTACCGACCCGATCGCCCAGCCACTAAAGGCCAGCAGCCCTAATCCAACTTGTAATTTCTGCAAGTTTTTTAGAGCCGCGC
>CAXTSZ010000006.1:41147-70255 GCA_964247125.1 uncultured bacterium
AAGGCCAGCAGCCCTAATCCAACTTGTAATTTCTGCAAGTTTTTTAGAGCCGCGCTACAACTACGGCAGCTGACGGTGTGGGTATGATATCGATCGAGTAATTGCGATCGAGACTGAGCCGGCGGTAGTGGTGTACCCGGAAAGGTGGCTACTTGATAGTGGTTAATCCACTGCCGAAATTCAAATACAAACAGGTCAGCTTTGGTCGGGAGATAAAAAGCTTTCTTAAAATTAGCCGCCCCGCCTTGCTGCTCTAAGTAACGCTCCTGATGATGCAGAAAAATTTGGTCATCTTCGAGGATCGTATGCTGTCCGATATGGGAATACCACTGGGGACTGAACTTAAAGATCACTGACGGAAAAATATTACCCTGCGGAAATTTAAAGGGGAAACGGGCAAATAGTCGACAAAATCCGGGTGTAGTCGGCGTTGCATAAACTACCGTAATCGTCCGGCCAAACTGTTTAGAGGTCAGGTCATGCCACATCAAATTGGGGGCAATAAAAGTAGTATGCTGCTTGCCCAACTTACCTTTGCGAGGACCCTCTGGCCAAATACCAGTAAAACCATTTTTCCCAGATGTCAGAATTTCTAATTCTACCGGAGCAGCATTTGCCCGATTACCCACCGTACTGTGATGGGTATAAGGTAAATGACTGGCATCTAAAACATTTTCTAACAGCGTCAACGCATCGTAGGGCAAGTCCCGAAAAGTATTGATCGTGACCCAGCCCTCTGGCTCTTCGATGACGGGGGTAATCAAAGGCAGGGGCGGCGGGGTGGCCAATTGTCCGGCGTAGACAAATAGCAGATCTTGAGCCACTGCCGTCGGCAAAGACTTAACCTCAGCCCGGTGAGACTGCTCGGCTTGACCATCAATAGCCTGTTGGGGGATGCGATTGCACTTCCCGGCGCCTGTAAAAGACCAGCCGTGATATGGGCATTCCAATAGGCCATCACTATTAATCCGTCCCTCCGACAAGCGGGCTAGCCGATGCGGACATTGATCAACCAGCGCTCGCCAGGATGAAGTTAGGGGTTCCCACCAGATCACTAAGTCTTGACCGAGCAGTGTAAAAGCGGTGGGTCGCTGGCGATCGAGATCGGCAATGTAGTGGACTGGATACCAGGCTTCCGCCACATCAAACAGGGTGGGTTCGATGCCGCCAGCCGCCGCCGCAGTGGCCGGAAAAATTATGGGGGCAGTGGTCATAGGTCGAGCGATGAAGTGTTACTTACTTAAGTTGTAACAAAAATTCACAACTGTCGAGAGCTACTTAGAGCTTGAGTTGCTGATATTTAGCCTGGAGATCAGGAATCGCGAACACTGCCATAAATTCTAAGCCAGCACTAGCATATAATTCCGCCCCGCCCTGCTGTCGATCGACCAAAGAAATCACCTGATTAACGACATAACCAGCAGCGCGTAGTCTTTCCACCGCCTGCAACGCCGATTTACCAGTAGTCACCACATCTTCTAAAACTGCGATCGTTGTACCAGCGGGTAGTACTGGTCCTTCAATATAAGATTGGGTGCCATGTCCCTTAGCTTCTTTGCGAATAATAAGAGCAGCTACCGGTTTGTGTTCATAAGCAGAAACTACGCCCACCGCTGTCACGATCGGATCGGCTCCCAGAGTCAGACCAGCGACGGCCTTGGTACCGGTGGCGAGTAGCGGCAACAACAAACGCCCCGTCGCCAAAGCGCCATACGGATGCAGCGTCACGGGTTTGCAATTGATGTAGTAATTACTTTTTTGGCCAGCAGACAACAAAAAATTGCCTTCTTTATAGGATAGCTGACACAGCAAGGTCAAGAGATATTCTTGGACAGCTGGTAGATCTAAGCTAGCCACGGGCATAATAGTTTCAGGTAGAAATGATGAAGTCATGAAAGATGATGGTGACAGCGCACTTGATTCTACTACCGAATTGTCCGGGGTGCTATTTCAATTGGGATTAATCCTGATCACCAGAAAAGGCGCGTGAAGATCTAAATAAGAGATTTTGAGGAAATATTCTGTGAAACTAAAAATAACTGGTTTGGTAATTAGTACGATCGCTTTAACCGTTGGTTTGGCTGGTCAAGCAAAAGCGGATAGCTATGATAGCGAATTCAAAAAAGCCTTCTCCGCTAACTCTGGCGACATCTATGAGAACGGTAGCATTGGGAAGCAAGCCACCAACTTATTTGGTCTGTCTTATTCCGATCTTGAATATCGTCAAGATGCTCAAGCACTCAATACCCTCTATCGGGAAGGAATGCGTCGGCAAGTGGGCGTACCCGTCGCCACCCAAGACCTCGCTAGCCCTTTCAACACTTCCATTCAAACAAACCCCGGCTTGAGCGGTGTCAATCGCTAACAAGTATGCGACCTAAACAAAAACCTCATCTAGATTTCAGATGAGGTTTTTTTGTGGGAACTTTCCCAACTTTTTAAATAATACCTTGGCTAGTTAAGCCAAGAATTGCGCCTGCCCCTAAAACATGGCCAAAAGAAGTGCCTCCAATAACCTGAGCCAAGCTCATGCCACCGGGTAGCTGCGGGCCAACTTTGTGCTTGACACCAGCAGCAGCCAATACACCTAAAACATTGGCTACTACCATCACAATCGCAATGGTCGGAGACCAGGCTTGGCTAAGGGGAGTAACAGCCACCAAAATATTACTTAACATGATTTATGTTCCTTACAGATAAATTACAAAAAAGCTGGACTAGATGACACCAGCATTGGTTAAACCTAAGATCAAACCGACTCCCAAGATATGGCCAAAACTCAAGGTCGCCAGTAATTCTGGCAAGTTAAAGTTCCGGAACAAATCGGGTTTACCCACTGGTAAATCGGGGCCACCACCAGGATGCTGGATCGCAAACCGACCAACGGCGACGGCAAACAAATTACAGATTACCATCACCAGGGCAGTACCAAAACTCCAAGGTTCAGTGTGGGGAATCGCTGCAATGATCAAATGATGCAACAAATTTCAGCTCCCAATAATAATTACAGAAGAATTATTGAGCAATATCTGGGTTGCAACAACATTTCGTCTCAAGATTTAACACAAGCTGCCCTGAAATTTAAGATTTAAGCAGGACTGATTGATGGCTACCGACAAAATTCAGAACAGCAGTACTCTCTATTACAGGAGCACACAGTTGACCCTGGCCAAAGTGACAACCTAGATCGCTCAGCTGCAGCAACTGCGTTGGCTGCTCGACACCACTGGCGGTTACGCTAGTATTCAGAGTTTCAGCCATGGTGACAAAGGCGGCAATAATGCCGACATTGCGGGGATGGAGAGTAGCGGACTGCATAAAAGTGCGATCGATTTTGATATTGTCAACGACAAGGTGGTGCAGATTGTTCAAACAAGAAGATGCTGCCCCAAAATTATCAATGCTGACCTGTAATTGGCGGCTCCGCAGATGCTTAATGATATCGGCAGCAGCCGGATTGTGGGCAATCGCATTTTCGGTGACACCTAAAACCAGTCGCTGGGGATCGATCGCAAAATTAGTCAGGAGCTGTTCAATTTCTTGTAACAAGTGAGAGTAAGCAAACTGCTTAACAGAGAGTGGCACCTGAATACTAATATGTCTAAAACCAGCTTGCTGTAGAGCTTGCAACTGCTGACAAGCCTGCCGCAAGACCATCATCCCCACTGGAATGCTCAACCCCGTTTCTTCCATGTAAGGCAAAAATTCGGCGGTTAAGAGCTGACCGCGCTGCGGATGGTGCCAGCTGACTTGAGCTTCTAAGCTATAAACATCACCAGTGTCTAATTCAATAATTGGTTGGTAAGAGACGACTAGCTCTCTTTTGGCCAGTGCATAATACAAGTCTTGTTGAATTTGCATCCGTTCTTGGACATCTTCTTGCATCTGGATATCAAAAGAATGGTATCGGCCATAGCCAAGAGCTTTCGCTCGCTGCATGGCAATGTCGGCATCTTGAACAATCTGCTCGGCGTGTTGGTAGCGGGGCTGGTCAAGGGCAATGCCTAAACTAGCCGTAATGAAGATATTGCGGTTATCGATTTTAAAAGGTTTATGAAATATTGCTAAGATTTCACTAGCCAGCTCTTTAACTTCTCCCAAACTGAGAACATTTTTGCGGGCAAAGCAAAATTCATCGGCACCCAAACGAGCCAAAAAATCATTAGGTTGTAAAAGAGCTTTTAATCTGTCGGCGATCGCTACCAATAGCTGATTACCAATGTCATAGCCCCAAGAACTATTAATTAGCTGAAAATTATCACAGTCTAGATAGAACACTGCCGCTTGGGAGTTACTAGCACTACTGCGCGACTGCATTATTTTTTGTAATTGGCGAACCAGTGCCACCCGATTGGATAAATGGGTGAGGGGATCTTGATAAATAATTTGCTGTAACTGCGCTGTCCGCTCTTGCACCTCCTCATCCAGCATTTTGTTGAAATTTTCCAGATGTTCGTTACCAGCTTGCACCCGCTGGCATAGACTGCGAATATTTTGGTATTGTTGGCTAATCTGTACCATCGATCGCACCCGGGCGCGCAGTTCTAGGCCATTAACCGGCTTACTAATGAAGTCATTGGCACCAGCTCCCATACATTTAGCTAGATCTTCTTTACCACTAAGAGCCGTCACCATCACGATCGGAATATTCTGCCATTCAGCGTTTTGTCTAATCCGTCGACAGACTTCGATGCCATCCATGTTCGGCATCATCACATCCAGTAAAATCACATCTGGCTGCATGTTGACCAATCGAGCTAATCCCTGCTGACCGTTGGCCGCATAGTCCACTCGATAGTTATCTTTGTGCAAAAGAGCTTCAATAACATCAAAATTATCGGGTTCGTCATCAATTACCAATATTTTGGGCTGTTCAGATAATTCTAGGATTGTGCTCATGTCCGTTACCTATGATAAAAAGTTGTTGAATAGTGGGCAGTGAGTAATTTACTACTCGCCGCTTGTGCCTGCATGACCCTTTGCAGCTGGTGAATTAACAAACGGTGATTAGATAGCTGTGGCAACGGAGTGCCATGCAGAAATTGCTGCAATTGAGCTGTCTTAAATTGAGCTTGTTGGCGTAAATCTTGAATGGTCTGTTGCTGTTGGCTAATACGGATCATCAATCGTACTCTGGCCCGCAATTCTAAGCCGTTTAAGGGCTTACTGATCAAGTCATCAGCACCACTACTCATACATTTAGCTAGATCTTTTTTGTTACTAAGGGCCGTCACCATTACGATCGGAATATTTTTCCACCGGGCATTTTGCTTAATCTGACGGCATACTTCGATACCATTCGTTCCTGGCATCATGACATCTAACAAAATCACATCGGGCTGGATAGCAGCAATTTTCGTATAGCCTTGTTGTCCGCTAGCAGCATAGTGGAGTTGATAGTTTTCTTTGTGTAAAAGAGCTTCAACAACGGCAAAGTTATCGGGTTCGTCATCAATTACCAATATCTGGGGTTGTTTATTAAGTTCATCTTTTAAATCCATGCTGACTGCCAATAGTATTTAAGGTTTATGAGGAGCTGTCATCCAGGTATCGGAGCCAAGGTGTTGTGCATCCATATCCATAATTCCCGTAGAACCGTCAGATATTTACATGGAAAGGTTTTTGAATGAGTCTTTTTCCGGTAGGATCGATCGTGTCTAAGTTGCTTCCGCAAATCGAGCAAGTGATGACACCTTCAGTGGTAATCTGGGGAGAGCATTTCAAAATGTTAAGAACCTATCCTTATTCGTAATACACCTTAAAATAAATCACATATGGCTAGCAGCACCGTAGCAAAAACCAACGTTGGTCGGATTACCCAAATCATCGGCCCCGTAGTGGACGTAGAGTTTACTGGCAGCTCTATGCCCAAGATTTACAACGCCCTCAAAGTTGAAGGCAAAAACGAAGCTGGTGAATCAGTATCAGTAACTTGTGAAGTGCAGCAGCTGTTGGGCGGCAATCAAGTACGGGCAGTATCCATGAGTACTACCGACGGCTTAGTGCGGGGCATGGAAGTCGTCGATACTGGCGCCGCGATCACCGTGCCAGTTGGTCCAGCGACCCTTGGTCGGATTTTCAATGTCTTAGGTGAACCCGTAGACAACATGGGTCCAGTAAACAATACTGATACTTTTCCCATTCACCGCCCAGCACCAAAGCTGACTGACTTGGAGACCAAGCCATCAGTATTTGAAACTGGTATTAAGGTATTGGACTTACTGGCACCCTACAAACGTGGAGGTAAAATTGGCCTGTTCGGTGGTGCTGGTGTTGGTAAAACCGTAATTATGATGGAGCTTATCAACAACATTGCGATCAACCACGGTGGGGTATCAGTATTTGGTGGGGTAGGCGAGCGGACGCGGGAAGGAAATGACCTTTACAACGAAATGATGGAGTCGGGGGTCATCAAAAAAGATAATCTCAATGATTCCAAGATCGCTTTGGTCTATGGTCAAATGAACGAGCCACCTGGCGCGCGGATGCGGGTTGGTCTAACGGCTCTGACGATGGCTGAATATTTCCGAGATGTCAGCAAACAAGACGTATTGCTGTTCATCGATAATATTTTCCGCTTTGTTCAAGCTGGCTCTGAAGTATCCGCACTCCTAGGTCGGATGCCTTCCGCTGTAGGTTATCAGCCCACATTGGGCACCGATATGGGTGATTTACAAGAACGAATTGCTTCTACTACCGAAGGCTCAATTACTTCCATTCAGGCTGTATATGTGCCTGCTGATGACTTAACTGACCCCGCTCCGGCAACGACCTTTGCTCACTTGGATGGTACGACAGTATTGTCTCGGAACTTAGCAGCTAAGGGTATTTACCCAGCAGTAGATCCTTTGGATTCTACTTCCACCATGCTCCAACCAGCAGTGGTTGGCGATGACCACTACAAAACAGCTCGGGCAGTCCAAGCAATTCTGCAACGCTACAAAGAACTGCAAGATATCATTGCAATTCTTGGTTTGGATGAATTGTCGGAAGACGATCGGCAAGCTGTATCGCGCGCCCGCAAAATTGAGCGCTTTTTATCACAGCCCTTCTTTGTAGCTGAAATATTTACTGGTTCACCTGGTAAGTATGTGAAGCTAGAAGACACCATCAAAGGCTTCAAGATGATCTTGAATGGCGAATTAGATGACTTGCCAGAGCAAGCTTTCTACCTCGTTGGTGATATCAACGAAGCGATCGAGAAAGGCAAGAAACTACAGGGTTAATTGCCAGGGCGATCGGCACGATCCAGGTCGCCCTTTTCTAAACATTTAACTAAATTTAATTACCAATATGTCTTTAACTGTACGTGTAATTGCCCCGGATAAAACCGTGTGGGATGCGATCGCGGATGAAGTGATCTTACCTAGCACCACCGGACAAGTGGGAATTTTGACTGGTCATGCGCCGTTGATGACTGCTTTAGATACCGCCGTCATGCAGGTGCGATCGGGCAAAGATAAGTGGGTCAAAATCGCGCTGATGGGTGGTTTTGCTGAAGTTGATAACAATGAAGTCACAGTACTAGTCAATGCTGCTGAATTGGGTGCCAACATTGATGTGGCGACAGCTAAAATCGCTTTAGCCGAAGCTGAACAGCAAGCAAGTAAAGCTAGTACGAAGCAAGAGCAACTCAAAACCAGCCAGTCTGTAAAAAAAGCCCGTGCCAGACTACAAGCTGCTGGTTAAGCAATGATGAGAAAGCTCAATAGACAGGTACTCGAAGTACCTGTCTATTTTTTGATAGGAGCAATATGAATTCTGATTTTTCGGCTCAGGCTGGTTAATTCTCCGCCCAATTCTGCCAACTTAACAATAGAGATTTCAAGTATGTGGAAAGTAACGATTCAATGTTCCGATGACAGCTGGCGCATCCAGGGAGCCGCCTTTAAAGAAATCGCCGCCAAATATCCCGTCACCCTCATCTCTTCTAAGAAAATGCCAGGAGACGATCGCCGCATCATGTCCTACCAAATCGAAGATGTTAGTGATGCCGAAGAATTTACCGAAGAATGTCTGAAGATGCCCGGATTTATCGCGATGTTTGAATCTCTCTGACCGACCGTTTTACTGAAATCAACTATTTTTTTGGCTTTTGCTCAAGGATTATCTGCGCATGACCTGCCCCAAAATATTAATTACCGGCGCCAACGGATTTTTAGGTTGGTATCTATGCGCTGCTGCTCATCCCCACTGGGAAGTCTATGGCACCACCCACTCCCGGCCAGTCGATATTCCTCATACTCAACTATTGCCCACTGATTTGACAGATCCGGTGGCACTAAAGCAGCTTTTCCAGATCATTCAACCAAATGCGGTAATTCATGCAGCAGCACTTGCGCAGCCCAATATGTGTGAAGTGCATCCCGATCTTTCTTGGCAGATTAATGTGCAAGCCTCTTGGCAGATTGCCGAACACTGCGCCGCCCGCAATATTCCTTGCCTATTTACTTCCACCGATCAAGTATTCGACGGCCAGCAAGCTCCCTACCAAGAAACTGATGCCGTAAACCCAATTAATCGTTATGGAGAGCATAAAGTACTAGCTGAAGAAGGAATGCGATCGCGTTATCCCCATACCATCATTTGCCGGTTGCCCTTAATGTTTGGGGCAACACCTCATGCACCGAGCTTCCTACAAGGATTCATTGCCAAGTTACGCCAAGGGGAGCCGCTCCAACTCTTTACGGATGAATATCGATCGCCGGCTAGTGGTGAATCGATCGCCCAGGGAATTTATCTAGCTCTATCATCTGGGCTGTCATGTCTGCATTTAGGTGGCAAAGAACACATATCGCGGTATGAATTTGGACAACACCTGATTAAACTACTTCAGCTTCCCGAAAGCCTAATTCAGCCTTGCTTACAATCAGCCGTACTAATGCCTGCACCACGTCCCGCCAATGTTTCTTTAGATAGTTCATTGGCTTTTAGTAGAGGCTACTCTCCCGCATCAATTCCCCAAGAATTACAAAAGCTAGCAGCTAAACTTCATTAAGGGTGGAGCTGTTTCAGGACAAGTGGTTCAGCGTTTAATAGATCAAAGAACATTGGTAGAAGAGATTTATTAAAAATTTGTTATGTCGTTGAGACCCTTTCAGTCATAGCTTTTGAGTTTTAAAAAAACTAAATCGGCGTAGCCCATTACTCTCATCAGACTTGCCATAATTTACATGTTGACATAAAGTATGTGGGAAGGCGGTGAGAATTGAAGTTTATCTAGATTCTGCACAAAATTACTCAACTTTTTAGAGTTGTTCATCTAAGAAAAGGCTGTAAATAGTGCATAGCTCTTAGACTGCCACGTCGCAAATATTGAATTGGTGTGATTGGGGATACAAAGTTAACCCCAAATTTGAGAGGAAATTTTTGTTTCAAGCTGGTTTGGATTTAATTCCAAACTTTATTGTGTTCATATTCGGGAGTTTATTTTTGAAAACTGCAATCATCCCAAAAGCCCGAATTACTCCGGCTGCCAAGTATCGTCTGGCTTTAGACAACCATGTTTCGATCACGTTTTTGGATCACAAGGGAAAATTAGTTCCCGAGCTATTAAAGTATTCTCCTCGCCAGAAATACACCAAAGGATTAGTGATGGGATGCTGGATGGCGATTGGCGGCTTTAGCCTCGCACTACTAGCCTCTGTGCATTCGATAGTTGTTAGTAAACAACTAGCTAAACAAGAACTGGTCGCCACTGGTACAGGGAGTTCTCTAACCATGGCATCACCTAATCAAAATACTGCTGTAACTGCTGTTGCTCCTGTCATTTCACCCGCCATCGTTCAGACCGAATCACCAACAGTCATTGTCAAAAAAATTACTGCTATCCCGATCGTGGCACCGCTCCAAACTGACTTGTCCATGACAGATCAGCCACAGTCCCCGATAGCAACGAAGAATAAGGGTGTAGTACAACCAACTACTGCCCAAAATAGTTATCCCGCTGACGATGAATTTGTTTACCCGCTGACCACTCCAGTCCCGATTGGTTCTCCTTTTGGTTGGCGAATTCACCCTGTTTCTGGTGAGCAACGCCTGCATGCTGGTATTGATTTCGAGGCTCCAGCAGGTGCTCCGATCGTTGCAGCTATTAGCGGTCGAGTGGTAAAGGCTGGCTGGCAAGCCGGATACGGCAAAACAGTTGTGATCGAGCGTGGTGGCAGGCTCCAGTCTCTCTACGGCCATATGTCCCAGATCTTAGTAAAGCCAGGTCAAGAAATTCGACCAGGTAGCATTATTGGGGCGGTAGGCAGCACCGGTCAATCGACTGGTCCTCATCTTCATTTTGAAATGCTGGCTCCGACGGCAACTGGCTGGGCAGCTGTCGATCCAACCGCTGGTATTCAATATGCTTTAAATAACCTGCAGTCCGGGCAATCTTTCCAGAGCATGATTAAGACAGGACAATAGCTATAGCAAAGAGATCCCAGAAAATTGCTGAAATAGTCTGGTAGCATAAGAATCGGTCATCCCCGAAATAAAATCTGTCACGCGCAGGAGCTGCTGATAGGTATTCTCTGCGGCTAGAGGGCGGTGAGCCGTAGGCATCATTTGCAATACCAAATGGCTTTTAGGATGATGAGGTTGGATGAGGGCATTAGCAAATTCAGTGAATAGCTTGCCCAAAACTTCATAGCCAGCAATTTGCACACCGACCACATGAGGATGGTGAAAAATAGCGTTGCGAGCTTTGTGATGAATAGCTTGCAAGGCAATACAGTATCTGCTCAAGGATAATAACTCCACATCAAATTCACCGCTCAAAATATTTTTTTCGCGGGCTAAGAAATTAGCGGCAGCTTCGCGCACCAGAATATCGATCGATTTAGCCCGTAAGTGGGTCACTAATTCTGACTCGGCACCATCAGACGCAGCGAGTTCTAATTGGGCAATTGGATTTAATAGTGCCACTACTTCGGCAAAGTTCAAATAGCCCATTTGATAGCCATCCTCAATATCCACGATGGAGTAGCAAATATCGTCAGCAGCTTCCACCAGAAAAGTGAGCGGATGGCGACACCAACTAATGCCAGCGGTGCCCGGAATCAATCCCACGACGGCGGCGACCTCTGCAAATAATTCGCGATCGGCTTGAAAAAAGCCGTATTTTTGAGTGCTCCGTCCTTGCGCCGCTGGTAAGCAAGATTCGCGGGGATATTTAGTAAAAGCAGCAATGGTCGGGCAGGTCAGCTGTAAACTGCCCTGCCGATGGGGAATTTCTAACCGACAAAGTACTCGCAGACCCTGAGCATTACCCTCAAATCGCTCTAAGTCCGATCGCTGGGCTGTGGTCAGGTCTAGATTAGGATAGTGCTGCTGCCAAGCTTTAAAACCAGCGCGAATCGCGTCTTCCCCAGAATGACCGAAGGGTGGATTACCGATGTCGTGGGCAATGCAGGCAGCGGCAACAATATCGCCAATGTCAGTGGCCGTTATTGGTAATTGATGATCAGCTACAATTCTTTCCCCAACAATACGCCCCAAGGAACGACCAACGCTGGCGACTTCAAGGCTATGGATCAAGCGCGTGCGCACATAGTCGTTTTGGCTCAGGGAGAAGACTTGGGTTTTATCCTTCAATCGCCGAAAAGCTGCTGAAAAAATCAGTCGATCAAAATCGCGCTGAAAGGGAGTGCGCGCCAAACTCAGATCTTCAGGTTGAGATTTGCCTAGACGCTGGGGGATGAGAAGCTGCGGCCACTGCATGATGATTGTCTTGCTCTATCTATTTAGATGACAATAACATTGGTGAGTTAAGTGACGATCCTGTCGGATCGGAGATAGGGCAATAATCAGCCCAATTTCTTAGCCACTCAGCAGTCCGCCATGCTAAATTGACAAAACAGTTTTCGGGGCTTTTCGCTATGCTCACCGTCCGCCAGATCATGCAATACAAACAGCAAAATAAGCCGATCGTGGCTTTGACAGCTTGGGATTATGCCATTGCCCAGATTGTCGATCGCGCTGGCATCGATCTGATTTTGGTAGGTGATTCACTAGCAATGGTAGCCTGGGGTCACGAAAACACCCTGCCGCTCACCCTGGATGAGATGATCTATCACGCTCAGGCAGTCAAACGAGCCGTGAAAAATGCTCTAATTGTGGTAGACCTACCATTTCTGACCTATCAGCAAAGTATCGCGATCGCGATCGAATCAGCGGGTCGGGTACTGAAAGAAACTGGCGCACCCGCAGTCAAACTAGAAGGCGGTCATCCAGCGATGGTTGAAACTGTCCAGCGCTTAGTGCAGATCGGCATTCCAGTGATGGGACATATCGGTTTAACACCGCAATCATTACATCAATTGGGTTTTCGGCAACAGGGCAAAACGGAAGCCGATCGACAAAGAATTTTAGACGAAGCGATCGCCCTCGAACAAGCGGGAGCCTTCTCGATCGTTCTTGAACATATTCCTGATGACTTGGCCGCGATCATTACCAGCAAACTTACGATTCCGACGATTGGCATTGGGGCAGGTACGCACTGTGATGGCCAGGTACTGGTGACAGCCGATTTACTAGGCTTAACCGAGCGGCGCCCCCCCTTTGCCAAAACTTATGTAGATTTGCGGAGCAGTATTACGACGGCAGTGCAAACCTATCGGCAAGAAGTAGTGCAGGGGGTATTTCCATAGTGGACTTGCTACCAGTCTTGCAACAGCAACGGGCGATCGCGGTGATTCGGGCACCCTTGGCGCAGTTGGGTTATGAAATGGCACAGGCCGTAGCGGCGGGCGGGATGCGGCTGATTGAAATTACAGCTGATAGTGATAGGCCGTGGGATGTGATCGATCGACTCCGGACAACTCTACCCCACTGCGTAATTGGGACTGGTACAGTTTTGAGTCAAGCTGACTGGCAAAATGCGGTGAGTAGTGGGGTGGGATTTATCTTTAGCCCCCATGTAGACGTACAGCTGATTGCTCAATCGCGGGCGATCGGGATACCAATGATTCCGGGGGCGTTATCGCCCACCGAAGTTGTAACGGCTTGGCAGGCTGGAGCAACGGCAGTCAAGGTGTTTCCAGTGCAGGCGTTGGGTGGAGCAGATTACATTAAAGCTTTGCACAGTCCGTTGAGTCAGATTCCGCTAATTCCCACCGGCGGGGTGAACGCAGCCAATGCCCGCAGCTTGATTGAGGCCGGAGCGATCGCCGTGGGCTTGGCCGGATCGTTATTTCCCAAAGAAGCCGTGGCACGCCGGGACTGGGCGGTCATCACCAATTTAGCGACCCAGCTAATGGCCTCTTTACAAGATCTTCCCTAAATTTTATCCAATAGCCACAGTGCTTTGCCTAACCCATGCCGAAGAAAATCAAATATCCGCATCTGCTTGGTTCCAAATGGACATCTAAGCAAAAAAACTTTGGCTGGCGGCACTTTCAAGTAATTAATCGTCAGAACGAAGGCGAACAAGTTTTTGCAGAGATGGTTTCTTCCTGCGATCCAACAGTCCGATTTTGGGTGAATGCTAGAGCATTGAAAGATCGCGAACAGTGGCAAGCGGGTTGGCAGACATTAAAAGAGATGGGCGCTACCGCCGATGAAGATAATGATCTACAAATCATCGAATGCTAAATCGGAGTCTTACTCCCCTCGCCCAATTTTGGGAGAGGGGCTGGGGGTGAGGGAAAAATCGATTTTCATGCTTGAATTCAGCAACGCCATAGTTTCTAATATATAGCTACAGAAAAAGAGGACAAATTGCCCTCCTTTGCTACTTAGATGATTAACTATTTACACCAATCGCATGTCAGGGTAGTTAGCCATGATATCGTCAGCACTCAGATTGTCACCATCGGCTTGGGGTGCCCAAATCACCTCAATTGCCAGCAAGTTCTCCGCAGATAAGCTCCCAATCTGGCGGAGTGCCAGTTTCATATCTTCGTCGTTATTGATTTTGGGAAATTGCACCTTAGCTTGCGTACCCACCAATAGTGTCACCACAATGTACTCAGAGTGTGCAGACTCATTTAGCGCCAGCAGCTCACCAGGAGTTTGGGGCACTGTCAGCTTTTCGCTGCTACCAGCTCCAGCTAGGGAAGGCTTCTTCATCTGACCATTCAGATTAGATAAAGTTTCTTCGGTAAATTTACTCCGTTCGGCCAGTGCTAGACGGTTGAAAACACCTTCCGCTGTACTCAGTTTCGGACGCTCGGTCTGAGCAGAACCATAAGCCCAGTATTCGGGGTGCCGCAGCAAGGCCAAGCTCACTTCCTGTAAAACATGGGCGCGGCCAGTATCGGTATTAGTATCGGCATTAAAGGCAATGCGATCGAGATCCAGTTGTAAGCTACGGGCTTGTGCCATTAGACCAACTTGAACCTTGGCCACCGAAATTGTGGGGTTAGCATCGCCATTGCCCTCCAAAGCATCCGCACCAAAGGTGTTGCGGAAAGATTGGAATAAGTAACCAGCGATCGCGATCGTAATTAGTAGCGAGAACAGGCCACCGCCACCCAACCCAAAACCATAGAATGGCATGTAGCCAGGAAAGAAACCAAAGCCCCCGCCAGTAGAATAACCGCCACCGCCGTTGGTGCGAGCTGGCGCGCGGTAGGAACTGCCCCCGCCCCGGAAAGAGCCACCACCAATACGGCCACCGCTGCGGGCAGCCAGAGCCTCATGAGCTTGACCAAAAACTAAAGTGAAAACTAAGCCAGCAGCCAACAAAGGCTTAATCAATGGTTTGATCATTGCTATAACTCTTTTAAACATCGGAACCATTTTTACGCGCTCCAGCTTGTGATATCGATTGTTCTATCTCTTTAATCTAGCTTGGTTTTCTCATATTCGACTAGCGACCCATGGCGAAATTACCGATTATGCCCATTGCCATTAACCGCCCCCCACGATCGTAACAATTTCTAATCGATCGCCATTTTGGATAAAAGTTGCTGCCCACAGCTGACGTTGCAGGATTTCTCCATTGTATTCAACCGCCACCAGGCGGTGGTTCAAGCCAATCCCAGTCAGGAAATCTGGCAAGCTAGTGCCAATTGAACAGGTTTGAAATTCGCCATTCACTTGCAGTTCAATCACAGGTCTAGATGTAGTAAGTATATTCTTCAGATCTTAGGAGATACTAGGAAACAATATTTGGGTCAGACTCTGATTTGTTCGTATCAAAACTTAATTTTTTCTTGACGTGTTTGTGAACTTAAGCGAAACTTACCTAAAGATAGTAATTACCAAATTTTAGAAATTGCCTCCGCACCCATTACCACCCCAGACTTTTGCTTATGAGTATGGAAACGTTGGAGTTCATCATCTATCCTGACGGTCGGGTGCAAGAAAAAGCCACAGGTATTGTGGGTAGCTCTTGTACTAAGGTAACGGCAGCAATTGAAGCAGCGATCGGACAAGTCACATCGCAGGCTCCCACCGCAGAATTCTTTGTACCAGAGGTGGTCGTTCAAGTCTGTGCTAGTAATAGCAACCTGACTGCTTAGTAGCTTCGGTTTATATTATTCACTTTTACCCCACTACATAGCTTTATGTCTCACTTTAGTAACATCAAAACTCAAATCCGTGAAGTCGCATTCCTCGCCGCTGCTTTGAGCGATCTGGAAATTGATTGGCATAGTGGCCCACAACCGGTGCGCGGCTATCAAGGTCAAACCCTGACAGCAGATATTGTGATTCAGCAGGAGAATGGCTACGATTTAGGTTTTAGCCGTAATGGTGATCAATACGAATTGGTGGCCGACCTACAGTTTTGGCAACAGAATTGGTCAGTCGATCAGTTTTTGAATAAGATCACTCAACGCTATGCCTATCATGCGGTGAAAGAGAGCGCTACCCAGCAGGGCTTTCAGGTGGCGGAAGAACACAATCAACAGGATGGTTCGGTGCGCTTAGTTGTACAGCGTTGGGTGGCTTAGGTGTCTGGCGATCGATCAGTTGAATCACGCTCAGCTTCTGGTTTGGCACCGGAGTTGGGCAGCTGGCTGCGGGACGATAGCGATCGCACTGGTTTGGAGCCGGAGCTGGGGGGTGTTCAGCGCCAGACTGGTGTGTATGTGGACGAATTGACCTGCATTGGCTGTAAGCATTGTGCCCATGTAGCACGTAATACTTTTTACATCGAGCCAGATTATGGTAGGTCACGGGTGGTGCGTCAGGATGGGGACAGTGAAGACCTTGTGCAAGAAGCCATCGAGACTTGCCCAGTGAATTGCATTCATTGGATGGATTATACAGAGCTACAAAAATTAGAAGCCGATCGGGAGTTTCAAGAGATTCCGATGGCGGGTTTCCCAATCGATCGAGCAGCCATTGCTACCAAAATTCGCCGCAAAAAAGCTGCCCAACAGCAAAAAAAATGAATCGCTATGTGCGAATTTATTTTGATTATTCAGTCCGGCCAAGCTGTTGAAAAGCCGCACGGGTTTCCCAGTTAGTCAAACACCACAAGCACAAAGCCCCCGGCAGAAAAAAGACAATAGTGCATACATAAAATAGGGAAAGACCGATCGCCATCCGCAATGCCCACCGTTGCAACTGGTGTAATCCTTGCACCAGTGATTCAATCAGCAATCCACCGGCAACAGTACTAGCTATGACCCATAACACCCGCACCGTATCCGACCAATGGGGAGGTTTGAGGTTACCCTGCCAAAGACTAGCAAATACGCCATAGGTATCATGGAGAATCAGGAACACAAAAACATAGACATAAACCACCTGACTAACTGGCCAGCTAATGCGACCCAGCCGCTTCAGGTAGGCAATAGCCGCCAGAATTACGCCCAAGGCCAGCAAGTTCAGCCAAAATTGTGAGTTGTGACGGAGATCGATCGCGGTTTCACCAGTAAAAGAAAGGGTAATCAGCGCCAAGATAATTGGTACCGAGCGCAAACTCCAAATTGCCACTACCAAAGTAGGCGGAATTTTGTTCATAGGATTGTGAGCAGGTGAAGAGCCACTATCTTTTTCATGGTCTCGGGACTCCCATCCGGCTGTTTCTGATTGGGATGCAGTAAGCTAGACTGAGAAATAACGAGTTCACCACTTGCCCCATCCAGATAGTTCTAGGAAATAGCCATGTCCGCAAAATTACTTTTAGTTGATGATGAGCCAGGCGTAAGAGAGTCTGTCCAGGCTTACTTAGAAGACAGCGGCTATCAGGTGCAAGTGGCCAGCAATGCCAAAGATGCCTGGGACCTGCTGCAACAAAGTCCGCCAGATTTAGTGATCTCAGACTTGATGATGCCACAGGTGGATGGTTATCAGTTTTTAAAGCAGATGCGCGAAGACCCCAAGTTTGCGGCGATGCCCGTGGTGTTTCTGACGGCGCGGGGGATGAAATCCGATCGAATTACTGGCTACCAAGCGGGCTGTGATGCTTATATCTCTAAGCCTTTTGACCCCGAAGAGTTAATTGCGATCATCCAAAATGTTTTGCAGCGCCGCGCGACCGTGACAAGTAATAACAATCCAGAAGTGGAAGGCATCGCTAAACAGATTGCCGCCGAGCTAAAGGGGATGTTTGGGGGCAGTGGCAGCAGTGGTAGTGCCATTGTGACTACCCCACCGCCGATCAATATTGATTTTACGCCCCGCGAACAAAGTGTTTTAGATTTGGTATCGGCTGGTCTGATGAACAAAGAAATTGCCAAGCAGCTAGAAACTAGTGTGCGCAATGTAGAGAAATATGTCAGTCGGTTATTTGGTAAAACTGGCACCAACAGCCGCACAGAGTTAGTTCGTTATGCTCTGGAACATGGTCTGACCAAATAATTACCAACTAATTAGCTAAAAACTTAGCTATCCGATCGACCGCCGTTTGTAAAATGGCGGGGGGATGAACCAAAGCAAAGCGCACATAGCCCTCGCCCGCCGCACCAAACCCAATTCCAGGCGAGGCCGCCACGCCGGTGGCGGCCACTAATTTAGTACAAAAATCTAAAGATCGCCCTGACCACTGGGGCGGTAGTTTTGCCCAAATATACATAGTCGCGGCGGGGGTGGGGACAGTCCAACCGATCTTAGATAAGGCTTGCACAAAGACATCGCGGCGCTGCTGAAAAGTTGCTAGGGTGGCTGCTACCGATGATTGATCGCCAGTGAGCGCGGCGATCGCCCCATTTAAAATACCGCGGTATTGATTAAAATCAACCACTGCTTTAATTTGGCGCAGCGCCTTGATCAGTTGGGCATTGCCGATCGCATATCCCACCCGAAAACCGCCCATATTGTAAGACTTCGACATAGTAAAAAACTCGATCGCACAAGTCTTATCCCGATCAGCTTGCAAAATCGAGGGCATTTGCTGCTGGCCAAAGGCCAAGTCCCCATAGGGAAAATCGTGCACTAATACCAAATTATGCTGTTGGCAAAAGGCCACCGCTGTTTGAAAGAATTCTAAAGTGGCGATTGCGGCCGTCGGATTGTGTGGATAACTCAACACCATCAACCGCGCCCGCGCTAAAACCGCTGGGGGAATTTCGCTAAACACAGGTAAAAAATGGTTATCTGGTCGCAGGGACATGGGATGAATCTGGCCACCTGCTAAATAGACTCCCCCCATGTGTGATGGATAGCCCGGATCCATTAATAGAGCGTAGTCCCCTGGCTCTAAAATAGCTAACGGGAGATGAGCCGTTCCTTCCTGAGAGCCGATCAGGGGCAGGACTTCGGTATTGGGATCGATCGACACGCCATACTTTTTGGTATACCACTCCGCCGCCGCCACCCGGAAAGAGCTGGTATCGTTAAACAACAGGTAGCCATGGGTATGCGGTTCGGACAGAGAATTGGCGATCGCTTGAATTACATGGGGCGCGGTCGGCAAATCAGATGAACCAAGGGACAAGTCAATAATTTCTTGCCCTGCTGCCCGCGCCTGTCCCTTGGCTCGATCCATATCGGCAAAGACGTTGGTTTGGAGCGGTTGCAGACGCTGGGCAAATTGCATGATGTTAGTGGTTTGATACTGAAAGACTTAGTTAGTGCTAGGAAAGTGCTGATCGATCATGGCAATTAGCTTGCTCTTCGTGATCGCACCTTCCCAAGAATGGAGTAGATTACCACTCTGAAACAACCGAATCGCCGGAACGCCTTCCACCTTATAGGTTTTGACGGTACTAGGATTATTGTCGATCGGCATTTTTACTATTTTTATCCGATCGGCATAATTTTGAGCTAACCATTCGATCGAGGGGGAAACCAATTTGCATGGACCACACCAATCAGCCCAGAGATAGACAACTACAGGCTGCTCACTGGCCAATACCTCGGCTGCAAACAAGTCATCGCTGATAATACTGACACCACTCATAAAACTTTGTCCAAATTTTGGTTATTTTAACTGCCGGCAACTGAAAATCCCCATCTGCTAGAGGTTAGCGATCGGGATTTTCACTTCTAGATAGGTAATTGCTCAACAATCTGGTTACAGATTATCAATTTTTTTCCGCAAAGCTTCGATTTCGGCATCCACTGGGGCGCTCGCCGGCGTGCTGGGGGCGGCAACCGAAGAGGATCCTGGTAAAGCTTGCGGGGTTGGATTAGCAGCAGCCAACATTTGCTGTTTCATCATGGCCAGTTCGTCTTCCACGCCGCTGCCCGCTTCGAGGGCAATAAATTTGCTCTCTAAATCCGAGCCGGCAATTTCGGCAGCTGCTTGCGAGCGGGCTTCCGACATCAGCACTTTTTCTTCCATCCGTTCAAAGGCGGCCATCGAGCTATTGTTACCCACTCGACCCACGGCACTTTGGAGCTGCTCTTGCGCTTTCGCTGCCTGCGAACGGGCTTTGAGCATATCTTTCTTGGTTTTGGCTTCAGAAATTTTGCTCTCGATCTGAATCAAGCTGCGTTTCAAAGTTTCAATTTGGCCAACTTGTCCATCGAGCTGACCTTTCAGTGACACGGCTGTTTCACTGTAAGACTTTTTGCGGACTAGCGCTTCGCGCGCCAGGTTTTCGTCGCCTTTCTGTAGAGCAAGTTGGGCTTTTTGCTGCCAGCTATTTTCGTCATTGACAGCTTTGTTGTATTGCTGTTCGCTGCGTTTTTGGCTAGCAATGGCACTGGCTACGGCCTGGCGCAATTGCAGCAGGTCTTCCTGCATATCCATGACGGCCTGCTCCAGAATTTTTTCTGGATCTTCAGCCTTGCTCACCATGTCGTTAACATTAGCGCGCAGCACATTGCCAATTCGATCGAATAATCCCATGATGATCTGTCCTTAGTCTAGTACAACAGTGGAGTTAGCTTAAGTGTATTGAACCAATATAGTGCTACAGATTCTTTGATGAATTTTCCTCATCAAGTGCTGACACACTCGCATAAAAGTTTTTTTGACAGACCGATCTAGTGCCGAACTGTCCATCACTTCCACAACTAAATTATATCTTGAGAATTTGTCAATACGTTGTTGGGCTTTATTTTGATTCCATCAATGTGTCTCTGTGTGAATCAAACATAAAGACAATCTAAACATGAAAAGGGGTCGGGGATCGCTCGAAGCCTCATGGCACAATCGTTACACAGCAATGATCCCCATCTTCGCATAGCGCATGATAGTAGAGAGCAGAAAAACAAAAACCCTTGATCCCGAATTTACCCCCGCTCAGACGAGGTGCAACATGCCAACTTATGAATTCGCCACAAATAAATCTGCCGCATCTGTTTGTCGCAACTGTTGCTTCTATCAGCCTCAGGGTCACAACGGTGGATCTTGTCAACAATTAAATGTATCCGTCAGTGGCAGCTGGCCGACTTGTCAGCTGGGCTTGCCAGCCTTTGCCCCCACTTGGCAGATTTTAGAAGATTTACCAGTTCAGGAAAATATCCCAGCAAATGTGCCCACCGTTATTACGGCTGAGTCCACACAACTAGAAACGGCGGAAAGCAGACAGAACTCTTAAGTTCATATTTCTATTTTTAGGGTAGCCAGGGATACTGCTGAAAATCCGGCTCTCTTTTATCCAGAAACGCTTGTTTACCCTCTGCCCCTTCAGCTGTCATATAGTACAGCATAGTCGCATTGCCAGCCAGCTCTTGGATGCCGGCTTGACCATCACAGTCGGCATTGAAAGCCGACTTTAAACAGCGAATCGCCAAAGGGCTTTTAGCTAGTATTTCCCTAGCCCAGCTGATGCCAGTGGCCTCTAGTTCATCAATGGGCACCACGCAATTAACTAAACCCATATCCAAGGCGGCGGCGGCATCGTACTGCCGGCAGAGAAACCAAATCTCCCGGGCTTTTTTTTGGCCGACGACACGAGCAAGATAACTGGCACCAAAACCACCATCGAAGCTACCGACCTTGGGACCGGTTTGGCCAAAGATCGCGTTGTCAGCGGCGATCGATAGATCGCACACCAAATGTAAAACATGTCCACCACCGATCGCATAACCACCCACCAGCGCGATCACCACTTTGGGTAGCGATCGAATTAAGCGTTGCAAATCCAAGACATTTAAGCGAGGTACCCCTTGGTCATCGGCATAACCACCAGTGGTGCGGACAGATTGATCGCCACCAGCGCAAAAAGCATACTTCCCATCAGTATGCGGACCAGCACCCGTCAGCAAGATCACCCCAATTTGGGGGTCTTCGCGGGCATCACCAAAAGCAGCACACATCTCATTGACTGTTTGGGGTCGAAAGGCATTGCGCTTGTGGGGACGATTGATGGTGATTTTGGCGATGCCGTCGTGTTTATGGTAGAGAATATCGGTGTAATCGCCGAAGGCTTGCCAGTTAGTCATGAGTGATGGGCGCTGATGAGAATTTCCCCATCTTACAGCGCTGCCATCAAAAATGAGGATGCTCGGCCATCCCCATCTTTGACTGAAATTCTAGCGATTAGAAACTAGTGTCTACTTCTGCGGCGACCACCACCGCCACCCAATGGTTCGATCGTAACATTACCCACCCCACTGCCTTTAATGCCGATCGCCGCAGCGGCTCCTTCCGACAAGTCAATAATACGACCACCAGTGAAAGGTCCACGATCGTTAATTCTGACAATTACCGATCGACCATTCCGATTATTGGTAACGCGCACCCTCGTACCAAAAGGGAGGGTACGGTGGGCGGCTGTATAACCACCGGGGCTATAGCGTTCACCGTTGGCAGTAGAATTCCCCCCTTCGTGTCCATACCAAGAAGCTTGACCGCTCTGGCCAGCGCTGGCTACGGTAGGTAACAGGGTCATGATCGTGAAGGCAACCAAACTAGCAGAAAGATATTTATTAACCATTGATACTGATGTTTTTACTTTTACAATTTGAAAGAACTGGAAATTTAGCGGTGGGATCTACGGCCATTGCCATAGCTCAAAACCTCTAAGCGGACTTTGCCCACCCCTGATTGCTTAATACCTACCTCAGCGGCAGCAGCCTCTGACAAGTCTACAATTCGACCACCAGTATAGGGGCCGCGATCGTTAATGCGCACCACCACCGACTGGTTATTACGCAAATTAGTGACGCGGACTTTGGTGCCAAAGGGCAATGTGCGGTGAGCTGCCGATAACCCCTGCGGGTTATACCGTTCGCCAGTGGCGGTCAATTGCCCACCTTCCATTCCATACCAAGAAGCCTGACCAGTTTGGGTCGCCAGTGCTTTCGTTGCTTCTGTTTCAACAGCTGGCTCGCCATCGAGGCTCTCCAAAGCAGCGCTAGGCGAGGTGGGTACAGCGGCTACGGATATTGGCAAAGACTGTGCAGCCATTGCGATCGCGATTAGGGTGATACTAAGCCAAGGTTTATGCATAATTAAGAATTGAAGAACATTACTGGAATGCCAATCTGAAGAGTGCAATATTGAATATATTTATCACTACTCCAGCAGAATACGGCTACCCTAACATGCCGACTAGCTATTTTAGACAATAGTATTTAACGCTATGGCCAGCCAAAAAAGGTCGGAGGTAGTCTATGCTTTCCAGTAACCAAGGACTGCGATCTAGATAGATAGTTGCCAAGTATCAGAATTTCGGATGTATTACTTATATATTCATAAGTAATGCTCACGTAACTGGGATGGTCGCAAAGGCTAGGATTTGGTTGGCATATCGATACATAATTTCAAAGTATGGACTATCAAGCAGCTGGGGTAGATGTGGAAGCCGGTAGAGCATTTGTCCAGCAAATTCAAAGTCTAGTGCATAGCACCCATCGTCCTGGGGTTTTGGGAGGCTTAGGTGGTTTCAGTGGTTGGTTTGAGTTACCCACGGGTTATCGTCAGCCAGTGCTGGTTTCTGGTACGGATGGCGTGGGGACTAAGCTGAAAATTGCCCAAACGCTCGGCCAGCACCAAACAATCGGCATTGACTTGGTAGCGATGTGTGTGAATGACATTGTGACCTGTGGGGCAGAGCCACTGTTTTTTCTAGATTATCTAGCCACCGGCAAGTTAGAACCAGCCGAGCTGGTACAGGTAGTGGCTGGTATTACGGCTGGTTGTAAGCAAGCTGGCTGTGCCTTACTGGGCGGTGAAACCGCTGAAATGCCCGGTTTCTACCAATCCGGCGAATATGATCTAGCTGGTTTCACGGTGGGGGTAGTAGAAAAGAGCGAAATCCTCGATGGTTCTCAGATCCAAATCGGGGATGTCGCGATCGGCTTGGCCAGTAGCGGTATTCACAGTAACGGCTACAGTTTGGTACGCAAAATAATTGAAACAGCTGGAGCGCAGTGGAGCGATCGACCAACGGCCTTCGGTGGCCAAACAGTCGGTGAAGTCTATCTCACGCCCACGCATATCTATGTGTCCACAATTTTGGCAGCTAAAAAAGCGCACCTACCCATTCATGGCATGGCACACATCACCGGTGGTGGCCTCCCCGAAAATTTACCCCGTTGCCTAGGTGCCGGGCAGGCCGTGCAAGTAACAGTCGGTAGTTGGCCAGTACCAACTGCTTTTACCTGGCTAGCGGATCAGGGTGGAGTAGCCGATCGCGACATGTACCACACCTTCAATATGGGCATTGGGTTCGCAGTAATTGTCCCCGCCACCGCCGCCCAGTCCACAATCAACTGGTTCGAGCAACAAGGCACCAATGCCTACCAAATCGGCGAAATAGTAGCCGGCAATGGCGAACTATTAGGCATTCCAGCCTAGATAAATCAAACATAAAAAGTAGCCTCCATTCTTTTATTAATGGAGGCTACTTGAACCTTACGATGGGGAGTTTGAGGGGGTGCATCCCGCCCACGGGCTTCCTTAGCCGCCCGCAGGTGGCGGCTCCAGCCCTTCTCAACAGGGGATCTGGGGGAAGCATCCCCCAGATCCAGGTTTTCCCCAGCAATAACTTATTGCTCGTCTCAACCCAAACCGATATTAATTAAGTCCCAGAAGTCCAAGAATTAGCATAATCAATCTGATCAGTAGTCAGGGAATCAATATAAATACCCATCGCCTGCAACTTCAAACGCGCAATCTCCTTATCCACAGCCACTGGAATCGAGTGAATACCAGGAGCCAAATTGCCCTTATTCTTCACCAAAAACTCACAAGCCATCGCCTGGTTAGCAAAACTCATATCCATCACCGCGCTTGGGTGACCCTCAGCCGCAGCCAAATTCACCAAACGACCTTCACCAATCACGATGACCGACTTGCCATTCTTTAAGCAATACTCTTCAGTGAAGTTACGGACAGTTTTAACTTCCGTAGTTTTGCCCTTCAGCGCTTCCAAGTCAATTTCGATATCGAAGTGACCAGAATTACAAACCATCGCGCCATCTTTCATCACATCAAAGTGTTCAGCCCGAATCACATGCTTGTTACCTGTAACAGTAATAAACACATCCCCAACAGCAGCCGCTTTGTCCATGGTCATGACACCAAAGCCATCCATGACAGCTTCGATCGCCTTAGTTGGATCAATTTCAGTCACGATGACGTTAGCACCCATCCCACGCGCCCGCATGGCAGTACCCTTGCCGCACCAGCCATAACCAGCTACCACAATAGTCTTACCAGCTAACAAGACATTAGTCGCCCGGATAATCCCATCCAGAGTCGATTGGCCAGTACCATAGCGGTTATCAAAGAAGTGCTTGGTGTCAGCATCGTTAACGTTCACAGCAGGGAAAGTTAAAACACCAGCTTTAAACATCGCTTGCAAACGCACGATGCCAGTAGTAGTTTCTTCGGTGGTGCCAATCAGCTCTGTAAGCTGATGCTGTCTTTTTTGTACCAAAGTTGCTACTACGTCACAGCCATCATCCACAATGATGTTGGGACGGTGATCGAGAGCCATTTCTACGTGCCGCAGGTAAGTGGCGTTGTCTTCGCCTCTAAAAGCAAATACTGGAATACCATAATCGGCGACTAAGCTGGCAGCTACGTCGTCTTGAGTAGAAAGTGGATTGCTGGCAATCAAAATCGCATCAGCACCAGCAGCTTTCAGCGCAATGGCCAAGTGAGCAGTTTCAGTCGTGATGTGGCAACAAGCAACTAAGCGAATACCAGCGAGAGGCTTTTCTTTTTCAAAGCGATCGCGAATTTGCTTAAGTACGGGCATTTCCCGGCCAGCCCACTCAATGCGTTGTTTGCCAGAAGGCGCTAAGGCAATGTCTTTTACTTCGTATTTAAAGGCAGTAGCAGTCGTCATAGAGATTTGTCCTTTATAAAAGTTAACTTTGACAATCTTCATCACCTTACAGGAATTTGACGGACTGTGCATCTGTCCATCACCCAGACCCCATAAAAAAGCGGCGAACACTCAAGTTCTCCGCTTTTTCTACTATCTTTGGGTTGGCTTACATGCCGATAGTTTCATAACCAGCATCTACATATATAATCTGCCCAGTTATGCCACTAGAAAGATCACTTGCCAAAAAAGTCGCAGTATTACCGACTTCAGTTTGAGTCACCGTGCGGCGGAGCGGCGCAATATCTTCGACGTGATGAATCATATCCAAAATGCCACCAACTGCCGAAGAAGCCAAAGTCCGAATTGGCCCCGCTGAAATGCCATTCACTCGAATATTATCGGGTCCTAGTTCGGTGGCTAGATAACGCACACTCATCTCTAGTCCGGCCTTCGCAATGCCCATGAGGTTGTAGTTGGGAATGACTTTGACACCGCCTAAATAGGTCAGAGTGATAATACTCCCGCCACTGCGTAGCAAGGGTTTGGCCGCTCCCACCAGCCGCGTTAACGAAAAAGTACTGATTTCCATTGCTTGGGCAAAGCCAGCGCGGGAAGTTTTACTGATATCACCAGCCAAATCTTCTTTATTGGCAAAAGCTAAACAGTGAATGAGGATATCGATGTTGCCCCATTTTTCTTTGATTTGACCAAAGGTCTGGTCAATCTGGGCATCATCTTGAACGTTCAGGGGTAAAAAAATGCTGGGATTTAGAGATTCCACCAGCTTTCCGACCTTCTTTTCCATCTTACCAGTCTCATCGGGGAGGTAGGTTACTCCAATATTTGCGCCAGCTTGATGCAGCTGTTGGGCAATCCCCCAGGCGATCGATTTATCGTTAGCAATACCTGTCACTAAGGCATTTTTATTCTTTAGGTCTAGCATCTGTACTTCACATTTACGGCGGCACTGGTCTATGATCTCATCATCGGGAGCGTTAGGGAAGAGTAAGCAAATGTAATTCCTGATACAAAAAAATATCGACAACTCAGATTAAGTAGTGTTTAATACCGATTGGTGACGTGGTACGTATGGTTGCATTACAAGACAGACCTTTAGCAAATGTATTTCAAAGTATTGGTGGTGCGATTCCACCAGTGGTCGAGTCATTCGATCGCGGCAAGACCATATTTTTTCCTGGCGATCCCGCTGAACGGGTTTATTTCCTGCGTAAAGGAGCCGTCAAACTCTCTAGAGTGTACGAGGCTGGCGAAGAGATTACTGTAGCCTTGCTGCGGGAAAACAGCGTGTTTGGCGTGTTGTCTTTAATCACTGGCAATCGATCGGATCGTTTCTACCACGCCGTAGCTTTTACCCCAGTAGAATTAATTTCGGCTCCGATCGAACAGTTTGAAAAAGCGCTGAAAGAAAATTCTGATATGTCTTGGCTGATGCTCAAAGGTCTGTCTTCGCGAATTTTACAGACAGAAATGATGGTCGAAACCCTCGCCCATCGCGATATGGGTTCGCGGCTGGTCAGCTTTTTACTGATTCTGTGTCGAGATTTTGGGATGCCCAATAACAGCGGCATTACGATCGATCTCCGCCTTTCCCATCAAGCAATTGCCGAGGCCATTGGTTCCACCCGGGTCACCGTTACCCGGCTCCTAGGCGATCTGAAAGATGGTGAGTTGATTTCGATCAACAAAAAGAAAATTACTGTCCACAATCCGATCACGCTTGGCCAGCAGTTTTCTTAGGTGATGCGATCGGCTTTTTACAACATCTTGGCTATCTATCGCCGTGAACTCTATGGCTATTTCCGATCGCCCCTCGCCTACATTATCACTGGTGTTTTTTGGCTGATCTGCGGTTTGTTGTTTACGAGTCTGCTCAGTGCTGCTATCCAAGAAGCAGCTTTAGCCGATTTTCAACAACAACAGGGTGGTCAGCCGACTAGCCTGGATGTGCCATATCTGTTCTTGCAGAGCTTCCTTAGTAATGTTTTAGGCTCGATCAGTCTATTGACCTTGCCGCTGCTATCGATGGGACTATACACCGAAGAAAGAAAACAAGGCACTCTCGAATTACTCGCCACTTCACCATTGAGCAACTGGGTGATTGCTGTCGGGAAACTACTGGGAGCTTTGACCTTATTTATGACGATGATTGCGCCCTTTTTGTTATTTGAGGCGATGGCGGTGACTAACAGTAATCCACCACTATCACCATCAATTATTTTGATGGGTCATCTGGCGTTGCTGCTGCAAGCAGCGGCAATTCTGGCTTGCGGTATGTGGATTTCGGCTAGTAGCAGCAGCTCGCTGGTGGCTGGATTTGTAACTTTTGTGTTGGTGACAGCTTGGAGCAACCTCGATGCTCTGTCCGATCGCCTCGGCGGTAGTTTTGGCCAGTTCGTGAGCAATTTTTCGGTGGTCAATCACTTCCATCGACTGGCCAGCGGGGTATTAGATGTAGGCAGCTTGGCCATCCTGACCAGCTATACTTTGCTGGGGATCTTTCTGACCGCCCAAGCGATCGAGTTGAGACGGCGGCAGTAAATAGCAATTAACAGTTATGTGGCAAAGCATCTATCGACTTGGTCGGTTTTCTCTCAAATACCTCTATGTCGGTGGTGCTGGCCTACTATCGATGGGTTTAGTCATGGGCTTAGTCAGTGACAGTTGGTGGCCAGTGCCAGTATTGACGATCTTGCTAGGTGGCAGTCTGATGCTGGGCTGGGGCTATGCTTGGCTGTATCGAAACGGTTGGTTGCGATCGGGACAGCGCCACATTTTACTACAATCTTTGGCAGTTATTGGATCATTAATCGTTATCAATAGCCTGATTGTCCTCAACTCTGGGCGGCTGGACTTGACAGAGAATCAGCTGTTTACACTGTCTAGCCAGACCCAGCAACTAGTCAAATCATTATCTAAACCAATCAAGGTCTGGATTTTTAGCCAGCATCCCACTGCTGGGATGACTGAATTATTGGTTAATTACCAAAAGTTAAATCCCCGCTTTAGCTATGAATTTGCTAATACCCAATCCGCTGTCGCACAGCAGTTTAATGTCCAAGCCCCCGGCGAGGTGTATCTGGAATTTGGCACTAAGAAAAACTTGCTCCGCAGCTTGAATCCGGGCGAATTCTTAACCGAAACAGCGCTGACCACTGGCATTGAACAAATTACTCGCGATCGCCAGGAGCAGATTTATTTCTTGCAGGGGCATGGTGAACCAGAGCTACCCGGAACAGCCATCAAAGCATTGCAAGCTCAGAACTATCTGGTTAAACCACTAATCCTCGCCCAAACCCAGATCCCAACTAACACCACCGTCTTGGCAATTATTGGTGCCCAGAAACCACTACTAACGAGGGAAATCCAGTCGATCGATCAATATCTCCGCCAAGGCGGTCGTTTGTTACTTCTTGTTGACCCCCAAATTCAGCTGGGCTTGGATGCGGTGCTAAAAAAATGGGGCATTCAACTCAGCAACTATCTAGCGATCGATCCCGGCAGTGCCCGCCAATCCACTGGTCTTAATCC
>CAXTSZ010000006.1:70355-85218 GCA_964247125.1 uncultured bacterium
GCAACTATCTAGCGATCGATCCCGGCAGTGCCCGCCAATCCACTGGTCTTAATCCACGCATTGCGATCGTCACTAACTATGGCCAGCATCCTATTACCCGCAGCTTTGGCAATGGTATCTCTCTGTACCCTCTCGCTCGACCATTAGTCCTCCAAGCCACTGCTGGAGTTCAATCTACTCCTATTTTGACCACGAGCGCTGATAGCTGGGCCGCCAGCAAAATCACTGCTTCTCCCCTCGAATTCAACCCTGGCCAAGATCTACCTGGCCCCCTCATTTTGGGGGTCGCTGCCCAGCAAGCTAGTAGTCGCCTCGTCGTAATCGGCAGCTCGCAATTTGTGCGCGATGGCGTTTTTGAGCAGCAGTTGAATGGCGATGTATTTTTAAATTCAGTGGGCTGGTTGAGCGATCGCACCACTCTAGCTACCAACCCCAAAGAAGTCACTAACCGCCGGATCAGCTTATCTTTCTGGCAAGCGCAGCTGTTGTTTTGGCTGCCGATCGTTGTGCTGCCGGGAGCTAGCCTCACCGTGGCTGGTTTGTTGTGGTGGAAAAGACGCTAAAAAGTAGGGCTTAGGTATTGGTTTCGTCGGTAATTTTGGTGGGGCTTAAACCTTTGATCGATTTTAACAAAGAGGCTGATTGCGGACGATTAATCGCGCAGCCAATAAAGGGTTTTAGGTAGTTGTCTAAGTGTCCTTTTCCTGGGTCGTTCAGTTCAGTGGTTAAGGCGATGAGGTAGGCTTTCTTTTCTGTCCGTGTCCAATCAATGCTTATTCCAGCTCGGTGGGCTAGTTCTGTGTGGAGTACTAAGATGGTGCGTCCGTTGCCATCGAGAAATGGGTGGGCGTGGGCTAGCGATCCTAGTATGTAACCTGGTTGCTGGCGCATGATGTTGAAGTCGCGGCTTTGATCGATCGCGTATTCGGTGATTCGTCGAATGTATGGTGATTGGGCAAACATGGCGTTGTATCCAGCTTTGCTGATGTTGATGCCTGGTGAAGTGACCGATCGATCTTGACCTGCCCAGGGGTAAACGTCACCAAATAGGGTTTTGTGGATTTCTAGAATGTGTTTGTATTCGATGAGGTCTACAGCGACCAGTGTATTTATTGCGCGGTCTATGTTGCCTTGAAATGAGGCATCTTCTAAGGCTTTGACTTTTGGAATGTCTTTGCTGCTAAAAAAATTACGGAGATAGCCTCGACTGTCGAAGTCACCAAATGGGTCGAAGGTCATCCATCACGTTCCTGTAAGTATTGAAGGTGAAGCTGTGAGTTGTCTTTGCCCGTTAGAATGCCAGCGCGATTGAGTTCAATCAGAAGCCATTGGGTTTCGTCTAGTTCGACTTCGCTATCGGAGAGACGTGAGATGGTGTTGCCCCATTCGTCTAGTTGGGAATGGTGGTGGGTAATGTTGTTTTGGTTGGCTAGCTGCTGGATTTTTTGTTTGGTGGTTAGTTGGGGGGTGGTTTTAGCTACGGTCATGGCCAATTCCTGGTGGTTGTGAGGCGGTTAGTTGATTGTAGCAAAGCTGTTCGATTCTCTTTACCGAGACGCTTTGCGAACGATTGGCTTTCGTGGCTTCAAGGTAATATCAGCGATCTGAAAATAACGTGGGTGAGACTTTGAAGAATTCACCGAGGGCTTTGGCTTGAGCTTTGCTGATCGATCTCTTGCCGTTCAAAACTTCGGAGGTGATTCCTTGGGAGCCAAAGACTGGTAGTAGGTCTTTTTGTTTGAGCTTTCGATCGTTTACAAATTCTTGCAAAATCTCTAAGGGGGTGGCTGGGTTCAGTTGATAGTGTTGGTCTTCAAAGTTTTCAATCAAGTTCACCAATAGTCTGAGCAGTTGTTCTTGGGCTGGCGACAGATTTTCTCCTAGCTGCATCAGTTTAGAAACTTCTGCCAAATAGAATTCGTTTTCTTCTTCTGTCTCAATGACTTTGGGTTGCACCACTGTCAACAGATGGCCATATTCTTGGTTTAGTGCAGCTATCATGGTTTCCACCGTTCTTTGTCGTATTCAGCATGGGCGAGGATGTCGCGGACAAGCTGTGATGCTCAATCACGGGCTTCGCTTTCTATTTTGTTGAGTAGTTCTGGGGTGTAGGGTGTAACTCTTCCGGCGGCGATGTCTGCGTCACCCAGGCGTAGGGCGTTCAAGAGTCTTTCTTGTTTATCTTCTTCGCGTTCTCGTGCTCGTCTTACTGCGTCTCGCACGGCTTCGGCTTCGCTGCGGAAGATGCCGTTTCTCACAGATTCTTTGATGAATTTTCATCGACTGGGGCTAGTTCGATGTGCATCGGTTACACCATATATGGATAGGAATGATACATAGATCATACAAGAATTAATTGCTTATGAGGATCAAAAGAATATGCCATACATGACTAGTTTTGAGAGAAACGGAATCACGTAAGCCCAGTTCAACAAGGTTTTACGACAGTTGAAGAAGAAACTTGGCGAGGTGCCGTTCGCGTAGCGTTGCTGTAAGCAAATCGAGTTACAAGGGCAAACTCGGTGTTTTTCAATTGCACAACTTGAAACACTTTTTGATGATTTGCTGGATTTTAAAAACACTAGTGATTTAGTTGCTTGGCTGTTTGACCACAAATAGTTTTATGTCTTAGGTGCCAGTTTCGTAGGTGATTGCTGTGGGGCTTAAACCTTTGATCGATCGCGTATTCCGTAACTCGTCGAACGTATAGTGGTTGGGCAAACATGGCGTTGTATCCGGCTTTGCTGTCGAAGTCACCAAATGGGTCGAAGGTCATCCATCGCGTTTGTGCAAGTATTGAAAGTAAAGCTGTGAATTATCTTTGTCTGTAGGAATGCCAGCACGGTTGAGTTCAATCAGAAGTCATTGAGTTTCATTTAAACTTCGCTATCAGAAAGCCGTAAGATTGCATTGCCCCATTCATCTAGTTGGGAATGGTAGTGGGTGATGCCGTGTTGGTTGGCTAACTACTGAATTTTCTGTATGGTGGGAAAGACGCTAGGGAATCAATCAACTTTAAGCATGAGCTGTCGCCGATGTAACTCTAAAGAAATCGAATCATTATCTGGATAGTTTGTATGTAGAAAATCAATAAAGTCTCCAATAGTGCATGGCTGGTTATATCCTCCCATCGAACTATGAAATTCTTGATGGATATTTTCCCGAATTGAAATCAAATTATCTAAACTCGTTGCTAGGCGTGGATAAGTTTTCACGCAATAAAGATGATGGGCTGCAAGATCGAACTTGTCTTCTTTGTTTCTTTTTGTTTTTGTAATTTGGCAGGTTTGCTTATCTCTTTTTCTGGAGGCATTTTTTGCCTTCTCAATTTGCTGCTGCTGCTTAGCTTGAGCCGTCTCAATTTGCTTTAAAACAGGTTCTAATCTACTACCTACAACCTGACACATCTTTTTGCGAGATTTGTTGGTAAGATTCTCCCCTAAATCTTTAGCGATTCTAACGGCTCCAGAACCAAAGAACCAAACATTATTTTCTATTTCAGCATAATCAGAATCTAGTTCCAGAGGCATCTGAGACCTCTGCAATTCATTAAACGATCGATTAAAGCGAGATCCATTAGTTTCCAAAATACGCCGCAAACTCTGCTTATGTATCAGTACTCGATTATTACGGGTAATTGTTTTACCATCACCCGAAAGTTCTTCATAAATAATCCGATTGGCTAACGCCTTTCGTATTCGCTCATCATGTTGTGTAATAAAATCCTTGATTTTATAAAATATTGTTCGCTGTTCATGATGATCAAAATAGGCAGCGATTTTCAATGCACCTTTGGGTGCAAATCTTCGTTCTTTTAATTTTTTGTTGATAAAAATATAATCTTCATTTTCTACTAGATCCCAATCATCATTTGGATCTGAATCAAAATAATCAATCACTTCGTCAAGCCTTGTTAAAGTGATTGATAGCCACTCGGATAATTCCTTATCAAGGATTGTGCATTTTGTTGTTGTTTTAGCTTGAGGAGCCATAGATCTAAGCAATTTTTATAGTAATAGATTGATACATGGAATTAATTCGATCAAATATTCGGGCATTACCAGTTTCAGGATTATCAGGATGATAAATCTTAGATAAATTTCGGTAAGACATTTTAATATCTTGATCACTAGCAGAACTGGGATTTAAGTCAAATACTCTCCACGGCATAAAATACTTAAAGATATTGATACCATTAATACAATCAGCTCCTTTCTCACCATCTTCATGGGGAAGCAGTCCAATAAATTTACGATAAAGAATCTCCCAGCTTTCCTTGAGACCGAGATTTAACTCCATACCTTCTGTTGCCATTTGGTAAGAACCATCTTTCTTTAAAGCCGGAGTACCCTTAACCTGGAAATACTTGCACACTGATTCTTTTAATTGAGACAAAGACAAAGCTTTTGGCTTTGTTGAGGGTTTTAAAGGTTTTACTTTATGATTCTTAATCACAAAATTGGCAAAGTCTTCTAAGATATCAATCGCAATTGAGTGTTCTAATGCAATTTGTGATATTTTTTCGTTGATTACTGGTGTCAGAATCGCTTTTTCCATAATCGGCTCAGACTAACTAGAGGAATATACAGCAGGATTTAATTATTCCATATTTCAAGACAATAAACTATGCTAACCCAATTAACTGACTAACTAAACATGGTTGATCTAAATTGAATCCTAGCAATGTCACTCAGTAGCACATTGGAAGTTTAAATACAGTGAACTATTTGCTATCTTTCTAAAGATCGCAAAATAATATGATAAACAGTAAAGCAATTCGCACTCAGACGTTCTGGGGAATAACAATATTCACATAAATAGCTTGCTCTTTCCCTAACTGTTTTGTCAAATTCAGCTAATTTGTGCTCTCAATAGAGATCGAGGTACACCCCACAGCTTACGGCTATTGCTAACATAAGCACGTCGGTTAAAGACATCATAATCATTGCGCTCGATCGAATCCAAAATCTGCTGATAGAGCATCAACGCCGCCCACACTGGCCACCGCGCATCCGGGCTAAGGGCTTTAATACCAGATTCAGCCTCACTGTAATAGCGCCGGGCCCTATCGATCTGAAACTTCATTAATTCTCGCCACTGCTTATTCACGGTGCGGCGCAGCAGATCTTCTTCACTGTAATTAAAAGCGGCCAGTTCATCCAGTGGTAAATAGATCCGACCACGCTCAATATCTTCGCCCACATCGCGCAATATATTAGTCAACTGCTTGGCAATGCCCAAAGATACTGCTTCGGAGATAGGAGCAGGCTGAAACTTGCACCAGGGAGCAGTAAATTGTTGCTGATCGATACCTACAATGGAATTAGACAAAAGGCCAACAGTACCGGCCACGCGGTAACAGTACAAATATAATTCTTCAAAATCTTGGTAGCGCTGTTGTTGCAAATCCATCCGCTGACCAGCAATCATGTCTTGAAAGGGCTGCATTGAAATATCTGAAAAATTCTGAATGGTATCGACTAAAGCCACGTCATACTTATCGATCGGCTTCCCCGCAAAAGCATATTTAAGCTGGGCTTCCCAGTGATCGAGAGTCTCCACCGTCGTCGTTTCCGAACCGGCACCGTCCACCAATTCGTCAGTATTCCGGCACCAAGCATAAATTGCCCAAATCGCCCGCCGCTTGGGTGGCGACATTAATAATGTCGCCAAATAAAAAGTCTGGCCGCATTCTGCAATTACCTGCCGACACAGCTCGTAAGAGTCGGCTAAGGACGGTAAATTCTGATTGGTTACAAGGGGCTGAGGCAATTGCAGCATTGGTTTGATGATGTTTATCGGGGAGGGAGGTGCAAATACCTCAAGACTAGCTGGTGGGATGCCGCTCAAATTTCTGTCTCCTTGACCTTATCATTATTCGGAACTTTCTCTAGCCCCCACCCGGAAGTTCTGGTAGGGAGTCGCATTAGCTGGCAACTAGTTCTTTACGGACAGCGGGCTGATGGTTCGCCACCAATTGGGCGGTCAGCTTGCCAGATAAAACAGCGCCTTCCATACTACCGAAGAACGGTTGAGCTGTGTAGCTACCAGTCAAAAAGAAGTTGTCGATCGGGGTGGCTTGTTGAGGCCGGAACTGCTCACGACCAGGAATAGCTGTGTAGATCGATCGCGGCGTTTTCACCACGCAAAACTTCAGCACCTGCGCAGGTGCTGGCAAATGGTTAGGGAATAGCTTGGCCAATTCGCCTAAGGTGGCAGCCATAATCTCGGCATCAGACTTATCGATCCAGTCAGCAGCAGGAGCAAAGACCAGTGACAGCATTGATTTATCGGGATTGGCGTATTCCTTGCAGGAGTTGCTCATATCGGAATAGACACTCAATAGCGGCGACCGGGAGAATAGCGTGTGGTCAATATCGGTGAGCTTGCGATCGAACCAAATCTGAATATTAATTACCGGCACGCCCTCTAGTTCATGGAGCTGCTGGAAGTAGGGAATGGCTCGCCACGGCTCCGGCATAAAAGCTTTCAGGGCATCTACCGACATGGCCGAGACAAAGACATCGGCCTGGATTTCGCGCTCGGCGGCACCACCGATACCCCGCACAATTAGTTTATCGACAGTGCCATCAGCTCTTAAAACAATCTTTTTCAGCGGCGAGCTAGTCTGGACTTCGCCACCGCGCGCTGTCACATAATCGACGATCGGCTGACAGAGGCGTTCTGGCGGTGCCCCATCTAGGTAGGCAATGCAAGAACCGTCTTTTTGTTGCAAGAACTTGTTCAGCGCCCGCAGCGGGATAGTAGCCGAAATGACATCTGGGTCAATAAACTTAAGGGATTTGCAAACAGCAATAAAAATATCGGTGCTGATGTCTTCCCCGATGCCGTGCATACTCAACCATTCGGTAAAAGTATATTTATCCATCGCCTCTACATACTTGTCACCGCGTACAATTGCCGGAATCAGCCCAATGGCAAACCGGATTTTTTGGTTCCAAGTGAGCATGTCATTGTTCATCAGAATTGACACAATGATATTGAAAGGGGCCGGGATATTCGGCACATCGAACAAAGAAAGTACTCCCGGCTTTTCGGGCTGGTTGAAAATCAAGGCGTGGCGCTTCCAGTGCAGGCGATCCAATATTTCTAGCTCGCCCATCAGTTGCAACATATTAGGATAAGCCCCAAAGAAGTTGTGGAGACCAGTTTCCACCCAATCACCGTCAGCATCTTTCCAGGCTGCCACCAAACCACCGAGCATGGCTTGGCTTTCGAGCAGGATCGGCGTATGTCCGGCATCCACCAAATATTTAGCACAGGATAATCCGGCGAGACCGCCCCCGACAATTGCTACACGCATGTTCCGCTATCTTTACTCAATTTCTTTGTCTTCTCAGTATATTATTATTTCTTTACATTTGCTAAGTATATTTACCAACCCCATTTCATGATTTGGTTAGCTTTAGCGATCGGCAATTCCCGTTGCCACTGGGCGTGGTTTATTGGTCAAGAACTCCAAGGGTCTTGGCACAGTGCCTATATGAGTGCCGATAATTGGCCACAGCAGTTAGTGTTGCCGGACAATTTCACTACATATTTACAAATTCAGCAGCTCCAACTCTCTGATATCCCAATCTATTTGGCTTCGGTGGTACCCGCCCAAACAAAATTATGGCAGCCCCATGTACAGCGGACTTTCACCCTGGCCGACGTGCCTTTGCTTAATCTCTATGACACCTTAGGGATCGATCGAGCGTTAGCGGCCTACGGCGCTGGCCAGCAATATGGTTATCCAATTTTAGTAATTGATGGCGGTACTGCACTCACGCTTACGGGCATTGATGGCGCTCGGCGACTAGTGGGGGGTGCGATTTGCCCTGGTCTGGGTCTGCAACTGCAATCGCTGAGTGCTGGCACAGCGGCTTTACCCAAGTTGCAAATTCCCGCAACTTTACCGCCCCGCTGGGCACAGGATACTTCGGCTGCCATAATGAGCGGGGTATTGCATGGATCGATCGCGAGTTTACAGAGTTTTATTCAGGATTGGCACCAGCAATTCCCGGACAGTCCAGTTTTGGTCACGGGAGGCGATGGGGAACTAATACATTGCTATTTACAACAGCGATCGATTCCTACTATTTACGCCGCAGATTTAGTTCTGCTGGGCATCGCTCGGGGGATGGCAGAAGAACATGAATGATCAGTTACAGCCACAATTCACCGAGATTCTTGACCTCATGAAGAACACCCAAAACTACGTCATTGCTATCGGCAACCAAAAGCTGATCAAACTTTTGGGTCAGTAAATCGATCGATCAACTCTTCCCTACTCATGTGCATCACCAACGAAACATATTCTGACTTTGGCAACTTGATAATGTTGGGAATGATCGCTGATAGCTCATCATCCACAGCGCCAAAACGGTCTACCATCATAATTTCCACAGTAGATCTATCGCTTGTCTCGATAGCTTCAGCGGTAGCCCGCTCCATGTACTCAACAAATACCGGCGATTCAGCTAAAGACATAAGTAACTCCATTTCATCAGGATCTCGATCGCCTAACGGCGCAAGCGAAGCTATCGGTGCTGTTTTCTAAGTTGACCTTGAGAACAGCAAACAACTCCAGGACTTTTCCCCGGTAAACACTGTCTTTCGGCAGAGCGGCTATCTCATCGATCGCCTCCTGCTGAACCTTTCCACGCCCCAGAGTTCTAAACCAGACAGTTTCAGGGGTCTTGGGTAACTTGTGAACCACAATAATCCCAGTTCGGAAAGTCTTACCCAGTAGGTAAACACCTTCACCCCATTCCTCTCCTCCCTTTATAGCATTTACGTCCTGCAACTTCTCCTCACTCATCGTCGGGGTAATGATCCACAGTTGCGGCAGCTCATTGGTTTTAGGCTGTTTCCTGTCTTCCCGATGGGCTTCCCGTCCCATCTCAGCATGAACATCAAACAACTTACCCATCGTGCTGCGAACTTCATGCTCTCGCACTGGCGATCGAAATGGCTCAAAAGACGCACCACGGAGGGCACATTTCCACAGAAGTTGCAGAGTCGGATCGTTCGGGACTATCTCGGCAGGAATGAAGAAAACATCAATCTTGCGTATCTCATTTGTCACCACCCGATCAGTTTTTATTTCACCATAAGGCTCAAGAATGGCTTTGAGTAAGTCTTTTGCAAACTCATCATGCTTAAACTTAGTCATTCGGCCACATCCACCAGAATTTCGTCCAACATCATCCGCTTAATATCAGCCTTCGTTCTGCCGCTTCTTGCCGATAAAATCGACAGTTTCCGGTGCATTCGCTCAGGTAAATCAAGCGTAAAGCGCTTGGTGGCTTCTTTTGGCTCTAACTTGAATTTCTGTATTATCGCCGATTGCTGAATAGGTAAAGCGACATCATTAATTTGGGGTCAAAGCTTGTAAGGTTTTGCGATTTTTTTTTACTCATGGCAACCGGTGGGTTCAACAAACGAAACAGACATCATTATGATTCAAGGCTGTATCCATCTCTCTAAAAGACTTACAGCACACTTAAAACACTAAGTTGATTTGATCGAGTCTACCCTGTTTTCTGTAAATACGATATTCTGTTATTACATTTCACAGCAAATGCAGAAATAATGATCATCTCCGTTCAAAATCAAAAAGGCGGGGTAGGTAAGACAACGCTGGCTATTCACATCAGTCATGCCCTTAGTGCCAACGCAGCTAAGGTCTTACTCGTGGATGCAGACCCTCAAGGATCTGCAAGAGATTGGGCAGCAGCTCGCAGTGAAGAACCACCCTTTACTGTCATAGGTCTCGATCGCCCCACCATCCACCGCGACCTACCCAACATGGCAAAAAATTATGATCATGTGGTCATCGATGGTCCACCCCGAGTTAGTGAACTAGCCCGATCAGCGATCGCCGCTGCGGATTTAGTTCTAGTTCCAGTCCAACCATCTCCCTACGATGTCTGGGCTGCTCAAGAAGTCATTGATTTGATCAAAGAAGCTTCTGTATTTAAAGAAAAACTGAAGTCTGCATTTGTAATTAATCGTAAAATTGCAAATACAGCAATCGGTCGAGATGTCCTCAAAGCCTTAGCAGAGTTCGATATTCCGGTTCTGCGATCGCAAGTTTCCCAACGGGTTCCCTTCGCAGAATCAGCCGCCACCGGTCAAACCGTCCTAGAAACTGACCCCAAAGGCCAAGCAGCCAAAGAAATTATTGCTTTAATTCAAGAGATTTTGGAGATCGAAAATGCCTAAAGAAGTAAGCTTCACTGCTAAACCAAAAATTAAGGCCAACGTGGATAACTGGGTTGAAAATCGAGAAGTCCCCACCTCAGAAGCAAATCCTCATTTAGCTACCACAGAGGTAGCATCAATACCAGAAGAACCCAGCCAACCCAAGATCAAACGCCTAACCCTAGATATCTCAGAGGCACTACACAAGAAGATCAAAGTGAGAGCTGTAATTGAAGGAATCTCAATGGTAGAGATGCTTCGAGAACTATTAGAAACAACTTACGATTAATCGTATTTACAGAAATAATGAAAAATAGATATTCATTAGCTTGCAGCACTTTAGAATAGGCTTAATCTAAAGCTCCTTAATTATTGGCCATGAAATAATTGAGGTCGTGTATCTCGATTAGAGTATCTACGTGTAACTGCTGTTCCAGCCATTTGTGTGATACACAAAGCTCTCCATACATCAGACAACTGCCATTCATTTCCATGATAGCGATCTGATACATCAGGAAAGATACTTACATTTTTAGAGATATCCTCAAACTCATGCAAGCCAGTAGCTGAGAAACATTCATTAGCAATGTCTTCTATTTTATGACTGAAGCTTTTTTTCAATTGCTGATCAGTAAGATTTTTTTCTTGCACTAAGAGTGCTTTCATGAAAATCTCTGATGCCATACGAAGAGCTAAGATTGCTTTAGTGTTTGGATGAGGGATTAGTAACTGCGCGATCGCACCAACTAGTTCACGATTGCCATTTTGAAGAAGTTTTAGGGCATTTGGATTGAGACTACCTAACTTTTCTATATCATCAATACCATATGCATAATCTAAACAATCTATCCAGTAAAGATTCAAGCACCAACTATGATAATTATTATCTATCACTTGTTTTTTTATAGCCTGTGGCATTGCATTCAAAGAATCGAATGGACTAAGTGAATAAGAACCATATCCTAAAAGTATTTCAAGAGGCCAAAAATTTGTGTCGAAATAGAAAGCACCCGTGAAAAGCGAACCAATCTCCTGAGAACCTGGCTTGCTGTTAGCAGCAAACCAATCAAAAATCGACTTAGCAATTGGTGAATCCAGCGTGAATGAGCAATTGAATTCTTGTGAGAAATCACTCAATGCACTCCATGGACGATTACGATGAGGAATTTCTTCTTGGCGATATTTTTCATTGATTGAAGTAAGCCAAGCCTCAAGATCTTTCTGGTCAATCATATAGAGCGTATGAACCAATATTAGGACTAGATTATATTCTAATACTAGTTCTTACTTACTGTGATACGTAAGCTATTCGGAATGAATGCGTTTCACAGCAATGATACTGAAATACACATTTACAGAAATCATTAAATCTAGAGATTTCTTTATAACCGTCTACTTTACCTGCCCTTCGACCACATATTTATAAAGAGTCGGCTTAGAAATCCCCATCATCTGGCAAATTTCATCGATCGAAAGCTCCCGATCGTTATAAAGCTTCACCGCCAACTCCCGCTTCTTCGGGTCTAAAGCCTTCGGCCTCCCCCCCAAACGCCCCCTAGCTCTCGCCGCAATCAACCCCGCCTGGGTTCTCTCCCGAATCAAATTCCGCTCAAACTCAGCCAGCGCCCCAAACATATGCAAAATTAACTGGCCGCTGCTCGATGTGGTGTCGTTCGCGGAGCGTCTTCGTACAGAAGAATCGATTCCTGAAGACTGTGCAACCCGATCGACCTTCCCTTCAAAGCCTCGGTCAACTCAATCAGATCCTTGAGCGACCTGCCCAACCGTTCGCAAAGCGTCTCCGCATAGGAGAATCGAGTCTCCAAACCACCAAAGTATCCCCAGCTCTAGCCATCTCCATCGCTGAATTCAGCCCCGGACGGTTGGCCTTTGCCCCACTGATATAGTCTTCAAAAATTTTCTCGCATCCAACAGCCCGTAGAGCGTCTTGCTGAAGGTTGAGGTTTTGGTCATCTGTGGACACACGGGCATAACCTATCAGCATCGGTTTTGTTAATAAACTCGTTGTATCTCAGTATATCTTGACTCAGATCGATTCTTAATGATCACATTGCTTCATCCAGATCAAAGATGTATTCAAATTCTCAAATAATTACTCACAAAGGGTTTCAACTCATTCACTACTCCGCAAGAAGCATTTCTTGAATGTGATCATCTGCTGACTAATGTGATCATTTAGAGCCTGTATGATCACATTAGCCAAAAACCAAGGTCAAATTATGACAGTCGCCGCGACTCCTGGTACATCGATCGTTGAGGGTGACAGCGAAGCTATCAATGGTCAGCCGCTGTTACTCAATGTCAGTGGTGTCACCCTCAACGTGACTCCCGAACAGTACTATCTTCTAAATTCTGATAACCAAGATCTGCGGCTAGAGCTAACAAAAACTGGCCAACTCTTCTTCAAACCATTGTTTTTTATGAACATTGGGCTAATAAGCCCCGATCTGATGATGCAAGTTTATGAATGGAACGAGCAAACTAGCTTAGGGACTGCTTTTGGCTCTTCAATGGGGTACGACTTCCTAGAAATTGGCGGTGGTATCATGAATCCCGATCTTTCTTGGGTTGCTCAATCTCGCTGGGAGGTGTCCGACCAATTTTGCCCAGTCGCCCCCGATTTTGTCCTTGAATACAGTCCCGACCAGGATAGATTGGCTATCTGGCAAGAGCGGATGGTGGAATATCGGCGGTTAGGTGTAAAGCTAGGCTTGCTCATCAACCTGCAAAGTAAACAAGTGGAAAGCTATCGACCAGGGCAAAAACCAAAGTTATTAGAGTCCCCTGCCTCGATCGACTGCAATGAGGTCATGCCCGGTTTAATCCTGAGCATGAGCCGAATTTGGTAATCCTTAACTTGACAAGTATCTTCTGTAGCTACATATTAGGAGTTACATTAAAGTTTGTGGGGGATAAGGTTGCAGTGGGAATGGGATGACGCAAAAAATCGGGAGAACATCCGCAAGCATGGCTTGAGTTTTGAAGCCGCTCAATATGTTTTTGCAGATCCGCTGGCTCTGAGCCAAATCGATCCGTTTCCAGATGAGGAGCGTTGGCAAACTGTTGGCCTGATTGGTCAGTTAACTGTGTTTGTGGTGCATACCTGGCCAAGGGTCGATCCGATAACGGGTGAGGAGACAGGGCGAATCATTAGTGCAAGGAAAGCAACGATCTATGAAAGGAGAGCTTATGAAGAAGAGACATTCTAATCCTGTTCCGCCAGATGTCCAAGCTGAAATTGATGCCTTGGCTGCTTTGCCCGAAGACACAATTAACACTGATGACATCCCAGAGGTAAGAAGTTGGGATGATGCCAAGCGGGGGGTATTCTATCGCCCAATTAAGCAGCAAATAACGCTGCGTCTGGATGCTGACCTTGTAGATTGGTTTAAGAATCATCATCAGCAGGATGAAGGCTATCAGACGAGTATCAACCGTGCTTTACGTGAGTATGTTTCACAGCATCATTCCTAAAGCCTACTGGCAGGAGCATCTAACCCATGAGAAAGTTTAGAACCCTCGATGAATTCACAGAACAATATTTCCGCGATCGCCCTGAAGAGATCGATGATTATTTGGCGGAAATCTTTCAAGAGTACGCCGAGGACAAGGATACTAGGGCTTTACTGGCCTCGTTGAATATCCTTGCTCGTGTTCAGGGCACCAGAGTTGTTAATTAACCGGTTAATGCCCAGACTATCTTAACTTTGATATATTTACTAAGTTTATTGCCTCAGAGAATGGCGGCTGGCCGTGTGGTGGGCACCCAGCCAGCATGAGGGAAAGAAAACCCTCCTTTTCTTTCCCTCATACTAAAAACTTTCACCAGAACTTTGCATCCAAATGTGGATTCTTTATGAGAACTTTATCATTAGAAAACTCAACTCCATAAATAAGAATATCTGATCGCAAAGCTTTTTCTAAAATACGAGCTTTTTCACCTGCTTTCTTTAAATTATAAGGAGAGCAATTTTTCTTATCTATTAGATCATCAATCAAAAACTTTTGCAAGTCTCGCATTGCATCCCCTGTAAATGAAGAAAATAATATAGAGATTTTTGAATCGCATAGACTAATGTTATCTAGAAACTTGACTATGTCTGGCTCTGTAAGGGAAGATTTAGTAAAATTTGCTACAACGTTAGTTGATTTAATAAAATCGCTCAAAAGTTCATACAGTTCTGGATAAGCTAATAACCTCTTATCTAGTAAATTTAAATAGACTTGATGCGTCATTTTGAGTGTAGTTGATCTGAATTTCAATTTACCCAAATAAATTTGAATAGGAATTGTCGTAAAAAGCGCACCAATTCCTCCACCAACAATATCACTCCAATTAATGTTATCTATTAAACTATGAATACCAGGGCAAACGCATCAAGTAAAATACCTTTTCAACAGTATTGACTAGAGCCTATACTCAGTAAGTTTTTATGCTAATTCATTAACTTGCGAGATTAAGACAGTATTTACAGAATACAATTCAACTGATTTATTATCCAGTTGCTGTAATCCTTTCTGGATAACATAAACTAATCAAGTATAATTGAAGTATATAATTTTGATGCGTTTGCCCTGCTATTGTTACCTGGTTGATTTGCTCCATTGTTTTGTTTTTGGCTAATCCTGCAAC